>BPKC01000001.1:1200000-1800000 GCA_026004935.1 Rhodothalassiaceae bacterium
GAGCTGCGCAACGGCCAGCGCGCCCAACCTCCCGCGGTCCTCGAGCGGATCCTCGAGCTGTTCGACAAGATCGGAGAAGAGAAGGCGCGCATCGCCCTCTTCTACTGGCGGCTCGACCGGACCTACGAGGAAGCGCTGGAGGAGCTTCGCGATGTCTGCTGACGGGGGCGCAAGGGGCGGCCGCATGGCGGAGGCGATCGATCTGCGCAGCTGGGCCGAGGCGCTGCGTCCGGCGCGGCCGGGCAAGGTCGAGGACGCACGCGACCGGGCACCCGCCCGGCTTTCCGACGACGCGGCGGCACGGCCGGGCGATGCGCCGAACGACGCGCGCGCGGAGGTCGTCCGTCGTCCCTCTCTCGAGCGTCTTCTCGCGCGCGCCCGGGCCGGCCTCATCGACGATGCGCATCCCTTCTGTCTGGTCGCTGCCGACGGGCGCTTCGTGTTCGGCAACGCGCGCTTCGCGGATGTTCTGGAGGCGGCCGAGGAGAGCCGCTTCGGGCCGGGTGTCGGGGAATACGGCGAGGAGGTCTCCGCCGGCTATCGCCGGGTGCTGGACGAGGTCCTGCTCACGGGGCGCACCGTCGCCTTCGACGAGTGGGTGCCGGGATCGGGCGGGCGCCGCTGCTGGCGCGGGCATCATTTCCCCGTGCTGGACGAACGCGGGCGCATCGAGGCGGTCGGCGCCATCTACGTGGACGTCACGCGCGAGGTCATCGAGCGGCGCGAGGCCGTGCGGGCGCGCCGGCGCTTCAACGATTTCGCGCGTGCGAGCGGCGACTGGTTCTGGGAAACCGACCGGGAAGGGCGGCTGCGCTACGTGTCGGAGCGCTTCGCGGCGCTCACCGGGACGCCTGCGGCCCTGTGGGAGGGGCGCTACCTCTGGGAGATCGCGGATCCCGCCGGTCAGCGGGAGCTGGAGGAGTCGCTGCGCGAGGCGATCGCGGCGCGCCGCCCCTTCCGGGGCGTCGGCTTCGCGATGGCGGCGGAGGAGGCGGGAGAGGACGGCGGTGAACGCGTCTGCCAGCTCGCCGGCGTGCCCGTCTTCGATCCCGACGACGGCAGCTTCCAGGGCTATCGCGGCGCCGGCATCGACATCACGCTCGCCGCGCGCGAGGCGGAGCGGCGCCGGGCCGCCCAGCGGCATCTGGAAGAGGTGCTGGAGACGCTGACGAAGAAGAATCTCGAGCTCGATCTCGCCCATGCCCGCGCGGAGGCCGCGCTCAAGGCCAAGAACGAGTTCCTCGCCTCCATGAGCCACGAGCTGAAGACGCCGCTGAACGCCATCATCGGCTTCGCGGGCGCGATGGGGATGGAGGTCTTCGGCAAGCTCGACGACCGCTACAAGGCCTATGCGCGGGACATCGAGAAGGCCGGGCGGCACCTGCTTGCGCTGATCAATGATCTGCTCGACGTCTCCGTGATGGAATCGGCCAATCTCGTGCTGGACATCCGCCCCGTGCCGCTTGCGGCGGCGATCGAGCAGGCGCTCGCCTTCGTGCGCCTGCGGGCCGAGGAGCGGGGGCTCGCCCTTGTCGAACCGGAGTCCGTCGGCCCGGCCGAGGTTCTGGCGGACGAGCGGCGGCTGCTGCAGATCCTCGTCAACCTTCTCACCAACGCCATCAAGTTCACGCCGGCCGGAGGCAGGCTCGGGATCGACGTCGGGCTCGACAAGCGCGCGCGCGCGGCCTCGCTTACGGTCTGGGACACCGGCATCGGCATTCCGCCCGAGGCCCGGGAGCGGATCTTCGAGAAGTTCCACCAGCTTCGCGACAGCGTCTATGCCCATCGCAACGAGGGCGCGGGGCTGGGGCTGCACATCTCGCGCGAGCTGGCGCGGCTCATGGGCGGCGACATCACCGTCGAGTCCACCCCGGGCGAAGGCAGCCGGTTCACCGTCACGCTGCCCCTCGCGCCGGAGGGGTGAGCGGCCCACGCGCACCAGCCGTTGCGTTCGCCGGTCAAGCCGGCGCACGACGCGATGGGTGAGCATCACCCGCCCATGCGTCCTCCCCCATCACCCACCCGCGCGGTCTGTTGTTCTCGCCGCCGGCACACCATTATTTCTATTTCGTCAACCGCCGGCTTGACCGGCGGGTCCAGCCGGCAGCGGGGACAACCTCAAGCACCGGTATCGTCCTCTGCGACGGCTGGATTCGCCGCTTTCGCGGCGAATGACGAAAAAAAGGAGGGAGCCGCACGCCGGCGCTCTCTCCTCGTCACCCGCCGGCTTGACCGGCGGGTCCAACCGCCAGCGGGGCGATCCCCTGAGCCGGGTGCTGTCACCACTGTGGGCTCGGTTCGCCGGTCGAGCCGGCGAACGACGCGATGGGAAGCGTCACCCGCCGTCGCTTTCTTTGCGTCACCCGCCGGCTTGACCGGCGGGTCCAGCGGAGCGCGGAGCAATCTCGGCCGCCGGGAATGCCTCGGCCGCCTCATGGGTTCGCCGGTCAAGCCGGCGAACGACGCGATGGGAAGGCGTCACCCGCCGTCGCACCTAGCCATCGTCAACCGCCGGCTTGACCGGCGGGTCCAGCCGGCAGCGGAGACAACCTCAAGCACCGGGATCGTCCTCTGCGACGGCTGGATTCGCCGCTTTCGCGGCGAATGACGAAAAAAGGAGGGAGCCGCACGCCGGCGCTCTCTCCTCGTCACCCGCCGGCTTGACCGGCGGGTCCAGCGGAGCGCGGAGCAATCTCGGCCGCCGGGAATGCCTCGGCCGCCTCATGGGTTCGCCGGTCAAGCCGGCGAACGACGCGATGGGAAGGCGTCACCCGCCGGTGTGACGCTGGTCGCGCGGCAGCTGCTCCCGGAGCCACGAGGCGAGCGCGCGGGCGACCTCGCCGGCCGCCGCATTGAAGGCGGAGACGATCGCCTCGGGATCGCCCCCCGTGACCGGCTTTTCGGCCGTGAAGCTGCGCTCCGCGAAAAGATCGGCGGGGCGCGCCGCGATGAGGCGGGCGGTCAGCCGCACCGCAACGCGCGTGGGCGCGGCGTCCGCCCCCGTGGCTTCCGCATAGAAGGCATCCACCTCCGAGACCAGCCGCCAGTTCGGCACGACGCCGACTTCGTCTTCCGAGATCGCGACCACGTCCGGCAGGGTGTCGACCGCATGACGCAGCAGCCGTGCCAGCATGAGCGGGGTTTCGTCCGACCAGCGCGCGCCCGCGAGATACGCGATGCGATGGGCACCGATGCGGATGGCGATCCCGTCCGTCGCAAGCGCGCCCGGCAGGCTCGGTTCCAGGATCATCACGATCTGCGGGCCGCCCCCTTGCTCTTTGAGGCGCGGGGCGGCATCGGCGGGCGGCGCCGGGCTTTCAAGAAGATAGTAGGTCGGCGCGGGACCGGTATCGCCACCGGACAGGAGGCCGCCGCATCCCCCAGGAAGCGCGAGAAGGCAGAGCGCGAGGGCCCGAGCGCCCAGGCTCTTCGCCGTGGTGCAGCGGATCATCGGTTCTTACCCCCTTCCGCGGGCGGCACGTATTCGGGACGCGGCCGCCCGTAGATGATCTGGGACGGGTTCTCCTCGAGACGCCGCAGGAGCCGGTCGAGGCTGCGGGTTGCGCGTCTGAGATCGGAGATGAGCGCGCCGATCTCCGGCAGGGTGTCGCCCGCGAAGCGGTCGATCGCGGGGCCGTTGCGGGTCACGACCGCATCGAGCGTCTCGGCGAAGGTCTTCAATGCGGCGAAGGCATCGCGCGCCTCGTCCAGAGTAGCGGGGCCTTCCCGTTGCACCAGCGCATCGAGACTGTCGGCGGTGCGGGTGATGCTCTCGGCCGTCTCACGCAGCGCCCGGATGGTGGCGCGGGTGTCCGCGATGGTTCCCGCGATCTCGTCCTTCTGGCCGTCGAGGGCGGCGGCGAGCGATTCCAGATGCGCCAGCGTGCCGGCGACGCGCCGGCGGTTTTCCTCATTGAGCAACTGGCGCACGGCGTTGATCGCGAGAATGGCCTCGTTGATGAAATCCGGCGCCTCCTCGAAAACCTGCTGGATGGGCGAACGCTCGGACGGGATGACCGGCGGCTCGCCGTCCGGCCCCGGTGCAAGGCGCTCGCCAGTCGGGGCACCACGGATCTGGACGAAGGCCGCGCCCGTGAATCCGAGGATCTCGAGTCGGGCGACGGCTCCCTGCGTGATCGGCACGTCGGCGCCGATCTCCACCTCCACCAGCACCTTCGAGGGATCCTCGGGCGGGATCCGGATGCGCTTGACGCTGCCGACCGGCACGCCGTTGAGCCGCACGCTGGAGCCCTTCGTCAGCCCCGAGACGGGACCGTCGAAATAGATCCGGTAGCGCAGCGTCTCCCGATCAACGTCTGCGCGCGTGAGCCAGATGACGAAGCCGAAGGCCGCGGTCACGAGAGCCAGCACGACGCTGCCGATGACGAGAAAATGGGCGCGGGTTTCCATCAGACGTCAGCCCTTTCCGCTCCGCGAGGGAGTCCCGGCCCGCCGCTGCGCGTCCCGTGCCAGCAGCGCCGCGCGCCCGCGCGGCCCATGGAAATACGACCGGATCCACGGGTGCTCGCAGGCGACGACCTCCTCAAGCGGTCCGATCGCGATCACCCGCCCTTCCGCCAGCACCGCCACGCGGTCGCAGATCGCGAACAGGCTATCAAGATCATGGGTGACAAGAAAGACCGTCAGCCCCAGCGCCTCCTTGAGCGAGCGGATCAGCTCGTCGAAGGCGGCCGCCGAGATCGGATCGAGCCCGGAGGTCGGCTCGTCGAGGAACAGCAGCTCCGGATCATGCGCCAGCGCGCGCGCCAGCGCGGCCCGCTTGCGCATGCCGCCCGACAGCTCGGCCGGATGCTTGCCGAAGACGTCGTGGTCGAGGCCCACCATCGAAAGTTTGAGGCAGGCGAGCTCGCAGCGCAGCCGTGGCGGCAGGCGGTAGAACTCCCGCAAGGGGATTTCGACGTTCTCGCCCACGGTGAGCGCGGAATAGAGCGCACCGTGCTGGAACAGCACCCCCCAGCGGCGGCGCACCGCCTCCTCTTCGTCCGCCGACATCGCGGCGATATCGCGGCCGAAGACCGAGATCCGGCCGGCGGCGAAGCGCTGGAGGCCGACGATGGAGCGCAGCAGAACCGACTTGCCCGACCCCGAACCGCCGACCACGCCCAGGATCTCGCCGCGGTAGAGATCGAGATCGAGTCCGTCATGAACCGTCTGCGCGCCGAAGCGGTTGACGAGCCCGCGCACGCGCACCACCACCTCGCGCCCGCGTCCCGCATCCTGAACCTCGCTCACCGCCTGCGCATCGCTGCCGGTCATGCCGTGCGCTCCCCTACCAACCGATGGTCGTGAAGAAGACGGCGAAGAAGGCGTCCAGCACGATCACCATGAAGATCGCCTCCACCACCGAGGCCGTGGTGTGGCGGCCGACAGATTCGGCGTTGCGCTCGACCACGAGGCCGTGGAAGCAGCCGACCACCGCGATGATGGCCGCAAAGAAGACCGACTTGATGATGCCGATGGCGAAGTCCTGCCAGTCGGTGGCCTCGCGCAGACGCTCGGTGAACTGCGTGAAGTCGACGCCGAGCTGGAGATTGGCCATGAGACAGCCGCCGAGAAGCCCCATGACGTCGGCATAGAAGGTGAGCAGCGGCAGGGTCACGAGCAGCGCCAGAATGCGGGGCAGCACCAGAACCTCGACGGGGTTGAGTCCCATGGTCTTGAGCGCATCCACCTCCTCGTTCAGCACCATCGAGCCGATCTGGGCGGTGAACGCGCTTCCCGACCGGCCGGCGAGAATGACGGCGGTGAGCAGGATCCCGAGCTCGCGCAGGACCGAGATGCCGACGAGGTCGCTGACCAGAATCTCGGCCCCGAATTTCTCGAGCTGCACGGCGCCCTGGTTCACCACGACGGCGCCGATCAGAAAGGAGATGAGCCCGACGATCGGCATCGCGCGGATGCCGGCGCGCTCCATCTGGTAGGCGAGCGGGACGATGCGGATGCGCCGCGGCCGCAGGAGGCCGCGCAGCCACGTCCACACGACATGCCCGAAGAAGGACAGCAGCACGCCGAAATTGTTGATGATCGTGACCGTGGCGCGGCCGATGTCCTCGACGAAGGCGAGAAGCGGCAGCGGGCCGGGCATCGGCGGCACCGCCTCGGGCCGCTCGCGGGCCACGAGCGAGAGCAGCGCGCGCTGAGCCGGCGTACCGCCCTCGACCTCTACGGCGGCGCCCGCGGACGCCAGGCGCTCCTTCATGCGCATGACGAGGAACGCCCCGGTGGTGTCCAGCTCCTCCACCCCGTCCAGATCGAGGATGACGCGCTCGGCCCGCCCGGCGCCGAGCCCGGGCAGCGCGTCCTCGATCGCCCGCGCGATCGCGGCGGCATTCGCGAGGCACCAGCCGCCCGCTAGCGCCAGCACGAGCCGGCCTTCGCCCCGGCGGCTGCGCCAGAAGCCCGCCCCGGCTTCCGGCCGGTGGGCCCTTCGATCGCCGCGCGCGCCGTCCATGGCCCTTCCTCCCATGCGCCGTCATGCGCAATCGGGGGAGGGAATCGCGAAAGGCGACGCCTCTCCCGTTCGCCGCCATCATGCCGATTTGGCGGATCGCGTCCAGCCCCGCCGTGCGCGAGCGCGTCACCCGCTTGCGTTGCCGGGCGAAGCCTGCGAGGCTGAACGCCGGGTTCTTCGCGTCGGAGGTACCGAGGGAGCAGGCGTGCGATGCGGGATCTGCCGTCCGCAAGATGGATACCGCCGGCGGGATCGCCGCGGCCGGTTCTGGTGGCGGTGCCTCATGCCGGCCGGCTCGTGCCGCCGGAACTTCTGCGCGAGCTGTGCGCGGGTGTCGATCCGGCGGAGCTTTCGGACCGCTTCGTCGATCTGCTGGCGCTCGGTGCACCCGGAGTCGGGATCGGCGTTGTCGCCGGCCTGCCGGTGCGCTCCTTCCTCGATCTCAACCGCGCTCCGTTCGCGATCGATCCCCGGGTGGTGAGCGGCGCACTTGCCGACTGGGCCGATCCCGATGATCCGCGCGCCAGGGCGGGGCTCGGCGTGCTCCCGCGCCTCGGGGCCGCCGGCAGGCCGTTGCGGCGCAGGCGCCTGTCACGGGAGGATCTGCTGCTCCGGCTCCATCGCCATCATCTCGGCTACCACCGCCTGATCGCGCGGCGGCTGGCCGTGGCGGCCGCAAGCTGCGGCGGCGCCCTGCTGGTCGACCTGCATTCGACACCCGAGATTCCCGGGATCACGCCGTTTCCGGACATCGTGCTCAGCGACGCATGCGGTGCGAGCTGCGCAAGGGAGGTCACGGAAGCGCTCGCCGCCTTCTTCCGCGCCCGGGGGCTTTCGGTCGCCATCAACAGCCCGTTCGAGGGCGGCTACACCGTCCGCCGCCATGCCGCGCCCGCCCGCGGCCGCCACGCGATCCAGATCGAATGTGCGCGCAGGCTGTATCTTGCCGCCGACGGAAGGCGGCCCGGCCCCGGCCTGCCGATGCTGATGCGGCTGTTCGACGAATTCTGGGCGTGGCTCGGCGAGCATGCCGCCGCGCTGCTCCTGCCCTCGGGCGAAGGCTCCTCCCGGCTGGCGGCGGAGTAGACCCCGCGAGACCGGGAACTTCGCCGGCGCGAAGACGTTCCCTTCGGCACGGGTCGTGCGCACCCGTCAAGCAGCAGGAAAGGAGATCACCATGAGGAAGACCCGCATCACCCGCATGGCCGCGGTCCTGGGTGCGGTCACGTGGGCCGCGCTCGCCGGGAAGGCCGCGGCGGATGACGGCGCCAAAAAGGACGACCCGCTCGCCGGCTACAAGGAAACGGGACATACCGAGCGCTGCCTGCGGCTGGTGGAGATCGACCAGACGAAGATCCTCGACCGCAGCAACATCCTCTTCAAGCTCAAGAACGGCAAGCTCTACATCAGCAGGCTCGAGCATCCCTGCCCGGGGCTCGCCCGCGATCGGGCGATCTCCTACAGCCTCAGCATTCCGGAGCTCTGCGATCTCGACATCATCACGGTGATCGATACGGGGCTGCGCCAGGAGGTCGGCTCCTGCGGACTCGGCACCTTCCACGAGGTCGAAAAGGTCGCGAAGGCTGCCGAGGACGGCGGCAGCAGCGGCGGCCGGTAGCGGCGCGGTGACGGATGCGGAAAACCGACCGGCGGTGACGTGTCCGCCACCGCCGGGTGGAAACAAAGTCTCGCGATCGGGTCGCCGTCCGCTCAGGCCTTGAGCGCCAGCGCCTCCGGATCGGACAGCAGCTCGCGGAAAGTGGCCAGAAACCGCGCGCCGTCCGCTCCATCGTTGACGCGGTGGTCGAAGGTGAGCGTGAAGGGCACCACATAGCGCGCCTCGACCTCGTAGTCGTCGAGATCGCCGACGATCACGGGCTCCAGCCGCCCCGGGCCCATGCCGAGAATCGCGACCTCGGGATGGTTGATCATCGCAAGCAGGCCGTTGGCGCCGAGCGAGCCGATATTGGTGACGGTGAACGTGCCGCCCTGCAGCTCCTCCGGGCCCGCCTTGCCGTCGCGCACCCGCGCGATGAGATCGCTCAAGTAGAGCGCGATCTCGAAGACGCTCATGCGGTCCGCGTTCGGGATCACCGGCACGATCAGCCCGCGCGCGGAATCCAGCGCCACGCCGATGTTGTAGTAGTGCTTCTGGATGATCTCGCCGCGCGCCATGTCGATGGTGGCGTTGAAGCGGGGATGCTTTCTCAAGGTCGCGACCGTCGCCTTGATCACGAAGGGCAGCAGCGTGAGCTTGCCGCCGGCGGCCTCCACTTCGGCCTTGTGGCGGCGGCGGAAGCGCTCGAGCTTCGTGACGTCGATGCGGTCTTCGAGCACGACATGCGGAATTTCGCGCCAGGAGCGCTGCATGTGCTCGGCGGTCGCCTTGCGGATGGAACGCAGCGGGATGTGTTCCTCCAGCTCCGCCGGAGCCTGCGGCCGCGCCGGCCGCGCCGGCCGCTCCGACGGTGCCGCCGCCTCGGCCGCAGCCGCCTTCGGCGTCCCGGCCGCCGCGGGTGCGGCCTCCGGAGCACCCGCCTTGAGCCGCTCGGCATGACGCTCCACATCCGCCTTCGTGATGTGCCCATGGGCGCCGGAGGGCGTGACGTCGGCGAGGTCGATGCCGAGCTTCTTGGCGAGCCGCCTCGCTGTCGGCGCGGCCTTGATCGTCACCTCCCCCTCGCGCGCCGGGCGCGATGAGGCCGCAGCGGCCGGTGCCGCCGGTACGGCGGCGGCCTGGGAGGGGGCTTCGGCGGCCTCGGCACCGGCGGCCTCTCCCTCGTCTTCGGTCTCCACCGTCATCAGCAATTCGCCGACACGCACGGTATCCCCCACCTTGACGGGAATGTCCTTCACGATCCCGTCGTAGGGTGCCGGAAGCTCGATCGCGGCCTTGTCGGATTCCACGACGAAGGCGGTGTCTCCGTCCTCGACCCGGTCGCCGGGCTTGACGAGGATCTCGAGCACCTCGACCTCGTGCACGCCCTCGCCGGGGTCCTGGAGCCGGAATTCCTTCAGCATGCCTGCCTCCTTGAAACCTGTTGAGCCGCCTAGAGGGCCAGTGTCGCGCGCGCTTCGTCGGCGATGCGCTGCGGCGTCGGCAGGAAGAGCTGCTCGCGCGCAAAGAAGGGCGGCGGCATGTCGTAGCCCGTCACCCGCGCCACGGGGGCCTCCAGGTGGAAAAAGACCTTGTCGTTGAGGCGCGCGATGATCTCGGCCGCCGGGCCGAAGCTGCGGCAGGCCTCGTGCACCACGACGACGCGCCCGGTCTTCTTCGCGGATGCGGTGATCGTTTCGTCATCCATGGGCGAGACCGTCATCAGATCGATCACCTCCGCCGAGACGCCCTCTTCGGCCAGCATGTCCGCCGCCTGCAGCGTGCGCGGCATCATCGCGCCATAGGCCATGAGCGTGATGTCCGAGCCCTCGCGCACGACCTCCGCCTTGCCGATGGGAAGCGTTTCGGGCTCCTCCGGCACCTCCTCGCGGAAGGCGCGGTAGATCGCCTTCGGCTCGTAGAAGACCACCGGGTCCGGATCCTCGATCGCGGCTCTCAGCAGCGCCCGGGCCTTGCGGGGAGTCGAGGGGATCACGACCTTGAGCCCCGGCGTATGCGCCCAATAGGCCTCACGCGATTCCGAATGCAGCTCGAAGGCGCGCACGCCCGCGCCATAGGGCATGCGGATCACCATCGGCATCGGGAAGCGGCCACGGGTGCGCCAGCGGTAGCGCGCCACATGGTTCTCGATCTGATGGAATGCGGTGTAGGAGAAACCGGAGAACTGCATCTCGGGCAGCGGGATGAGGCCGTTCATGCACATCCCGATGGCCATGCCGATGATCCCCGCTTCGGCCAGCGGCGTGTCGATTACGCGCTCGGGTCCGAATTCCTCGATGAGCCCCAGGGTGACACGGAAGATGCCACCGTCCACGCCGACATCCTGACCCAGGATGACGACGCGATCGTCTTCGGCGAGCTTTTCCTTGAGCGCCAGGTTCAGCGCTTCCACCATCGTCAGCTCAGGCATCGGGGCGACCCTCCCGCTTGATCCGCTCCAGGAAGTATGCGCGCTGCTCGGCGAGCTCAGGCGGCTCGACGGCATAGATGTGGTCGAAGATCACGTCGGGCGAGCCGGCCTCGAACTCCCTGATCTTCGCCTCCGTCTCCTTCCAGGCGCGCTTGAGCTCGTCCCGGATCTCCTCGCGCAGGCCGGCGAAGTCCTCATCGGTCATGACGCCCTTCGCCTTCAGATACTTCTCGAACCGCGGGATCGGATCCTTCTTCTCCCACTCCTTCACTTCCTCGTCGCGCCGGTAGCGCTTGGGGTCGTCGGCGGTCGTGTGCACGCCGAGCCGGTAGGTGACGCATTCGATCAGCGTCGGCATCGACTCGCTGCGGGCCCGTTCGATCGCCTCTCGCGCCGCGACATAGACGGCCAGCGGATCATTGCCATCCACCTGGATGCCGCCGAAGCCATAGGCGATCGCCTTCTGGGCGATGGTCTTCGAGCGGGTCTGACGCTCGCGCGGGATCGAGATCGCCCACTGATTGTTCTGGCAGACGAAGATCACCGGCAGCTGGTAGACGCCCGCAAAATTCATCGCCTCGTGGAAGTCGCCCTCCGAGGTGGCACCGTCGCCGTGGAAGACCATGGTGACCTCGTCGGTGCCCTTGTATTTGGAGGCGTAGGCGATGCCCACCGCATGCTGGCACTGGCTGGCCACCGGCACGCACAGGGGCAGGTCGTGCTTGTCGTCCGGCACCCGCACGCCCTCATTGTAGCCGGCATAGAACAGCCAGACGTCCTGCGGGGTGAGCCCGCGGTAGATCTGGGCGGCCGTCTCACGGAAGGAGGGAATGAACCAGTCGGTGGGCTTGAGCTGCACCACGGCCGCGACCTGCGCCGCCTCCTGGCCCTTGATCGGCGCGAAGGTGCCGATGCGGCCCTGACGCTGGAGCTGGAGCGTGCGCTCGTCGAAGAGACGGCAGAAGAGCATCGCGCGATAGATGGTCTTCAGCGTCTCTTCGGGGATGTCGGGTTCGAGCTTGCGGTCGACCTTGCCCGTCCAGTCGAGGATCGAGAGATACTCGATCGGCTGGGGCCGCTCGACGATCTTCCTTGGCATCGGCGTCCTCCATGCGGTCCAAAGATCCCGTCCGCGGCCGGCCGGTGCCCCGGAAAAGCCGGCAGGCGCAAGCCCGGCTGCGGATCCTGTGCGGAAGGTTCAAGGGACGGCCGCTGCCGACGGTCGTTCCGTGTGCAGGCCGCGGCTTCCCGCGTCTCCCGGCCGCGGACGGCGTGCCCGCGCAGGCGGCCTTCACCGGTTTCTGCCGACCGCTCCCCGCCTTCCTTCTTGTCGTTCACGGTCTGCCGGCCATCTTGGCGGCAGGGGGCAGATAACGCAAGCCGCCGCCCGCGGCAAGCCCGTCGCGGGGCGGGGCGCCGGCCACCGGTCGTCGCCCGTCGGGCGTCGGTCGTCAGGGGCTGAAGGCCGGCCGGCTGGTGGCGCTCTCCTCTCGCCTCGGCGCACGGCACCGCTCCCGGCTGGACCCGCCGAGCGCCCTGGATGATGGCGGAAAGGCGGGCGGCAGGCGGAATTGGAGCACCGCCCGCCGGCCCGCCGCATGCGGACCGTGATCCGCTACGCCGCCTCGATGGCGATCTTGCGCTCGGGCTCCGGCCCGCGCTTCTTCAGCACGAGGCGCAGCACGCCGTGCTGCAGCTTCGCCTCGATGTTGGCGGTGTCGAGATCGGGGCCCAGCGTAAAGCGCCGCTCGAAGTCCCGCGGCCGCCATTCGGCGTAGAGCCGGTTCAGCCCCTTGGGTGCCGTGAAGGGACGCCGGGCGCGCACGGTCAGCACGTTCCGGTCCACCGTCACCTCCGCATCCTCCACCCGCACGCCGGGCAGATCGATGAGGAAGACGACGGCGTCCTCCGTCTCGTAGATGTCGGTGCGCGGGGCGACGACCGGCCGCGACTCCATGCGTTCGGCCGTCTCCTTCACGCCGTCCTCCACCACCCGCACCTTGATCTCCTTCTTCTCGGCCATGGTCACGAACTCCTTCGTCCTCGCGCGGCTCAGCCCGCGATCCGGATGCGCTGCGGGCGGTCGGATTCGGGCCGCGGCATCTCGAGCGTCAGCACGCCGTTCTCGAAGCTCGCCTTCACCTTGCCGCCGTCCACGGGGAATGGCAGGGCGATGGTGCGCTGGAAGTCGCCGGTCGCGCGCTCGCGGCGCAGCCAGCGGGTGATGCGCTCCTCGGGCGCCTTGCGCGTGCCCCGGATCGTGAGCGTGTTCTGGTGCACCGTCACGTCGAGGTCGGCCGGAATGACACCCGGCAGCTCGGCGATGAGGATGAGGCCGTGCTCGTCGCCCCAGATCTGCACCGGCGGAAACTCCGGCGCCTCGAGGCCGCCGGCACGCTCGAGACCCGCGATCCAGTCCTCGAAGAGCCGGCGCAGGCGGTCGATCTCATGAAGAGGGGAATCCCTCAGCAGCCACTGTTCCCACATCTGCTCGTCTCCTGCTCCTGCCGCGCGGCCCGGCGCGGGAGCTGCGCCGGCCGACGCCTTCGTGTCATGAATGCCCGGCACTCCCAGATTGTTCCCCAGGCGGAAACATTTGGCGCGGCCAGCGTTATTGTGGCGGCGGGAAAGGGGAGGAAGGGGCGCGGGACGGGCGCCTGCGGCGTGGTGCAGGGCAGGAAGACGGTACGGAAAAGATGGCAAGATCGCTCTATGACATTCTCGGCGTGCCGAAGACGGCGAGCCAGGAGGAGATCGCGAAGGCCTATCGCGAGAAGGCCAAGAAGCTGCATCCCGATCTGCACCCCGGCGACAAGAAGGCCGAGGAGGAATTCAAAGACGTCTCGCGCGCCTACGAGATCCTCAAGGATCCGGAAAAGCGCGCGAAATACGACCGCGGCGAGATCGACGAGCAGGGTCAGGAGCGACCCGCCTTCCGGTACCGCGACTTCGCGGGCGGGCCCGGTCACGACCGCTATGCGGGCGGAGCGGCCTTCGAGGATCTCTTCGACATCGAGGATCTCTTCGGCGACTTCTTCTCCGCGCGGCGCGGGACGCGGGGGGCGCGCATGCGCATGGCCCGGCGCGGCGCGGACGTGCGCTACCGCATGCCCGTCGACTTCGTGACCGCGGCGCGCGGCGGCAGCCGGCGGCTGACGCTCGCCGACGGCTCGACCATCGACCTGACCATCCCCCCGGGTGTCGAGACCGGCCATGTCCTCAGGCTGAAGGGCAGAGGCGAGCCGGGCATCGATGGCGGGCCGCCCGGCGACGCGCTGATCGAGCTCGTCGTCGCGCCGCACCCCTTCTTCCGGCGCGAGGGGCGCGATGTCGTCCTCGAGCTGCCGATCACCATCGACGAGGCGGTGCTGGGCGCCAAGGTCGAGGTGCCGACACTCGACGGCCGCGTGAAGGTGACCGTTCCGGCCGGCAGCTCCTCGGGCCGCACGCTGCGGCTCAAGGGCAAGGGCATCCGCACCCGCACCGGCACCGGTGACCAGCTCGTCAGGCTAAAGATCGTGCTGCCCGAGCGGATCGATCCCGAGCTCAAGACCTTCATGGAGGAATGGCGCAAGCGCCACGCGTACGATCCAAGGGCGAAGATGAGGGAGACGGCCTGATGCGCGTCTACAGCGAGCTCGAGGTTGTGGCACGGGTTGCCGGGCTGACGCGCCGCAGGCTGAGGCGGTGGTGCCAGCTGGGGCTGGTCGTCCCCGCCATGCGCGATCCCGCCGGCGCGCCGCTGTTCGCCGAGATCGATGTCGCGCGTGTCGCGCTGATCCGCGAACTCGTCGAGGATCTCGGCGTCAACGAGACGGGGGTGGAGATCATCCTTGATCTTCTCGACCAGCTCCATGTCCTGCGCGCACACACCGCACGTCTCGTCGAGGCGCTCGGCGCCCTCGATCCGGCACTGCGGCGAAGGGTTGCCAGCCTGCTGGCCGAACGGGTAGGATGAGCCGCAGGCCGGCAATGGGCTGGGGAGAAACCGGAATGGCGCGATGATCACATGCTTTCTGCCCGCGGGTGACGGCCGGCTCGCGGCGCGTCCGGCCGGTCCCGATGCCGAGCGGCTTTTGCGCGAGGCCGTGTGGGTGGATCTCGCAAGCCCCGAGCCCGCGGAGCGCGAGCTGGTGCGCCGCGCGCTCGGCATCGATCTGCCGACGCGCGAGGAGATGGCGGAAATCGAGATCTCGAGCCGCCTCTATGCGGCCGATCATGCACTCTACATGACGGCTAGCGTCGTCACCGGCGCGGACACCCCCACCCCCCAGCTCGAGCCCGCGACCTTCATCGTGACCGCCGAGCGCCTTGTGACCGTGCGCTATGCCGACTCCAAGCCCTTTCAGCGCTTCACCGCGCTGGTCGAGCGGGGCGAGGCGGGTCGGCATGCCGACGCGATGCTGCTCGCCCTCATCGACGCCACCACGGACCGCGGAGCCGATCTGCTGGAACGGGTCGATGGCGAGGTGGCCGCGATCGGCTCGCTCGTGTTCCAGGAGCACACGCGCGACCTCGATCTGGAGACGATGGTCCGCCGGATCGGCCGCGCCCAGACGCTGACCGGGCTCATCCGCCAGAGTCTCGTAACTCTCGGGCGCCTGCTCAACTTCTTCGCCCGGCACGCCCCGCGCGGGGGCGAGCCGGAGATCGAGCGCGAGATCCGCACCCAGCTCGCCGATGTCGCGGCACTCGGCGAGCAGGCGGCGTTCCTGTCCGGTCGGCTCAACTTCCTGCTGGATTCGGCGCTGGGGCTCATCAGCCTCAGGCAGAACGAGGTCATCAAGATCTTCTCGGTGATGGCGGTGATCTTCCTGCCGCCGACCCTGATCGCCAGCATCTACGGCATGAACTTCCAGCACATGCCGGAGCTCGCCTCGCCCTTCGGCTATCCTCTGGCGCTGCTGGCGATGTTGGTGAGCGCGATCGCGCCCTACCTCTTCTTCAAGCACAAGGGCTGGCTGTAGGGCGCGCGGAGCGGCTGCCTACTCGGCAAGCCGGATGAGCGCGTGGCGCTTCCTGCCGGCGGAGATCTTGAGCGGCCCGGCCGAAAGCTCGGCGGCCGTCAGCACGAGCGTCTCGTCGCGGATCGGACGGTCCTCGAGCCTGGCGCCGCCCTGGGCGATGAGTCGGCGCACCTCCTTCCTGGACGAGGCAAGCCCCGCGCGCACGAAGGCGTCGAGAATGCCGATGCCCGCCGCCGCCTCCTCCGCGCTCACCTCCACCGTGGGCAGGCCCTCGGCCTTGCCGCCCTCCTCGAAGGTCCGCCGCGCGATGGCGGCCGCCCGCTCCGCCGCCTCACGCCCGCGTGCGAGCGCCGTCGCCTCGAAGGCCAGGATCTTCTTGGCCTCGTTGAGTTCGGCCCCCTGAAGCGCCTCGAGCCGGCGGATCTCGTCCATGGGCAGCTCGGTGAACAGCCTCAGGAAGCGGCCGACGTCGGCATCGGCGGTGTTGCGCCAGAACTGATAGTAGTCGTGATCCGAGAGCATCTCCGGCGCAAGCCACACCGCCCCTTGCGCCGTCTTGCCCATCTTGCGGCCGTCCGCCGTGGTGATCAGGGGGCTGGTGAGCCCGTAGAGCTCGGGCAGGCCGAGCTTGCGGCCGAGCTCGATGCCGTTGACGATGTTGCCCCACTGGTCGGAGCCGCCGAGCTGCAGGCGGCAGCCGTGACGCCGCGCCAGCTCCACGAAGTCGTAGGCCTGCAGGACCATGTAGTTGAACTCGAGGAAGGTGAGCGGCTGCTCGCGCTCCAGCCGCGTCTTCACCGATTCGAAGGTGAGCATGCGGTTGACGGTGAAGTGCCGCCCGATCTCGCGCAGGAAGGGGATGTATCTGAGCTCGTCCAGCCATTCGGCGTTGTCCGCGAGGATCGCGTCCGCGGGGCCGTAGCCGAAGGTGAGGAAGCGCTCGAAGTTGCGGCGGATGCCGGCCTTGTTGCGGGCGATCGTGTCCTCGTCGAGAAGCTGCCGGCTTTCGTCCTTGCCGGACGGGTCCCCGATCTTGCTCGTGCCGCCGCCGAGCAGCACGATGGGCCGGTGCCCCGTCTTCTGCATCCAGCGCAGCATCATGATCTGCACGAGGGAGCCGACATGAAGCGACGGCGCCGTCAGATCGAAACCGATGTAGCCGGTCACCGTCTCCCGTGCGGCCAGCGCATCGAGGCCGTCGATGTCGGTGCATTGGAAGATGAAGCCGCGTTCCTCGAGGATGCGGATGAACTCGGATCTGCGCGTCGACATTCCCGCACCGGTCTTTCCAGCCCGCACTGCCGTCTTTGCCCGCCTACGCCTTCAAAAGCGCTTGAGCCGGCGGGGCGCCTGCCTAACATGGCGGCCGACGGCCGGCAAGAAGCGGAGGGGCGAAGGGCATGACGGACCGGCGCAGCTATCTTGTCGTCGGGCTCATGTGCGGCACATCCCATGACGGCGTGGATGCCGCGGTGATCGAGACCGACGGCGCGGGCCGGATCGCGCGGCTCGCCGGCCTGGTGCGGCCGTTTCCCGACGAGCTGCGGCGGGCGCTGGCCGGCCTTGTCGCCGAGGCCCGGGCGCTTTGTGCCGAGGAGCGGGCCGCGTTTCTGGCGGCGCAGCGCCCTCTGGAGGAGCGGTTTCTGGTGGCGCATGTCGAGGCGGCCGCGGCGGCGCTGAGGCGGGCCGGACGGACGCCGGCGCAAGTGGATGCCGTCGCTTTCCACGGGCTGACGCTGCTGCACCGTCCGGCCGAGCGCTTCACCTGGCAGTGGGGCTCGCCCGCGCGGCTGGCCGCGCTTCTCGGCCGGCCGGTCATCGCGGACCTGCGCCTCGACGACATCGCGGCCGGCGGCGAGGGGGCGCCGCTCGTGCCGGTCCATCACCATGCGCTGGTGCGCGAAAGCGGAGAAGGAGCGCCGGTGGCCGTGCTCAACATCGGCGGGGTCGCGAACGTCACCTGGGTGGATCCGGCGCGCCCGCCGGAAGAGGGGCTGATCGCCTTCGACACCGGGCCGGGCAACGGCCTCATCGATGTCTGGATGGCGCGGCATGCCGGTGCGGCCTGCGACCGCGACGGACGCACCGCGCTGGCCGGAAGGGTGGATGAACAGGCGCTCTCGCGGCTTCTCGCGCATCCCCATTTCCTGCGCCCGCCGCCCAAGTCCCTGGACAAGTTCGATTTCGACCTGGAGGCCTGCGCAGGCCTTTCGACCGCGGACGGCGCCCGTACGCTCGCCGCGTTCACGGTCGAGGCCGTGGCCCGGGCGGCGCGCTGGTTTCCGCGGCCGGTCGCGGCCTGGTGGGTGACCGGCGGCGGACGGCGCAACCCCCTCATCATGCGGCTTCTCGCCGAACGCCTCGATGCGCCGGTGCTGCCCGTCGAGGCGGCAGGATTCGACGGCGACACGCTGGAGGCGGAGGCCTTCGCCTGGCTTGCCGCGCGCCGGCTGGCGGGCCTGCCGTCCAGCTTTCCGGCGACGACGGGGGTCCGGCGGCCGACGGTGCTGGGCCGCATCTACCGCCCGCCGGTGCCGGGCGATCCCGGCGGCTGACGGGGGGCGTCCCGTCCGTCGCGCTGCTCGTCGGCCTTGGCCGCCCGCCAGAAGCTCTCGAGCCGGTCGATGTCCCCGACCGCGGCGGGCTCGGCGGCAAGCCGCGCTTCCACGGCCCGGAAGCGCCGGGCGAACCTCGCATTGGCGGCCATCAGCGCGACCTCGGGATCGACGCCGAGGTGCCGGGCGAGGTTGACGACGGTGAACAGGAGATCGCCGATCTCCTCGCTGAGCGCGGTGCGGCGCGCGGGCTCGTCCTTACCCGGGGCGGCAAGCGCGGCCTCGAGCTCGCGCGCCTCCTCCTCGAGCTTGGCGAGCACCCCGGATGCGTCCGGCCAGTCGAAGCCGAGGCGGGCGGCCGCCTTCTGCAGCTTCATGGCGCGCGTCAGGGGCGGGAGGGCGGCGGGAATGTCGTCCAGCACGCTCGCCCGCGCGGATCCGCGGCCGCGCGCGCGCTTCTCCGCGGCCTTGAGCTCTTCCCAGGCCCGGGTCTGCGCGGCGGCGTCCGCCGGCCGCTCGCGGTCGCCGAAGACGTGGGGGTGGCGGCGGACCATCTTGGAGCCGATGGCATCCAGCACGGCGCCGAGGTCGAAATGCCCGACCTCCTCGGCCATGCGCGCGTGAAAGACGACCTGGAGCGCAAGATCGCCGAGCTCGCCGGCCAGTTCCGGCCAGTCTTCGCGCGCGATGGCATCCGCGACCTCGTAGGCCTCCTCGATGGTATAGGCGGCGATCGAGGCGAAGTCCTGCTCGCGGTCCCACGGGCAGCCATGTTCCGGATCGCGCAGCCGCGCCATGATGCGCACGAGCCGGCGCAGCCCCGCAAGCCAGGCGTCCTCGGCCGGCGACGCGGGGGGCAGGGCGTCCGCGACCGCCTTCCAGCCGTCACCGTCATCCGTCCCGGTCATCGCCGCCTCCTGCCTTCATCGCCACCGCGCGCGCTGATGCCAGAGCCCGCCGACAGAAGACAAGACCGCCGGCAGCGGCGCTGCCGGCGGTCCCGTGATCCATCCTCATCCGCCGCGGCCCAGGGGCGGGCCGGCGGGAGAGGGATGCGCGTCAGACGCTCAGATCAGCTCGAGATTGGTGGCCGAGGTGCGGCCACGGCGATCCTCTTCGAGCTCGTAGGAGACGCGCTGGCCCTCGCGCAGGCTGTTCAGCCCCGCGCGCTCGACCGCGGAAATGTGGACGAAGACGTCCTTTCCGCCCGCATCCGGCTCGATGAAGCCGTAGCCCTTCTGCCCGTTGAACCACTTCACGGTACCATTTGCCATCGTTCAAAACCTTTCCTGTTGGCGATGATTGACGTTCCTGGGATTGCGGCCGCGGCCACCGGCATCGCCGATGTCCGACCGGCCTGTCGTCGAACCGGGACCTTCCGACGGCCATGAGGCGGCAGGCGCAGCCGCAGAGCCGCGCATGCGCCGCGCATCTTCGTTCGTTCGCCTGTGGGGAGAAGGAAGCAAAAGTGCAGGCCGTCTTTCAGTCCGGCATGTTGGAGCCGCGTTCTCGAACGTCCATCCCAGGGCGTCGTCGATGGCAGCGGTCCGCCGGAAACTCTTCTTCGGGCTGCGGTGTTCAAGAGCCGCCGGCCCTGTGGGTCGTCTCCCCGTTGCGGGCGCCAGAAGGCCGGCTTGCCGTCCTTCTCCTGAACCGCCGCCCGCTCGGGGTCGGTTCGTGACGCGGACCCTGACAGAGAGCGGGCATGCTGTCAACAGAATAATCGCCTGGCAGCCGGAAATTCCCGGCCAACTCTCCCATAGTTACCCGCCGGCTTGACCGGCGGGGTCGGCCCTTCCCGCGTGACCCGCCGGCTTGACCGGCGGGTACAGCCGGACGCGGGGCCGGCCGCAAGCACCGGGATCGTCGTCCCCACCTGCTGGATTCGCCGCTTTCGCGGTGAATGACGCGAAGAGAGCGTCGTGCCCGCAGGCACCCTCTCTGCGTCACCCGCCGGCTTGACCGGCGGGTCCAGCGGGACGCGGGGCCGGCGACAGGCGCCGGTGCAGGCGTCACCGCCGCATGGGTTCGCCGGTCAAGCCGGCGAACGACGCGAGGGGGAAGCGTCACCCGCCGGCGCGTCCTTCCTCGTCACCCGCCGGCGCGTCCTTCCTCGTCACCCGCCGGCTCGACCGGCGGGTCCAGTGGGCAACCGGGCCGCTCACGAGCATCCCGATTGCCTTCACCGGCGCTTGGGTTCGCCGGTCAAGCCGGCGAACGACGCGAGGGGGGAAGCGTCACCCGCCGGCGCGTCCTTCCTCGTCACCCGCCGGCTTGACCGGCGGGTCCAGCGGGACGCGGGGCCGGCGACCGGCGCCGGTGCAGGCGTCACCACCGCATGGGTTCGCCGGTCAAGCCGGCGAACGACGCGAGGGGGGAAGCGTCACCCGCGGGCGCGTCCTTCCTCGTCACCCGCCGGCGCGTCCTTCCTCGTCACCCGCCGGCTTGACCGGCGGGTCCAGCGGGACGCGGGGCCGGCGACAGGCGCCGGTGCAGGCGTCACCGCCGCATGGGTTCGCCGGTCAAGCCGGCGAACGACGCATCAGTGATCAGTCAGCAGTCATCAGTCATCAGGATGCCGGCATGGCGAGCGTTATCCGCTGGCACGCACTCTCCTCGTCACCCGCCGGCTCGACCGGCGGGTCCGGGCGCCGTCGGGCAGGGCACCGGCGCGCGGGGGCACCGGCGCGCGGCGGCGAGGCCGCTAGAGGCGGTAGAAGAGGCCGATGCCCGCGAGCATCACGTTGAAGGCCAGCGAGATGCGCTCGCCGGAACGGCTCGGGATCTCGTAGCCGTGGCTGAGCTGGCTCGGGAACAGGTAGCACACCCCCGTTTCGCTCGGAAACGCCGCCTGGTTCGCCGTGAAGATGGTGTGCCGCGTGGTCGCCACCGCGATGTAGGGGAAGGTGGACATCTCCGGCTTCTCGAAGACGAGGGGCGAAGAGAGCTGAGGGTCCGCCTTGAGATAGTAGACCCCGGAGACCACGGAGTTGCCGTGGGTGTGCATGCGCTGGAAGCCGCCTTCGGGCGCGCGGTTCACCCACGCGTGGACGATCTCGAACTTTTCGTATTTGTAGCAGAAGACGTTGTCGAGATAGTCCTTCACGCAGTCCTCGATGAAGCCGCGCAGCTTCGCGAACCGCGGCTCCTTGAGGATGTTGAGATGCTGACTGGTCGACTCGGTGCGCGAGCCGAAATTGGGCGCGAACTCGAGGCCGTCCAGCGGGATGTCCTCATGCTCCGGATTGACGTAGCGCACCACCGCGCCGAGCGGAAAGATCGGCCGCACCTCGCCCTTCGGTTCGCTCATCCTCGCCCCTCCCGTCCGTGACTTGAGCCGCAACCCGCACGCGCCACGGTGCCCGCACGCGTGCCGCGCCCGCTTCGTCTTCCTCTATCGGGTTTGCGACACAATCTGCAACAATTTTCTCGCCAAGCGTGGCAGGGCGGGCCGCCATTGCAGGCAAGGGCCGCTGCGCAAATGCCACGTCATGCGGCAGGTGTGGCCGCGTGTGATTGCGGGGCCGGTGGCGAGCTGATAGCCTCGGCGCGAAGGGGCGTCGTGCCCCGGGCTGCGGACGGCGGCGGGGAAGGACCGGCGATGGGAGCCTTGATGCGGGCGGTGGCGGCGGCGGCGGGCGCCTTCGGCGATCCCGGCATCCGCAGGCTTGTGTGGCGTGCGGCCGTGGCGGCGCTGGTGGCGATGGCGGTGCTGACCGCGCTGCTCGCCGTCGGGCTGCCGCCGCTCATTCGCGCCATCCCCGACAGCGGCATCGCCTGGCTGGACGAGGCGATCGACTGGGCGGCGGGCATCAGCCTGCCCTTTGTCGCCATCATCGCGATCTGGTGGGTGTTTCCGGCGCTGATGGCGGCGATCCTCTCCATCTTCGTGGACGAGGTGGTGGAGATCGAGGAGCGGCGGGTCTGGCCCGGCCGCATCGGCGGACGCAGGGTGTCGTTCCTGGCGGAGCTGGGGCGCGCGCTGTGGGTGGGCGTCAAGATGATCGCGGCGCATCTGATGCTCGTACCCTTCTACATCCTGCTGCTGTTCACCGCCGTGGGGCCGGTGATCCTCTATCTTGCGGTGAACGGCTGGTTCCTCGGCGCCGAGTTCTTCACCCTCGTCGCCCTGCGGCACGACCCCCCGCAGCGGGCCGCCGAACTGCTGCGGCGCTGGCGCCCGCAGATCTGGGCGGCCGGGCTGGCGATGGCGGGTGTTGCGCTGCTGCCCGTCATCAATCTCGTGAGCGCCGTCTTCGCGGCCGCGCTCGCAACCCATCTCTACCACCAGCTCACCGAGCGCGGGACGGGGCAGGGCGCATGAGCCGGGCCGCATCATTGCGGGCCGGCGCGCTGGTCCTTGCCCTCGCTCTGGCGGGCTGCGCACACGAGGCGCCCGCGCCCGAGCCCGCGCCGCCGGTGCCTGAAGTCGAGGCGGCGCCTGCGCCGCCGCCGCCTCCGCCGGAGCCGGATCCCGATCGGCTGCTCGGCTGGCGGCCGGGGGAGGTGGTGGCGCTTCTCGGCCGGCCGGCGCTCGTGCGCTGGGAGGGGCCCGCGCAGATCTTCCTCTTTGAGGCCGCGGACCGGAGCTGCGCGCTGCTTGCGACCTTTCGTGAGGGAGAGGGCGCCGGGCTGCACCTCGTCGGTCTGGCGGCCCATGACCCGGCGCACCCCGCCCATGAGCCGGTCGCGACGCGCGCCTGTCTGAAGACGCTGCTGCCGCGCGCGCTCTGGCCCCGGCTCGCGTCGCCCGTCGCCGGCGCGCCCGAGAGCGGGGAAGAAGCCGGCGCTCCGGCCGCGGCCGACACCGCAGGGGCCGACACCGCAGCCGCCGCCGCGGCGGATGCCTCGCCCTCAACCGCCGCGCCGCGCTGATCCCTTTGGCTTGCGGGTGCGGGTCCTCCCGCCGACCCGGCGGGAGGCGGCGCCTTCCTCCTTCTTCTCACCCGCAGGGCCGAGCGGCAGCGCGCTGGGACAGAGATCGACCAGAAAGCACGCCTCGCACCGCGGCCGCCTCGCCTTGCAGATGTAGCGGCCGTGCAGGATGAGCCAGTGATGCGCATGGCGGCGGTAGCGGGCGGGAATGATCCGCATCAGGTCCTCCTCCACCTGAAGCGGCGTGCGCCCGTCGCTCAGCCCCAGCCGGTGCGCGACGCGGAAGACATGGGTGTCGACGGCGATGGTGTCCTGTCCGAAGGCGGTGTTGAGGACGACATTGGCCGTCTTGCGCCCGACGCCCGGCAGAGATTCCAGAGCCTCCCGGTCCGCCGGAACCCGGCCGCCGTAGCGCTCGATCAGGATCCTGGAGAGCTCGTAGATGTTCCGGGCCTTGGAATTGTAGAGACCGATGGTGTTGATGTAGCGCTTGATCCCCTCCACGCCCAGCGCCACCATCTTCTCCGGCGTGTCCGCGACCTTGAACAGCTTCTCGGTGGCCTTGTTGACGCCCTTGTCGGTGGCCTGGGCGGAGAGCACGACCGCGACGAGAAGCGTATAGGGATTGGTGTATCTGAGCTCGGTGTCGGGGTGGGGATTCCGCCCGGCGAAGCGGCGGAAGATCTCTTCTACGACCTCCGGCGACGGTGGCATCCCTGCTGCTCCTCCCGGGCCCGCGCGGGCCGCGTTTGCCGGCAGCCGCATGGACGGCCGTGGCGGCCTGCGCTATTCTGTGCGCGAGATGGCAGAAGAGGCAGCGATCACGCAAGCGCCCGCCGCGCCCCTCGACCCGCTGGAAGCCGCGCTCGTCGGTCCGCCGGCGGGCGAGGTCGTGCTGAGTCTCGTCCTGCGCCCGCACCGCAGCCTCGGGGCGGCCCGGATCCGCGAGCTGGCGCTCTGGTCGGCGGTGCTGTTCACGGCTTTCGCCGCGCAGCTTGCGCTGGCCGGCGCCTGGCCGGCCGCGCTGTGGGTCGCGGCGACCGGCTTCGGCATGGCCTGGGCGCTCGAGATCTCGCATCGCCAGCGCCGGGGTTTCGAGCTCGTGCGGCTGGGCGTGCGCGAGCTCGAGGTCTTCAGGGTCTCGCCGGCGCGCCGGGTGCGCCGTGAGGTGCTGCCGGCGGCCTGGACGGCGGTGGAGCTCACGACCGATGCGGCCGGCCGCGCGCATCTCTTCCTGCGGCATCGCGCGCACCGCATCGCGCTGGGCCGCCTGCTTCCGCCCGACGAGCGCCCGGCCGTCGCCGCCGCCCTGCGCGAGGGCCTCGCGCGGCTGCGGGGCCGAAGTCTCTGAAATCCTGGCGAATTCCGGCGGAGAATGCCGGCGGGGCGGCCGCGACCGGCTGCTCGCCGTATTCCGGCCTCTCCGCGCTCCTCGCCGACTCGATAGGCCGATAGGGCGGCTAGCGGACCCAACCACCAACAGCGGAAATGCCTCGCACGGTGGCCGGGTTAGCCGGTCAAGCCGGCGAACGCCTGCTCAGTCAATGGTCATCAGTCATCGGTCATCAGGGACGAGAAGGGTCGGAGAAACCAGCGATTCCTGAAGACAAGGCGGGTGTCCGCCGCTCGCCTTCATCGTCATCCGCCCCCCTTCTCGTCATCCGCCGGCTCGACCGGCGGATCCGGCGGGAGACGGGGCATCCTTCTGCGCCGGGATCGGCACGCCCGCCTGCTGGATTCGCCGCATTCGCGGCGAATGACGATGAAGGGAAACCTCATGCGGCGGCTTGATCGGAGAATCCAGCGGGAAGCCGAGCCGACCCCGGCCGCCGGGAGTTGCCACACACCGGCCCGGGTTCGTCCGTCGTGGCCGCGAACGGCGCCAGATGCTGGTGCCGTGATCCCGCCTTCCGCTCCTGCTCTGCGCCTTTTTGATGACCGATCACCGATGACCGACACCGTCCGCCGCATTTGTCGGTGAAGGTCCACCCGGGCGCGCATCAGCAGAGATCGGGCGAGCCTGCCGGCTTGACCTGCCGCCGCACCGCTCCCGCCCGCCCGTGCGGACCGTCAGGCAGCCTTAAGCCCCAGAACGTCGTCGAGGCGGTAGAGGCCGGGCGGGCGGTTGTGCAGCCAGCGGGCGGCCTCCAGCGCGCCGCGCGCGAAGATGCGGCGGTCCGTGGCGCGGTGGGTGAGCTCGAGGCGCTCGCCGGCCATGAGAAGATAGGCGGTGTGCTCGCCCACCACATCGCCACCGCGCAGCGCCGCGATTCCGATCTCGCCGGGTCGCCGGCCCGTGCCGATGCCCCAGCGCGGGCCCGTGATCGCCGCAGCCGGGTCGCCACCCTGGCCCTCGGCGGCCGCCCGCGCGAGCGCAAGCGCGGTGCCGGAGGGGGCATCCCGCTTCGCGCCGTGGTGGATGTCGAAGATCTCGATCTCGGCCCGTCCGGCAAGCGCCCGCGCGGCGGTGCGCAGCAGATGGGCGAGCAGCGTGACGCCGAGCGAAAAGTTGGCGGCGACGAGAACGGGCGCCGCAGCCGCCGCCTCGCGGATCAGCGTCCCGTCCGCCTCTTCCAGCCCCGTGGTGCCGATGACGATCGGCCGGCCCGTCTCAGCCGCGAGCCGGAGGTGCCGGCGGGTCGCCTCCGGCACGGTAAAGTCGATGACGACGGCATCCCCGGCGAACAGCGCCCGCGGGTCGTCCGCATGCGCCACATCCGGCCAGCCCGCGACCGGCCGGCCGGCATCGGGATCACCGGGCCGCACGCTCGCGGCGACGACACGGACGTCTTCCGCCTCGGCTGCCACCTTGAGCACGGCGCGGCCCATGCGGCCCTTCGCTCCCGCCACCGCGATCGGCAGCCTGCGTCCGATTCGATCCGCCGTCATGGCGTCGCTCTCACCAGATCATGCGGCCTGCCCCGGCACATGCGCACGCGGGCGCTACTGCGCGCGCTCGAGCACCGCGACGAAGTTGCGCAGGCGCATCTGGCGGGCGATGTCGACCGCGGTCAGCCCCTGATAGTCCGCGACGGAGGGATCGGCACCGGCATCCAGCAGCGCCTGCACGGCCCGGAACTTGCGCGCGCGCACCGCCTGGATCAGCGCCGTCTCGCCCGCGCGGTCGACGGCATCCGGATCGGCCCCGTGGGCCGCGAGCAAAGCGATCCCTTCGCCATTGTCCGCGCGCGCGAAGACCATGAGCGCCGTCTCGCCGCTGCTGCGGGTCGCGGCGTTGGGGTTTGCACCCGACTCGAGCAGGAAGCGGGTCATGACGAGATCGCCGTTGCGCGCGGCCAGCACGAGAAGCGGATCGCCGTCCGCATCGCGTGCGGTCGGGCAGTTGCATTTGAGCATCTCCTCGCGCGCCTTGACGTAATCGCCGTCCTTGACCGCCTTGATGAGCTCGTAGGCGGCCGAGAACTGGGCGGCCGCCTGCTGTGGCGGCAGGAAGAACAGCGGCAGGAAGAGCACCAATGCCGCGATCGCGCCGATCAGGAAAAGCCGGCCCCGCGCGCGGCGGAGCCGGACGTCCGTGCGGGACCGTGCAACGCCGATCATCACGCTCGCTCCCATGCCTGCCATGAGGCCATCGCCATCTTCGCGGCCGGCCGCGCCGGGCCGGCCGCCCCGCGGCGCTGTCTAGCCCGGCCGCGCGCGCGATGCAATGCGTGCGCCGGACGCGCATGGCGCGAGAGGGTGCCGCATCGTCAGGGAAGGGGGGAAGGATGGTGGAGCCGAGGGGAATCGAACCCCTGACCTCTACAATGCCATTGTAGCGCTCTCCCAACTGAGCTACGGCCCCACGCGGGTGTCGGGAGAACCGCGCGCTGCGCGGCGCGGCGTTACTTAGTCGATGCCGGTCGGGGGATCAAGCCCTCGCCGGCGGGCGGATCTCAGTCCTCCTCGTCATCCTTCGCCGGCTTGACGACCGCGGGCACCTCGTCGTCGTCCTCGTCGTCGAGTGCGAAGTCGTCGTCATCCACGTCCACCTCGATGTCGACGAGATCCTCCTCGTCCTCGGTCTCGGGCGTCTTGACCTCGTCCTCGGGGATGGGCTGCTTGGATTTCAGCACGGGCTCCGGCACCCAGGCGTGCCCGCATTCGACGCAGGTCACGGGATCGTCCTTGCCGAGATCGTAGAAGCGCGTGCCGCATTCCGGGCAGGTGCGCTTCTTGCCCCATTCGGGTTTGGCCACCTTGTCTTCTCCTGCTCGCGATGATCCGCCGGCACCATCCGCCGCCGCACATGCACCGGCCCCACCGCTGTACCGCGGGACGTGGCGAAGCGGGGGCTTGTCAACAGCCGGGCGCCGGCGTCAAAAGCGTTCCGCGCGCCGGCTTAAGCGTTGCCGATGGCTCCCTGTCAAGAGGCAAGCGGCAAACTGCCCGCTGATCGCCGGCGCGCGCGGCCGGGAACGAGGCGCATGAGGGCAGGCGACAGGCAGGGCGGGACGCTGACCGCGCGGCGCAGCCGGCGCATCGCGGGCCGCGTGCGGGTGCCGGGCGACAAGTCCCTGTCGCACCGGGCGCTGATGCTGGCGGCGAGCGGCACCGGCCGCTCCACGATCCGGGGGCTGCTGGAATCGGCCGACGTCCTTGCCACGGCCGCGGCGCTGATGGCGATGGGCTGCCCGCTCCGGCGCACGGCACCCGGCCGCTGGCAGGTCGACGGTCGCGGGACGGGCGGGCTCGCGGCGC
Source organism: Rhodothalassiaceae bacterium (assembly GCA_026004935.1). NCBI lineage: Bacteria > Pseudomonadati > Pseudomonadota > Alphaproteobacteria > Rhodothalassiales > Rhodothalassiaceae > Rhodothalassiaceae bacterium. The sequence goes on from BPKC01000001.1 coordinate 1,227,599, forward strand.
CGGCGCAGGCCATCGACTGCGGGAACTCGGGCACGACGGCGCGGCTGCTCGCGGGCCTCGTCGCCAGCCAGCCGATCACCGCGGTTCTCGTCGGCGACGCCTCGCTCTCGCGCCGGCCGATGGACCGGATCATCCGCCCGCTGTCGCATTTCGGCGCACGGTTTCTCGCCCGCGCCGGCCGGCATCTGCCGATGACCGTGACGGGCACGGGGACGCCGCTTCCGGTCACCTGGCGGCTCGACGTGCCTTCCGCCCAGCTCAAGTCGGCGATTCTGCTCGCGGCGCTCAACACTCCGGGCCGCACCACCGTCATCGAGCCGGTGGCCACCCGCGACCACACCGAGCGGATGCTCGCCGGTCTCGGCGCACCGCTGGCGCTCGGCGAGGACGAGGATGCTGCGCGGGTGATCACCGTCGATGGACCCGTGGAGCTGCCGCCGCTCGAGATGACGATCCCCGGTGATCCGTCTTCGGCCGCCTTCCCGCTGGCCGCCGCGCTGCTGGCCGAAGACGGCGAGGTCGTGCTGGAGAACGTCCTCGTCAATCCGACCCGCACGGGGCTGCTTCGGACGCTGGCGGAGATGGGAGCGCCGGTGGCGCGCCGTGGGGAGCGCGAGGAGGGCGGCGAGCCCGTGGCGGATCTCGTCGTCCGGGCGATGGGTCCGGGGGCGCTCGCAGCCGTCTCGCCGCCGCCCGAGCGGGCGCCGGCGATGATAGACGAATACCCGATCCTCTTCGTGCTGGCGGCCACCGCGCGCGGGCGCAGCGTCTTTCGCGGCATCGGCGAGCTGCGGGCGAAGGAAAGCGACCGCATCCGCGCCGTGGCCGAGCCGCTGGCGGCGATGGGGGTAGTGGTCGAGGAAGGCGAGGACCGCCTGGAGATCACGGGCTGCGGCGGGCCGCTCGCCGGCGGGATTACCGTCGATGCGCGCGGCGATCACCGCATCGCCATGGCCTTTGCCGTCGCCGGGCTTGCCGCCCGCGCGCCCATCCGCATCACCGGCGCCGAGGCGATCGCGACCAGCTTCCCGGATTTCGTGCCGCTGATGCGAAGCCTCGGGGCGGACATCGCGTCGGCAAGCGGGTAGACGGCCCGTCGTCCCGCTCACGAATGAGGGCGGGGGCGCGCAGACCGGGCCGGCCGCAGCGCCGGGGAACGAGGGCTTTTGCCTGCGCCGGGCACGCACCGTAGATTCCTTATCATCTGTCGGTAAGGCGGACTGCGGTCGGTCCTCACGGGCGACCATCATGGTCAGCATCTTGAAGATCACCGCCAAGGGACAGATCACCCTCCGGCGGGCACTTCTGCGGCATCTCGGCATCGGCGGCGGCGACCGGGTCCGGGTCGAGACCCTTCCTGACGGCGCACTGCTTCTGAGACCGGAGAAGGAAGACCCGCCCCTTTCACGCCTTGCTGGTTTCCTGCGCGGGAAGGTGAAGAGATCGGGCCGGCCGCGATCCGTCGCGGAGATGCAGCGCACCATCGGGGAGGAGGCCGCCTCGTGAAGGCAGATGGCGTCATCCTCGAAGAGGCCCGACGTTCGGGGGCGAACGGTTCCATTCCTATCGCCGGTTCCGCGAGCTGGACTGGACCGGACTTGTCGCCGCTCCCCGGGCTGCCGTCGCCCCCTGATCGCGCTATCCGAACACCCTGTTCGCCATGGCGGTGAGCGGGCAGGCGGCGCAGCCTTCCTTCCCGATCCCGCTTCCGGCGCATGGAGGACGGCGGTCGGGCCGGGCCGGTTTACACGCGCATGCGGGCGATCTAAAAGCTGGCGCGCGTGTGGACGGATCCGGTGCGTGCGGGCGAGACCCGGCCGTCCGGCGCCGAGAGGGCAAGGTGCAGGGATTCCGTCGGGACAGGACGGTGACGCCGGACATGACGAGCGCAGGCGCCAAGCCCCTCGTGATCGCCATCGACGGGCCGGCGGCGGCCGGCAAGGGCACGCTCGCGCGGCGGATCGCCCGGCACTACGGCTTCGCCCATCTCGACAGCGGCAGCCTCTACCGGGCGGTGGGGCTGGCGCTGCTGGAGGCGGGGCGAGATCCCCATGACGAGGAGGCGGCGGTTGCGGCGGCCCGCGGTCTCGATCCCGCGCTGCTTGCCCGCCCGGAGCTCAGGCGCGAGGATGTCGGCGAGGCGGCTTCCATCGTCGCGGCCATGCCGGCGGTGCGCGAGGCGCTGCTCGCGTTCCAGCGCGGCTTCGCGCGCCGCCCCCCGGGCGATGCGCCGGGTGTCGTGATCGACGGCCGGGACATCGGCACCGTCGTCTGCCCCGATGCGGACCTCAAGTTCTTCGTCACGGCAAGCGATGCCGAGCGCGCCCGCCGGCGCCAGCGCGAGCTCGAGGAGCGCGGCGAGGATGCCCCCTTTGCGCAGGTTCTCGCCGATCTCAAGCGCCGCGACGAGCGGGACGCCCGGCGCGCCACCGCGCCCTTGCGGCCCGCGGAAGATGCCGTCTTGCTTGACACCACCGAAATGGATATAGACGCCGTGTTCGCGGCGGCCCGGCGGATCATCGATTCCCGGTTGCAGACGCGCAGGTGAGGGGCTTTGGCGGCCCGGGGCCGCCGAAGCCGCCGCATCGGCGTGCTGCGGAAACCGGCGGCGGGCCGCCCCGATCGGACGCCAAGGCGCTTTGCTTCGCCACGGGAAGGATGGGCGCGGGCCGCATGGCCCGGCGGCCGTCCTCATTGCTGCTGACCGGACGAAGGAAGGGCATTGGCTCCCGCGCGCCGCAGCCGCCGCGGACGGGGCGTGCGGGAGAAGACCGCCGGAGACAACCGGCTGGCAGGAAGAGTAACCGGACCGAAAGGACGACTGGATTCGATGACGAATGAAACCGCAACCGTACCGGCGCCGAGCCGCGAGGAATTCGAGGCGCTGCTGAACGAGACGCTGGGCGACGAGACCCAGCTCGAAGGCACGGTGGTCAAGGGCCGCGTGACGGCGATCGAGGGGGACTACGCCGTCATCGACGTCGGGCTCAAGACCGAGGGCCGCGTGCCGCTCAAGGAATTCGCCCCGCCCGGCCAGCCTGCGCAGATCAAGGTGGGTGACGAGGTCGAGGTCTATGTCGAGCGCGTCGAGAACGCGCTGGGCGAGGCCGTGCTCTCGCGCGACAAGGCGCGCCGCGAAGAGGCCTGGGATCGCCTCGAGGAATACTACAGGAAGCAGGAGCCCGTCGAAGGCGTGATCTTCGGCCGCGTCAAGGGCGGCTTTACCGTCGATCTGGGCGGCGCGGTGGCCTTCCTGCCGGGCAGCCAGCTCGACGTGCGGCCGATGCGCGACGCCGGGCCGCTGATGGAGAAGCCGGAAAAATTCCTGATCCTCAAGTTCGACCGGGCGCGCAACAACATCGTCGTCTCGCGCCGGGCGGTGATGGAAGAGGAGATGGCGGAGCAGCGCGCCGAGCTGCTCAAGACCCTGAAAGAGGGCGACGTCATCGAGGGCATCGTCAAGAACGTCACCGAATACGGCGCCTTCGTGGACATCGGCGGCATAGACGGCCTGCTGCATGTCACCGACATGTCCTGGGGCCGCGTCGGCCATCCGGAGGATGTCGTCAAGGTGGGCGAGAAGGTCACCGTCAAGGTCGTGCGCATCAATCCGGAGACCCAGCGCATCAGCCTGGGGCTCAAGCAGCTCCAGCCCGATCCCTGGGAGGGCATCGCGGCCAAGTACCCGGTGGGTTCTAAGGTCAAGGGCGTCGTCACCAACGTCACCGACTACGGCGCCTTCGTGGAGCTGGAGCCCGGCGTGGAGGGCCTGATCCACGTCTCCGAGATGAGCTGGGTGCGCAAGAACGTGCCGCCGTCCAAGATCGTCTCCACGAGCCAGGAGGTCGAGGCGGTGGTGCTGGATGTCGATCCGCGCAAGCGGCGGATCTCCCTCGGCCTCAAGCAGACCATGGAGAACCCGTGGGAGACGCTCGCCGAGAAGTATCCTCCGGGCAGCGTCGTGGAGGGCGAGGTCAGGAACATCACCGAGTTCGGCCTGTTCATCGGCATCGAGGACGGCATCGACGGCATGGTCCACCTCTCCGACCTGTCCTGGGACGAGCCGGGCGAGGAGGCCATCAGGAAGTACAAGAAGGGCGACGTCGTCAAAGCCCAGGTGCTGGACATCGACGTGGAGAAGGAGCGGATCAGCCTCGGCATCAAGCAGCTCGAGGGTGATCCGCTGTCCGCGATCGCGGGCAAGAAGAAGGGCGACGTCGTCACCTGCGTGGTGAGCGAGGTCAAGGACGGCGGCATCGAGGTCACCATCGGCGACAAGATCCGCACCTTCATCCCGCGCAAGGAGCTCGCGAAGGACCGCGCCGACCAGCGGCCCGAGCGGTTTGCGCCGGGTGAGAAGGTCGATGCCATGATCACCGGCATCGACCGCGCGCACCACAAGGTGTCGGTCTCCATCAAGGCGCTCGAGATCGCCGAGGAGAAGAAGGCCGTCGCCAAATTCGGCTCGGCCGATTCGGGCGCGAGCCTCGGCGAGATCCTGGGTGCGACGCTCCAGAAGGTGAAGGCCCAGGCCGAAAGCCGCCAGAAGGGCAAGGCCGAGTCCAAGAGCGGGGCGAAGGCCGAGACCGGGGCGGAAGCGAAGACCGGGGCCAAGGAGCAGGCGGCTGGCGAGGCCGAGGCTGCCGGCTTAAACGAAGACGCCGAAGCCGAAACCGACGAGAAGCCCGCGAAGAAAGCCGGCGCGAAAAAGGCGACCGCCAAGAAGACCACGAAGAAGACCGCCAAGGCCGAACAGGCCGAAGAGGCGTCCGACGACGCAGCGGCGGCGGAAGGCGAGGCGGCCGCGGCCGGGGAAGAGACGAAGGCCTGATCCGGTCACGGCCGCCGGCCGCACATCCGGCCCCGGCGCAAAGATTGCGGCGACGAATCATCGGGAGAGGGCCGCGTGAGCGGCCCTCTCCTTTTTTGACGCCCCACCGTGTCTCGGCCGGTCGGGCGGCCGGCCCGTCCTCATCCTTCGTGCAGGCGTGAAGGGGCTTGCCAGGCGCAAAATTTAAGGATTAAAATAATTATCCGTCACAGCGACGGACGCCGCGGACAAAAATCCTGCGACGGAGGGCGGCGGCAGCGGAACAGGAGGAGACGAAGGATGGGTCGGAATGCGGAACGGGCGGCACGGCGCGGGCCGGGCCGGGCCGGCTGCGCACATGGCGCGCACGAGCCTCACGGGCGTGCGCGGATCATCGGGCGGCTGATGGCGGGCGCGGCGCTCGCCCCGTGGTTGCTCGCCGCCGGGCCGGCCCTAGCCCAGCAGGCGGAAAATCAGCCGAGCGGCGACGAGGCGCGCGAGAGCGGAACCCTTGAGGAAATCGTGGTCACCGCCACCAAGCGCGGCGCCCAGCGCATCCAGGATGTGCCGATGGCGATCCAGGCGGTGACGGCCGAGCAGATCGCGGACACGGGCGCGGTGGAATTCTCCGATCTCGCCGGACTCATCCCCAGCCTTCAGATCCAGGATCTCGGACCGGGCGACAAGGAATACATCATCCGCGGCGTGAATTCCTCGGCGGTCGCGACCGTCGGCGTGTACTATGACGAGGCGGTGATCACGGCGCGCAACAAGCAGGACGGCGGCGGCCGCCAGGCGGACATCGAACTCCACGATCTCGAGCGCATCGAGGTGCTGAAGGGGCCCCAGGGCACGCTCTATGGGGCAAGCTCCATGTCCGGCACCATCCGCTTCATCCCGAACGCGCCGGATCCCTCGGGCTTCGATTTCAACGCATCCGGCACGATCTCGGGCACGCGCTTCGGCGGCGCGAACTACCACATCGACGCCATGGCGAACATGCCGATCGTCGAGGACAAGCTCGCGCTCAGGGCCGTCGGCTGGATCACCGATGATTCGGGCTTCATCGACAACGTCCGGCTGGGCCGCAAGAACGTCAATTCGAACAATGTCTACGGCGGCCGCTTCGCGCTGCGCTTCCTGCCCACGCCGCGGCTCGATCTGACGGCGTCCGCCGTGATCCAGCATCGCGAGGTGGGCGATACCTCGCGCTTCATGCCGGACTATGATCCGACCTACAGGGCCAATCTGGAGGCCTTCGCCGATGCGCTGGCGGCCGCCGGCTTCCCGGACCCCACGCCCCGCCTCGGCGATCTCAAGTCGCAGGATTTCACGATCAACGACTGGAACGAGGATCTCCAGCTCTACGGGGTGAAGGGCGAATACGACACCGGTGTCGGCAGCCTCTTCGCGACCGCCAACTACTACCGGCGCAAGATCGACTTCCGCTTCGATTCGACGCCGATCCTGCTCTTCTTCGGCGCGCCCGCACCCGCGGTGACCTTCGAGCCGCAGGAGCGCGAAGTGTTCTCGGGCGAAATCCGTTTTGCGTCGGATTTCTCCGGACCGCTCAACTTCGTGATCGGCGGATTTCTGTCCGCCGAGAACAAGGATTTCGAGGTCCGCGTGATGGCCACGGGGCCGACGGGTCGCGAAATCGGCCCTTGGGATCCGACGAAGGACTTCTTCCTCGACGGCGCGCCGAATTCCGCGATCTTCGGCCGCTTCAAGAAGGACGATCTCAACCAGCAGGCGCTCTTCGGCGAGGCGACGCTCGATGTGACGGACGACCTGCACGTCACGGTCGGCGGCCGGCTCTTCCACTACCGCCTGAGCTCGATCGGCGCGCAGACGAAGCCTTTCGTCGGTTTCGTGGACACGCCGCGGGCGGTCAATGTGAAGACGTCCACGACCAATTTCCAGTTCAAGGGCAACGTCTCCTACGACGTGAACGAGGATGTGCTCGTGTACTTCACGGCGGCCGAGGGTTTCCGTGTCGGCGGCACGAACGATGCCGCGATCAACCCGACGGGCATCGACATTCCCGTTTCCTTCGATCCGGACAATCTGTGGAACTACGAGCTCGGATGGAAGGCGACGCTGCTGGATGGCCGGCTGATCCTGAATGCTGCGGGCTACATCATCGTCTGGAACGACATGCAGGTACCGGGCGTGGACCCCTCCGGCGCCTTCCCGATCATCTTGAACGCCGGCAAGGCGCGCATCGACGGCTTCGAGTTCGAAATCCATGCGCGCCCGCTTGCGGGACTCGACGTGATGCTCGGCGGCTCGGTGCAGAACGCGCGGCTGCGGCAGGACCAGCCGCTGGCCGATCCCGCCAATCCCGCCTTCGACCCGAACGCGGGGCTGAAGGGCGACCAGATCCCGAACGTGCCGGACTTCCAGGGGGTGGCGTCGGTGACCTACCGCAAACCGCTCACCGACGGTCTCGACGGACTGGTGCACCTCGACTGGAGCTACCGCGGCGACGTGAACACCCAGTTCCGGCCGACGAGCCCCTTCAACGTACCGCTCAAGCACTATTCGCTGGTGAACTTCCGGCTGGGGATCGAGAACGCCAACTGGGAGCTCAGCTTCTATGCGCGCAACCTCTTCGACAAGCGCGCCGAGGTCGATGCGATCTCGAGCTTCCAGGATCCGCTTGCCTTCATCACGGTGCGGCCGCGTACGCTGGGCGCACGGCTGACCTATCGCCGGTGAAGGCGGCAGCCGCCGGCGCGATCCGGCCGGCGCGGGAGGCGAGGTTCCGGTGCGCGGGTGTCCCGTCTCCGCCCGCTCACCGTGGCGGGAGGGCGGATTGCCGCTCTCCCGCCACCACCCGCGGGGGCTGACGCGTGAATTCCGCTTGAGGCATCATAGATATGACATGGCGTTCCTTGGTGCCTGAAGGAGGCAGGAAGGCAGCATGAGCGAACCTGGCGCACCGGTCATCGCGCAGAGGAAGCCGTATCTCGTGCGGCTGGCGAAGAAGGGGCGCACCTACTGGTGGTGCGCCTGCGGGCGGAGCCGCAGGCAGCCCTTCTGCGACGGCTCGCACAAGGGCACCGGCATCGAGCCCGTCGCCTATGTGGCGAAGGAGGACGGCGAGGAGGTGCTCTTTTGCGGCTGCAAGCACACCCGCCATCCGCCGCTGTGCGACGGCACGCACAACAATCTGGGCGACACCTACGAGGAGGCGAGCGCCGACGAGATCGCGGCCACCGCCGACATTCCCGTCACGCCCTTCGATGCGACGGGCAGGGCCGCGCTCGACGGCGGCTGCTTCGTGCTGCGCCCGGCCGGGCGCTGGCGGGATCTGGGCGGCGGCTGGCGCATGGAGCCGCTGATCACGGCGGCCGACGGGGCCCGTCATCTCGCCCAGTACCGCCTGCTCGCGGAAGGTACGACGGCCCCGCTCACCTTCGGCGCGGAATCCGAGAGCGTGCTGTTCGCCCGCGCCGGCGCCGGAGAGATCCGCATCGCCGGCCGGCCCTGCCCGCTGGCGCCGCTCACCGGCTATCATGTGCGACCGGGCGAGACGGTGGAACTGCGCGCAAGCCCCGATGGCCCGGCCGAGATCATCGCGACCCAGTGCCCGCTCGGCGAGGTGCCGCGGGTCGCCGAACGGGCGGTCCACGGTGCGGCGGATGCGGACGACGGTCTGCGCTGGCGGCGTTTCGATCCCGATCGGCGCGAGCGGATGGCCGACCGCTTCTATCAGGTTCTGGTCGGCCCGGAGACGGGCTCGGAGCAGGTGACGCTGTTCATCGGCGAGATTCCGCGCTCGCGCGCGGCCGGCCATCGCCATCTCTACGAGGAGGCGATCGTGATCCTTTCGGGCACCGGCTTCATGTGGACCGAGCGCGCCCGCGCCGAGGTGCGCCCCGGCGATATCATCTTCCTGCCGGCGCGCCAGATCCACTCGCTCGAATGCACCGACCCCGCCGGGATGCGGCTGGCCGGCGCCTTCTACCCGGCCGGCAGCCCGGCGATAAACTACTGAGGACGCATGTCCCCGGTCCGCCGTTTTCTCCGGCCCGTCGCCGTGCTAGGCACGGCCATGCGATGCGCATGAGGAGGGGAGGGGTCTCGTGACGGATGCCACGCAAGGCGGGCCGGCGCGCTGGTCCTCGCATTTCGGCTTCATTCTGACGGCGGCGGGCGCGGCCGTCGGGCTGGGCAACATCTGGCGCTTTCCCTACATCGCGGGCGAGAACGGGGGAGGCGCCTTCGTGCTCGTCTATCTGCTGGCGGTGGCCACCATCGGCTTTCCTGTGATGGTGGCGGAGCTTTGGATGGGCCGTCACGGCGGCGCCAACGCCTATGCCACCGTCAGCCGTCTCAGGCGGGAATTCGGCGCGGGGCGCGCATGGCAGGCGATAGGCTGGCTGTCGCTGCTGCTGCCCTTCGTCGGGATCGGCTACTACTCCGTCGTGGCGGGCTGGGTGCTCGACTACCTCTGGCTCTATGCCTCGGGTTCCGGCGCGGCGGCCGCCGCGGCAACGACGGGCGGCACGAGCCATTTCGATGCCCTGCTCGCCTCGCCCATGCGGCTGTTCTTCTTTCACGCCCTGTTCATGGGAGGGGTGATCGCCGTCGTCGCCCAGGGGGTGCAGAAGGGGCTGGAGCGCGCGGCGAAGCTGATGATGCCCGCGCTCTTCGTGATGCTGCTGGGCCTCGTCGCCTATGCCGCCGCGACCGGCGATTTCGGGCGCGGGCTCGCCTTCCTGCTCGATCCCGACTTCTCGAAGCTCACCTGGCGTGCCGTGCTGCTGGCGGTGGGCCAGGCCTTCTTTTCGCTTGCGATCGGCATCGGCGCCATGATGACGTTCGGCGCCTATCTCGATCCGAAGGACAGCCTCGCCCGCTCGGCCGCGCAGATCTGTGCCGCGGATACGGTGGTTGCGCTTCTTGCGGGTCTTGCGATCTTTCCGATCGTATTCGCCCTCGGCATCGATCCGGGCGAGGGGCCGGGCCTGATCTTCGAGACGCTGCCGCGCGCCTTCGCCGAGATCCCGGGCGGGCAGATCCTCGGCCTCGTCTTCTTCCTGCTCGTGTTCTTCGCCGCCTTCACGACGGGAATCGCGACGCTCGAGCCCGTCGTCGCCTGGGCGGCGACCCGCGGCATCTCGCGGCCCGCGGCGGCACTCGTCACGGGCGGAGCGGCCTGGGTCATCGGTGCGGCCGCCGCACTGTCCTTCAACATCTGGCAGGACGTGCATCCGCTGGCGTTGCTGCCGGGATTCGAGAACCGCACCGTCTTCGACACGCTGGACTACGCGATCGCCGCCATTCTGCTGCCCGTCAACGGCATGCTGATCGCGCTGTTCGTGGGCTGGGTGGTGCCGCAGGCGGTGCTGAAGGCCGAGGTCGGGCTGGCCGACGGGCTTGAGGGGCTCTGGCGGCTCTTCCTGCGGGTGCTGGCGCCGGCCGCGATCGCGGCGATCCTGATCTGGGGCTGAAGGCAGAAGAACGATGGGCAAGACCGCAACCGCCGCCGCCGAGACCGGCCTCATGCGCGACCACTTCCCGATTCTCGCGCATACCACCTATGTGAACGCCTGTTCGCACGGGGCGCTGTCGCGGGAGGTGGAGGCGGCCTACCACGCCTATCTCGCCCGCCGGCACGAGGTGGGCGCGGACTGGGATGGCTGGGTCGCGCTTCAGGAGGAGGTGCGTGCGCTCTTCGCCCGCCTCGTCGGCGCGGAACCGGACGAGATCGCGATCGCGACCTCGGCCTCGGCCGCGCTCGACAGCCTCGTGAGCGCGCTGAAGCCCGAGCCCGGACGCAACCGCATCGTCCTCTCGGACTACGAGTTTCCGACCGTGGGCCAGATCTGGCACGCCCAGATCCCCCGCGGCTTCGAGATCGTGCGGGTGCGCGAGGACGCCGACAACCGCATCCCGCTCGCCCGCTTCGCCGAGGCGATCGACGAGCGCACGGCGGTCGTCTCCATCGCCCACGTCTGCTACCGCCACGGCGGCGTCAACCGCGTGCGCGAGATCGCGGAGCTCGCCCATGCCGCCGGCGCCATCGTCGTGCTCGACGCCTACCAGGCGCTCGGCCAGATTCCGGTGGATGTGCGCGCGCTCGGTGTCGACGCGCTGATCGGCGGGGCGCTCAAGTATCTGCTGGCAAGCGCCGGTCTGGGTTTCCTTTACGTGCGCCGGGGGCTCGTGGAGAGGCTCTCGCCCTATGTGACGGGCTGGTTCGCGCAGGCCGACATCGCGGCGATGGATCCCTGGCATCACGAGCCGGCGCCGAGCGCCCGGCGCTTCGAGACGGGCACGCCGCCGGTGCCGAATCTCCATGCCGGAAAGGCGGGGCTCGAGCTCGTGCTCTCGCTCGGTCTCGCCCGCATTGCGGCCGCCATCGACCGGCTGACGACACGGCTGGTGGAGGAACTGGGCGAGCTCGGCGCGCAAATCGCGACGCCTCTGGGAAAGGGCGAACACGGCGCGCTCATCGCGGTGCGTTCGCGCGACCCGGAAGCGCTTGTCGCCCGGCTCAAGGGCGAACGGATCATCACCTCCTCGCGCGACGGAAACCTGCGGATCTCGCCCCATTTCTACAACGACGAGGACGACATCGCGCGGCTGATCACGGCGCTCGCCCGCCACCGCGATCTCCTCGCCTAGCCGCCGCCGTCACAAGGCAAAAAAAGCCGGCCCGGACAAAGGGGGGCACCGGGCCGGCCAGTCGCACGCTTCGCAAAGGGAGTGAGCGAGAGAAAGCGGCCGCCCATCAAAGGGGGCTGGTCGGCGACCGCCTCGTGCCTCACTCACGAGGCGATCTTCATGCTTCAAGGACCGTGCCATCCTGCAAAAGCTGGAAAAGCGCGATGCTGCAATGACTTGCGCCGAGGCCCCGAGACGGGATCGGCGATCGTGTCGCAATCTGCAGCCGATTGTCGCAGGGGCATTCGCAAATTGCATAAAATTTTCATGAATGGCGGCGCCGGGCGGTCGCCGACCACCGCGAAAGATTTCGTTAAAGCCTGTCGCGGACAATGACGGGCGCAAAGCCGCCGCCTCAGGCGGCGCGGGAGCGCGAAGGCAAGGGAAGGCAAGGAACGACGGAGTGTTCCGCCGCTCGTCGGGACGGAGGACGGATCGGGTTTTCGCGGCCGGCGTGCGGGCGGCGATGCTGGTGGGTTGTCTCGCCCTTGCGCTCGCCGGCATCAGGGGACCGGCTGCGGCGCAGGAAACGGTCGAGGATGAAGGCATCCGCTACATCGATGTGACTCCCGTCGACGTGCCGCTGACCCGCGGCGGATTCATCCAGGGCCATGTCGTGATCCGGCCGACGCTGAAGGTGGAAACGCCGGCCGCCCGCGCGCGGGTGGAGGAGATGCTGCCGAAGCTCGAGGCCCGCTTTCTGATGGCGGTGAGCGAGCTTGCCCGCTACGACATCGAGGCGGAGGCTCCCATCGACACGGGGCTCGTGCGCGCGCGTCTGCAGCAGGAGGCGGATGCGGTGCTCGGCGCGGGTATCGCGCAGGTCTTCATCATCGAGGCGATGACGACGCGCTGACGGGCCGCTTGCGCGGCGTCAGCCCCCGGCGTTTTCCGCCGGGCCGTCCACTGCGCTTTCTCCCGCGCCAAGGGCGGCGACCCTCTGGCGCAGCTCGGCGATGAGCGTGCCGACGAGCGGAAGATGCGGCTCCTCCTCGTCGAGGATCGCTTGGAAGACCGCCTGCTTGATGGCGGCCAGATCGAGCCCGGCGGCGGCCTCCGGTGCCGCCGAGGCGACGATGTCCACAAGCCGCTCGGCACCCGTGAGCCGCCCCCACAGATAGTCGTTCTGCCGATAGCGTTCGGAGAAGAAGCCCGCGAAGGTCTGGAACTCGATGCCCTTGAGCAGCTCGCGCGCGCCGCCCGGATGCAGGCTGGTCGCGTCCTCGACCGCAATGCGGTCCACCTTGATGGGCTCGAGCTCCGAGCGCCCGAGGCCGACGATCATCGGCCAGGTCGCGACATCGTAGTAGACGAAGCCGAGAAAGGCGGAGAGGAGCTCGCGGGCGAGCGCCCGGCTCGGCGCCGCCGCGAGCCAACCGCTCAACTCCTCGTCAAGCACGGCATCCCGTTCGACGAGCCGCCAATGATCCTTGATCTGCGCGAGCCGCGCGCCGACCTCCTTCGTTGTCCAGCGCCGCGGCCCAGGCCCCATCTCGGTCGTCGCGGTCGCATCCGCGGCCGGAAACAGCAGGGCGGCGTGCTGCTCCAGAACCTCGTAGAGCGCCTTCTTCGTCATGTCGAGCCAGCGACGGCCTTCGGGCGTGCGCGCGTCTCCGCCTTCCACATAGAGCTCGTTCACCCGCCGGATCATGAAGCGCAGGCGGCGGATGCGGAAGGACAGATCGAAGTCGCGCAGAAACGCGATCCACCCGACGTCGTCGCCCTTCGCGCTTTCGGCAAGCGCATCTTCGATGGCGAGCACGTCCTTGGCCTTCGCCCAGCGCCTGAGCGCCGCGCGCACCGCGTCGCGTTCCGACGCACCCGCGTGCGGGGCAAGATGGGTCACGAGCTCGTCAAAGACGACGCGGACCTTGAGCCGGGCGTAGCCTTCGTACGCGAAGGCGGATTCTCTGGCCGCGCGTTCGTGGGCCTGCGCCCGCCATTTTGCGAGCCGCGCAGCCGACGGCCGGGGCTGGACGCGCGGACCCAGCATCTCGGCGACCATGCGGATCACCTGTGGCCGCACGCTGGCCGCGACCCGGCGCACCCGCTCGAGCTGGGCGTTGAGCTCGGCGAGGGCTTCCAGATCGTCGCGGATCGGCTGCTTGCGCGGAATCTCGGCGAGCGCGCTGCGGATGACGCGCAGCCAGCCGGGGGCCGTCGCCTCCTCCCGGTCCTGGGCCTCGGCCGGCAGGGGTTCGACATAGACGAGCCGGCGGTCGACCTCGCGGTGCGCCGCGTGGTCTTCGATGGCTCTCAGCGCGATCGAGACCGGCTTGTTCATCAGCACCGAGCCGTCGATGAAAAAGCTCGCCTCGGGCGTGAAACCCTCCCGACGCAGATCGGCGAAATTCGTCTCAAGAAAGCGCTCGCGCGCGGGCCACGCCTGCCCGCGGCGCGCCAGCACCTCCTCCAGTTCCGAAAGATTGGCGGCCGGGAAGATCCCCGGAAAGCTGCTGGTCGCGCGCGCGGCGAAGGCAAGGCCCGGATCGTTGGCGCCGGACAGATCGTCCGCAAGCGTGTCGCGGTCCACGGCCGGATGGCGGAAGTGGAAGATCCGGCGATGCTCGCGCTCCTCCACCACCTTCGGATCATGGAGCGTGAGCCTCACGGGATATCCCCAGAAGTCGGTGGCGGTGACGAACAGGTCGAGCGGCAGCCGCGGGGGGATCAGCCGGCCGCCTTCGCCCGCAGGCGGGGTCAGCGCATCCAGCGCTTCCAGCATCAGCTCCACCATGTGCGTGCCCGAGAACGGCGGGTGGAACCAGCGCGAGCGCACGAACAGCGAGAGCTTGCGCACCACCTCCGGGTCATGGACGAAGCGCTTCGTGCGCCAGTACTGGAGGCGGCACCACTGGCCGTAGAGCCAGAATGCCGGCCGCAGGAGGAATTTCGAGAATCTGCCGGCGCGCGCCTTCGGGTCCAGCAGCTCGCCGACATCGGCGCATTTGAGCCAGAAATGGCGGTGGCGCTCGAGCGCGCCGTCGGTCGCCAGCGCCCGCCCCAGCATGATCGCGTTGATGCCGCCCGCGGAAGCGCCCGCCAGCACGTCCACGATCACCCGCAGGCTGAGATGTTCGCCGATGCGGCGCAGGAGCGCGAGATAGACCCGCTCGGCCGGCGCAAGTTCCGCTTCCGGCGCGGCCGGATCCCGTCCCTGCGCCAGCGCCCGGTGGAAGCGCTCGGAGGCGCGGACGAGGCCCAGGATCTCGCGGCTGATGCCGTACATGTAGACGGCGAGCGACACGCCGCCGTAGCACACGACGGCGAGCCTGAGCTCGCGCTGGGGGACGGCGGGCGCGTCCTCGCCCGGTGAGGCGCCTTCATCGCTGTCGCCCCTGCCGCGAATGCTGATAAGCTTGCGTGCGGCCATGGCCGGCGTGGCATCCTCTGGATTCGCGCAGGCGCGGCGCGCGCCGCGCTGCGGCTATAGAGGCAGGCGACGGGCGTTTTGGCAAGGGGACCGGAGGCGGTTCCGGGAAAGGAAGGGCGATGGCAGGGCGCAGCGAACTGTTCGCCGGCACGATGCCGGTGCCGCCGGAGAAGGCCTTCGACGTCGAGCGGCTTGCCGCCTGGCTCGCCGGGCGGATCGACGGGCTCAAGCCGCCGCTCAAGGTGCGGCAGTTCCGCGGTGGCCAGTCCAACCCCACCTATCTGCTGATCGATGCCGCCGGCCGCCGCCTCGTGCTGAGACGCAAGCCGCCGGGGCCGCTGCTGCCGTCCGCGCATCAGGTCGAGCGCGAGTACCGGGTGATCTCCGCGCTCCATCGCGACGGCCGCGTCCCGGTCGCGCGCCCGCATCTGCTGTGCGAGGACGAGAGCGTCATCGGCAGCGTCTTCTACGTGATGGACCACGTGGAGGGGCGGATCTTCTGGGACGCCCACGTGCCCGGGGTTTCGCGCGCCGAGCGCGGCGCGATCTTCGATGCCATGAACCGGACCATCGCCGCCTTGCACGGCATCGACCCGGTTGCCGTGGGGCTTGGCGACTTCGGCAAGCCCGGCAACTACTTCGCCCGCCAGATCTCGCGCTGGTCCCGCCAGTATCTGGCCGATGAGGAGGCGGGCCGCATCCCGGCCATGGACCGGCTGGTCGCATGGCTGCCCGAGCACGTGCCCGAAGGCGACGAGACGGCCATCGTCCACGGCGACTTCCGCATCGACAACATGATCTTCGCCGCCGACCGGCCGGAGGTGGTGGCGGTGCTCGACTGGGAGCTGTCCACCCTCGGCCACCCGCTGGCGGATTTCGCCTATCACCTCATGATGTACCGCATGCCCGCCAATCTCTTCGCGGGTCTGGCGGGCCTCGATCTCGAAGGCCTGGGCATCCCCTCGGAAGAGGAGTATCTTGCGCGCTACTGCGCGCGCGTCGGGCGGCCGCCCGTCACCCGCGACGTGCTCGACTTCGCCATCGCCTACAACATGTTCCGGCTGGCCGCGATTCTCCACGGCATCAAGGGCCGCGTGGTGCGCGGCACCGCCGCCAATCCGCGTGCCGCCGAGATGGCGAAGCTGACCGAGCCGCTCGCCGAGCTCGCCTGGGCGCAGGTCGAGCGGCTGGCGGGCTGAAGGAAGGGAGGGTCTCAACACCATGCCGGGCGAATCGGCGGCGGCCGTCGCGGCGCGGGGCCTCGGCCTGCATCTGGAGGAGGCCGGCCCGCGCAGCGCCGCCGTCCTCCCGCTGCTGTTCATCCACGGCTGGGGCGGACGCGGCCGCGTGTTCCGGCATCAGATCCGGCATTTTTCCGCGCGCCGCCGCTGTCTTGCGCCGGACCTGCCGGGACACGGGCTGAGCGCGAAGCCCCAGATCGACTACGCGATCCCCGTGCTGGCCGAGACATTGGCCGCACTTCTCGAGGTGCTGGCCGTCCGTCGGGTGATCCCGGTGGGGCATTCGATGGGCGCGCTCGTCGCCCTCGAGCTCGCACGCCTTTTGGGGCCGGCGCGGGTGCCCGCGCTGGCGCTCATCGAGCCGGCGCCTCTGCTGCCGCCGGAGAATGTCGCGCGCGGGCTGGAGAAGACGGAGCGCCTCCTGCGCGAGGAGGGCTGGCGGGCCGCGATGCGCCGGCTGCTCGACTCGGCCTTCCTTCTGCCGGGCGAGCCGGATGGCGAGGTCCGGGCGGAGGCGGAAGCCGGGATGAAGGCCGTCTCGCCCTTCGCGGCGGAGGCCTGTTGGGAGGCGATGCGGCAATATGGCGGCGAGGAGACGCTCGCCGCCCTCGCGCAGCCGGTCGCCGTCATCCTCGGCGCCCGCCCGCAGGTGGACATCGGCCGCTGGCGCGCCGCATCTTCCGCGCCGCTATTGATCGGCCAGACGCTGGGCGCCGGGCATTTCAACCTGTTGACCGTGCCCGCGCAGGTGAACGCGATGCTCTCGACCTTCCTGGAGCGGGTGGACACCGCCGCCTGAAGGGGCTTCTCACGCGGGCTGCCGGTCCCGGCAGGCCGGCGTCGTTGACAGGGGCGCGCGTCTCGGTCCCTCATGTCCGCCGAGAGACGGCCGCTTGCAAGGAGGGACGGGAGGCGATGCTGCCCAGACGCGAGATCTACGAGGAATCCCACGAGATCTTCCGCGATTCCGTGCGCAAGTTCCTGGCCGCCGAATGCCGGCCGTACCGCGATGAATGGCGCAGGGCCGGCACGAGCCCGAGAAGCTTCTGGCGCAAATGCGGCGAGGCGGGGCTGCTGTGTCCCGATCTGCCGGAGGAATACGGCGGCGCGGGCGGCGACTTCCGCTTCAACTGCATCGTGGATGAGGAGATGGCCTATGGCGGCGCGGCGGTCGCCCTGTCCGTGCATTCCGACATCGTCGCGCCCTACATCCTCCACTACGGCTCGGAGGAGATGAAGAAGACCTGGCTGCCGAAGATGGTGACCGGCGAGGCGATCGGTGCGATCGCGATGACGGAGCCGGGAACCGGGTCGGATCTGCAGGCGGTGCAGACGACCGCCGTGCGCGACGGCAACCACTATGTGATAACGGGGCAGAAGACCTTCATCTCCAACGGCCAGAACGCGGACATCGTGATCGTCGTGGCGAAGACGGATCCTTCCGCCGGGGCCCACGGCATCAGCCTGATCCTGGTCGAGGCGGACCGGCCCGGCTTCCGCCGCGGCCGCAATCTCGAAAAGATGGGCCAGAAGGAGGCCGACACTTCCGAGCTCTTCTTCGACGAGGTGCGGGTGCCCATCACCAACTGCATCGGCGCCGAAAACCAGGGCTTCATCTATCTGATGCAGCAACTGCCCCAGGAGCGCCTCGTGATCGCGGTCGCGGCCGCCGCCGCCGCGCGGCGCGCCTTCGACATCACCGTCGATTACGTGAAGGAGCGCAAGGCCTTCGGTCGGCCGATCGCCAAATTCCAGAACACGCGCTTCAAGCTCGCCGAGATGCTGACGGAGATCGAGGTCGGCCAGGCCTTCGTCGACCAGTGCATCAGAAAGCACCTGAAGGGCGCGCTTTCGCCCGCGGAAGCGGCGATGGCCAAGCTGTGGCTGACCGAGATGCAGGGCCGCGTCGTGGACGAGTGCGTGCAGCTGCACGGCGGCTATGGCTACATGATGGAATACGAGATCGCGCATCATTACACCGGCGCGCGGGTCCAGCGCATCTACGGCGGCACTTCCGAGATCATGAAGGAGCTGATCTCGCGCGCGATCGTCTAGCCGGCGGCCACGCGCCCAAGCTCGGCCAGGGCATGGGCGAGCCGGCGCCGGCGCTCCCTGTTCGCGACGAGGGCGAGGAAGCGCGCGCGTAGTCCTTGGTAGTACACGGTCTCGACCCAGAGGATGCGGCATGCCGGCCGATCGCCATCCCCGGTCCGGGGTTCGACGGTGATCGTGATGCTGCGCTCCGCCGTCGGCCCGCTGCGCGTCCAGGTGATGCGGCGCGGCGGGTCGATCGCGGTCACGGTCTCGACCGCATGCCGGCGCGCCGGGCCGGCCAGAAACAGCATGCGGGTGTCGCCGGGCCGGCTGCCGTCGCCCTTCATCGGCGTGATGGCGACGACGCCCGGCTCCCAGGCGAGCCGCCGGCCCGGATCCGCAAGCGCCGCGAACACGGCTTCCGGCGGGGCGGGGATCACGGCCTCGACGGCGATCGTCCAGCGCGGGACAAGGGCGCTGACGAGGAAGGTCAGCGGCACGAGCGCGACGAGCCCCCAGAAGCCGACGAGCAGCGCCCATTCCCAGCGGTCGCGCGGCCGCGGGGCCGGCTTCGCGCCGCCGCGCCGGCGCGGAGCGTGAGCCCGGGAGGGGTCATGCGCCATTCCGGTCATCCTTGCCCTGCTCGCCACGCATGCGCCACGATGTGCCCGCGGCTCCGGCGCACGCCGGTATTTACCGCGCGGGCAACCCGTGATATCCCATATTCGCCATGGCGAATGGACGGCTCCCGCCGAGGGGCCGCCCACAGCCGTCAGGGAGCCGCATCATGGACCCCCAGTTCAGTCTGGCGCTCGGTCTCGCCCGTGTCCAGTTTGCGGCCACGGTCGCTTTCCACATCATTTTTCCGGCGATCAGCATCGGGCTCGCCGCCTTTCTCGTCTACTTCGAGTGGCGGCATCTGCGCACGGGAGATGTACGCTGGTGGCGGCTCTATCGCTACTGGCTCAAGATCTTTGCGCTCTCCTTCGGGATGGGCGTAGTCTCCGGCATTCCGATGTCCTTCCAGTTCGGCACGAACTGGGCGCCGTTCTCGGAAGCCACGGCGAATGTCGTCTCGCCCCTTCTCGGCTATGAGGTGCTCACAGCCTTCTTCCTCGAGGCGAGTTTTCTCGGCATCATGCTCTTCGGGGCGAACCGGGTGCCGCCGCGGATCCACTTTCTCTCCAGCATCGCGGTGGCGGCGGGAACGCTGCTCTCGGCCTTCTGGATCCTGAGTGCGAATTCCTGGATGCAGACCCCGGCCGGCGCGGTCTGGCAGGATGGCGTCTTCGTGGCCACGGACTGGTGGGCGGCCATTTTCAATCCTTCCTTTCCCTACCGATTCGCCCACATGGTGACGGCGGCCTATCTGGCGACCGCCCTGTTCGTCGCGGGCCTGAGCGCCGCGCGGCTGCTGGTGAGCCGCGGCCGGGACGAGACGGCTCCGCTTTCTCTCGGGGCGGCGGTACTCGTCGTGGCGGTTCTGGCGCCGCTGCAGCTGCTCATCGGCGACCTCCACGGGCTCAACACCGAACGTCACCAGCCCGTGAAGGTGGCGGCGATGGAAGGACACTGGCAGACGCGCGCCCGCGCGCCCTTCGTGGTCTTCGCCTGGCCGGACGAGAAGGCCGGACGCAACCGTCTTGCGGTCGAGATCCCGCTTCTCGGCAGCCTCATTCTGAAGCATGACGTCGACGGCGTCGTGACCGGGCTCGATTCGGTGCCGCCGGCCGACCGGCCGCCGGTCCTTCCGGTGTTCTTCGCGTTCCGCGTCATGGTCGGGCTGGGCCTGCTGATGATCGCCTTCGGCTTGTGGGGCGCGGTTCTTTCCCGCCGCAATCGGCTCGCCACGGATCGTCGCTTTCTGCGGGCGGCCGTGGCGATGACGCCGAGCGGCCTCTTTGCCATCATCGCGGGATGGATCGTCACCGAGGTCGGGCGCCAGCCGTGGACGGTCTACGGCCTGCTGCGGACGGCCGAGAGCGCCTCGCCGAATCTGGGCGTGCCCGAGCTCATCCTTTCGCTGATCGCCTTTGCGACGGCCTACAGCCTGATCTTCGTCGCCTTCGTCTATTTCCTCACGAAGCTCGTGCTGCGCGGCCCCGATGCCCCGGCCCCGCCCGCCGGGAGGGAAGCGATGCCGGCAGCGGGCGTGGCGCCGGCGGTCGCGGAGGAGTGACCATGGGCGCACCGGACCTCTCTCTCGTGTGGGCCGCCGTCATTCTGTTCGGCGTCGTCATGTACGTCATCCTGGACGGCTTCGATCTCGGCGTCGGCATCCTCTTTCCATTCGCGCCCGACGAGCGTTCGCGCGACGTGATGATGAACGCCGTCGCGCCCTTCTGGGACGGCAACGAGACCTGGCTCGTGCTCGGTGGCGTGAGCCTGTTCGTGGCGTTTCCCGTGGCCTACGCGGAGCTGCTCTCGCATCTCTATCTGCCGGTCGTGGTGTTTCTCATCGGTCTCGTCTTCCGGGGCGTGGCCTTCGAGTTCCGCGGCAAGGCCGACAGCAGCAAGGCCCTGTGGAGTGCGGCATTTGCGGGCGGGTCGTGGACCGCCGCCTTCTCCCATGGTCTGATCCTCGGCACCGTGATTCAGGGCCTGCCCTTCGGCCCGGATGGTCGGCCGCTGGCGGACCCGCTCGTGTGGGCGACGCCGTTCAGCCTTTTTGTCGGGCTGGCCGTCGTCGCGGGCTATGCGCTGCTCGGTGCGTCCTGGCTGGCAAGCCGCGTGGAGGGCGGGCTCCTGCGCTGGCTTGTGCGCATCGGGCCCGTGCTCGTGATGCTGGTGCTCGCGGCCATTCTGGTCGTCAGCATCTGGACGCCGCTCACGCATCCGGCGATCGCGGAGCGGTGGTTCTCCCTGCCGCAGCTCGTGATCCTGATGCCCGTGCCGGTCGTGACCGCGGGTCTCGGTCTTGCGCTGCTGCTGGCGTTCACGCGCGGCTGGGTGAGGGCGGCCTTTCCGCTCACCGTCGGTCTGTTCCTTCTCGCTCTCGGCGGGGTCGTGATATCGCTGTGGCCCTATGCGGTTCCCTATGGCATCACGATCGCCGAGGCGGCGTCGCGTCCGCAGACCCAGGCCTTCATGCTCGTGGGCGTGCTGCTGTTCCTGCCCCTCGTGCTGGGCTATACCTTCTACGTCTACCGGGTCTTCCGCGGTCGGGTCAGCGCCGAAGAAAAGCGCTACTAGCCGCGGGGCTTCAGTCCGTGCGGCGATCTTCACCCCTGCCGCCCCCCGTCGTGGCCGAACGGCGCGCGCGGGCGAGCAGGGCCTCTCCATCCAGGGTGAAGCCCGTGGCGATCCATTCCTCCCTGAGCCGCGCGAGGAGCCGGCCGAGCGCGGGGCCGGGGCGGAAGCCGGCGGCGATCAGATCCCGGCCGGAGAGCGGAAAGCGCGGCGGCGCCCAGCCCGCGAGCGCGGCGAGCCGGCGCGCCAGCGCGCGTGCCACCGCCTCGTCGCGATCGGCCGCCTCGATCACGGCGCGGTTGACGGTGGCCGGCCGGCCGCGGCGGTAGATCTCCGCCTTGAGCGCCCGTTCGTCATGGCCTGAAAGCGGGCTTGCGAGTGCGGCAAGATCGGCGATCCGGCGGCGCGAGAGCTTCAGCCGGCGACCCTCGCGCTCCCAGCCGTCGGCGTCGAGCCCGTGCAGAAAGGCGAGGCGGCGCAGCGGCCGCCAGGTCCGCTCGTCATCGAGGATGTCGCGGAACGGCCGCTCGCGGGCGACGAGCCGCGGCATCTCCTCGACCGCACCGGCCCGCACCGCGGGCAGGACGCGCCCCAGCACCCCGGTTTCGGCCATCGCCCGCAGGGCATCGCAGGGGTCGGGGGCGGCAAGGAGCTTCAGCAGCTCGTCGCGCACGCGCTCGATGGAGAGGATCGCGAGCATGTCGGCCAGATCGGCCGCCGCGGCCAGGCCTTCCGGATCCGGCCGGCCGCGGCCGTACCAGGCATGAAAGCGGAAGAAGCGCAGGATGCGCAGGGCGTCCTCGCGGATCCGCGCGCGCGCATCGCCGATGAAGCGCACGCGCCCGGCCTTAAGGTCTGCGATCCCCCCGAAATAATCATGAATCCGCCCGTCGAGGTCGCAGAACAGGGCATTGATGGTGAAGTCCCGCCGCGCCGCGTCCGCCTTCCAGTCGTCGGTGAAGGCGACCTTCGCGTGCCGCCCGTCGGTCTCCAGGTCGATGCGCAGCGTCGTGATCTCGTAGTGCCGGCCGCCGGCGCCCACGGCGGTGACCGTGCCGTGGGACAGCCCCGTGGGGATGACCTTGAAGCCGTGGGCGGCGAGCCGGCGCGTAACCTCCTCGGGCGGCAGCCGCGTCGCGATGTCGAGATCGGCGGGTGCGGGAAGAGAGAGCAGCGCATCGCGCACCGCCCCGCCGACGAAGCGGGCGTTCTCCACCCCCAGCGCCCGGACGAGGGCACGGCATTCGGGATCGGCGAGCCAGGGCGCCCGGGCCGGATCGAGCCTTGTCTCAGCCGCCGCCGTCATCGGGCTCGCCTTCCGGCCGGCGACGCGGCGGCTCGCGGGCGGGATCGAGCTCGTCGGGCACGATCCGGCCCTCCTCGTAATGCGGCGGCACGTAGCGCAGGCTGCGCGGGTCCATCGCGGGGCGCCGGGCGGCGGCGTAGATCATGAGCCCGGTGACCGCGAGCGCGGTGAGGAAGAAGGCGAGGGTGAGCCGCCGCGCCGTGCGCGGATCGCGGAAGCGGCCGGCCCGTTCCAGCCGCCGCACCAGGAGCACCAGCAGAAAGAAGACGATGAAGGGCGCAAGAAAGGCCAGCAGTCTCAGCAGCATGCCCATGATCACGCTCCCCTCGGCCCGGCCCCGGCCGCTTCGGACAGGGCCTGCCAGCGCTCGGCGAGGCCGTAGAGCATATGCGCCGTCGCGCCCCAGATGAAGAATTCCTCGTGCGGCAGGATGAAGAAGGCGCGCCGGCGGCCGTCGCGCTCGCCCTCGGCACGGCGGTAGGCGCGGATGTCGAGCACGCGCTGAAGCGGCACCTCGAAGATTCTTTCCACCTCGCCGGGGTCGGGTCTGAGCGTCACCTCGCCGTCGATGAAGCCGACGACGGGGGTGACCAGAAAGTCGGTCACGGTGCAGTAGGGCTCGAGCAGGCCGGCGACCGCGACGCGCGCGCGCGGCAGCGCGATCTCCTCTTCCGCTTCGCGCAGCGCGGCGGTCACCGGATCCTCGCCGGGATTGACGCGCCCGCCCGGAAAGGAGACCTGGCCCGCATGCTGCGGCAGATGGGCGGCGCGGCGCGTGAGGATCACGAAGCCGGTCTGCGGGTCCGCCCAGCGGATGGGCACCAGCACGGCCGCCGGGCGCGTGGCGGCCGGCGGCGGTGCGGGATCCACCCACAGGTCCCTGTCGCCCCGGCAGTCGCGCGGCGGCGGAAGCCGCAACGCCTCCATGAGCCGCGCGCGCAGATCGGCCCGTGGCGCCGCCGCCGTCATCCCGCCTCGTCCTCTTCCGTGACCGGCTGAAGGGGGAAGAAGCGGCCCGTGCTCCACACGCCCCAGACAGGCCGGCCGGCCGCGTCCGTTCCCTCGTCCAGATGCCGGGCGAGCTCGTAGTAGACGGGTCTCAGCAGCACGGCATCGAGCCGCCCGCGCGCCCGGACATAGGGCCTCAGCTCCCCGCCATCGGCGGCCGGGCGCATCGTCAGCGGATGTTCGGCATCGAGCGGGATGATGTCCTCGGTCAGCGTCTGAAAGACGATCCGCCGCTCCGGCCCCGTCCCGGAGACGTCCATGCGGCAGACATGCAGGGGCGCATCGTCCACCTGGATGCGCATCTTCTCTACCGGCGTGACGAGATAGAAGGCGCCGTCGGCATCGCGCCTGAGCACGCGCGAAAAGAGTTTGACGAGCTCGGGGCGGCGGATGGGCCGGCCCTCGTGGTACCAGGTGCCGTCGGCGGCGATGCGGATGGCGATGTCGCCGCAATGGGCCGGCTCCCAGCGCTCGACCGGGGGGTAGCGGCTGGCGCGCGCGGCCTCGAGCAATGCCGCCAATGCCGACCCGTCGTCCTGCGCCATCGCGTCCACCCGTCCTCTGCCTGCGGCGAACCGGCCACGCCGCGCCTCGACCTTCGCTCTCCGATCGCCTTATATAGGCCGCAGACGCGAAACACCATCGGCCGGTCCGGCACGGGGCGGGCGCAGCCGGTGCCGGCGGGAGCAGGAATTCATGACGGAGATCGAGAGGGGCGGGCCGGGCGGGGCCGCGGCCGCGGATCCGGAGGCGAGGCTGGCCGGGGCGCACGCGCGGCTGGAGGCGGTGCGCGCGGAGCTTGGGCGCGTCATCTTCGGCCAGGAACGCGTCGTGACCGAGGCGCTGGTGGCGGTGCTGGCCGGCGGCCACGCGCTGCTGGTCGGCGTTCCCGGGCTCGCCAAGACGCGGCTCGTCGAGAGCCTCGGGCGGGTGCTGGGGCTGAAGACCGCCCGCGTCCAGTTCACGCCCGATCTCATGCCCGCGGACATCCTCGGCGCCGAGGTGCTGGAGGAGGACGAGCACGGCCGCCGCCACTTCCGCTTCATCGAGGGGCCCGTCTTCACCCAGCTGCTGATGGCCGACGAGATCAACCGCGCGAGCCCGCGCACCCAGTCGGCGCTCCTGCAGGCGATGCAGGAGCGCGAGGTCGCGATCGCCGGATCCCGCCGGCCGCTGCCGAGGCCCTTCCACGTGCTCGCAACCCAGAACCCGATCGAGCAGGAGGGCACCTATCCGCTGCCCGAGGCGCAGCTCGACCGCTTCCTGCTCGAGATCCGCGTCGACTACCCCGATCGCGAGACCGAGCGGCGCGTGATCATCGAGACCACCGGTGCCCGCGAGCCGGAGGCCCGGGCGGTCCTGGACCCCGGCGAGCTCGAGCAGCTGCAGGCGCTGGTGCGGCGGATGCCGGTGGGCGAGAGCGTGGTCGAGGCGATCCTCGACCTCGTGCGCCGGCTGCGGCCGGGCGAGGGCGGGGATCCCGGGATCCTCTGGGGGCCGGGGCCCAGGGCCGGCCAGGCGCTGATGCTGGCGGCGCGGGCGCTGGCGCTGATCGAGGGGCGGCCCGCGCCGATTGTGGAGGATGTGGCGCGGCTTGCGCCGGCTGCGCTGCGGCACCGCATGGCGCTCGACTATGCGGCGCTCGCGGCCGGGCGGCGGGCGGAAGACGTGATCCGCGATGCGGTCGAGGCGACATGCGGGGTGCCGTGAGCGATGCCGTGCCGCTGCCGCCGCTTGAGAAGCCGGAGATCGAGCGGCTGTTCCACCATGCCCGCGCGCTCGTCCACCGGCTGCGGCCGGCCGCGGTTGCGCGCGCCGGGGCGGCGCGCTTCGAGCGCGGCATCCATCCGCGCCGGCGAGCCGGGCCCGGCGACAGCTTCTGGCAGTACCGGCCCTTCGAGTCGGGCGAGCCCGTGCAGCGGATCGACTGGCGGCGTTCCGCCCGCTCGGACCGGCTCTATGTGCGCGAACGCGAATGGGAGACGAGCCGCGTGCTGTGGCTGTGGGTGGACCGCGGCCCCGGCATGCGCTTCGTCTCGCGAAGCGGGCTGCCGACGAAGGAGGCACGCGCCCTTCTGCTCGGGTTCGTCGCGGCCTGGCTCGCCTGGGAGGCCGGCGAGGTCGTCGGCTGGGCGGGACGCGCCGGCGGCGGCCCGTTTGCGCGCGCAACCGCGCGCGGGCTTTTGACGGCGCTGGCGCAGGGCGGGGATGACGGCCCGCTGCCTCCGGCCGCTTTTGCGCCCGGGCGGATGCCCGCGCGGCTGCTCGTCATCGGTGACGGGCTGTGGCCCCGTGCCGCGCTGGAAAAGGCCACGGTACACTGGCGCGGCGCCCGGCTCGAGCCGATGGTGGTCGAGATCCTCGACCCGGCCGAGGAGCGCTTTCCCTACGAGGGGCGGCTGCTGCTCGCCGCCGCATCCGCTGCGGCGCCGGAGCCGCTGATGGTGGAGGAGGGGCGGGCGGCCGCACCGGAGATCGAGCGGCGGCTCGCCGCGCACCGGGCCGAGACGGAGGCGCTCCTCAAGGCGGCGGGTGTCGCGCATCTGCGCCTGTCGACCGCGATCGGCGGGGAGGCGGCCGCGGCGCTGCTCGCGGGGCTTCTCGGATGCTGAGCTTCGCCCATCCCGCGGTGCTGGCGGGGCTGGCCGCGCTGCCCGCGATCTGGTGGCTGCTCACCCATCTGCCGCCGCAGCCGCGCCGGATCTTCTATCCGCCGGCCGCGATCCTCGCGGACGTCGATGTCGCCGCCGCCGAGGCGCGCCGCCCGCCGCTGTGGCTGGTGATCCTGCGGCTTGTGATCGCGACCCTGCTGATTCTCGCCGCCGCGGGCCCCGCCTGGCAGCGGCGGGATGCGCCGCTTGCGGGGATGGGAGAGGAAGGTGCGGTCCTGCTCGTCGTCGACAACGGCCTGCCGACGGCCGAGAACTGGCAGGAACGCATGGAGGGGCTCGGACGTCTGCTCAGGGCCCTGCCGGCCGGCGCGCGCATCGCCCTGCTTGCGACCGCACCGGGGCCCGGCGCGCCGATCGACGTCGCGCCCGCGCTGCGGCAAACGATGGATCCGGGTGCGGCGGCGGAGGCCTCGAGGCGGCTTCACCCGCAGCCCTTCTTCAGCGATTTTGCGGGGCTCGCGCGCAGGATCGAGGCGCTGGCGGCGGCGCCGGACCGGCCGGCATTCGCGCGGATCGTCTGGCTTTCGGACGGCTTCCAGCGCCCCGGACGGCAGGCCTTCGCCGCGGCGCTGGCGCGGCTTGCGCCGGTGGAGGAGCTGCGCGCACCGCAGCCCGTCGGCCCCTTCCTGCTGCGGCAGGCGGAGCTTGCCGGCGAGGGCTACCGGGTCACGGTCGTGCGCCCCGCCGGCCAGCCGGCCGCCACGATCACCGCCGAGCTCCGGCGGGCGGACGGGCAGGTGCTGGCATCCGCCGCGCTCGCCTTCGCCGCCGGCGCGCCGGTGGCGGCCGTGACCATCCGGCCGCAGGGGCTGTCGGGATCGCGGGCGTTCGCGATCCGCCTGATCGTGCCGGCGGGCGCGGGGGCGGGGCATCTGCGCCTGCTCGGCCGGACCGAGCGCTGGCGCCGGATCGCGGTCGTCGCGGGCCCACGCGAGTCGGCGCGGCCGTTCGCCGCCCCGTCCTACTATCTCGCCCGCGCCCTCGCCGATCGCGGCGAGATCACCGTCGGCCCGCTCGACAGGCTGCTTGCCGGCGCGCCGGACGTCGTGATCCTCGCCGACCGGCCGGTGCTTCCCGATGCGGACCGCGAGGCTCTCGCGCGCTTCGTGAAAGAGGGCGGCCTGCTGCTGCGCTTTGCCGGACCGCATTACGAGAACCGCCACGACGACCTGCATCCCGAGGCCCTGGCGCGCGGGGCCCGGCTCGTCGGCGGCGAGCTGAGCTGGGAGAGGCCGCAGCCGATCGCGCCGATCGCCGCCGACAGCCCGCTGTTTCCTCTCGAGCTGCCTGCGGATGTTTCGGTCTCGGGCCAAGTGCTGGCGCTGCCCGGCGAGACCGGGGCGGCCGTGTGGGCGCGGCTCGCGGACGGCACGCCGCTGGTCACCGCGCGGCGGCTCGGGAAGGGCGAACTCGTCTTTGTCCACACCAGTGCCGATCCGGCCTGGAGCACTCTTGCGCTCTCGCCCGCCTTTCCGCGGTTTCTGGATGCGCTGCTCGCCGCCGCCTCGCTGCCGCCGCACTCCGCAAGCGGGGTACGGTCGGATGACGGCACGCGGCTCGAACCCCGCCTCGTGCTCACCGGCACCGGCCGGCTCGCCCCGGCGCCGCCCGCGGTGGAGGCGCTCGCGGCGGACGAGCTGCTCACCCGCCCGCTCGCACCCGGAGCGCCGGCCGGCGTCTACGCGGGGCCCGGGGGCGGGGATCAGGTGCGGCCGCTGCAGGGGGTGCCGGGCGGGATTGCGCCGGATTTCGTCTTCGCCGAGGCGCCGGGCGGCTTCCAGCCGTTGTCCGAGGCTGCCGGCGCGCGGCGGGCTCTGTGGCCGGGTCTCCTGCTTCTTGCGCTCGTGCTGCTGATGGTGGAGGCGGCCGCGCTCGCCCGCCCGGGGCGCGGATCGCCTGCCGGGCTGCTGCGCCGGCTTCGCGGGCCTGCGGGAGCGGGTGCCGCCCTCCTCATCGCCGTGCTGGCGGCCGGTGCCGGCGCGGCGCGGGCCGCGGAGCGCGCGCCCGATCCCGCGCGCGTGATCGCCGCCATCTCCGAGCCGCGGCTCGCCTTCGTCGCGAACGGGGATCCGGTTCATGACGGAAGGCTGAAGGCCGGGCTGGCGGGGCTGACCCGCGTGCTGCGCCTGCGCACGGCGGCGGCGCTCGGCGAGCCGATGGCGGTGCGTCTGGACGGCGATCTGCCGCTTGCGCTCTTTCCGCTCGTCTACTGGGCCCCGGCGCCGGGCCGTCCGCCGCTGTCGCCGCGCGAGGAGGCGGCGCTTGCCCGGTATGTGGAGGCGGGCGGAATTCTCCTGATAGACCTTGCGGCGGGCGGCGGCGGACGGGCGGATCTTGCGCGGGTCCTGCCCGCCGCGTCGTTCCTGCCGCCGCTCGTGGCGCTCGATTCGCAGCACATCCTCGCGCGCAGCTTCTATCTTCTCGACTGGTTTCCGGGCCGGCGCGACGGCGATGTGGTGTGGGTGAGCGCGGATTCCCTCGGCGACAATCCCCGCGTCAGCCCCGTCGTCATCGGCGCGCACGACTGGGCGGGCGCCTGGGCGGTGGGCGCGGACGGGCGCTTTCTGGTGCCGGAGCTTGCCGGCGGCATCGAGCAGCGCGAGTTCGCCTTCCGCTTCGGCGTCAATCTCGTCATCTACGCGCTCGCCGGCACCTACAAGGGCGACCAGATTCATCTGCCCGCCATCCTCGAGCGGCTGAAGCGCCGGGAGCCGCCGGGATGACCGCGAGCGGAATCCAGTTCGCCCCGCTCGTGCCGGCGGCGCTGCCCGCGGGGTTCGCGCTGCTCGCGCTCGCCGCATCCGTCTGGACGCTGGTCGCAAGGCGCGGCGCGCGACCCGTTCTCGCCGCGCTGCTGCGGGCGGCGGCGGTCTGCGTCATCGCCCTGCTGCTGCTCGGCCCTCGGAAGCTCGAACAGGTCGCAAGGCCGCTGCCGGACCGGCTCGTCATCCTCCTCGACCGCTCGGCGAGCATGACGATCGGGACACGGTCTGAGCAGGCCGCGCAGGCGGCGGCCCGGCTCGCCGCGGCGGCGCGGGATGCGGGGCTGGAGGTCGCGACGGTGCCCTTCGACGACCGCACCACGTCCGCCGGCGAGGCGCTGCGGCAGGCCCGGCTGGCCGGCGACGACCGCAGTCTCTCGGCCGTCGTCCTCATCGGCGACGGGCTTGTCCAGGACCCGGACGCACTTGCCCGCAGCCTGCCGCCCGGCACACCGCTGCACCTGCTGCTTGCGGGCCGTCCGGACCTGCCCGACCGCCGGCTCGTGCTCGAATCGGCCCCGCGCTACGGCGTCGTCGGCCGGCCGGTCGCCATCCGCCTCAGGGTCGAACAGAACGGCGAATATCGCCGGGCGACGGTCCGCGTCCGCATGAGCGGCGAGCGCGCGGTGCTTGCCGAGCGCGAGATTCCGGTCGGCGAGACGACGGAGCTGTCCTTTATCCCGGGCCGGCGCGGGCGCAGCTGGATCACGATCGAAGCCGAACCCATGCCGGGAGAGCCCGTGCGCGCCAACAATCGCGCCACCTTCGCCGTCGACGCCGTGCGCGACCGCCTGCGCGTGCTGCTGGTCTCCGGCGAGCCGCATCCGGGCGAGCGGGCCTGGCGCGAGATCCTGAAATCGGATCCGGCGGTCGACCTCGTCCACTTCACCATTCTGCGGCTCGTGGAAAGCCAGGATCCCGCGCGCCCGGAGGAGCTCTCTCTCATCCCCTTTCCCACCGAGCGCCTGTTCGGCGAGGAGCTCGGCGGCTTCGATCTCGTGATCTTCGACCGCTATCGCCTGCGCGGCGTCCTGCGGGCGGCGGACCTGGAGGCGGTAAAGGCCCATGTGGAGGCCGGCGGCTCGCTCTTCATCGCAAGCGGTCCCGAGTTCGCCGGGCCGGATTCGCTGGCCGACTCCCCGCTTCAGGCGGTGCTGCCCGCAACCCCCGCCGGTCCTGCGCAGGAGACGGCCTTCCGGCCCGCGGTGACGGAGCCCGGCCGGCGCCATCCGGTCACGGCGCCGCTCGCGCGCGCGCAAGGGACGGCCCCGCGCTGGGGGCACTGGTACCGCTACCTGCCGGTGCGCCAGCACGCGGGAACGAGCGTGCTCGCCGGACCCGGCGGCGCGCCGCTGCTCATCCTCGCCGAGGCGGGCAGGGGCCGGGTGGCGGTGCTGCAGTCGGACCAGTTCTGGCTGTGGGCGCGCGGGGTCGAAGGCGGCGGGCCCCATGTCGCGCTGCTCCGGCGCAGCCTGCACTGGCTCATGCGCGAGCCGGATCTGGAGCCCGAGGCGCTCACCGCCGAGGTCGATGCGGACGGCGCGCTCGTCATCACCCGCCGCAGCCTGAAACCCGGCCGACGCGCTCTCGTCATCACCGGCCCCGATGGAAAGGAGCTGCGGCGGGAGGTCGTCGTCGGCGAGGAAGGCACCGGCCGCGTGATCCTTCCGGCGCCGCGTCCGGGTCTCTACCGGATCACCAGCGGCGACCTTGCCGCCGTCGCGATGGTCCCCGATCCGGATGCACGGGAATTCGACGAGATCGCCCCCGGTGCCGGACGGCTCGCGTCCGTCGTCACCGCCTCGCGCGGCAGCATCCACTGGCTCGCCGACGGTATGCCTGCGCTCTCCCGCACGCCTGGAGGCGGCCTGTGGCTGCCGCCGCGCGGCGCGCGCGAGGTGGTGACGAGCCGCCTGCAGCCGCTTCTGCCGGTGTGGGCCGGTGGGCTCGCCGCGCTCGGGCTGCTGATCGCCTCCTGGTGGGTTGCCCGGCGTCCGGGCCGGCGCCGCACTCAGACGGATCCGGCGAGCGGACGCAGCGCGAAGACGGCGGGAAGCGGCGGGGCGTCGGCATCGAGCGGGTAGTGCAGCAGCCGTTCCGGCGCGAAGGGGCCGGGCAGCTCCGCACGCGCCGGCAGCGTCGGCCGGAAGCCCGCCCGGGCGTAGTAGGGCAGGTCTCCGATCAGGAAGACGTGGCGCGCGAGTCCCTGCATGCGTGCGGCCTCGAGGCCGTGGGCGATGAGCGCAAGACCGGCGCCGTTGCCCCGGATCCGTGGCGCCACCGCAATCGGGCCGAGCAGCAGCGCCCGCTCGCGCCTGCCCGCCGCCTCCAGCAGGACGGGCCAGAAGCGGATGCTGCCGAGCAGCTCGCCACCCGCACCACGCAGCACCCAGGACAGCTCCGCGACCGGTGCGATTCCGTCGCGGAACCGGTAGGCGGTGAGCCGCCGGCGCGCGGGCGAGAAGGCCTCGTCGAGGAGCGCCTCGATGGCCTCTTCATCCTCCGGCCGTTCGCGGTCGATGGTCCACATGGCGAGCCGCTTTGGAGCCGCGGGCATGCCGCTGTCAAGCGATGTGAAGAAGGGGCGGAGAGGATGCCGGCTCCTCTCCGCCCCGCGCCGTCGCGCCGCGCTCTCGCGCATGCGGCGGACCGCCTACCAGTCGATCTGGCCGCGGATGCCGAAGGCGTTGGTCGAGAAGCTGCGGGTGAGCGTGCCGTCGGATCCGAGTTTCACGCGTGTCGGGCTCGTGTCCACCTTCACACGGCCGTAGTTCACGAGGAAGCGCACATGGCTCACCGGGATCCAGGTGAAGCCCGCCAGCACCGCGTACTGGTTGCCGCCGGCGATTCCGGCGCGGTTGTCGGTGAGGTCCACCCAGTCGATGCCGAGATTGAGCTCGAGCGCGCCGAAACCGCCCTTGCCGAGGGGCTGCGCCGGCTTCGTGCGGTCCCAGATGCCCTCGCTCTTCTTGTAGCCGCGGGATTCGCCGGTCAGAATCCAGCCGAGCTGGGCGTAGCCGCCCTGGAAGCTCGCGTTCGCGAGACCGCCCGGACGGTTGGCGCGCAGCCGGCCGTATTCGCCGGTGAAGCTCACGGGGCCCCGCTGCGCCAGGATTTCGCCTCCGTAGAAGAGCGAATCCGAGACGTCGACGGTGCCGGTGTCGACGAAGCGGGTGTCGGTCGTGTGCAGGAAGGGCCGGGCCCTGAATCGGGAGATCGCCCCGGACTTGTCGCGGAACTCGAGCGAGCCGCCGAGCTGGATGAAACCGCCGCCGACGTCGAAGCGGTTGAAGGCGCGGCCGGCCAGCGCATAGCCGTTCTCCTCGTCATTGCCGCTCAGCGCACCGGTGGCATAGATGCCGGCCTTGACGCCCCAGGTCGCGCCGTGGCTGCTGACGCTGGCTCCCAGCTCGCGGTCGAAGCCGAAGGCGGAATTGAAGGCCGCGCGTTCCATGAAGGGCACGAAGCGCGAGGACGTCTCCTCGCCCGCCGACACGCCGGTCTTCTGGTGACCCAGCGTGAGCTTGATGCCGTCGATTCCCTTGTACTCCAGCAGCACGTCCTTGGCCGAGACCTTGTTGTCGGCGAAGTCGAACTCGGCCTTGTAGGCCCAGTCCGCGATCTCGCCCTCCACCCCGAGGCGCGCCCGGCGGAATTCAGTGGTGGTGCCGAGGCCGTTGTCGGGCGAGAAGTTCATGGCGCTGCCGGTGCCGATCCGGTCCGGATCGCCGACGATGCCGACATCCGTCTGGATCCGGCCGCGCAGCTTGAAATTCTTGAAACCGATGCCGGAAAACTGCGGCGCGCCCTTGGCCTCGACCTTGAGATCATGCTTCTTCTGCTCCTCTTCGGTCTTCTGCAGGCGCTTCTCGATCTCCGCCATCTTCGCCTTGAGAGCCGCAAGCTCCGCCTTCAGCTCGTCCGCGCTCTGCGCAGTGGCGGGCGCGGCGGTTGCGGCGGTGATGGCCAGCGCGCTCGTCGCCGCCAGCGCGGCCAGTCCGGGCAACTTCTTCAACATGCTTTTCCTCCTGGTCGTCATGGTGATGTCCGCCGGCGGCCGAGCGATGGCGCCGACCCGGCGGGACCGTCATGGCAGCGGCAGATGACAGAATGATGAAGGTGAAGACGCGCCGCGCGCGCCCCGAAGATCAGCCTTCGTCCGGCGTGAAGGCGAGGCTCAGCGAATTGATGCAGTAGCGCAGGCCCGTGGGCGGCGGCCCGTCATCAAAGACGTGGCCGAGGTGGCTGTCGCAGCGCGCGCAGCGGATCTCGGTGCGGACCATGCCGTGGGAGCGGTCTGTCAGATGACGGATCGCCGCTTCGGAGACCGGCGCGAAGAAGGACGGCCAGCCGGAGCCCGAATCGAACTTGGTCTCGCTGCGGAAAAGCGGTGCGCCACAAGCCGCGCAGCGGAACAGACCGGCGCGCTTTTCCGCGAGCAGAGCGCCGGTAAACGGCGGCTCGGTTCCGCCCATGCGGCAGACCGCAAAGCGCGCCTCGCCGAGCCGCCGCCGCCATTCCTCTTCGCTTTCGGCGAGCGGCAGCAGCCCCTCGTCATCGGGGCCGCCGCCGGAATCCCGCCTGTCGCGCCCGGTCTGCTCCATCCCGCTAACGGACCTCGCAGCTTACGCACAGCGCATATGCGCCGCGCGGATCGGTGAAGATCGACAGGTGATCCGCGATCTCCCGCACCACCCGCGCCGGCTTGCGGTCGATGCCGAGGGCTCGTTCCGCGCCCGCGACGACCTGCGCCGTGTTCTGCGCCATCTGCATCAGCAGCTTGAGGAAGGGTGGGATCTCCTCCTCGACATGGCGGATGCGGTATCTCCCTTCCTCGAGCCCCGCAAGCCGGGCGGCCGCCGCCGCCGCATCCCTCAGATCGCCGAGGTTGTCGACGAGCCCGAGCTCCTTGGCCGTCGCGCCGGCCCAGACGCGGCCCTGGCCGATGCGGTCGACCTGCTCCTTCGTCATCTTGCGCCCTTCGGCGACGCGAGTGAGGAAGTCGTCATAGCCCTTCTCGATCACCTTCTGGATCACGGGCGCCATGCGCGGATTGAAGGGGCGCGCCGGGTGGAAGGCGTCCGCGAAGGGAGTGGTGCCGACGCCGTCGCTGTGGACGCCGAATTTGGCGGCCGTGTCCTCGAAGGTGAAGAAGAGGCCGAAGATGCCGATGGAGCCCGTGATCGTCGTCGGCTCCGCCCAGATCTCGTCGGAGGTCGACGAGATCCAGTAGCCGCCGGACGCCGCAACCGAGCCCATCGACGCCACCACCGGCTTGCCCTCGGCCTTGGCGTCCAGCAGCGCCTGACGGATCAGCTCGCTGGCGAAGGCCGAGCCGCCGGGGCTGTTGACCCTGAGCACGATGGCCTTGACCTTGTCGTCTTTCGTGGCCTTGCGGATGAGAGGCACGATGCGCTCGGCGCCGGCCTCGTCGGGCTCGCCCTCGCCGTCGACGATGGCGCCCTCGACGGTGACGACGGCGATCGTCGCATCCGTCTTCGGCTCGTCCTTGTGGTCGAGGGCTCTGAGATACCCGGCCAGATCGACGCGCGGATACTTGTCGCCTTCCCTGCCGAGCTTTTCGGCGATGCCCTTCTTCATCTCCTCGTGGGTTTTCAGCGCATCGACGAGCTTGGCATCCAGCGCAAGGCGGGCCAGGTCGCCGTTTGCCGCCACCACGGCCTGATCGAGATTGTCGACGAGATTGACGAGGGCGGCGCGCTCGATGCCGCGGCCTTGCGCGACCGCGTCCAGGAAGGCATCCCACAGCACCGACAGGAAGGCCCGGTTCGCCTCCTTCGCCTCGGGCGACATGTCGTTGCGGATGAAGGGTTCGACCGCCGACTTGTAGGTGCCGACCTTGAAGACGTGAACGTTCACCCCGGCCTTCTGCAGCCCTTCCGCGAAATAGAGCGGGTAGGAGCCGTAGCCCGTCGTCATCACCGCGCCTTCGGGATGCATCCAGATCTCGTCCGCCGCGCTGGCGACCAGATACTGCTGCTGGTCAAAACTGTCGCCCACGGCGATCACGGGCTTGCCGCTCTCGCGGAATTCCTTGACCGCCCGGCGGATCTCGTGGGCCGCGGCGATGCCGTCCAGCTCCAGCTTGTCAAGGGAGAGCACGAGCAGCCTGATGCGGTCGTCATCCTTCGCGGCGCGGATGGCGCGCAGGACGTCGCGCAGCAGAACCGTCTTCGGCTGGGCCGACGGCGGGAAGGCGAAGGGGTTGAAGAGCACCGGCCGCTCGCGCAGCGTCCCCTCCGGCGCGATCGCCAGCGCCGCATCCTTCGGCACCGAGGGCGTCGGCCGCTTGAGCGCACCGCCCGCCAGTGCCGCGAACAGCGCAAACAGGATGATGAACAGGGCGAGCGTGTTGAAGGCCTTGATGGCCGACCAGACGTAGCCCAGAATCCGCTTCATGTCGCTCCTCCTTCAGACCGTCCGCCCTGCGCCGCGCCTTGACCGCCGTCATTCGGCCGCGGAGCTGCGCAGGTCTCGGGTGCCGTCGTCCTCTTCTTCCGGTGGATGGGCGCCGGCGATCGCAAGAAGCTCGTCGCGTCGCGCGATCTTGACGCGCGGGCGGATGCCGCCGCCGCGGCGCTCCTCCTCCGCCTCGATCCTCTTCCAGTCGCGAAAGCGCACGACCGGCTTGTGGCGCGCCGCGAGCAGCCGCCGCAGCCCGGCGCGGCCCGGCCGGCCGCCGGGCTCCACCTCGGCGAGCAAGCGGTCCGCGATCTCGGCGCCATCCGGCTTGTTGGTGCCGATCGTGCCCGTCGGCCCGCGCCGCGCCCAGCCCGCCGCGTAGATCCGCTCGCGGATGCGCCCGTCCTCGTTCACGAAGCAGCCGCGGCGCGGATCATAGGGCAGGCCCGCGATCGGCGTGCTGCGGTAGCCGATGCAGGGGACGACGAGGCCGCAGGGGATGTCGAACATCTCGCCGGTGCCGACCGCGCGGCCGTCCGCCTCGACCCGCGTGCGCTCGAGCCTGAGGCCCTCCACCCGCCTCTCGCCCAGGACCGCGACCGGGCGCGCATAGAAGAGGATGTGGATGCGCACCGGCTTGTCCCCGGGCCGGTTCGCCGCGTAGGCGCGCAGGATCTCCATCACCTTGCGGTGGCCGGGATCGAGCGCCGCATCCGAATCCTCCGGTGGCAGCTGCGCCGGATCGACGAGAGGCACGGCCCGCTTCAGCTCCCCCAGCTCGCCGAGCTCCTTCGGCGTGAACTTCGCCTCATGGGGGCCGCGACGGCCGATCATGTAGAGATCCCGGAGCGGGCTTCTTGCGATGCGCAGCGCCGCCTCGGGGTTGATGTCGCTTGCGGCCAGCTCCTCTTCGGTCTTCGCGAGAATCCGCACGACGTCGACGGCGACATTGCCATGGCCGATGACGGCCGCCGCCTCGATGTCGAGGTCGACATCGAGATCGCAGAAGTCCGGATGGCAATTGTACCAGCCGACGAAGGCCGCCGAGCCGATGACGCCCTTCAGATCCGCGCCCGGCACCTCGAAGGGCCGGTCGGCGCCGGCGCCGCAGCTGATGACGACGGCATCGAAGAGCTCCAGGAGCTCGTCCAGCGTCACGTCGCGGCCGACCTCGACATTGCCGAAAAAGGACACCTCCGGGCGCATGGCCGTCTTCTCGTAGCGGCGGTAGACGGCCTTGATGGACTGGTGATCGGGCGCCACCCCGAAGCGGATGAGGCCGTAGGGCGTGGGCAGGCGGTCGATCATCGCGATCTCGACGGGCCGGCCGCTCGCGAGCAGCCGCTCGGCCGTGTAATAGCCCGCCGGTCCGGCCCCGACGATGGCGACCGTCAGCGGCTGTTCGTTGCTCATCTTCTCCCCCTTGCGGCGAGACGGATGGGCATGTCTCCTCCCTTCAGGCTCGCTTGGCGAAGCTTGCCATGGCGGCCCGGCGAATGCGAGAGAAAAATGACGCAGTCTCCTGCACCTGGGCAAGGGGCCGATCCATGGGCGAAGAGAACGGCGGCCGGCCGATCCATGTCGCGCATGTGCTGCTTGCGATGGACATCGGCGGCATGGAGAAGGGCGTGCTGACGCTGCTCGAGCGCCTCGATCCGGCACGGTTCCGCCAGACGCTCATCTGTCTTGCCGACATCCATCCCGAGCTGCGCCCGCGCGTGGAGGCGAGCGGCGCCGGGGTCCACAGCCTCCACAAGGCGCCCTTCCGCCGCGACGAGGCGGTGCTGTGGCGGCTGTGGCGGCTGCTGCGGCGCATCGGCCCCCACATCGTCCACAGCCGCAACTATCCGGCCATCGATGCGGCCTGGGTCGCGGCGCTGGCCGGCGTGCCGCGGCGCATCCATGGCGAGCACGGCCGGCGCGCGGACCAGCTCGGCGGGATCAGCCGTCGCGAGCGCTGGCGTCGGCGGCTCGCCCGCCGCTTCACCCACCATTACGTGGCGCTGGGCGAGGATCTCGGGCGCTTTCTCGTGGCCGAGGCGGGCGCGGATCCGCGCCGGGTTTCGATCCTGTACAATGGCGTCGACTGCGGCCGTTTCCATCCCGTCGCCGATGCAACCGGACGGGCGCGGGCGCGCGGGGCGCTCGCCGCCTATGCCGCCGAGCCCGTGGCGGGGCGGATCGCCGATCCGCGCACCGTCCTCATCGGCAGCGTCGGCCGGCTCGACCCCGTGAAGGATTATGGCCGGCTGGTCGCCGCGCTCGCGGGGCTCGAGGCGCCATGGCGCGAGCAGGTGGTGGGCGTGCTCGTCGGCGACGGGCCGGAGCGGCTGCGGCTCGAGGAACTGGCGCGCGAGGCGGGCCTCGGCGACCGGTTTCTCGTCACCGGGCGTGCGAGCGACACGGCCGAGCTCCTGCGCGCATTCGACATCTTCGTCCTGCCGTCGCGCTTCGAGGGGCTGTCGAACGCGCTGCTCGAGGCGATGGCGACGGGTCTGCCGATCGTCGCCACCGCCGTCGGCGGCACGCCGGAGCTGGTCACGGCCGGGGTGTCCGCGGAGCTCGTGCCGCCGGGCGACGAGGCGGCGCTGCGGGATGCCCTTGGCGCTCTGCTCGCCGATCCGGCGCGCCGCGCCGCGCTCGGCAACCACGCGCTCGCTCGCGCACGCGGACGCTTTTCCGTGGATGCCTTCGTCGCCTCCTGCGCCGCGCTCTACGAGCGGCTTGCACCCGCCGCGCTGAAGTGAGGAACCGTCCGTTCACAGGCGATAGGGGACGACGAGCAGGTTCGTGGTGCCCGCAAATGCCCGCTCATCCCGGCTGATGAGGGGGGCGGCCAGCTCTTCAGCCGTCGCCAGAACGATTGCGTCCGGGAGCTTCATGCGGTGCGCCCGGCGCAGTCTCGCCGCACGCCGGGCAAGCGGGCCGTCGATCTCCATGCGCTCGAAGCGGGCGAGGAAGCCTTCGAGATCCCGCTCATCCTGCGCATCTCTGGCGCCTGCGAGAACCTCGATCCAGGAAATCACGCTGATTGCAGGGGCCGTGAAGTTTGCGAGGGTGCGTTCCGCCTTCTCGATGCCCACCAGATAGTCGATCAGAATGTTGGTATCGAGGACGGCGTCAATCATCCCATTCCTCGCGCAGGCGCCGCTGCCAGGCCAGACCGTCGCGAATCCCCCGGTCCCGCCAGGCGCCGAACATGCCGCGCCGCTCAGCCGCCTCCGACGAGAGGTAGATGCGGATGGCGTGCCGGATGGCCTCCGCACGCGAGATGCCCCGCCTTCGGGCCACCGCGTCAAGGCGGGCCGCAAGTTCCTCGGGAATGGTGACGATCGTCCGCATGGTTGATATCTACTGGTGATATCATCGGCCGTCAAGCATCGCGCCCCGGCAGGGCCAGCCGCTGGCGGCAGGTGGCGGGCGCGGGCGCTGGATCGAGGGGCGGGGCGGCGTTAGGCTTGCCGCCGCCCGCTCCGCCGCCGATCGCGGCGGGAGCCGCAGCCCCCGGGGAGAGGAAGCCATGGACTTCGCCTATTCCGAACGCTGCCTGCATTACCTTGAACGCGTGCGCGCCTTCATGGAGGAGCACATCTACCCGAACGAGGATGCGATCCGCGCCGAAATCGCGGAAGGCGACCGCTGGCAGCCCAGCCGGATCATCGAGGAGCTGAAGGCGAAGGCGAAGGCGGAAGGGCTGTGGAACCTCTTCCTGCCGGACCCCGAGCTGGGGGCGGGGCTCAGCAATGTCGACTATGCGCCGATCGCGGAAGAGATGGGCCGCTCTCCGTTCGCGCCCGAGGTCTTCAACTGCTCGGCGCCCGATACCGGCAACATGGAGGTGCTCTGGCGCTACGGCAGCCCGGAGCAGAAGGAGCGCTGGCTGAAGCCCCTGCTGGACGGCGAGATCCGCTCAGCCTTCGCGATGACGGAGCCGGAGGTGGCCTCATCCGACGCCCGCAACATCCGCGCCTCGATCCGGCGCGAGGGCGAGGAATACGTCATCAACGGCCGCAAGTGGTGGACGAGCGGGGCGGGCGACCCGCGCTGCAAGGTGCTCATCTTCATGGGCCAGAGCGATCCGGACAATCCGGACCCCTACCGCCGCCAGTCCATGATCATCGTGCCGATGGATGCGCCGGGGATCCATGTGCGGCGGATGCTGCCGGTGTTCGGCTACGACGATGCGCCGCACGGCCATGCGGAGATCGACTTCGAGAATGTCCGCGTGCCGGCATCCAACATGATCCTCGGCGAGGGCAGGGGCTTCGAGATCGCCCAGGGCCGCCTGGGACCCGGGCGCATCCACCACTGCATGCGGCTCATCGGGCTCGCCGAGCGGATGCTCGAGAAGATGGTCCGGCGGCTGTCGGAACGCGAGGCCTTCGGCAAACCCATCATCCAGCACTCGGTGTGGGAGGAGCGGATCGCCGAATCCCGCATCCTCATCGACCAGGCCCGGCTGCTGACGTTGAAGGCCGCCTGGATGATGGACACGGTGGGCAACAAGGCCGCGCGCAAGGAGATCGCGATGATCAAGGTCGCGGCGCCCAACATGGCCTGCCGGGTGATCGACTGGGCGATCCAGGCCCACGGCGGCGGCGGCGTTGCCGACGACTTCGGAACGGCCTACGCCTATGCGGGTGCGCGCACGCTCAGAATCGCGGACGGCCCCGACGAGGTCCACCGCGCCCAGATCGCCCGCCTCGAGGCGCGCGAGGCGGCCGGCCGCAACCGCCGCCAGGCTTGAGTGCTGCGGTCGAACGGTTTTGGCGTCGGGCGATCTTTTCCGTGGCCGGATGACCTGCATGTCCTGCCGTGTTCAACCCAGCACCCGGCGCAGGAACTGCGCGCCGACCTCCAGCCCGTCCGGGGCGATGGCGTGCGGCGTGTTGCGGCTGACGTGCCAGGCGACGGGCACGCGCAGCGCCTCCAGCGCGCCCAGCGCCTCGAACATCATCCACGCGGGCACGACCGGGTCCTGGTCGCCATGGACGAGCTGGACCGGCGGGCGGGCGCGGATCTCGTCCATCAGCATGCCGATGCGCGCGAGCGCGCCCGAGTAGCCGAGCACGCCGGCAAGCTGCGGCCGGAAGCGGAGCCCGACGTGGAGGGCCAGCATCGTGCCCTGGCTGAAGCCGACGAGCACGCAGCGCTCGGGCGCCAGCGCGAAGCGGGCGAGCTGCTCCTCGATGTAGTGCATAACGACGGGCCCCGCCTGCGCCACGCCCCGGTCGCGCTCCTCGCGCGAGAGGGTGGAGAGCGGGAACCACTGGTAGCCGCCCGGCGCGCCGGGGCAGGGCGCGATCGCATGGGGCGAAAGGAACTGCGCACCCGGCAGCGCCCTGGCGAAGGGCGCGGCGAGCTGGATCAGATCGTCGCCGTTCGAGCCGTAGCCGTGCAGGAAGATCACCAGGCTGTCCGGTGCGCCGCCGGATGCCGGGGGCCGCTCAGGGCCCGCAAGCCGCACGGGTCGATCCATGCTCGCAGCCTTTCCCGCCTGTCGTCTCGCCGCCGCCCCGCGCGGGGCTTGCGGCCACCGGCGGGAGCGCGGCAAGAGATGCCGGAGCCGCAGCACAGAGGCAAGCCCCTTGCACCCGCACGAAGAAGGGAGCCCGGACAGGCGTCATGCCGGCTTTCGTCACCCGCTTTGCCCCCTCGCCCACGGGGCTGCTGCATCTCGGCCATGCGTTCAGCGCACTCACGGCCTGGACCCGGGCCGAGCGGGAAAGCGGCCGCTTTCTTCTGCGCATCGAGGACAT
This sequence comes from Rhodothalassiaceae bacterium, assembly GCA_026004935.1. NCBI lineage: Bacteria > Pseudomonadati > Pseudomonadota > Alphaproteobacteria > Rhodothalassiales > Rhodothalassiaceae > Rhodothalassiaceae bacterium. Next base: position 1,268,854 of record BPKC01000001.1, read on the forward strand.
AGACGCGGGCCGCTGCCGGGAGCGCTTCGTGGCCGCGATCTTCGCCGATCTCGCCTGGCTCGGGATCCGCTGGGAGCAGCGGGTGCGCCGCCAGTCCCGCCATCTGGCGGACTACCGCGCCGCCCTCGCCCGGCTGGAGGAGGCGGGCCTCGTCTATCCCTGCGTGTGCACCCGCAAGGAGGTGGCCGCCGAACTCGCGGCCATGGGGATGGCCCCGCACGGCTCCGGCGTCTCCCGCTATCCCGGCACCTGCCGGCGCAACCGCCGCCGCGCCGAGCGGCTGATCGCCGAGGGCCGCACCTGGGCCCTGCGGCTCGATCTCGCGGCGGCGTTGAACCGGCTTGCCCGCCGGGGCCGAGAAGAGCTCGCCTGGATGGAGGAGGGAGCGGGACCCGTTCCCCTCGATCCGGCGCTCGTCGGCGATGTCGTGCTGGCGCGCAAGGACGTGCCGACCAGCTACCACCTTTCGGTGGTGGTCGACGATGCGCTGCAGGGTGTGACGCATGTGATCCGCGGCGCGGATCTGAAGGAGGCGACCCATGTCCACCGCCTGCTGCAGGCCCTGCTGGACCTGCCGAGCCCGGTCTACCATCACCACCGCCTCCTGCTGGGACCGGACGGCCGGCGGCTGGCCAAGCGCGACGGCGCGACCACCCTGCATGATCTGCGGCTTTCGGGCATGACGGCGGCGGAAGTGCGGCGCCGGCTGGGATTTGCGCCGGCCGCGCCCGTCCGATCCATCCTCTCCGAGCCTTCTTGACACGCCGCCCGGCCCGGGTGCAGCTGGCGGCGGCCGCGATCGTGCCGCAGGACCGTATGCCGGAGCGGGGAAGCCGCCCATGTGGGATCTCTTCGTGAGCGCCTTCGTGATGCTCTTCGTCGTCATCGACCCGCCCGGGATCGCGCCGATCTTCGCGGCGCTCACCGCCGAAGGCGACGCCGCCTTCCGCCGCCGGATGGCGCTGCGCGGCGTCGTGATCGCGACAGGGATCCTGCTGTTCTTCGCCTTCCTGGGCCAGCCCTTCCTCGCCGCCATGGGCATCACGCTGCCCGCGCTCAAGGTGGCCGGCGGGCTGATGCTGTTCATCCTCGCGCTCGAGATGGTCTTCGAACGCCGCAGCGCCCGGCGGGGGACGGCGGCCGAGCGCGCGAGCGCCGAGCATCCCGACGACATCTCGGTCTTCCCGCTCGCCATCCCGCTGCTCGCCGGGCCCGGCGCGATCACCTCGGTCATCCTGCTCACGGCGAAGACGGGCGGCGCCTGGCCGGCCACGGCCACGGTGCTGGCGGCACTCGGCGCGGTCATGGCGATCACCCTCGTGATCCTTCTGCTCGCCGAACGCGTCGTGGCCTGGATCGGGGCGACGGTGGCCGCCGTGCTCTCGCGCGTGCTCGGCATCGTGCTCGCCGCGCTCGCGGCCCAGTTCACGCTGGCCGGCATCGCCGAGTTCTTCTGACGGCGATCGCCATTATCACTTGAGATATGAAATTTTAGACGACTTTTGCTGGCATCGGCCGTTCCGACATGCCAGAATGCGCGCCGGCGCGGGCGCAAACGGTAGGGACTAGGGAGCGGGCGATGCATGGATCGAGGACGGCGGGGATGCGGGCGGCAGTCGCGTTCTGCGCGCTGGCGGTCGCGGCGGGCGGATGGATTGCGGCATCGGGTTCGGCCGCCGCGCAGGGCCGCTTCTATGTGTCGGCCTTCGGCGGCGTGAGCCTTCAGAACAACCAGGTGAGCACGGAGGTTCCGGTCACGGATCCCGCGAATGCGACACAGTTCAAGGTCACCTTCGATCCCGGCTTCGTCGCCGGCGGCGGGATCGGCTATGCCTTCGCCGACCAGGGCTACGGGCGCTTCCGTGTCGAGCTCGAGGTGAGCTACCGCGAGTCCAGCGTCGACAAGGGGCTGCTCAACGGCAACCCCGTTCCCTTCCAGGGCGACGACAGCTCGCTTGCGGGGCTTGCCATGCTCTACTACGACGTCACGGGCATCAGCGCACGCTTCATTCCCTATGTGGGGGCGGGCGTCGGCATCGCGGGCGTCGAGTCGGACGCGCGCTTCGAGCTGTTCGGCAGCGGCGTGCTGGGGCTGGGCGGGCCGACGGACACGGAGCTCGCCTGGCAGGCCGTGGCGGGCTTCGCGGTTCCGATCAACCGCCATGTGGCCTTCACGCTGGACGGCCGCTACTACGCGACCACGAACCCGAGCTGGACCACGGATCTCGCCACCACGGGCTCGGGCCGCTTCGAGTCGGAATTCACGAGCTGGCATGTGACCGCGGGTTTTCGTATAAGCTTCTAGCGGCGCCGTCCGGGGGAGGGCCGCACCGCTCTCATGGCGGCTGCGCGGCCGATGGCCGGGGGGAGGTGAACCATGGCGGCGATCGCGGGACGTGGGGCACGCCGGCGCGCGCTTGCGGGCATGGTGATGGGGGCGCTCCCTTCCCTGACGGGGCCGGTCCCCGCGTCACGGCCGCACTTCCCGCCGGCCGGCTCCGCGGGCTCGAGCCGGCGGGTGAGGAAGGGAGGGCTGGGTCGGCCGATCAAGCCGGCGGATGACGTAGAAGAAAGAACCTCGGCGCTTGGCGCGGCAAGGGATGGATCCGCCGGTCAAGCCGGCGGGTGACGATTGGGGGGTGCGCAACGGCGGGCGACACTGTTTCATACGCGTCGTTCGCCGACTTGATCGGCGAACCCTGCCGGTCATCGGTGATCAGTCATCAGTCATCAGAAACGGGAGACAAGCCGGCAGGGACGCGCCCCTCTCGCGTCATTCGCCGGCTTGACCGGCGAATCCATGGGGCGGTGATGGCAGACCCGGCGCGCGCGGCTGTCCCCGCCTCCGGCTGGACCCGCCGGTCAAGCCGGCGGGTGACGAGGGGAAGCATGGACCCGCCGGTCGCGCCGGCGGGTGATGAAGAGAAGGTGGCGGCGGGTGACGCTCTCCTCTTTCGTCATTCGCCGCGAAAGCGGCGAATCCAGACGCCTCGCGTGACGGGTCCGGCGCTCGGGCTTGCTTCCCTTTCCGCTTGACCCGCCGAGCAAGTCGGTGGGTGACGAGGGGAAGCATGGACCCGCCGGTCGCGCCGGCGGGTGACGACAGGAGAACGCGTTGGCGCCGCTGAGCGGGGAGATGTGGCACCGGGTGACGGCCGCCTTCCCGGCGCGGATGCCGGATCATCGTTCGTCGATCTTCGGCCGGGGATGAGCGCCGCGCCGAGCCTCTTGTCAGCCCCGGGTGCGGCCGTTATATACGCGCCGCAACATGCGTCCCGCGGTCGGGGAGTAGCTCAGCCTGGTAGAGCACCGTGTTCGGGACGCGGGGGCCGGAGGTTCGAATCCTCTCTCCCCGACCAATCCTTCCTTTCGAGTTAAAAGCTGGAGGCGGGTGGCGGGCGTTTCCCGCCGCGTGGGAGACGGCGCAACCACGGGCCGTCGAGGCGGACGGAGGATGCGTGTCCTCCCCGACATGTCCGCCAACGCTTGTCCACGATCGCAAGACGGTCGACGGATGGTGCCCAGGGACGGAAACCAACTGGTACACCGTAAGGCGCTGATCTCACAGCAATTTTCCGAACGCGGAACGCCGGATGTGTACCAGATGCGCGCCCTCGGTGCAAGTCCGTTCGATGCCCGCGGAGGGCAGCCTCGGCAGGCGGCGTCTGGATCGAAATGGAGCGGCGGCGGGGGCGTGGAGAACACCCCCCCAGTCGCGCGCAGCGGATGAAGGGACGAAGTCGCGATCAAGGCAGAGAACCCGTTGCCCACCCGGCAGCGCCCGGTGGTCTGGGAGCAGCGACTGGACACAGCCCCGGCTTCGGCGACCGCTGCAATTGCTTCAATTCTTTGCGCCAAAAGGTTACGCGCGTCATCGAGAAGGCGGGCGTGCCGACGAAGCAGTGGGCACGGGTCGTCCTGCGCTGCGCCCCGCCGCTCGCCTTCGCCCGTGCGATCGCGCGAGAGACCGGCCGGCGGTGACGGCGTCTCATTTCAGCGGACCAGTGCCTGAAACAGCGCAACAGGAAGGTGCCGGCCGAGCGTGAAGAGCCAGGCGAAGGGGGCGGGAAAGCTTACCGAAAACCGGCCCGAGCGGATCGCGCGCAGGGTCCGCCACGCCGCTTCGTCGGGCGTCATGATCTGCGGCATCCGGAAGTCGTTCCTGGCGGTCAGCCGGGTCGCGATGAACCCCGGGTTGATGCACTGAACCGTCACCCCGGTGCCCGTGAGATCGACGCGCAGATTCTCAGCCAGATGCATGAGCGCCGCCTTGCTTGCCCCGTAGCCGATGGCGCCCGGCAGTCCCCTGAACCCGGCGAGCGAGCCGATCAGCACGATCCGGCCTTTGCCGCGCGCGACCATCGCCGGCACGACATGAGACAGCACGGTCAGCGCACCGATGAAGTTGACAGCAGCGACCTGCTCGGCAACGCCGGGCCGCCAGGCGCGGGCGCTCATGGGTTCGTAATCGCCGGCGGCATATAAGAGACCATCGACCGCCCCGGCCCGTTCCACCGCCGCCGCGACTGCACCGGGATCGGTAACATCCACGGGCAGAGGCTTGATTCCGGGTTGCGCGCGGGCGAGCTCGGCCAGCGCGTCGGCGCTGCGGGCGGACGCGATGACGTCGGCACCCTCGCGCGCGAGCGCCAGCGCCAGCGCACGGCCGAGGCCGAAGCTGGCCCCCACGATCCACCACCGGGATCCGGCGAATGTCGTCACGGCGTCTTCTCCTGCTCAGGCCGCACGGTCGCCACCAGCTCCGCAACGGTGATCCCGAACTTGCGCATCTGCGAGCGGTTGAGAATGGTGCCGTTTGGTGCGAGATACATCCAGTCGACGACATCGAGCACATGGCCGCCGGCGCTGTCCGGAAGCCGCAGGCGATAGCTGAGGCGTGCGGTCGCACCCGAGATCCGACCTTCGGCGACGCCGACGATGTCGGGGGCCGTGGCTGTGAACCGGCCGTTCTGCTCGATGGTGATCGTCCACTGCCGCTTCTGGGTCGCGCCGGAGGCGTAGGTAAACTCTTCCACAAGCGTGCCCGTCTGTCGCACCCAGCTGCCCCGCATGCGCGCCACGAAGCGTGCCGAGACGATGCCGGCGGGGCCGAAGATGACGCCTTCGGAGATCATGTCGCCGGCAAGATGCCGGCGCAGGTCGAAGGCCGGAGCCGTGTCCGCATACGCCGCCGGCGACTGCGCGGCGAAGCTAAAAAACAGGCGGTGCATAACCAAGCCGATGGCGAGCAGAAAGAAGAGGGTGGAGAGCAGCTTGAGCATCAGAAAATCTCCTTGGGCAGGCTGAACAGCAGGCCGAGCGCCACAAGCTTGATGACGCAGGGCAGCACGGCGTAACCGAGGACAAGCGCAGCCCCGGCCACGGCATCGAGCGGCGCGCCAGGGACGTAGCCGGCCGCCGCCAGCGCCGGCAGGACCAGCGCCGCGGCGAGCGCGAGGGCGAATTTCGCGGCAAACGACCACAATCCGAAGGCAACCCCGGCGGGCAGGGCGTTGCGGTCCAGGAGCGATGCGAACAACGCCGGCAGCAACACGAGCTCGGCGCCCACCGCCGCTCCCGATGCCGCCGACACGGCCGCGAACGCCCACGCGGCGCCGGGTGGCAGCAGCGCCGCCCAGAGGAAGCTCGCGATCGCCAGACTCATGCTCACGACGAGGATGGGCCGCGCGCCGAAGCGACGGGCGCAGGCGGCCCAGAACGGCGCGGCGAGCCCGGCGGTGACGAAGAACAGAGCAAGGAAAGCGCCGGAGAGGTCCGGCAGCCGCAAGTGATCCTCGACAAAGAAGAGGAACAGGGTCGCGGTCACGGCGGTGGGCAGGGCGTTGACGAGCGCAAGAAGGAGCAGCCGTCCCGCGCCCGCCGCGAGAAACGGGCGCACCGCGAAGGCCGGGGCCGGCGCCGCGAGAGGCCGGCGCCAGAGCGGCCGGCAGACGCCCCAGACCGCCGCAGCCGCTGCCGCCATGGCTAGCCCGAAGGCGGCGTACCCCTGCGCCGTTCCGAAGAAAGCAACCAGCAGCGCCGGGGCGAGAGAGGCGAGCAAGACTCCGACAAGCGCGCCCGTCTCGCGCCAGGCCGCAAGCCCCACATGGACCCGGCTCTCGCCGCCGGCGGCAAGCTCCACCGAGAGCGCATAAAGAAGGATCATGCCGAGACTGTAGGCGGTAAAGAGCACGGCAAGACCGCCCACGAGCCCGACGGGCCCGGGCCGGCCGGCGAAGACGATCGCGAAGGCACTGCCGAGGCCCAATATCGCCACCGCGGCAAGAGCCGCCGCCCGCCCACGAAACCTGTCCACCAGCCGACCGAGAAGCGGGTCCTGAACGAAATCGAAAGCCCGCAGCGCCAGCAGCAGCACGCCGACGCCTCCGATCGGCAGGCCGAGATCGGCGACGAAGCGCGGCAGATGCACGTAGAGCGGAAGCCCCGCACAGGCGAGCAGCGCCGCAAAAAGACCGATCCGCCACCTCTGCGCGCGCGTCGGCCCCGCCGGGGACAGGGTCTCAGGCATGCTCGAGCACCACCTGCGAGACATCCGTGTGGCCGACGGCGAAAGCGGCTGCGCAGGCTCCGAGGTAGAACCGCCATGGGCGCAAGGCTGGTTCGCCATAACCGTAGGTTTGCAGTCGGTCGGCGCGCGCCTGCATCCGCCGCATCCACTCGCGCAGCGTGCGAGCGTAGTGCTGCCCGAAGGTGAAGCGCTCGACGATGGCCAGTCCGGCCCGGCGCGCCTGTTGTGCGATCACGCCCGGCGACAGCAGCATGCCGCCGGGAAAGGTGTAGTGGCGGATGTAGTCGCTGTTGCGGCGGTAAACGGGAAAATAGTCATCCGACACGGTAATCGCCTGGATTACGGCCCGCCCGCCGGGCCGTAGCCGGCGCGCGAGCGTTGCGAAGTAGGTCGGCCAGTAGCGCTCGCCGACCGCCTCGATCATCTCGATCGAGACGATGTTGTCGAACATCCCCTCGACATCGCGGTAATCCTGCAGACGAATCTCCGCGCGGCCGTCCAGCCGCGCATCCGCATAGGCCTTCTGCTGCAGCGAGATCGTGATGCCCGTCACGGCGTGGCCGTAATCGGCGGCGCGTTCGGCGAAGCCGCCCCAGCCGCATCCGATCTCAAGCAGGGTGCCGGTGCCCGGCCCGAGCCGCGCGAGGATGCGGTCGCACTTGTTGAGCTGAGCCTGCTCGAGGCTGTCGCCGTCGCCGGCGAACAGGGCGCATGAGTAATGCATGCCGGCGTCGAGCCATTGGCGGAAGAACTCGTTGCCGGCATCATAATGAGCGCGAATGTTGCGCGCGGCACCACGCCGGGAATTGGCGCGCAGAAGTTTGTCCACCGCCCTAAGCCACAGCAGCCGCCACCCGCGCGGCGCGTAGAAATCGCCGAGGCGTTCGGCGTTGCGGATGGCAAGCGTGCAGAATGCCTCGATGTCGGGGCTGTCCCACAGACCCAGCGCATAGGCCTCGCCAAAACCGATGTCGCCGCGCGCCTTCGCGGCGGTCACGGCGGCCCAGTCGCGGATGACGAGCTCCGCCTCGGGCGCCCCCGAGCCGAAGTGATGGACGTGACCTTCGGGCGTGACGACGCGGATCGAGCCCACCGCAATCCGCGAAAGGGCATCCAGGAACGCACGAGCGACCGTGCGCCTGAGCAAGCCGGGGCGCGCCGGGCGAAGCGCGGGGGACGCGTTTTTCGTCATGGACTGGTCTCCTTAAGTGGCGGCGCCGGACGGTCGCGCCAGGGCGCTCCCTTGAGCGCGAGCCGTGCGGCATGCCCGTGGATGAGAGCAAGGGTGCGCAGAGGCCCTAGCGGATGGCGCAGCACCATCGCGAGAGCGTTCCGGTGGTCGAGCGGTCGGAACCGGCCCTTGAGCGTCGCGACCACCCCTTGCGCACCGTTGCGCAGGACGATCCGGATGTCGACGCCGCGCGCGTCGATCGCGAAGCGGAAGCGGTAGACGCCGGCGACATCCTGGAACGGTGAGACGTGAAAGACCTTGCGCAGCGTGAGGATGTCGTCGGCCGTTATCGGACCGCGGTCAGCACGCACGCAGACGTAGGCGTGTCGTTCCCGCCACGTGTTGGTGACCTCCGCGATCACCGCCATCAGCCCCTCTGCGCGCCAGGCGAGCCAGAAGCTGACGGGATTGAAGCTCCACCACAGGAAGCGCGGGCCCGTCAGAAGACCGAGTCGCTCAAACGGGACGCCGTAACGGGCGAGCACCTCGCGTGCCCAGGCCGCGCCCCGGCCGCGGCCTGGCGGGCCGCCGTGATCGCGATCCTGGACGGAAATCAGGCCGAAGCGGTTGCGCTGCAAGGGAAAGGGCAGCGGCGTGTCCGCCTCCGGATCGATCAGAAGCATTTCCACATGGTGTTGAAGGCGATGACGGATGGCGCCGCGCCGCAGATGCATCGTCTGTGCGCTCAGCCGCAGCGGCGGGGTGGGAAGGGCGAAGCCGCTCATGACACCGCAAGCTCGCGCGACCGGGATCCGTGCGCGCAGCCGCCGTCGGCGGCGAGGAGGGTACGCGCCACCCGCCAGGCGCTCGCGCAGCCGTCTTCGTGAAATCCGTGGCGAAGCCAGGCGCCGACAAACCAGGTCCGCCGCCGCCCTTGCAGCGCCGCAAGCCGCTTCTGGGCTTCGAGCGCCGCGTGGGTGAATACGGGATGGCGGAAGGTCGTCTCGTCGTAGACGAGCTCGGCCAGGGGTTCGACGGGCGGGTTGAGGGTCACGAACAGCGGATCATCGGCGGGCAGCGGCTGGAGGCGGTTCATCCAGTATGTCACGCTCGCGCCGCCATCCGGATCACGTCCGACGAGATAGTTCCAGGCCGACCACACGGACCGGCGCCGCGGCATCAGACACGGATCGGCGTGCAACAGCGCGCGGTTCGTCTGAAAGCGGAAAGCGCCCAGTACCGCGCGTTCCTCCCGGTCGGCATCGGCGAGCAGCTGCAGCGCGGCATCCGCGTGGCAGGCGAGCACGACGTCGTCGAATTTCTCCGGCCCGCCGCCCGCGGCGCGCAGGACGATGCCGGTCTGCCCGCGCGCCACCTCCTGCACCGGCGTGCCGACGCGCAGCGACACGCCCTTCCGGCGCAGAGCCGCCGCCAGCCGCTCCACATAGACGGCCGAGCCGCCCCGCACGGTCCACCACCGATGCTGGCCGTTTACCGACAGCAGCCCGTGGTTGCGAAAGAAGCGCACGAGAGAGCGGGCGGGATAGTCGTCGATCTGCGCACGCGGCGTCGACCAGATTGCGGAGCACATCGGCCGCAGGTGGTAGTCCGCGAACCAACGCCCGAGCCGCAGCCGGCGGATAAGCGCGCCGAGGGTGAGGTCCTCGTGCTCGACCACTTGGGGAGCGTGTCGGTGGAAACGCAGAATGTCGCGGATCATTGCCCAGAAGCCGGGACGCAGCAGGTTTGAGGCCTGTCCGACCAGGGCGCGCAGACTGCCGAGCCCGTATTCGATACGGCCGCCGTCCACCGATACGGAAAAGCTCATGTCGCTGCCTGCGACCGGCACGTCGAGCTCGTCGAACAACCGGGCGAGATGAGGATAGTTCGCGTGGTTGTAGACGATGAAGCCCGTGTCCACGGAGCGGTTGCGATGGCGGCCCGCAACGACCGTGCGGGCGTGGCCGCCGAGCCGCGGCTCCGCTTCGAACACAACGACGTCACATTTCGGCGCGAGCAGCCACGCGGCGTAAAGGCCCGAAATGCCACCCCCGACGACGGCAATGCGTCGGCGGGACCCTGGCTCCCGCTGCGCTGCGGCCTGCATCATTCGTTGATCATTCGACGCTTCACCCGATCATCCTTTTGCTCCACAGCGCTTACGCTTCACGGCGCGCGACGGATCAGGGTGCCGGCGATTTTTTCCTCGACAGCAAGGCGGAAGTGATCCGGACCGCCCGCCCGCGCGTATGTCGGGCATGACAAACGCGGGCCCGATTCATGACAGCGAGACGGCGCCACGCCCCTGGGCCGGACAATCCGGCCGGAAGGCGGGCGCAGGTGTTGTGCTGCCTTTTCCTCAAGGCTACGGTATGCGCAGGGGGTCCGCACGGCCTCCGGTCGCCCATGCGGGAGCGCAACGGAACAGGGCAATGGACGGCGCCCAGAGCGCGGACGAGCGCGGAACGGCATTGGACAGCCAGACCCGTCTCCTGCTCGCGGTCCGCGACCGCAGGGATCGTGCCGCTTTCGCCGCGCTGTTCGCCTTCTATGCCCCGCGGCTGAAGGCCATGCTGCTGCGCGGCGGAGCGGGCGACGCGATCGCCGAGGACGTCGTCCAGGACACGATGCTCACGGTCTGGCGCAAGGCGGCCCAGTTCGATCCCGCGCGCGCTACGGCGTCGGCGTGGATCTACCGGATCGCGCGCAATCGCCAGATCGACATTCTCCGGCGCGAGACGCGGCCCCTCCCTGATGATGCCGGCCGCGAGGAACGGGAGAAGGACGCCTTCGACAGCATTGCGCTGGCGGAACAGGTCCACCGGCTGCGCGCGGCCCTGCGGCAGCTGCCGGCCGAACAGCGGGCCGTGCTCGAGAGTGCATATCTCGACGGCCTCTCCCACGGCGACATCGCGCGCGCGAAGGGTTTGCCGCTCGGCACCGTCAAATCGCGCATCAGGCTGGCGATGGGCCGTCTGCGCCGGCTGCTTGAGAAGAGCGCCAAGTCATGAGCCGCAAGGTCACCCATCACCTGCCCCCCGCCATGCTGGCCCAGTACGCCGCCGGCCGCCTGAGCCACGCGTTCTCGGTGCTTGCCGCTGCGCATGTTTCTCTGTGCCGCGACTGCCGCGACCAGTTGGCGGCGCATGAAGCGGCGGCCGGCCTCCTGCTCGAGGAGGCGGCGCCGGCGGCGGTCTCGGAGGATCTGCTGCCCCGGCTGCTGGCGCGCCTCGAGGAACCCGCCGCATCGCAGGATCAGCAGGTGGAGGATGGGGCGCGCCCGTCGGGGATCTACCCCGGTCCGGTGATGATGGCGCTCAAGGGCCGTCCGCCGCGCTGGCGGCATCTCGGCAGCGGCATCCGGCAGGCGCTGCTGCACCACGGGCCGGGCGGATCGCTGCGGCTGCTCAGCGTCCCGGCCGGTCGGCCGGTGCCCCGCCACACCCATCGCGGGACGGAGTTCACCCTCGTCCTTCAGGGGGGGTTCCACGACGAGACGGGCCATTTTTCCGTCGGCGATGTCGAGGTTGCTGACGCGCGTCTGGAACACACGCCGACCGCCGATCCGGGGGAAGCCTGCATCTGCCTTGCGGCGACCGACGCGCCGCTGCGGTTTTCGGGCATCGTCCCGCGGCTGCTCCAGCCGCTGTTCCGGATCTGAAGACGACATGTGATCCAGAGAGCCGCCCCGTGCGTAGAAGGGGTGTCCTAACAGAAAGGAGACGCCCTTCATGATTGCCATCAAGACATGGATGACCCGTGCGCTCGCGCCTCTGCTGGTGGCCGGAGCCATCGGCTCGGCATCCGCCGCCACCGTCGTCGAGACGGCTGCCGCTGATGCCCGCTTCTCGACCCTCGTGACCGCGATCAAGGCCGCGGGCTTGAACGAGGCGCTGTCGGCCGACGGTCCTTTCACCGTTTTCGCGCCGACGAACGAGGCGTTCGCCGCGCTGCCGGAGGGGAGGCTCGACTCCCTCTTGCAGCCGCAGAACCGCGACCAGCTCACGAATATTCTTCTCTATCACGTTGCATCCGGCGCCATCCGTTCCGATGACATCCCGGCCGGAACGACCGCCGTGACCCCTCTGCTCGAGGGGGCTGTCCTGTGCGTGACCCGCGAAGGCGCCGCGGTTTCGGTCGCCGACGGGTCGGGACCGCCGGCACGGGTCGTGATCGCCGACATCGAGGCCGACAACGGCGTCATCCACGTGATCGACAAGGTTCTGCCGCCCGGCAGCGAACGCGCCTGCCCGTGATGACCTCTCTCCCCCTCAAGCCGCGATCCTCCGGTTGTGGCGCCACCTCGGCCCGGGCCTTCGCGGTCCGGGCCGCCTTCTTTCTTGCGCCGGAGTCCGTGCCATGAGCGGCTCTCACCCCGCAGCCGCACCGCATGCGCCCGTCGCGATCCACTGGTTCCGTCGCGATCTGCGTCTTGCGGACAACCCCGCGCTCACCGCCGCGGCGCGCCACGGGCGCCTGCTGCCCGTCGTGATCGACGACCCGGACCACCCTGACGAGCATGCCCCGGGTGCGGCCTATGCCTGGTGGCGTCACCACTCGCTGGCCGCCCTCGATAAGGCGCTCGGCGGGCATCTGCGGGTCTTGCGCGGCGACGTCGCCCGTTTGCTGCCCGCTCTGGCCGCGCGTCATGGCGCCACGCTCGTGACCTGGTCGCGCGCCGCGGAACCCTGGATCGCGAAGCGGGACGAGGCGGTCGCGGCCGCGCTTCAGGCGGAAGGGATTGCGGTCCGGACGGAGAACGGCTCTTTGCTGTGGGAGCCCTGGGAGGTGGCTGGTCCGGGCGGCGGCTGCTGCCGCGTGTTTTCGGCCTTCCACCGTCGCTGCCGCGCGCTGGCTCCACCGCCCCGGCCGCCGCTGCCGGCACCGGAGCTTGCGGTCCTGCCGCGCGCGCCTGACGAGCCCCGCCTTCCAGACCGGGCCGAGGCCGCCTGGGAGCGCAAGCTCGCCCGTCACTGGACGATCGGCGAAGAGGCGGCGCAGGCGCGGCTCCGGCGCTTCGTCGCGGAGAAGTTGCGCGGTTACGCGAAGGGCCGCGACTATCCGTCCCGCGCGCATGGCTCCCGGCTGTCCCCCCACCTGGCGCACGGGGAGATCTCGCCCCACGTCATGTGGCACGCGGTGGCGGATGCGGCGCCGGCTGCCGATGTCGCCGCCTTCCGGGCCGAGCTCGTCTGGCGCGAGTTCGCGCATCACCTGCTGTTCCATTTCCCGCGGATGGTGGACGAGCCGCTGCGTCCTGCCTTCCGGACCTTCGCCTGGCGGCAGGATCCGGACCTCCTGGCAGCCTGGCAGCGTGGTCGGACCGGCATTCCGCTTGTCGATGCGGGGATGCGGGAGCTGTGGGAGACAGGATTCATGCACAACCGCGTGCGCATGGTCGCCGCGTCCTTCCTGGTCAAGAATCTGCTGATCGACTGGCGGGCCGGCGAGAGCTGGTTCCGGGACTGCCTTGTCGACTTCAGCTTCGCCGCGAACGCCTTCAACTGGCAGTGGGTCGCCGGCTGCGGCACCGACGCGGCACCCTACTTCCGCATCTTCAATCCGGTCACCCAGGCCCGCAAATTCGATCCCGACGGCGCCTATATCCGTCGCTTCGTGCCGGAGCTCGCGAAGCTGCCCGCCCGCTGGATAGGCTCACCCTGGATGGCGCCCGGGACCGTGCGCGAGGCGGCCGGCCTCAGGCTTGCGCGGGACTACCCGGCGCCGATCGTCGATCTCGCGGAGTCGCGCGCGCGGGCGCTCGAGGCCTACCGAACCGGAAAGGGGGCGCCATGAGCGTTCGGCGATGGGCGATTGCCGGGGCGAGCGGCGGCATCGGCGCGGCGCTGGTGGAGCAGCTCGCAGCCCGCGCCGGCGTCGAGGTCTGGGCGCTCGCGCGCGGTCGCCTCGACGGACTGCCCCCGCATGTCCGACGTCTCAGGCTGGACTACGACGACGACGCATCGATCAGAGAGGCCGCCGAGGCACTTCCCCCGCTCGACGGTCTCATCGTCGCCACCGGCTGGCTCCACGACCTGGGGCGTGGGCTGAAGCCCGAACGCAGTCTGCGCCAGCAGACGCGCGAAGCCTTCGAGACCGCCATGCGCATCAATGTGATCGGGCCGGCGCTGCTGGCTGGCAACCTGCTGTGGCGGTTGCCCCGGGACCGTCCGGTGCGGGTCGCGTTTCTTGGCGCGCGGCTCGGGTCGATCTCGGACAACCGGCTCGGCGGCTGGCATGCCTATCGGGCGTCCAAGGCGGCCCTGCACATGCTGGTGCGCTGCTATGCCATCGAGCTCCGGCGCACCCATCCCGAGGCGATCATCGTGGCCCTGCATCCCGGCACCGTGCGCACAAAGCTCGCCGCGCCCTTCCTCAAGGGGGGACGGGCTGATCAGGCGTTCACGCCGGCCGAGGCCGCGCGCAATCTGCTGGCGGTGCTGGAGACCCTTACCGCGGCCGACAGCGGCGGAATCTTCGATTGGGCGGGCAAGCCCATCAAGCCGTGACGGAGAAAAGGAAGCCTCAGCCATGACCGACGCGCGTACCGAAAAGACCTTTTTTGTGGTCGCGATCCCGTTCTTTGCCGCCGCGGCGGCAGCCGCCGCCTCGGGCAGCCTGTTTCCGGCGGACGGTCCCTGGTACCAGAGCCTCACGGCTCCGGCCTTCCGGCCCCCGAGCTGGATCTTCGGACCGGTGTGGACGGTGCTCTACGTTCTCATCGCCCTGGCCGGTGCGCGCCTTGCGCGCCACCTGGGCGGGCCGCGGGGTGGGCTGGCGGTCGGCTTATGGTCGCTGCAGATGGTCCTGAACGCGCTGTGGACGCCGGCCTTCTTCGGCGCCCGCGACCTGTTCGCGGCTCTCGTCGTGGTCCTGCTGCTTGGTGCGACGATCGCGGTTCTGATCGCGCTGTCCTGGCGGCTCGAGCGGCTCGCGGCCCTCCTGTTGCTTCCCTATCTCGGCTGGGTGACCTTCGCCGCCGTTCTCAATGCGGCCTACTGGTGGCTGAACCCATGACGGGCCGAGACATTCCAGATCCCTGATTGCATGCTCGGCGTATTGCCGCCTGCCGCACCGCTGCCAAGGACGATCGGGTTCATGTTCGGCGAACCCCCGCAGCGGCAGAACGCAGCCCGCACTTTTTTGTCTTGCCTATCGTGATCGACACCATGCGGCGCTGCCGGTCAGCCCCGGAATGCCTCCATTCCAGATCTCCTGACCGTCACAGATGGAAAGAAAAATGGTGCCCAGGGACGGAATCGAACCGCCGACACGCGGATTTTCAGTCCGCTGCTCTACCAACTGAGCTACCTGGGCATCGCGCGGGCCGCATGAGGGCCCGCCCGCACGCCGCAGCCCCGGCGGCGCGGCTGCCGCTTTAGCCGAGAGCGCGCGGCCTTGGCAAGAGGGCAGGGGGCTTCCCCGCGCGAGCGGCGGATGCGGCCCTGGCATGCTCAGGCCGGTTCCGGGCCGTCGTCGTCGCCGCCCTCGTCCGCCACCGCCTCGGGCGAGAGCGGCTCGGTGCCCGGCAGGCGGTAGGCGCCCTGAAGCCAGCGGCCCAGATCCACCATCCGGCAGCGTTCGGAGCAGAAGGGCCGATGGCGGGGATCCTGCGGCCGCCCGCAGATGACGCAGGTCCGCCGCCCGTCCGCCCCTGGATCCTTTGCCCGCATGCGGCTTCTCCTTCAGCCTGCGTTGACATCGGTGTCCGCGGCCTCGATGGCAAGGGCGAGCCCGAGCTTCGCCTCCCAGGCAGGCTGGAGCCCGAGGTCGTTGAGGAGGGGCACGAGATCCCGCTCAAGCCGCAGCGGCACGGTGGTCGCGCCGGGGGGCAGGGCGCGACGGCGGGCGAGGGGCCGCAGAGCGGCGAACAGCCGCGCCTCGCGCCGCAGCCGCTCCGGCAGGCCCGGCATGTCGAGGAAGGCCGGCACCGGCGTGCCGGCGCGCGCGAGCGCGATCGAGACGATGCCGTGGCGGTTCGGCCCCGCGACGTCGCGCCCGAGGCCGGCGGCCGCGAACGCGTCGCGAAAGGCGCCTTCCAGCGCGCGGCGGAAGGCGGCATCGCGGGGCACAGGCAGATCGACGACGACGAGCCCCTGCAGCCGCAGCGCCGCCGCCGCCCGGGCCAGCGTCGCCGCCGTCTCGGTGCCGAGCCGGCGCAGCAGCTCGCGCCGGTCCCCGCGCGCGGGCCGCGCGCCCGCATCCACGTCGACCACGATCCCGCTCGGCGCAAGGGCGAGCCTGAGATGGCCGCCGCCGGCAAGCGCGAGGCGGCCGGCCGCCACCTCCTCCAGCCAGTCCGCGACCCCGGTGGCGGCGAAGGCGTCCTCGGCGTCCTCCACGCCCGCAAGATCCGGGAAGGACGCGGCGGCTTCCTCGCCGGGGCCGCGCAAGCCGAAAGGCGCATCGCCAAGCAGACGGAAGCGCCCGGCGGGCCCGGCCGCCAGCGCGACCTCGAGGAACGGCGGCCGATGGAGCCGGCGCGCGGGCCCGCCGGCGGCAACCGCCGCCTCGAGCTCGCCGAGGCGCGCCGCAAGGCGGCCAGCCTCGCCTGCGACCGCCTCCACCGGCACGTGAGCGGTGGCAGAATTGACGCGCACCGCCGCCCGGGCGGCGAGTGGGCCGAGCGCCGCCTCGAGCCGGGGGTGCATTTCGGCCGCGGCTTTCAGGGAATCGGAAAGGGCGAGGCCGCGCCCCGGCGCGGCGAGCGTCAGATAGCGACCCGCCAGCCGGACGCCCGGCTCGACCCGGGCCTGCTTGTCGCCTGCCGCCGGATCATGGGCGGCGACGGTGACCGGCATGATCCGCCCCACCTCGGGCGGCGACGCCCGGCCGCGCCGCTTCAGGAAGCCGGCAAGCCCCGTCGCCTCGTCCAAGAGCAGGAAGGCGCCGCTTGAATCCGGGGCATGGGCGGTCACACGGGCCAGATGCACGTCACCGGCCGCCGGCCAGTGGTCGCGCCGGAAGACCAGCGCCGCCGGCCGGCCGCCCACGATCCAGGCGCTGCGGGACTCGCCCGGGCGGTCCTCGATGACGAGCAGATGCACCCTCAGTCCCCGGCGGCCGCGGCCGCCCGCAAGCGCGCGAAGACCGGGTAGCCGTTGCCGATCAGCATCTGCACGGTCTCGTAGAGCGGCAGGCCCACCACATTGCTGTAGGAGCCGATGATCTGGCGCACGAAGGCCGCCGCCAGCCCCTGGATCGCATAGCCTCCGGCCTTGCCGCGCCACTCGCCGCTTGCAAGATAGAGCGCGATCTCCTCGGCGCCGAGCCGCTTGAAGGCGACGCGGGTCTCGACAAGCCGCGTGCGCACGACCCCGTCCGGCCGCGCGAGCGCGAGCGCCGTCATGACCCTGTGGCGGCGCCCCGAGAGCAGCTCAAGACAGGCGCGGGCGGTTTCGGCATCTTCCGCCTTCGGCAGGATCCGCCGGCCGGCGGCCACGACCGTGTCGGCGGCCAGCACATGCGCGCCCGGATGCCGCGCCGCCACGACCGCGAGCTTCGCGCGCGCCAGCCGCTCCGCGTAGTGCCGCGGCAGCTCCTTCTTCAGCGGTGTTTCGTCGATGTCGGCGGCATCCACCAGGCTGGGCGCCAGACGGACCTGGGCGAGAAGCTGCAGCCGGCGCGGCGACGCGGAGGCGAGCACGAGCGGCGGTGAGGCATCCGCCTGCGCGTGCCCGGCGCGGCCCGCCACGCTATTTGAAGCGATAGGTGATCCGCCCGCGGGTGAGGTCATAGGGAGTCAGCTCCACCAGCACCTCGTCGCCCGCCAGCACGCGGATCCGGTTCTTGCGCATCTTGCCGGCGGTGTGACCGAGGATCTCGTGCCCGTTCTCGAGCTTGACCCGGAACATCGCATTGGGCAGCACCTCGGTCACGGTGCCGCGCATCTCGATGACTTCTTCCTTCGCCATGGACCCTGCCTGTCGCTCCCGTCCGTCCTGCACATCCCACGCCGTCCGACCGGACGCCCCGTCCGGCCGGTCACGCCGGCGCACAACATGCGTGCGCGCCCCGGAAATTGCAAGCGCGCGCGCCTACTGGCGGATGTGCAGCACGCAGATGAGGGTGAACAGCCGGCGCGCCGTGTCGTCATCGACGTGGACGCGCCCCCTGAGCCGCTCCTTGAGCAGCTGCGCCCCTTCGTTGTGCAGCCCGCGCCTGCCCATGTCGATCGCCTCGATCTCGTGCGGGCGCGCGGAGCGGATCGCCTGGTAGTAGCTCTCGCAGATGGCGAAATAGTCCTTGACGATGCGGCGGAAGGGCGTGAGCGCAAGCCGGAAGCTCTCGAGCGGACGGTCGTCCTCGTCGTGGATGTGGAAGACGAGGCGGCCGTCGGCGATCGCGAGATGCAGCCGGAACGGCCCCTCGTAGCCGCGCGGCAGCGGCGCCTCGGGCCAGAAGACGTTGCGCTCGAGCAGGTCGTGGATCGCCACCCGGCGCTCGTGCTCCACATCCTCGCTCCAGCGCAGGATCGTGGACTGGTCGAGGGTGACCGCAACGAGCCGCGCGCTCGCGGGCGGCGTACGGGCCGCGCCGGTGCCGCCGTCCGCCGGCCCGCTCATCGCTCCTCCCTAAGGCGCAGGGTCAGCGAGCGGGCGTGCAGCGGCAGCCCCTCCGCCCGCGCGAGCGCGGCCGCGTGCGGTCCGAGCGCGGCGAGCGCCGCCGGCGAGCCTGCGATGACGGTGCTGCGCTTGATGAAGTCGAAGACCGACAGCCCGCTTTGAAAGCGCGCCGTGCCGGCGGTGGGCAGCACATGGTCCGGCCCGGCGATGTAGTCGCCGAGCGCCTCGGGCGCATGCGCCCCCAGAAAGATCGCGCCCGCATGGCGGATCCGGGCGGCGAGCGCCTCCGGTTCCGCCACCATCAGCTCGAGATGCTCGGGCGCGAGGCGGTCGACGATCGCCGCCGCGTCCGCGGCGTCATGCGCCACGATCACGAGCCCCCAGTCAAGCCAGCTCGCATGCGCCGGCGAGTCGGCCGGCGCCTCGGCGAGCAGCGCCTCGACGGCGGCGGTAACCGCCTGCGCCACGGCCTCCTCGGTGGTGACGAGGACGGCCATCGCATCGGGTGCGTGCTCGGCCTGGGCGAGCAGGTCGGCCGCCGCCCAGCGCGGGTCGGCGGCCGCATCGGCCACCACCACGACCTCTGAGGGGCCCGCGATCGCATCGATGCCGACGCGGCCGAAGACCTGGCGCTTGGCCTCGGCCACATAGCGGTTGCCGGGGCCGACGATCTTGTCGACGGGCCGGATGCTCGCGGTGCCGCAGGCGAGCGCGGCGACCGCCTGCGCGCCGCCCAGGCGCCAGACCTCATCCACCCCGGCCAGATGCGCCGCCGCCAGCACCAGCGGATTGAGGCGGCCGTCGGGTGTCGGCATCGTCATGACAAGGCGCCGCACGCCGGCGACCTTCGCCGGGATCGCGTTCATCAGCACCGAGGAGGGATAGCTCGCCAGTCCGCCCGGCACGTAGAGGCCCACCGAATCGAGGGGCGTGTGGCGCCAGCCGAGCGTCACACCCGCCTCGTCCGTCCAGCGGACGTCGGCCGGCATCTGGCGCGCGTGAAAGGCCCGGATGCGGTCCGCCGCAAGGGCGAGGGCGGCCTTCAGATCCGGGTCCGTCGCCTCGAATGCCGCTGCAAGCTCGGCGCGCGGGACGGCGAGATCCGCGACGGTCGCGGGCTCCCAGCGGTCGTGGCGGCGGGTGAGCCGCAAAAGCGCCGCATCGCCCTCGCGCGCCACCTCGTCGATGATCGCGGCCACGACCGGCGCGACGTCGGCGGCGTTCGCGAGCCGCGCGGCAAGGAAGCGGTCGAGCCGGGCGGCGAAATCCGCGTCCGTCGTGCGCAGGATCCGCGCCATCGCCTCAGTCCTTCGCGTCCGCGCCCGGGGCCGCCTCCGCGATCCGCCGGATCCAGGGCAGCAGCTCGGCGCTGCGGGTCTTGAAGGCGGCGCGGTTGGCGATCAGCCGGGCGGAGACGGCAAGGATGGTCTCGACCTCGGCAAGGCCGTTTTCCGCAAGGGTGCGGCCCGAGGAGACGAGATCGACGATCCAGCCTGTCAGCCCCAGCGACGGCGCCAGCTCGATCGCGCCCGACAGCCGGATGCACTCCGCCTGCACGCCCTGGGCCGCGAAGTGGCGCGCCGTCAGATGCGGGTATTTGGTCGCGACCCGCAGATGCGAGGATCCCGTGGGCCGGCCGTCCCGGGCGAGCGCACGGGGGGCGGCAAGCGACAGGCGGCACCGGCCGATGCCGAGATCGACCGGCGCGTAGACCTCGGGATAGTCGAACTCGGCGATGACATCGAGGCCCGCGATCCCGAGCTCGGCCGCGCCGAAGGCGACGATGGTCGCGACATCGAAGGCCCGCACCCGGATGATCTCGAGCCCCGGCTCGCTGGTGGCAAAGCGCAGCTTGCGGCTCGTCTCGTCGAAGAAGGCGGGCTCGGGCGTGATCCCGGCGCGTGCAAGAAGCGGCAGCGCCTCGTCAAGGATGCGCCCCTTCGGCAGCGCCAATGTGAGCCCCGTCTTCGCCGTCATCGCGTTCCCCGTGGAAGGCCCGGCCGCGGCCGCCCGCTGCTGCGCTGCAGCAATCCGCTCCCGGTCTTAGCGCGGCCGCCGATCCGCGTCCACCGCCAAGGCGGGCGGGCGGCCGACCATGCGGGTCCGACGGGCGGTGGAGTCATGCCGCGATGCCCGCGCGATCGTCCCTGGAAGACGGGTTCGCCGGTCTAGCCGGGGATCGACGCGAATGAGAGGCGTCACCCGCCGTCACCATCTCTTCGTCACCCGCCGGCACCATCTCTTCGTCACCCGCCGGCTTGACCGGCGGGTCCAGCCGACAGCGATGCCGACCACCGGCGCTGGGGCGGCCGTCGCCGGCTCATGGGTTCGCCGATCAAGTCGGCGAACGACGCATATGAGAGATGTCACCCGCCGGTGCGCACTTCCGCATCGCCACCGACGGCCCTGCTTACGAGTCCACAGCCATTTTCGTCGCCCGCCGGCGCTATTTTCTCGTCACCCGCCGGCTTGACCGGCGGGTCCAGCCGGAGGTGGGGACAGCCGCGCGCGCCGGGTCTGCCATCACCGCCTCATGGATTCGCCGGTCGAGCCGGCGAATGACGCGAGAGGGGCGCGTCACCGCCCGCTTGTCTCCCGTTTCTGATCACGATGACTGATCACCGATGACCCGCAGGGTTCGCCGGTCGAGCCGGTGAACGACGCGAGGGGAGAAGCGTCACCGGCCACGCGTTTCTCGCCCGCATTCCCCTGATCGCCGATGACCGACGACTGATGACTGAAAGCGTTCGCCGGTGGAGCAGTCGAACGACGCCGAGGGGAGCGTCGCCGCCCGGCGCGCTCCGTTCGTCTCGAGGTGCTGTGCGGCTGCGGGCGTCAGCCGCCGGTGGCGGCGCCTTCCTCGCCGGATTCGAGCAGGGCATCCACCTCCGACTGGTCGATTCCCTCGCCCTCGAGCGCCGGACCCCGCATGAGGTCCTTTTCGCTGTGCTCCTTCTCCTCTTCGTCGATGAGGGCGGCGATGTCCTCGTCGGTGATGCCGAGCAGGCGCCTCAGCTCCGTGATGCGCTGTTCGATGTAGCGCAGGGTCTCCACGACCTTGGAGATGCGCTGGCCGGTGATGTCCTGGAAGGAGCAGGCCTCGAATATCCGCACGATGTGCTCCTGGACGGTCGCCTGGAAGGACTCGGTGTCGGAAGGGTCCGCGGCCATGATGGCCTCGGCGGATTCCATGATGGTGTTGGTGGCCTCCTCCGTCTGCTGGACGATGGCGTCCAGCTCCATGCCGGCGCGGGGAATGCGCGCGGTCTCGAGATCCTTCGGCTGCAAGGCGGCGATCTCGCGCCGGGCGTTCGCGAGATAGTCGGCCATCGCCCGGCACTCGCGGTAGATGCGCGTGTCGATGCGGCGGAAATAGGCCTGCATCGTCGCGATCAGGATCTCGGTCACCGCCGCGACGTCGGCCAGCGCCAGATCGTCGTCGCGGCGTTCGCGCAGGTGGTCGACGAGCGCCGCGATCTTGTCGGTGAGGCGGTCGGCGCCCATCAGAACTCCCCGAGGACGGCCTGCAGCTTCTGCTTCAGCGTCGCCGCATTGAAGGGCTTGACGATGTAGTTGTTCACCCCGGCCTTCTTGGCCGCGATGACGTTGTCGGTCTTCGATTCGGCCGTGACCATGATGAACGGGGTGTTCTTGAGCTGCTCGTCGGCCCGCACCTCCTTGAGCAGCTCGTAGCCCGTCATCGGCTCCATGTTCCAGTCGGAGATGATGAGGCCGTATTTCTTCGAGCGCAGCTTCTCCAGCGCCATCGCGCCGTCGGTGGCCTCGTCGACATTGTTGAAGCCGAGCTGCTTGAGGAGATTGCGGACGATGCGCAGCATCGTCTTGTAGTCGTCCACGATGAGGATCGGAATTCCCTTGTCCACCGGCATCGACAATCACCCCTTCTGGTCTCGTCCCTGCGGGATGGGCGCACAGCGCGCCACGCGCACCGCGGCGCGCGGGGCCTGGCCGGACGCCGGGCCGTGCCCGCTGCGAGCCGCAAGCTAGCCGCCGGCTCTAAAAAACTGGTTAATGTCGAACAATGATCCCGGCGGCGGCCGCGCCCGGTCCGCACCGGCCGCGCGGCCCGGCTCTCTCCCGTTGACGGAAAACCGAAAACCGGCGACGGATCGGCGTGCGGCGCGAACCGCGCGGCGCACAGTGCGGTCGGAGGAAGGACGGGCGGCCATGTCGGGCAGGACGGAGCCGTGGCGGGCGCTGGCCGTCTTCGTCTGCTGCGTGCTGATCTGGGGGTCGACCTGGTATGCGATCACCTTCCAGGTCGCCCATGTCGGCCCGCTGTGGGGCGTGACATGGCGGTTCCTGCTGGCCGGCGCCATCCTGATGCTGGTGGCGCGCCTGCAGCGGCTGCCGATCGCGCAGGACCGGCGCACTCACCGCGGCCTGCTGATGCTCGGCCTGTTCATGTTCTCGGCGAGCTACGTGCTGGTCTATGTGGCGACCGGCTACATCCCGTCCGGGCTGGTGGCGGTGATCTATGCGCTCATGATGCCCTTCAACCAGGTCAATGCCGCGCTCTTTCTGAAGGAGCGGCTGGACCGCCGGCTGCTCGTCGCGGGATCCATGGGGGTCGCGGGTGTCGCGCTGATGCTGGTGCCGCCGGATCTCGCCATCGATTCGCGCACGCTCGCGGGCGCGGGCATCTGCCTCGTGAGCGCCTGGATCGCCTCGCTCGGCAACACCACGGCGGCGACGGGCTTCGCCCGCCGGGTGCCGAATCTCGTGCTGAACGCCTGGGGCATGCTCTACGGCGCCGCGCTGGTCGCCGTCGCCGCCCTCGTGACCGGCGAGCCGCCGGCCTTTCCGCTGGTGCCGGAATTTCTGCTCTCGCTTCTGTGGCTTGCGGTGCTCGGATCGGTGGTCGCCTTCACGCTCTACGTCTGGCTGATCCAGAACTGGGGGCTGCAGCGCGCGGGCTATGTCGCGGTCGTCGTGCCGGTGGTGGCGATGCTGATCTCGACCGTCTTCGAGGGATACGCCTGGCAGCCCGGTGCGGTGGCGGGGCTCGTGCTGGTGGTCGCGGGCAATCTGCTGCTCGTGCGCGCGGGCGATCGCGCCGGGGCGCTCAGCCGCCGGCGAGAGCCGCGGCCACCTCGTCGAGCGCACCGCTGAGGGCGTCCGCCAGCTGTTCGGCCTCCTCCTCGGCGAGCACGAAGGGCGGCGTGATGACGAGGGCGTTGCCCACGGCGCGCACGATCACCCCGCGCTTCAGACAGGCGTTCGCCACCTGCGCGCAGACCGCCATCTCGAGGGGATAATGGCGACGCGCCGCCTTGTCGCGGACGATCTCGACCCCGAAGATGAGGCCCGCGTGGCGGATCTCGCCGACGAGCGGATGGTCGCGCAGAGGCTTGAACAGCGTGTCCAGCCGCACCGCCATCCGGCACACGCGCGACAGAAGCGCCTCCTGCTCCAGAATCCGCAGGTTTTCCAGCGCCACGGCGGCGGCTACAGGATGGGCCGAAGTCGTAAATCCGTGCTGGAAGGCGCCGGACCCGCCTTCGAGCGCGACGGCGGCGATGTCCCCGGCCACCACCGTCGCCCCGATCGGCTGGTAGGCGGAAGACAGCCCCTTGGCGAGCGTCAGGACCTGCGGCCGGATCCCGAAGGCCTCGGCGGCGAACCAGGCGCCCGTGCGGCCCATGCCGGTGACCACCTCGTCGAGGATGATCGGGATGTCGTGGGCGCGGCAGATCTCCTGGACGCGCGGCCAGTAGCTCGCCGGCGGCACGATCCCGCCGCCCGTCACCTGCACGGGCTCGGCGATGAAGCCCGCGATGCGCCGCGCACCGATCCGCGCAATCGCCTCCTCCAGCGCATCCGCGGCGCGCCGGCCGAAGGTCTCGGGATCCTCGTCTGCGCGCGCCTCGCGATACCAGTAGGGTGCCGGGATGTGGGCGACGTCCTCGCCCGGCAGCCCGAAGCCCGTGTGCATGTGCGCGAGCCCGGTGAGCGCCGCCGTCGCCAGCGTCGCCCCGTGATAGGAATACCGCCGCGCGACGACGATGCGCCGCTCGGGCTCGCCGCGGGCGTGCCAGTAGGCGCGCAGGATCTTGAGCGCCGTCTCGTTCGCCTCCGAGCCGGAATTGGCGAAGAACACCCGCGCATCCGCCAGCGGCGTGCGCCGGGCGATCGCGGCCGCCAGCTCAGCCGCATGGGGATTCGTGACCTGCTGGAAGGCGTGGTAGTAGCTCAGCCGCCGCATGGCGGCCGCGGCGGCCGCGGCCATCTCCTCGCGCCCGTAGCCGATGTTGACGCAGGCCAGCCCCGCCACCGCGTCGAGAAGCGTGATGCCGCCCTCGAGCGTGATCCGGCAGCCGTGCGCGCCCTCGACGATCACCGCGCCCTGCTCCTTGAGCATGCGATGATCGGTGAAGGGATGCAGATGGTGCAGCCGGTCCGCCTCGCGCAGACGATGGCGCACCTCCGGCATGAGACTTGCTTCGCTCTCGGCCACGGCGGCCACGACGGCTCTCCCGCTGTTGTTCGGCCGCCGGCGAGCCTGAACCCGGCATGGCTAAGAAAGGATTAACGGTTGCCGCGGCAGGATCCGGGCTCGCGGCTTTCGGTTCCGGAGAGGAAAGAGCAGGCATGGCGAAGGCGAAGCAGCGCAGGAAGGCGAAGGCGGGCGGGGTGATGAGCCCCGAACGCGCGGCGCGCGAACTGCAGAAGCTGATCCGGACGGTGCATCCGCTGATCGAGGCCCGCCCCGGCAACGAGGCCAACATCGAAAAAGGCTATCGGATGCTGAAGGACAGCTTCCACCTCTTCGGCAACAACGCCGCCTGGTGCGAGGTGATGGGGCTGGCCGCGCTCAATTCGCACCGACTGAACGAGGCCGAGTTCTATCTGCGC
This sequence comes from Rhodothalassiaceae bacterium, assembly GCA_026004935.1. Lineage (NCBI taxonomy): Bacteria > Pseudomonadati > Pseudomonadota > Alphaproteobacteria > Rhodothalassiales > Rhodothalassiaceae > Rhodothalassiaceae bacterium. The sequence continues at coordinate 1,293,995 of BPKC01000001.1, forward strand.
CAGGCCCTGAAGCGCGAGCCGCGCCGCGCCTCCGTCTACTCCTATCTCGGCTTCGTCTGCTTCGAGCAGGCCGACTTCCTGCAGGCGATGGAGTATCAGAAGAAGGCGATCGAGCTGGCGCCGAAGGTCTGGCAGAACTACCTCAACCTCAGCCAGACGCTGGAGAAGATGGGCCTCTACGAGCAGGCGCTGGCGGCGATCATGACCGCCTTCCAGCTCACGAAGGGCAAAGAGGCGCGCGTTCTCTGGGAGCTGGGCAATCTCTATCTGTGCTTCGGCCGCATCGAGGAGGGCTGGAAGCTCTTCGAGGCGGGCTTCGGCTGCCGCCGGCGCACGCCGCCGCTGCCGCGCAACGTCAACTACTGGGGCGGCGAGGACATTTCGGACAAGACGATCCTGGTCTGGCGCGAGCACGGCATCGGTGACGAGATCCGCAACGCGGGGCTCTACCACGACCTGCTCGCGGCGGCGGGCAAGGTGATCATCGAATGCGAGCCGCGGCTGGTCTCGATCTTCGCCCGCAGCTTCCCCGGCGCGACCGTGATCGCGCAGAACATGAAGAATCCTCTGAAGACCGAGCGGCCGCCCCATGACGTCCATTCGGGCCAGTTCTCGCTCCACTACCATTTCCGCAAGGATCTCGAGGCCTACGCCCGGGCCGCGCGGCCGGAAGGGTTTCTCGAGCCCGATCCCGAGCGCGTGGCCTTCTGGCGCCGGCGCTTCGCGGAACTGGGCGCAAGGCGCGTGGTGGGCATTTCCTGGACCTCGGGCCTGCGCTTCAAGCAGCGCGAGCACAACTACTTCAATCTGATGGATGTCGGCGCGCTTCTGAAGACGCCGGGTGTGGCCTTCGTCAACCTGTTCTACGGCGAGGCGGAAGAGGAGATCCGCGCCGCCGAGCAGGCCTTCGGGGTGACCATCCACCGCTGGCCGGAGGTGGATCTGAAGAACGACATGGAAACGGTGTTCGCGATGACGAAGGCGATGGATCTCGTGATCTCGGCCCCGACCTCCGCGATCGACATCGCCGGCGCCGTCGGCACGCCGGCCTGGACGGCGCTGCCTCCCCGCCACTACATCCGGCTGGGCAGCGACCACATTCCGCAACTGCCGAGCGTGCGCGTGTTCGACAAGCGCCTCAACGAGCCTTGGGGACCGGTGCTCAAGCGCATCACCGAGGCCTTTCACGAATGGCTGGCGCAAGACGATGCGCCGACCCCCGCGGCCGCGGCCGCCGGCTGAGGAGGCGGCCGCCGGGTGCGCGCGCCGCCGGCCGCACACGCGTCAGCGTCCGCCGAAGCTCCGCCGGTGCCAGACGAGGAAGACGGCGGGGATCACGAGCAGCGCCAGCGCCGTCGTGCTCACCATGCCGCCGACCATGGGCGCGGCGATCCGGCGCATCACCTCCGAGCCCGTGCCCGATCCCAGCATGATCGGAAGCAGCCCCGCGATGATGACGCTGACCGTCATCATGATCGGCCGGATGCGCATCAGCGCGCCGGCGATCACCGCCTCGCGCAGGTCGTCCATCGTCGGCCGGCGGCCGGCCTCGGCACAGGCGGCGCGGCGGGCGGCCCAGGCCTGGTTGAGGTAGACCATCATCAGCACGCCGATCTCGACCGCAACACCTGCGAGCGCGATGAAGCCGACGCCGACCGCCACCGACAGGTGGTAGTCTAGCCAGACGAGCAGCCACAGGCCGCCCACCACGGACAGAGGCAGCGTGGCGAAGACGATCGCGACGTCGCCGAGCCGGCGGAAGTTGATGTAGAGCAGCAACAGGATGACGACGAGCGCCACCGGCACCACGAGCATGAGACGCGCCTTGGCGCGCTGCATATATTCGTATTGGCCGGACCAGGACAGCGAATAGCCGGGCGGCAGCTCGAGCTGCTCGGCCACCGCCTTCTGCGCCGCGCGCACATAGGAGCCGACGTCGACATCGCGGATGTCCACATAGATCCAGCCATTCAGCCGCGCGTTTTCGGAGCGGATCACGCCGGGGCCGTCGGAGATGCGGATGTCCGCGACCTGGCCGAGCGAGATTTCCGCGCCGGCCGGGGTGACAATCGGCAATTCCTTCAACCGCGCGACCGAATCGCGCACCTCGCGCGGATAGCGCAGGTTGATCGGATAGCGCTCCAGCCCCTCGACGCTTTCGCTCACCGACATGCCGCCGATGGCGGTGCGGACGATGTCCTGCACGTCGGCGATGTTGAGGCCGAAGCGGGCGGCCTTCATCCGGTCGATGTCGATGTCGATGAAGCGCCCGCCCGTGACCCGCTCGGCATAGACGGAAGCCGTGCCGGGGACGGTGCGGATGATCCGCTCGATCTCTTCGCCGATCCTGGCGATCGCCTTGAGGTCCGGTCCCGCGACCTTGATGCCGACCGGCGTCTTGATGCCGGTCGCCAGCATGTCGATGCGGTTCTTGATCGGCATGATCCAGACATTGGTGAGACTGGGGATCTGCACCAGCCGGTCCAGCTCGCGCTTCAATTTCTCGGTCGTCATGCCGGGGCGCCACTGGTCGCGCGGTTTGAGCTGGATGGTCGCCTCCACCATCGACAGCGGCGCCGGATCGGTCGCGGTCTCGGCGCGACCCGCCTTGGCGTAGACGGATTTCACCTCCGGCACCTGCATGATCAGCTTGTCGGCCTGCTGGATGATCTGCGCCATCTTGCCGGCCGAGACCGCCGGAAAGGCGCTCGGCATGTAGAGCAGATCGCCCTCGTCCAGCTCGGGCATGAATTCGGAGCCGAGCTTCTGCCAGGGCACCACCGCGCTCGCCATCAGCAGGAGGGCCGCAACGAGCACCGGCCAGGGATGCCGCAGGACGACGTCGATGAACGGGCGGTATCCCGCGATCAGCAGGCGGTTGACGGGATTCCTGTGTTCCGGCGTGATGCGACCACGGATGAACAGCCCCATCAGCACCGGCACCAGCGTGACAGAGAGGATGCTGGCGGCCGCCATCGCGTAGGTCTTGGTGAAGGCGAGCGGGCTGAAGAGCCGGCCTTCCTGGCCCTGGAGCGCGAACACCGGCACGAAGCTCAGGGTGATGATGAGCAGCGAGAAGAACAGCGGCGGTCCCACCTCGACCGCGGCTTCGGCGACGATCCGCCAGCGGTTCTGCCGACTGAGCGGCGTGCGCTCGGCATGTTTGTGGAGATTCTCGATCATCACGATGGTCGCATCGACCATCGCGCCGATGGCGATCGCGATGCCGCCCAAGGACATGATGTTGGCGTTGATGCCCTGCGCATGCATGACGATGAAGGCGGCAAGCACGCCCAATGGCAGCGAGAGCACGACGACCAGCGCCGAGCGCAGGTGGAACAGGAACAGCCCGCAGACCAGCGCGACGATGACGAATTCCTCGACGAGCTTCTCATTGAGCGTGGCGACCGCTCGCTTGATGAGCGAGGAGCGGTCGTAGGTCGTGACGATCTCGACACCCTCGGGCAGGCTTCTCTTCAGGGTCTCGAGCTTTTCCTTCACCCGGTCTATGACGGCCAGCGCATTTTCGCCGAAACGCATGATGACGACGCCGCCGACCGCCTCGCCCTCGCCGTTGAGCTCGCCGATGCCCCGGCGCAGCTCCGGCCCGAAACGCACGTCCGCGACGTCCTTGAGCAGGATTGGCGTGCCGTGCGGCGTCACCCCCAAGGGGATGGCCTTCAGATCGTCCAGGGAATCGACATAGCCGGTCGCGCGGATCATGTATTCGGCTTCCGCCATCTCGACCACGCGCCCGCCGGTCTCCTGGTTGCCGCGCCGGATCGCCTGGACGATGGTCTTCAGCGGCAGGCCGTAGGCGCGCAGGCGGTCCGGATCCACCACCACCTGATACTGGCGCTTCATGCCGCCGATGGTCGCGACTTCCGAAACGCCCGGCACGGTCTGCAGCTCGTATTTCAGGAACCAGTCCTGGATGCTGGTGAGCTCGGAGATGTCGTGCCGGCCGCTGCGATCGACGAGGGCGTACTGGAACACCCATCCCACCCCGGTGGCATCGGGGCCGAGTGCGGGGCGCGCACCCTCGGGGAGCGTCGGGGCGACCTGGCTCAGGTATTCCAGCACCCGCGAACGCGCCCAGTAGAGATCGGTGCCGTCCTCGAAGATCACGTAGACATAGGAGTCGTTGAAGAAGGAGTAGCCGCGCACGGTGACCGCGCCGGGCACGGCGAGCATGGCCGTGGTCAGCGGATAGGTGACCTGGTCTTCGACCACCTGGGGCGCCTGACCCGGATAGGTGGTCTTGATGATCACCTGCACGTCCGAGAGATCCGGGATCGCATCGAGCGGTGTCCGCTTCACAGCATCGAGGCCGGCAAGCGCCAGCAGCGCCGCGAAGACGAGCACCAGGAAGCGGTTCTCGGTGGACCAGCGGATGAGCCGCGCGATCATCGCCCGCCTCCCTTTTCGCCGTGGGCGCCATGTCCCTCATGGTCGGGGGCGCTCCCCGGACTCTGATCGGGCTTCTCATGGCCCTGCATGTCGTCGCCGGACATCTCGTGGCCGGCATCGCCGGGCAGCGGCATGCCGTCGCCGGGGGTCATGCGCAGGATGGTGCCGGCAAGGCCCGCCTCCGAATCGATCAGGAACTGGCCGGAGGTGACCACGCGCTCGCCTTCTCGCAAGCCTTCCAGGATCTCGATCTTCTCGCCACTTTCGAGACCGGAGACCACTTGCGCCGGCCGGAAGCGGCCGCCGCCCAGCGCCAGGATCACGCGCTCGTTGCGCCCGGTGCGGATCAACGCCTCGCGCGGGATGACCAGCGCATCCGCCTTCGGCGTCGCGTGAATGGTGGCGAAGGCGTACATGTCGGGCTTCAGGGCCTCGTCCGGATTGGCGAAGACGAGGCGGACCTTCACCGTCCGGCTCTTCGGATCGATGGTCGGATAGACGTAGTCCACGGTGCCGGCAAAGCGCCGCCCCGGCAGATAGGCGAGGGTGATCTCGGCCGTATCGCCGGCCCTCACCCAGGGCGCCTGATCCTCGAAGACGTCGACCAGCACCCACACCTGCTTCAGATCCGCGATGCTCATGATGGTCGTGGCGGGCGTGACATACATGCCCTCGGCGATGTTGAGCGCGACGATATAGCCGTCCTGCGGGGCGAAGATCTGGACCCGCTCGTCCGGGCGCCGCTCCCGTGCGAGCCGGCGGATCTGGGCCTTGCCGATGCCCAGTGCCGCAAGCCGCTCCTCCGCCGCCTCCACCAGCCGCTTCTGGCCGATGCCGAGCGCCTGGATGTACTGGACCTGGGCGTCCACGAGCTCGGGAGAGAACAGCTCGAGCAGAAGCTGATCCTTCCTCACCCGTTCGCCGGCGGCCTTGACCGCGAGCCGCTCGATCCAGCCGGCGGCGCGCACGTGCAGATGGCTGAGAAGATTTTCATCCGGGGTGACGAGGCCGACCGTCTCGATGCGGCGGTGGAGGGTGGCGCGCTCGGCCGCCGCGGTGCGCACGCCGAGGTTCTGGACCACGGCAGGGTCGATCCGGACCGCCGTCTTGTCCGGCGGTTCCTCGCCCTCGTAGACCGGGATCAGATCCATGCCCATCGGCGACTTGCCGGGCTTGTCCGAACGGTAGCTCGGGTCCATCGGCGCGACCCAGTAGAGGATCCGGCGCTCCTTGGTGGCCGCCTTCTCGTCACCGCCGGAGCCCGTGATGCGGGCCAGCCACCAGCCGCCCGCCGCGCCGATCGCGAGGAGTGCCGCAAGGGTGAGCAGGGTGCGAGCCTTCATCAGGAGTCTCCTTCAAGAAACAGCAGCTCGGCCTGGGTCCTGGCGCGCTCGACCTCGAGTTTGAGCGCGGTGATCTCGGCATCGAGCTCGGCGAGCCGCGCGCGGATGAGCTCGGCGAAGTCGATGACCGCCGAGCGGTAGGAGTTGAGCGCGGCCTCGGTGGTGTCGCCGGCGCGCACCGTCACCACCTCGCGGTAGAGCTTGGCCCGCTCGTTCAGCCGCTCCCAGTCGGCGGCGGCGCGATCCAGGCGCTGGTTCAGCTCCTTGAGCAGCAGGTCGCGGTCGAGCCGGGCGGCGGAGCTTTGCGCCTTGGCGGCGGCCAGCCGGCGGTCCTGGCGTCTGCCGGTGAAGATCGGCAGGTCCATGATGACGCCGGCGCTCGCGAAATCCGTCTGGCCGCCGCCGCGCACGCCGTAGCCGACCTCGGCCGTAAAGGCGGGTTTGTACTGCTGGCGGGCGATCGCGATCTCGGCCTCGCGCATCTCGATCAGCGCATCGGCGACCAGCACCGACGGATGGCCGAGGAGGGCGGCGCGGATGCCCTCGATCGGCGAGGGCGTCGGCAGCACGGGCAGATTTCCGGGCATTCGGCGGGCGGCGCGCTCGGGGCCGATCCAGCGGGCGAGATCGGCGCGTGCGCGCGCGATCCGGCGGTCGATCTCGACGAGACGGTCGTCCAGCACCGCCAGCTCGAAGCGCGCGCGCAGCACGTCCTCGCTCGAGCCCTTGCCGGCGGCGAAGCTGCCCGATGCGACCGTCTCGAGCTCGGCCACGGCCTGCCGGCTTTCGGCGACGAAGCGGCGCGCATGGGACCAGTAGTAGAGGTCGAGCCAGGCCTGGCGGATCGCCAGAACGAGCTGGCGGCGGGCGAGCGCCATGCGCGCGCGTTCGGCCGCGGCCTCCGCCTCGCGGCGCGCGCGGCTGTAATGGAGCGTGCGGCCGCGCGGGAAGGCCTGCTGCAACGCGATCTGGATCTGGGTCATCGGCGTGTCGCCGAGGCGGAAGCTGTCGACCGGAAAGTTCTGGAAGCGCAGCGCGAGCTTCGGATCGGGAAGCTGCGCGTCGGCAACCGCCTCCTCATCGCGCGCGCTCGCCCGCTCCGCAAAGCGCAGGATGCTGGGATCGTCGGCATCGAGACCGGCGCGCACCGCCTCATCAAGGGTGAGGGGCCGAAGATCTCCTTCCGGTTCGGCCGACACGCCGGTCCGGGGTGCGCAGACGAGAGCCAGCAGCACAAGCGCGGCACGGATGAAATGCGCGGGGAAACGATGGTGATTTCGCGGCCACCACCCCGTCTCAGCGGCAAAGCGGATCATGAGAAGAAGTCCGTCCTGTCTGTCCTGTCACCATGAGCGCGGGACGGTCGACGCCCCGCACGGCGCGCATCCGGCGGGCGCGGGCGGCCCGCCGGCGGTCGTCTCAGACGGGGGAGGGACGGGGAGGGGCGGGAGCCGGGGGCTCGGCATGGGCGGCCGGCCGGCGCATGCCGCCCGGGCCCGGAAGGGAGCCGCAGTCTTGCGCGGACGCGCAGGCGGGGGCGGTCGCCATCACGGCACCGCAGCAGGCCGTGCCCGCTCCGCCGCCGCAGCAGGAGGGCATCGACCCGTGCCGCTGCCCGGCGCAGGCGGCGCTCGGCGCAGCGGCCGCGGCCGACGTCGGCGATCCGCCGGCACAGGCGGCCTCCTGCGCCATGGACGCATCATGCGGGGATCCGGAATGCGCGAAGGCCGGCCGGTCCACCACGGCCCAGGCCACCACGGCCAGCACCGCAAGGATCAGGGGCGCGAGCTTGCAGTCCGCACCCCGCCCGTGGCCGATTCGCGATGGATGAGTCCGGATCATCCCATGAGCCGTTCGTTCGCGCCCGCTCCGCAAGCGGCATCCGATACACTACAGGGGTATGCGGAATCCGTCAAGCGCTATTCGATGCCGTCTCCGGCGGCGAAGCAGCACAGCCTCACCCGCCGGCTCACCCGAAGGCCAAAGGCATCCGCATGGGCCCCGCGATCGCGGGTTTCGGGTTCCAGACGATCCTCTCCTCCACCACCCGCGGCGGGCGGGGAAGAGTCAGCAGTGCCTCGATCAGCGCCGTGGCATGAATGCGGGCGAGCGCCGCGCCCAGGCAGTGATGGTGGCCGCGGCCGAAGGCGAGATGCGGGTTGGGATCGCGCGCCGGATCGAAGCGGTCGGGGGCGGGAAAGACTTCCGGGTCGCGGTTGGCGACGGCGATCCCTGCGATCACGACCCGAGCGCGCGGAATGCGGAGCGGGCCGAGGGACAGGTCCGCGGCGGCGACGCGCACCATCATCGCCACCGAGCCGTCGAGCCGCAGGCTTTCCTCCACGAAGCCGGGCAGCAGCGACGGGTCGGCGCGCAGCCGCGCCCGGATGTCGGCGTCCTCGAGCAGGCGCCGCACGAGGGCGGCATAGAAGGTCGGGCCCGTATCGAGGCCGTTGACGAGCAGCAGCAGGCACTGGCCGGCGAATTCCTCCGCCGAGGCGATCTCCCCGGCATCTTCCGCCGCAAGCAGGGCGTCGTAGAGGTCGCCGTCGCCGCCCGCCGCGGGCCTTCGCGCGCGCCGGCGGGCCCGCTCCTCATCGGGAAAGGCGCGGAAGGCGGCGAGCGTCGCCTCCACCTCGGCCCGCTCCTCTCCTTCCAGCCTGAACCGCATGATCTGATCGGCGAGCAGACGCGCCCAGCGGTGAAGCATGGCCGGGTCCGCCGCCTGCCAGCCGAGCAGCCGCCGGCTGGTGGCGAGCACGAGCGGCTCGGCCACTTCCGAGACGAACTCGACCTCGGCCCTGTCCGCGAGCAGGTCCGCAAACCGGGCCGTGAGCGAGCGGCGGATGTCGTCCGCCAGGGCGCGCAGGCGCCGCGCCGTGAAGAAGCGCGCAAGGATGCGGCGCAGGCGGGTGTGCGCCGGCGGATCATGCATGACGAGCGAGGCGCGCATGAGATCGTCGAGCTCGGGCAGGCCGGAGACCGTCACGGGGAAGGGGATCCGCGCGACATCGATGGTCGCGTCCGGGTGCACGGCGAGCGCGGCCGCGGCGGCGTGGGCGCGCAGGAAGACCACATTGTCGCCGACCGGGAAGCCGGGTGGCATCGCGGCATGCAGCGCGCGCGCGAGATCCGCGAGCGCCGGACCCCTCTGGTCATGGCCGAGCAGGAACCGCCGGCAGCGCGTCATCAGCGCGTGCGGCGTCATCCGGGTGATCCCTCGGCGTCCCGGGGCAGGCTGGAGAGCATGAACTCCCCGATCGGCGACTCGGCCACGGGGTCGAGCCCGTAGGCGCGGGCGACGAGCTCCGTATCGCCGGCGCCCAGCCCGCAGGGAGCGAGCCCTTCCACCGTCGCCGCCAGATAGAAGGCATGATAGAGCACGCCGGCATGCTTCAGGGCGACCGACCAGGCCAGGCCCCGGTATTTCCACATGAGCCTGCGCATCCGCGCCGCCAGGTGAATGACGATCTGGGGCCGCACCGTCCGGGCTGCCGACTGCCAGGCGACCGTCACCAGGCTGTCGATGAGGTCGCCATCGTCGCCCACCCGCTCCAGACGGTGGTGAAGCGGGTCATAGTGGTAGAGACCGCGCGCCAGCCCCTCGCAGGCGTGCACCGTCAGATAGATCTCGATCTCGTAGGCCGCTCCGCCCGATGGATAGGGCCGCATGCTGGCCTCGTAATAGAGCTCGCGCTCGTCGTCGGGCGGCACGAGCGTGATGACCCGCGCCGTGCGGGCGAGGAAGGCGCCGAGCTGCGCCAGCGTGATCGGCCGCTCGCCCCGCACCCGGTGCGAGCGCCGCGCCTCCACCACCGCCTGGAAGGCGGGATCGCCGCGGCACAGGGCCGCGATGTCGGGCATGGGAAGGGTGATCAGGTCGGCCGGATCATGCGCGATCGGCGGTTTGACCGCGGGCAGCGGCCCGACCACGCCGCGCCCCGGAAAGCTCGCGCCGACCGGATTATCATGGCCGCCGCTGCGGCTGCGCCGGAAATGCAGGGCGTCGTGGAAGTCCCAGAAGCGCCGGTCCGGGTCGCGGTCCTCGGGCAGCAGACCGTCGCCATCCACCGCATCCGCAAGCCCGGCCGCCACGAGCCAGCCCAGCAGCCGGCGCATGACCGGATCCGAAAGCGCCTCGGTCCGCAGCGTTTCCGCCATCAGCCGCGTGACGAGAGCGCCGGCGGCGGGCGATTCCAGGCCGATGCGCCAGCGCGACCAGGGCGATTCCAGCACTGCCCGGCCCTCGTGGCGGGCGATGAAGGCGAAGCGCGACAGCCGCACCGGCGCATCCGGGCGCATGGACGCGTCGGCTGCGGGAACCGGCGGCAGCATGACCTCGCGCGTGGCATGGAGGGTGCCGTCCTCGTCTTCCAGCACCTCCATCAGGCAGGCGAGCGCGTGGAGTCTGTGAAAGACATGGAGCACGCCCGCGACATCCGCGGCCCCGCCACCGTCTGCGGTGACGGCGGCCGCGAGCGCGTCGGCATGGGCAGGCTCGCTCGCAAGGCCAAGGAGGGCCGCGGCCGCCGCAGGGCCGAATGCGCCGAGCCCCCAGCGCTGCTCTCCGCGTGCGAGGACGAGCCGCCGGGTGCCCTGCGCGCCGGGTTCCGCAACGAGCCGCAGGCCGTGTCGCAGCCGCCAGCGCGGCGGCGGCGGGGTCTGCTCGTCCATCGTCCTGTGGTCTCCAAGGCCTTGCGCCCGGCGCGCGGGCGTCAGATGAACATGGGAATGAGGTTCAGTTCCTCTTCCCGCAGCGGCGCGCCCAACCAGCCGAGCGCGACCGGCACGTCATAGAGCCGGCCCGGCGCAAAGCGCGCCCAGAAGTGCCGCATGCCCGGGACGATGACCTTGACGACGGGCAGCCCGATGTCGGGCCGCGTCTGGTCCACGACAAGCATTTCCATGCCGCGCTCATCCACGAGTCGCAGGCAGGTCCGGACGTCTTCGGCGATGTCCGGCTGCGAGAGGTCCGCATGGTCCTCCCGGCGCCGGGCGGGACTGTCCGCTGCCGGCGCGAGATGAGGATGCTCGGCCAGCCGCCCCGTCTGCCACCAGCGCACCGAATCCGGATCGTCGAAGGCGTAGGAGCCGCTGCCGTCCGCCGGCATGTGCAGCACCGCCGGCAGGAACTGCGCCATCTCGCTGACCGCCCGGGTGAGCGCGATCTGCGGGTCGAAATGCGCGCCGAAGGCGAACACGATGTCTTCGGCCGGCTTGTCCTTGCGGCGCGTGACGGCCGCCATCACCGGGATGCCGAACTCATGGGTCAGATCGAGCACCCAGAAGCTGCGGTGGTGGCGCTCCAGAAAGGCGGCCATCTCGTCGATGTAGGGCAGATCGAAGCTCGAGAGATCGACGGCCGGGCGCGGGATCCGGTTGTACCACCACACGGCGACCGCATCGCGTTCGACGAGCTCGAAGAAGCCCTGGAGGACCGCCTCCTCGATCGTGTTGCCGGCCGCGCAGCCGTTGGAATCGGCGGTGCAGAAGCGGCCGCCCTCGGGATGGCCGTAGTAGAGGTAGCTGGAGGGCAGATATTTCTGGCGTGCCTCGCTGAGCGACCAGACCGGCGACCAGTCCAGCTCGGCCTCCTCGTCGAAGGGCTCCGGCACATACTGGAAGGGCGAGCCGCGCCGGCACCAGGCGGCGCGCTCGGCATACTGCCGGTCGCTGAAGAGCATGCAGTTGCGCGGGTCGATCGCTGCGCCTTCCGGGAAGTCCACGAAGCGGGCGCGCCGGCGCGGCTCCTCGCCCATGAAGACGCCGGAATAGCGCTCGAGTGCTTCGGCGAGACCGCTGGCGCGCGCCTGGGCATCCGTCATGCCCTTGCCGGCGCTCTTGGAACGCAGGCCCGCCTTCAGTCCCGCAAGGCCGGGCCGGTGGACGGCGAAGTTCTCGCCCGCGACATAGTTGTGGACGGGCACGGGCCCGGCATCCGCCGCCGGGTCGGGCATCACGTCGTCGCAACCGGTTCCGCTCGCTGCGGGGGCGAAGGTCGCACCCGTGGCGCGGGCGGGCCCGCCGCGCGCATCATCGATGCGCTGCAGGAAGGAGACGGCTCCGGTCACGGGGCTGACATGGTGGCGCCATCGCCGCCAGGTCTCTTCCGGATCATGGACGCGATGGCCGCCGTCCGCGGTAAAGCGTTTGGGGGTCGGCCGCAGCCGGATCGGGCGCGGCGCAAGCGAGCGCCTGCCGCCGTCTCCGCAGGCCGGGCATTGCGGCCGGCGGACGAGGTGATGATGCCGGCGGCTGCCGGCGGCGACATCGACGGTCGTGACATGGGCGAGGGCGTCACGCCCGTCCTTCCGGCTCGCGCGGAGAGCGGCCAGCATGCCGGCGATCTCGGCCAGGCAGAAGGCGAGGCTCTCCGGAGTCCAGCGGCGCGCGGGCACAAGCGGCATTTCGCGGCCCAGCGAGCGGGCGACATGCCATTCGACCTCCCGGTTGCGCACGAGCCGCTGGGCAAGGCAGTGCCAGCAGCCGCCGGGCTTGTCGCGCGCGATTCCGAAGACGGGGCCGAACCAGGCGATGCCGCCCACCGGCTGGGCCAGCAGCCAGGGCCGGCCGAGCGCACGCATGCGCCGGTCGATCGCGCCCAGCGCGGGCCTGAGATAGTCGTCGGTGAGCACGACGAGCCGGGCATCGGCCGCCTCCACCGCCTGCGTGTCCGTGATGAATTGGATCCGCAGTCCCTGCGATCCCGCGGAGGCGGCCATCGCATCCGGATCGATGCCACCGACGAGCAGCAGGTCGCAGGCCGCGCCGTCCGGGGGCCGGGCGGCGGGTTGCGGGATCACCGGGCGTTCGGCCACAGGCGCGAGGGCGGCTAGGAAGAGCTCGGCCGGCGCGGGCGGCTCTTCCCGGCTTTCAAGAAAGCCTTTCGCGCGCAGCTCCTCGAAGGCGAAGTAGCCTTCGGCCGCCGACAGGCCGCGCTCCCTCAGCCGCGAGACGACCGCATCCGGATCACCCGTGCCCAGCTCCTGCCAGCACTCGACGAAGAGCCGCGCCCGCCGCTGCGCGATCACCCGGTGCTCGCGCGCGCTGAACAGATAGAGCGCATCATCGGGCACCGGAACCAGCGTCCAGCGCGGGTGGGGGTGGAAGCCGGCTTTCGGGGACATGCGGAGGATCCGAACTCCATGGGGAGCGAGGTGCAACGAAAGCGGCCGTGATCAGCCCATCTCAGGCGCGACGACGATTGACCCCGCCCGACGTGATTAGTCGCCTGTCGACATGCTCACTAGACTGGCCACCCGGATGCAGAGGCGGCGCGAAGGCGCACCGCACCTCCGGAATCTCGGCCACGATGCGGCAGGCGCTCACTCAGTGGCAACCGTATGTTCCCGTGAAGCCGACGGTTCCGACTGGACACCCGAATGTTCCCACGGTGCCCGATGTGCCCTTGCATCCACCGCCGACCATGGCTTCCAGCGCCTCGTCTGCGAGTTCCGCGCTCGGCTTCGGCGGCACCAGGACGACGACTTCGTTCTCCGCCGCGAAATAGCTCGTCACCTTGGCGCCCGCCGGCACCTTGATGCCGGCCTCCGCCAGCGCGGCGGCCGGATCCTTCGTCAGCTTCTCGGCGAACGCCGGATCGCTCCAGGCCTGGGCGATGATCTTGCCGTAGGCTTGCGCGTGGTTGTCAGCCATGGGCTGCTCCTTTCCGCATGTGCCGCGGGGCGGGACTTCCCTCCGCGCGAAGGACGCCCGCCCGATGGCGCCTTGCCGCCCGCACTCACGACGGGTGACTGCTGCCAGCCCCGGTGCACATGAAGAGGTTCCGGAAAGGAAAAGACCTGCCGCGCCGCGCATGCGGCCGCATCAGAAATGATATGATCGGCGTGATGCCGTGTCAGGAATTTTCGTTTCGAGGGATCCTCCCTGCTCCGCAATAGTCATTCTCGGACATCTGGACTTTCCGGTCAAGTCATTTTATCTTTCAAGCAACGGACGCAGACAGGGAAGGCGGCTCGCCACTTCACACCCCATCGTGTTGGCGCGTGAGAAAGCCGGCGAGAGCGCGGGCGAGGGCGGCGTTTTTTCGGTGGCCCGCGCCGCCGCACAGCGGCCGCTCCGATGGATGGCGGTTGGCCGGCGGCTCTTCGGCCGGGAACAGGGGACTGCATGCCCGATCTTTTTCGCAAAGAGGCCGTGCGCGAGCTCGGCGATCCCCGCGGGCTCGATGAGGCCATCACGCTCGTGCGTCCGCGCGGCTGGGTGGCGCTTGCGGCCTTCGGCGTGCTGGCGCTGGCCGCGGTGGTCTGGGCGGTCTTCGGCCGCCGCGACTATCGCGTCGACGGACTCGCGGTTCTGCTGCATGAGGGCAGCCGCATCATTCCGGTGACGGCTCCGGCCGACGGCCGGGTGATCGCCGTGCATGTGAGGAAGGGTCAGCGGGTTACGAAGGGAGCGCTTCTGGCCGAGCTGTCGCTGCCGGCGCTCGAGGCCCAGATCGCCGCCCTCGATGCCTCGATCGCTGCGCTCGAAGACGAGGTCAGGCTGCTCGCCGCCTCGCTCGCGCAGGAGAACGCCACAGACGAGCGGGAGCTCCAGAAGGCTCTGGCGGCGCATGAACAGGCGCTCGGCGCGGCCCGGCAGAAGGAGACGTTTCTGGCCCGGAAGCTGGCCGATGACGAAGCGCTTCTGAAGAAGGGGTTCGCGACGAAGGAGGCCGTCGAGGCGACGCGCCAGGAATGGCTGGCGGCGCGCCAGGACGTGCTGGCGCTGTCCGCCCGGATCGTCCAGCTGCGGGCGCAGGCGGCGGCCGCGCGCACCGACCGGGCCGCGCGGCTGGACGACCTGAAGCGCGCTCTCCTCCGGGAAAAGGGCAAGCGTGCGGTGCTCGCCGCGACCGCGGCATCGAACGGGCGGCTCGTCGCCGATGCGGATGCGCTGGTGGTGGCGGTCGAGGAGCTGCCCGGTCGCCGGATCGCCGCGGGACAACCGATCGTGACCCTGGAGACGAGGGGCGGCCCGCTCGCGGCCTATGCGTATTTTCCGCTTGCCGTGGGCAAGAAGCTTGCGGAAGGCAATGCCGCGCACGTCGCCCCCACCACCGTCGAACGCAGCCTCTATGGTGCGATGAAGGCGCACGTCACGCGGGTGGACGCGCTGCCCAGCGATCGCGCGGATCTTCTCGCCCGCTTCGGCAACGAGGCGCTGGTCCGGCAGATCATGGGCGCCGGTGCGCCGCTCGCCGCCAGACTCGCGCTCGAGCCCGCACCGGAGACGGCGAGCGGCTTCGCCTGGACATCCTCGAAGGGGCCGGCCGTCACGCTCAGCCCCGGGACGCTCGCCTCCGCCACCGTCGTCGTGCGGCGGATCCGGCCGATCTCCCTGCTCGTGCCGGTGATCGAGGAGCTGGCACCGGCGGAGGAGGCGCATGCGACCACCACGGCTCCGTGACCTGTGACGCCGTGGCCGGCGCGTCACCCATGTCCCGACCATCCTCCAGATGGAGGCCGTGGAATGCGGTGCGGCGTCGCTTGCGATGGTGCTCGCGCATTACGGCCGCTGGGTGCCGCTCGAGGAGCTGCGCGTCCACAGCGCGGTGACCCGCGACGGCGCCACCGCGGCCGGCATCCTGCGCGCGGCGCGCTTCCACGGCCTCGAAGCCAAGGGGATGCGCCTTGAAATGGACCGGCTGGCCGAGCAGCGGCTGCCGCTCATCGTCTTCTGGCAGTTCAACCATTTCATCGTGGTGGAGGGTTTTGCGGAGGATGCGGTCTTCGTGAACGACCCGGCCAAGGGCCGCCTGCGGCTTACGCACGAGAGTTCTCGCGCGGCTACACGGGGATTGCGCTCGTCTTCGCGCCGGGGCCCGCATTCACGCCGGCCGGCCATCCGCCGCGGGTTCTCGGCGCGCTGCTGCGGCGGCTCGCCCGTTCGCCGGACGCCGTGACCGCGATCGCC
Organism: Rhodothalassiaceae bacterium; assembly: GCA_026004935.1. Lineage (NCBI taxonomy): Bacteria > Pseudomonadati > Pseudomonadota > Alphaproteobacteria > Rhodothalassiales > Rhodothalassiaceae > Rhodothalassiaceae bacterium. Next base: position 1,309,666 of record BPKC01000001.1, read on the forward strand.
GTCGCAAGCCTGCTGATCGCCGCGCCCGGGCTGGTGACGCCGCTGGGGCTGAAGCTGTTCGTCGACGACGTGCTGGTGCGCGGCTATGCCGACTGGCTGTTTCCGCTCGTGCTGGGGCTCGTCGTCGCGGCGCTGGCCGGCGGGTTTCTCGCCTGGTTTCAGCAGCGGCTGCTCGTCGCCCTGCAGACCAAGCTCGACATGGCGATCGCCGCCGAATACGTCTGGCATCTCCTGCGGCTGCCGATGCGCTTCTTCGGCCAGCGCCTCGCCGGCGATCTCGCCAACCGCATGGTCGGGGCGCGGCGCATCGCGGCGCTGATGGCGGGCCCGCTTCCGACCACGGTCATCGCCATGATGGTGGGCGCGGTCTTTCTTACCGCGCTCTTCTTCCTCAGCCCCTGGCTGACGCTGGTCGCGCTCGCCGCGATGGGGCTGCATCTGGGGGTGCTGAAGCTGGTCGCGCGCCGCCGGCAGGAGCTCAACAGCCGCTATCTCATGGATCAGGGCGCGCTCGCCGGCTTTTCGGCCGCGGGCCTGTCCGCGATCGAGACCATCCGGGCCGGCGGCAGCGAGCAGGACTTCTACGCCCAGTGGGCGGGCCACCACGCGCGGCTCGTCAACAGCCATCAGCGTCTGGGCGAGGCGAGCGCGCTGCTCGAAGTCGGGCCGCAGTTCGTGGCCGTGCTGGCCCATGCCGTGATCCTGTTCGCGGGGGCCGAGCTCATTCTGGCCGGTCGGCTCACGATGGGCGGGCTGGTGGCCTTCCAGGCGCTGTGGATGCAGGTGGCGACCCCCGTGCAGCGCTTCGTGATGCTGGGCGGGCAGTTGCAGACCATCCTGGGCGACCTGATGCGCCTTGACGACGTGCTCCGCTACCCGCTCGACGAGGGGGAAGCCGCCGTCCCGCGCAGCGAGCCTTCCGGTCCGCGCGGCGAGCCGCAGCCGGTGCGCATCACCGGGCGGCTGGAGTTCCGGGGGGTGAGCTTCGGCTATGATCCGACGCGCCCGCCGCTGATCGACGGGCTGGATTTCGTCCTGCCGCCGGGTGGACGGATCGCGCTCGTGGGACCGTCGGGATCGGGCAAGTCGACGGTCGCCCGTCTCATCCTCGGTCTGCTCAGGCCTTCGGCGGGCGAGATCCTGATCGACGGCCGACCCCGCGACGCCTGGCCGGCCATTCTGCTGGAGCGCGACATCGCCGCCGTCGACCAGGAGATCTTTCTGTTCGCCGGCACGGTGGCCGAGAACATCGCCTTCCGGGATCCCGACCTGCGGCACGAGGCGATCCGGCGGGCCGCCGAAGATGCGCTGATCCATGATGAGATCGCCGCCCGTCCCGGCGGCTATGAGGCGGTGGTGGAGGAGGGCGGCCGCAATTTCAGCGGCGGCCAGCGCCAGCGTCTGGAGATCGCGCGCGCGCTCGCCCGCGATCCGCGCATTCTGGTGCTGGACGAGGCGACGGCGGCGCTCGATGCCAAGACCGAGGAGGAGATCGACCACCGCCTGCGCCGGCGGGGCTGCTCGCTGGTGATCGTCGCCCACCGCCTGTCCACCATCCGCGACGCCGACGAGATCATCCTGCTCGATGAGGGACGGGTGGCCGAGCGCGGCCGGCATGCGGATCTGATCGCGCTGGGCGGCCGCTACCGGCAGCTGGTGGAGCAGGGCTGATGGCGGCGGAGCGCGGACGGCACGACCTTCTGACGCTGACGGCCGGCACCGCCGATGTGCACATACCGGCGCCCGCCGTGATCACGGTGGAGCGCGGGCGGCTGCTGCTCTTCCTCGTCGAGGAATCCGGGCTGCGTCACTTCGTCTGCGAGGCGGGGCCGGGCGCGCGGCTGCTCCTTCCGCAGCGCGGAGGCGCAGGCCCGGCGCGCGAGGCGGGCCTTGCCTGGCATCCGGTTCCGGCCCCGCAGGCCCGGATCCGGGCCGCGCCCGTCGATCCCGCAGCGCCGGCCGCCGAGGTCATGGCGCTCGCGCGCGCCCTTCTGCCCCCCGACCACGATGGGTGGAACCGGCCGGGCGATGCGACCGTCGGCGATGCGATCGCGGCGGTCGAGACGGCCTGGTGCGCGCATCTCGCCGATCAGCGCGGGCGCGAGGCGGGCGAGCTGGCGCGTCGGCGGACGACGCGTCGCCGGGGGCTCGTGCGGGCGCTGTCCTGGCTGGGCGGCGTCGTGGCCGCGCCGGGGCACGCGAGGGAATCGCCGTTCCAGCCGATGGATGCGCGGGTGCAGGCGATCGCCCGCGCCGCCGCGGCCCTCGGCACGCCGCTCGATTCCGCGACGCTGCGCCGGCTCGATGTGCTGGCGGGCGAGATGGAGACCGGCGCAGGCGACGGCGGTGCCGGAGGTCCGGACGCCGGGGATGCGGACGCAGAGGCGGCAGATGCGGCCACGGCGGCCGTCGAGCGGCTGCTCGCCGCCGCGGGAATCTTCTTCCGCCGGGTACGGCTGGCAGCGGACTGGTGGACCCGCGACCACGGCGTGCTGCTGCTCGCGGGCGCCGACGGCGTGCCGGTGCCGGCCCGTCCGCGCGCGGGAACCTATGAGCTCATGCGCGATCAGGGCGCGATCGCCCTGCGCGATGGCGAGCGGGCGGCGGCGCAAGGCCGCGCCTGGATGCTCGCCGCACGCCTGCCCGGCGACGGGCCCGTCGGCCTCGGCACGCTTCTGCGCCATGCCGGCCGGGGCATGGGCCGGGACGCCGCGCGCTTCGTGGCGCTGACCCTGGTGGCGGGGCTGCTTTCGCTCGCCGTGCCGCTTGCGACGGGTGCGGCGATGGCGAATGTGATCCCGGAAGCCGACCATCCGCTCCTTCTCACTCTCTTCTTCGCCATGGTCGCCGCCGCGGCCGCCCAGGCCGGCGTCAGCCTCGCCGCGGGGCTCGCCACGGTGCGCGCGGAGGGACGGGCCGGAAACCGGGTGCAGGAGGCGGTCTGGGACCGCCTGCTGCGGCTGCCCGTGTCCTTCTTCCGGCGCTTCGACGTCGGCGACCTGACGAACCGGGCTCTTGCGGTGGACAGCATCCGGGCGATGGCGAGCATGCATGCGGTGACCGCGCTCACCCATGGGGTCTTCGGGCTGTTCTCGCTGGCGCTGATGGCCTGGTATAATCTCACGCTCGGGCTCGTGGTCGCGGCGCTCGGCCTCGTCTTCGGCGGGCTCGTCTGGCTCGTGGGCCGGATCGTGCTGCGGGAGGTCTCGGCGGTCGCCGACGACACGGGGCGGCTGGAGGCGCTCATCTTCCAGTTCGTCCGGGCGATCGCCAAGATCCGCGTGGCCGGAGCCGTCGCGGCGGCCTTCACGCGCTTTGCGGCGCTCTACCGGCGGCTTCTGGCCGCGTCCCGCCGGCAGATGGCGGCCGCGGCCGTGCTGCAGGGGCTGTCCAGCGTCTGGCCGATCCTGACCGTTGCGGTGCTGGTGGCCGTGCTGGCGCTGGTGAGCGGCCAGTTCCTCGCCTATTTCCGTGCGCCGGCCGACTGGGCCGGGATCGAGGCGGAGAACCTGCGCGCCACCATCTCGGCTCCCTCCTTCATCGCCTTCTACACCGCGCTCGGGCAGTTTTCGCTGGCGCTGGTCATGGTCTCCGGCTCGCTGCTGCAGCTGGTCGCGATCCGGCCCTGGGCCGAGCGCTGCGTCCGCTGCTCGATGCCGAACCGGAGCGGACCACCGGCGGCGCGCGGCGGCCCGGGCGGCTGCGCGGGCGGATCGCCCTGCACGGCGTCTGCTTCCGCTATGCGCCGGAAGCCCCCAGGGTCTTGGACGGCGTCAGCCTGAAGGTGGAGCCCGGCGAGATGGTGGCGCTCGTCGGGCCGTCGGGGGCGGGCAAGTCCACGATCATCCGCCTGCTCCTCGGCTTCGAGGAGCCGGAGGAAGGCAGCATCTTCATCGGCGGCATCGATCTCAAGCGGCTCGATCCCGCCTGGTTCCGGCGCCAGATCGGCGTCGTGCTGCAGGACGGGCGGCTGCTGCCGGGCAGCATCTTCCAGAACATCGCCGCCGGCGCGCGCATCACGCGCGAGCAGGCGATGGAGGCGATTCGCATGGCCGGGATGGAGAAGGATCTGGAAGCCATGCCCATGGGCCTCGAGACGATGCTGAGCGAGGGGGCGACGACGCTTTCCGGCGGCCAGCGCCAGCGGCTGATGATCGCGCGGGCGCTCGTGCGCCGGCCGAAGCTCGTCATCTTCGACGAGGCGACGAGCGCGCTCGACAACGAGACCCAGGCGGTGGTGACCGAAAGCCTGAACCGGCTTGCGGTGACCCGCATCGTGGTCGCGCACCGCCTGTCCACGGTCCGCGCGGCCGACCGCATCCATGTGCTGGACCACGGCCGGGTCGTCGAGGAGGGCCGTTTCGAGGAGCTGCTGGCCGCCGACGGCCTGTTCCGGCGCCTTGCCGAGCGGCAGATGCTCGCCGATCTTCCCGCGGCATCCGCCTGAGCGCGTCCGCCGGCGCAAGGGGCGTGCCGGCTTTTCTTTCGCCCGCCGGCGCGCTATGGCGGGGCGGCGAACGGGCGGCGGCGGAAGGCCGCGGCAAGGTCGAGGACGGCGGCGTGGCACTGGCGGGGCGGCAGGTTCTGGTGATCATCGGCGGCGGCATCGCCGCCTACAAGTCGCTGGAGCTGATCCGGCGCCTCAAGGACCGCGGCGCGCGGGTGCGCGGCGTGCTGACGGCCGCCGGCGCCCAGTTCATCACGCCGCTGTCCGTCGCAAGTCTGACCGGCGAGCCCTGTTATCAGGATCTCTTCTCGCTGACCGAGGAAGCGGAAATGGGGCACATCCGCCTTGCGCGCGAGGCGGACGTGATCGTGGTGGCGCCGGCGACCGCCGATCTCATGGCCAAGATGGCGCATGGACACGCCAATGATCTGGCGAGCACCATCCTGCTGGCCACCACCGCACCGGTGCTGATCGCGCCGGCGATGAATGTGGAGATGTGGAAGAAGCCCGCCACCCGGCGCAATCTCGAGCAGCTGAAGGCCGACGGCATCCATGTGGTGGGGCCCGGAGCGGGTGATCTGGCCTGCGGCGAGACGGGGCCGGGACGGATGGCCGAGGTGCCCGAGATCCTCGCGGCCGTCGAGCGCATCCTCGATGCCGGCCCGCGGCCGCTGGCGGGCGTCCGCGCGCTGGTGACGGCGGGGCCCACCCTGGAGCCCATCGATCCCGTGCGCTTCATCTCGAACCGTTCCTCGGGTCTGCAGGGCTACCGGATCGCGGAGGCGCTGGCGGCGCTGGGCGCGGATGTGACGCTCGTCAGCGGGCCGACGAATCTCGCCACGCCCGCGGATGTCAGGCGGGTGGATGTGGAGAGCGCACGCGAGATGTGGCAGGCGGTGCGCGATGCGCTGCCCGTCGATGTCGCGGTCTGCGTCGCCGCCGTGGCGGACTGGCGGGTGACGAGCCCTGCGGCCGAGAAGATCAAGAAGAGCCGGGACGGCCTGCCCGCTCTCGAACTTACCGAGAATCCCGATATCCTGGCCTCGCTCGCCGCGCTGCCGGCGGGCGAGCGCCCACGGCTCGTCATCGGCTTTGCGGCCGAGACGGAAGACGTCGTCCGCCACGCCGCGGAAAAGCGCCGGCGCAAGGGGGCGGACTGGATCGTCGCCAACGACGTCTCGGGCGGCGCGGTGATGGGCGGGGCGCGCAACCGCGTCTGGCTGATCCGCGGGGACGATACGCCGGAGGCCTGGCCGGAGATGGACAAGGCGGAGGTCGCGCGCCGTCTCGCCGGCGAGATCGCGGCGCATCTGGCCGGGGCGGCGGAGGCGGAAGGGTCGGCCTGATGGCGGATGCCGGACCCGGCAACACGCATGCCGAGATCGTGGTGGCCGTGCGCAGGCTGCCGCATGCGGCGGACCTGCCCCTGCCGGCCCGGGCCAGCGCGCTTGCCGCCGGCTTCGATCTGCATGCGGCGGTGGACGCGCCGGTCACCATCGCGCCGGGACGCTTCGCGCTGGTGCCCACCGGGATTGCGCTCGCGCTGCCCGCGGGCTTCGAGGCGCAGGTGCGGCCGCGCTCGGGGCTCGCCGCCCGGCACGGGATCACGGTGCTCAACACGCCGGGCACGATCGATGCGGACTACCGCGGCGAGGTGAAGGTGATCCTCGTCAACCTCGGCACCTCGCCTTTCGTGGTTGAACGCGGCATGCGGATCGCGCAGATGGTGGTGGCCGCCCTGCCCAGGGTGCGGCTTGAGCCCGTCGCCGAGCTTCCCGCCAGCGCGCGCGGGGAGGGCGGCTTCGGCTCGACGGGGATCGAGGCGATGGCCGGTGCGGCCGGCAGGACAGTCGTGGAGGAAACATGATCATCGGTGTGCCGAAGGAGATCAAGACGCACGAATACCGCGTGGGGCTGACGCCGAGCTCGGTGCGCGAGCTCGTCCAGCACGGCCACCGCGTCATCGTCGAGCATGATGCGGGTTTCGCCATCGGCATGGATGACGAACATTACGAGGCCGCCGGCGCCACCATCGCCCCGGATGCCGCGGCCGTCTTCGCCGAGGCCGAGATGATCGTGAAGGTGAAGGAGCCGCAGCCGCAGGAGATCGCGATGATGCGGCCCGGCCAGGTGCTCTTCACCTATCTGCATCTGGCCGCCGATCCCGCCCAGGCCCGGGGGCTGATCGAGAAGGACGTGGTGGCCATCGCCTACGAGACGGTCACCGACGAGCGCGGCGGCCTGCCGCTGCTCGCACCCATGTCCGAGGTCGCCGGGCGGATGTCGATCCAGGCCGGCGCGCATTGCCTGGAGATGGAGCAGGGCGGCCGCGGCATGCTGCTCGGCGGCGTGCCCGGCGTGCCGCCGGCCAAGGTGGTGGTGATCGGCGGCGGTGTGGTGGGCACCAATGCCGCGCGCATGGCGATGGGGCTGGAGGCGCGGGTCTTCGTGCTCGACAAGTCGCTGCGGCGCCTGCAGGAGCTGGACTTCCAGTTCGGCTCGAAGCTGACCACCGTGTTCTCGACGACCAGCGCGATCGAGGAGCATGTGCTTTCCGCCGATCTCGTCATCGGCGCCGTGCTCGTGCCCGGCGCCGCGGCGCCGAAGCTGGTCACCCGCGAGATGGTGCGGCAGATGAAGCGGGGCTCGGTGCTCGTCGATGTCGCGATCGACCAGGGCGGCTGCTTCGAGACCTCGCGCCCGACCACCCATGCGGACCCGACCTTCGTGGAGGAGGGCGTCGTCCACTACTGCGTGGCGAACATGCCCGGCGCGGTGGCGCGGACCTCGACGCTCGCCCTCAACAACGCGACGCTGCCCTTCGTCATTGCGCTCGCAGACAAGAGCTACCGCCGCGCGCTGGCGGAGGATCCGCATCTGAAGGCCGGCCTCAACATCCACCGCGGGCACGTGACCCATCCGGCGGTGGCCGAGGCGCTGGCGCTGCCGTACACGCCGGCGGACGCGGAGCTGAAGGCCGCCTGAGAGCCGGCCGCGGCCGCCGCCTGCGGTTAAGGAACCCGGCATGGCGGGGCGGATTCACGTCATCACGCTGGGCGGGACGATCGCCATGACCGGCGGGGCGTCGCCGGCGGCCGCCGTGGTGCCGCGGCTCGGCGCCGACGCGCTCGTCGAGGCGGTGCGTCCCTTCCTTCCCCCGGATCTCGCGCCGACCGGCGAGAGCATGGCCAACCGGCCGAGCGCCAATCTGGCGGTGGCCGACATCGCCCGGCTCGCGCTCCGCATCCCCGAAGCGGCCGAAGAGGGGGTCGCGGGCGTCGTCGTCACCCAGGGCACGGATACCCTGGAGGAGACGGCCTTTCTGCTGTCGCTCTTCCTCGGCACGCCGCCGGTTCCCGTGGTGGTGACCGGCGCCATGCGCCCGGCGAGCGCGGCCGGCGCGGACGGGCCGGCCAATCTCGTGGCCGCCATCCATCTTGCGGCCGATGAGACCGCCCGCGCCCACGGCGTGCTGGTGGTGATGGCCGAGCGCATCTTCGCCGCCGCCGACGCGACCAAGGCGCACACGCATTTCGTGGACGCCTTCGGCGCGCATCAGGGTGCGGCCGTCGGGATCATGCGCGAGGGGCGGGCGCAGTGGCTGTCGGCTCCGCCCGCGCCGGCGGCCCCCGCCTTCGATCCCGCCCGATTCGCGTCCGCTCCGCGCCTGCCGCATGTGCCGGTGGTGGAGGCGCTCTTCGATGCGGATCCCGGACGGGCGCTGGCGGTGCTTTCGGACGCCGAGGCCGCGGTGCTGCGCGCCTTCGGGGCGGGGCATGTGCCCGAATCCTGGGTCGAGCCTCTGGCCGCCTTCGCCGCCAGGAGGCCGCTGGTGCTGGCCTCGCGCGTGCCCTTCGGGGGCGTGCTCGAGGCCAGCTACGGCTATCCGGGCAGCGAGAGCGATCTCATCGCCCGGGGACTCATCCCCGCCGGCCGCCTCAATGCCCAGAAGGCCCGCCTGCTGCTGATGCTGCTCGCCGCCGAGGGGGCGGCGGGCGCCGGGCTGCGCAGCCGCTACGCGCGGATCGCCGGCTGAGCCGCGCCCGTCCAGTAACGATTTCTTCACCGCTTCGCCCTAACCCGTGGTGGATGGGCGATCGCGCATCGGTTGCGGATGGCGAGACCGCGGGAAAGGACCGCATGCAGGGCGCGGACAGCGAGGGATGGGGGCGGATCGGCCGGGCGCTGCTGTGGCTGCCGTCGGCCGAGCGGGCGCTGGTTCTCGCCCGCGAGCTCGAAGGCAGGGGCTTTACCTGCTTTGCGACCGAGGCGGCCAGTGTCGTCGGCGTCGTGGTCACCGACTTCGAGCGGTTTTCGGTGGCGCTCAAGCGCTATCTGACGGCGCATGAGCGCAGGATCGTCAAGGCGCTGGTCGTCGAGGGCGAGCGGCCGCGACTCGAGGACTTCCTCAACATCGAGAACGTCGAGCAGTTCATCAGAAGCCATTCCTCGCGCTGGATCCGCGAGCTCATCGCCGAGCGCCGCTACTGCAGCGTGATGCAGCCGATCGTGGAGGCCCGCGGCGGCGCCCTGCACGGCTACGAGTTCCTGCTGCGCGGCCTGAAGCCCAATGGCGACACGATCCCGCCGCTCGAGCTGTTCGGCAATGCCGATGCCGAGCTGCGGCGCCAGCTCGACTATTGCGGCGTGCTCTCGGCGATCGAGACGGCCGAGCTGTTCGCGATAGAGGGGCGCCTGTTCATCAACGTGCTGCCGCAGACCGTCTCCCGCCACGACCGGGACTTCGAACGGGTGCTCGACCAGATCGAACAGGCGGGGATCGAACCGGAACGCGTGGTCTTCGAGATCGTCGAGAGCGAAAAGATCGTGGACATGGAGGCGCTCAACCGCGTCATCCAGTTCTGCCGCGAGGCCGGCTACCGCATCGCGCTCGACGACTTCGGCAGCGGCTTCAACAATCTCGTCACGCTCACGGGGCTCAAGCCCGACTACATCAAGCTGGACCAGGGTCTCGTCGGCCAGATCGCCCGCGAGAGCTCGACGTGGAATCTGGTCGCCAACATGATCGACGCGGCCAAGCAGGCGGACGTCCTGGTCATCGCGGAGGGCGTGGAGGACGAGAAGACCGCAAGCCTCCTGCGCACGCTGGGGGCGGACTTCCTGCAGGGCTACCACATCGCTCGGCCGGCGCGCGAGCCGGCGATGTCGGCGCTGCCGCGGGCGGTGGGCGGCGACTAGGCGAGCTCGCGGAACATCCCCTGATGGAAGGCGAGCGCCCGGCCCGGGCGCGTCGTGACTCTGAGCACGCGTCCGACGAGGATCCAGTGGTCGCCTCCCGGATGCACCGCCTCGCGGCGGCATTCGAAGACGGCGATCGCGCCGGGGATGAGCGGCAGTTCGGCGATTCCGGGCTCCAGCGCGAGCCCGGCGAACCGGTCCTCGACCTCCGCAAACCGGCGCGCGAGCGCCTCCTGGCCGGCCTCCAGCACGTTGATCGCGAAATGCGGCGCCTCGAGAAAGGCGGGCGTGACGCTCGCGGTCTTCGCGAGCGACCACAGCACCAGCGGCGGCTCCAGCGACACGCTGGCGAAGCTGTTGATGGTGAGGCCCGCCTTCGGGCCCTCGAGGCGCCCGCAGGTCGCGATCGCGACCCCCGTGGGCCAGCGGCCGAGCGCGCGACGCAGCCGCAGCCGCTCCGCCTCGCTCAGTACGGGCGCATCGTCCGGCGCATCGAGGGTGAAGCGCTCGGGCTCCGCCATGTTCCGCCTTCCGCCGACCCGTCGCCCGCATGCCCACGCGGGCTTTGCGCCCTCATATCCGCCCCTGCCGCCAAGGTCCAGCGCCGGCGCTTGCCAGCGGCTTGCGCCCGGCCTAGTCTCGGCGGGCGGGCATGGAAGGTGTGCATGATGGTGGAAGGAGCGGCGGACGAGCGGCATGGACCGGCCCGGGCGGGCCGCCATTCTCGATGCGGTGCTCACCGAGGTCGCCTTCGAGGGCTGGACGGAGCAGGCTCTCGCCCGGGCGGAGCGCTCGCTGGGGCTGCCGGCGGGCAGCCTCGAAGTCCTGCATCCCGGCGGCCTGCGCGATTTCCTCGCGCTCTGGGCCGACGAGCTCGACCGCGAGATGGAGGCGGCCTTTCCGCCCGAACGCCTCGCGGGACTGAAGGTGCGCGAGCGGATCACGGAGCTCGTCTTCTGGCGCATCGGCCGGCTCATGCGCCATCGCGAGGCGGTGCGGCGGCTGATCGCCCATGGTCTGCTGCCCTGGGAGGCGGCGCGGCTGGCCTCCCGGCTGTGGGGCGCGGCCGATTCCATCTGGCGCCTTGCCGGCGACACCGCGACCGACATCAACCACTACACGAAGCGCGCGATTCTCTCGGGCGTGCTGGCCTCGACGCTTCTCGTCGCGCTCGATGACACGAGTCCCGGGCTTGCCGAGACCCGCGCCTTTCTCGACCGACGGATCGCGGACGTCATGCGGATCGAACGCTGCAAGGCGGCCTGGCGCGGGCGGCGCGCCGCCCGGCCGTCTCTCACCCGCTTTCTCGGTCGCCTGCGCTACCCGCCCGAACGGGCCTGACGCCACCGAGGCGGCGGGGCGTTCGCACGCTTTCGCGGCCCGTTCCCTTCTCCCGCAGGCGCACGTCTTCAGCCATCCCGCGCCGGTGCTTCGTTCGTTCGGCGACTGGGGGCGGCCTCCGTCGTCGTTACCAGCCGGCACTCTCTCCTCGTCCCCTGTCGGCACTCTCTCTTCGTCACCCGCCGGCTTGACCGGCGGGTCCAGCGGACAGCGGAGCAATCGCGGGGGCCGAAGACTGTCTTTGCAGCCGCCTGGATTCGCCGCTTTCGCGGCGAATGACGAAGGAAGAAAGCGTCACCCGCCGGCACCCTCTCTGCGTCACCCGCCGGCTTGACCGGCGGGTCCAGCGGATGGTGAAGCATTCACGGGCGTCAAAGTTGCTCTCACCCTTGCCTGGATTCGCCGGTCAAGCCGGCGAATGACGTGAGAGGGGAACGTCCCTGCCGGCTTGTCTCCCGTTTCTGATGACTGATGACTGATCACTGATGACCGGCAGGGTTCGCCGAACGGATCGGCGAATGACGATCGGGCTGCACCGGGGACCCGTCATCGCTCGCCGGCCGCAGGGCGCGGCTTCGCCCTGCGGCGGCCGGCAAGGCCGTGCTTGCGCAGGAGATGCCGGAGCTGCTCGTAGCCGAGCCCGAGCAGGGCGGCCGCGCGGCGCTGGTGGAAGCGGCTGCGCGCGAGCGCCGCCTCGACCGCCGCACGCTCGATGCGCGCCAGCTCCGCCTTCAGATCGCAGGGAAGCCGGGCGATCCCCGCAACGGCTGGCTCTTCGGCCGCGGGGCGGCCGGCATCCGCCCCGGCGTCTTCGCGGCGCGGCGTGCCGGACCCGGCCGCCGGATCCGCGCCCCGGGGCCGCCAGGGCGAGGCGAAGGGGTCGAAGATGATGCGGCCCACCGGCTCATCCTCGCGCCCCCAGCGGTAGACGGCGCGCTCGACGACATTCTTGAGCTCGCGCACATTGCCGGGCCAGGGATGACGGAGAAGCTGCGCCTCGACCTCGGGCGAGAACCCGGGAAACCGGCTCCAGCCCAGGTTTTTCGCCATCCGGGTCGCAAAATGCCGGGCGAGCGGCAGGATGTCCTCGGGCCGGGCTCTGAGCGGCGGCAGCGTCAGCACGTCGAAGGCGAGGCGGTCCAGCAGATCGGCGCGGAAGCGGCCGGCGCGCGCGAGCGCGGGCAGATCCACATTGGCGGCGGCCACGACCCTGACATCGACCCGGATCTCCTCCTCGCCGCCGAGCCGCTCGATGGTGCCGTATTCGATGGCGCGCAGCAGCTTCTCCTGCGCCGCCGGCGAAAGGGAGGCCACCTCGTCGAGGAACAGCGTGCCGCCATGCGCGCGCTCGAAACGGCCCTCGCGCCGGCGCTCGGCGCCCGTGAACGCGCCGCGCTCGACGCCGAAGAGCTCCGCATCGAGGAGGGTCTCGGGCAGCGCCGCGCAGTTGAGCGAGATGAAGGGCTGGTCCCAGCGCGGGCCCAGATAGTGCAGCCGGCGCGCGATGAGCTCCTTGCCGGTGCCGCGCTCGCCGATCAGCAGCACCGGCCGGTCGAGCGCCGCAAGCCGGCTCGCCTGATCGAGCAGGTCGAGCAGGGCGCGGGATTCGCCGATGATGGTCGGATGCGCATCCATGATGGGAAACTTATCCATATAACGGACAAAAGTCACGAGGTTCGTTAATAAAACACACACGTGATTGTCGGCCGGCTCGTCCGCAGATCGTGTAAAGCATTGAAGCAAAAGCAATTCCTGGAGAGTGCGCAGGCTGGCACGGCGCTTGCCCCTGTCAGGCCGTCCCGCCGGGGCGGAATGGTCCGCTGCGGGACGGGGCGAGGACCTGAAGAGGCCGGTCCGACACAGGCCGGCCCGGGTCACGACAGCGAGGAGTAGATCAAATGGCCACGACCGTTCTCGATCTCGAGACCGAACGCGCAGCCCGTCCGCGCGCCCGCGCGGTTCCGGGCGGGCATCCGCTCGCCTTCGTGCTGCTGCTCATCGACCACGGCGCCCGCCGCCGCCACGAGAGCGCGGCCCGGCGCCAGCGCCGTCAGTTCCGGCGCAGCCGGCCGCGGCTGGTGCTGGTCTAGGTCGCGGCGGTACGGAAATCGACGGGACGATCACGGCAAGGAGCAGAACCATGGGCATCTTTTCGCGGCTCAGCGACATCATCAACGCCAACCTCAATGCGCTTCTCGACCGGGCCGAGGACCCGGAGAAGATGGTACGGCTGATGATCCAGGAAATGGAGGACACGCTGGTGGAGGTGCGCTCGGACGCGGCCCGCACCATCGCCGACCAGAAGGACATCCGCCGGCGCCTCGGCCGGCTCGAGACGCTGGCGCGCGAGTGGGAGCGCAAGGCCGAGCTCGCGCTCGCCAAGGACCGCGAGGACCTCGCCCGCGGCGCGCTGATGGAGAAGGCGAAGGTCGAGGAGATGGCCGCGCATCTGGCCGAGGACCTTGCGCAGCTCGACGAGGCGCTGGCGCGTCACCAGGAGTCCATCGCCAAGCTCGAGGCGAAGCTGCGCGAGGCGCGGGCGAAGAAGGCGGCGCTCGAGGCGCGGCACAAGACGGCGGCCAATGAGCTCAGGGTCCGCCGCAATCTCTACGACCGGCGCATCGACGACGCGTTCACGCGCTTTGCCAAGGTCGAGCAGCGCATCGAGCGGCTGGAGAGCGAGGCCGAGGCGCTCGAGATCGGGCGCGAGGGCGCCGATCTCGAACAGGAATTCCGGGCGCTCGAGGTGGACGAGCGGATCAATGCCGAGCTCGAGGCCTTGAAAGCGCGGGTGAAGGCGGCCAAGAAGGCGGCGGCCACCAGGGACGAGGGGTGAGCATCACCTTCCGGCCCGGCCGGGAGCCCGCCGCTCCCGCCGCCCGGAGAGAGGGCAGGGAGACCGGACATCATGTCTGATCCGGGAACGATCGTCACCGTCGGCCTCTTCTTCATCGTGCTGCCGCTGTGGATCGTGCTCCACTACGTGACGGCCTGGAAGAAGAGCAAGATGCTGACCCCCGAGGACGAGCAGACGCTGAGCGACCTCTATCGTCTGGCCGAGAAGCTGGAGGAGCGGGTGCGGGTCATGGAGCGCATCCTCGACGACGAGGTCCCCGACTGGAGGAGCCGCCGCTATGACGAGGTCTGAACACCGGGACCCCGAGCGCAGCGCGTTCGAGCGGGCGCATGAGAAGATGGACCGCGCCTTCCGCCGTGCCGAGGAGGAACTTGACCGCGCATTCGCCCACCACCGGCGTCGCCGCCGCCGGCATGCGCGCAAGGCCGCGGCCGGGCCGAAGAGCCGCAGCCGGCTCTACCGCGATCCCGAGAACGGCAAGGTGATGGGCGTGCTGGCGGGGCTCGCCGACTACATGGGCGTACGGGTGGGCGTGCTGCGCTGTCTGTTCATCCTGGGCTGCATCTTCGGCTGGTTCATCCCGCTGGTGCCGGCCTATTTCATCGCCGGCTTCCTGCTGGAGCCGAAGCCGGAAGACCTCTACGAGGACGCCGAGGAGGAGGAGTTCTGGCGCTCCGTCAGGCGCGCGCCCGACTACACGACGCAGGACCTGAAGAGGAAGCTGGCGGCGGTGGATCGGCGCATCCAGGAGATGGAGGCCTATCTGACCTCGAAGCGCTTCCGCCTCGACCGCGAGCTCAAGGGGCTGGAGGGCTGAACTCCGCCTCATCCGCGCGACTGCCGCAGGGAGCGCCGCCCGCCCGCGCTCCCTGCGCGCCGCGTGCGTCCCCTGCCGGCACTTTCTCTCCCCCGCCCGGCGGCTCGACCGGCAGGTCTGCCCCTTTCCTTCCTTGTCACCCGCCGGCTTGACCGGCGGGTCCAGTGGGCAACCGGGCCGCTCACGAGCATCCCGATTGCCTTCACCGGCGCTTGGGTTCGCCGGTCGAGCCGGCGAACGACGCATTGGGGAAGGCGTCACCCCGCGCGCACACCCTTTCTTGTCACCCGCCGGCTTGACCGGCGGGTCCAGCCGACGGCGGGGCGAATTGCCGGCGCCGGCGCGGTCACGCCTGGCGGCCGGATTCGCCGCTTTCGCGGCGAATGACGAAAAAGGAGAGCGTCACCGCCGGCTTGTCTTCGGTGTCTGATGACTGATGACTGATCACCGATGACCGGCAGGGTTCGCCGGTCGAGCCGGCGAACGACGTGAATGGGAGGCGCGGCCGCCGCTGCGCAGTCTCTCGCCGGGCATTCTCATTTGTCACCCGCCATCACCCGCCCGACGGGGGCGGGCGCCCGGGGCGCGCGGAGCCGCGGTCAGATCGGCCGCCAGCTCCTCGATGGGCAGCGCCTCGAGCTTGGCCAGCAGCAGCGAGAGGATGGCCCGCTCCTCACGGGTCAGCGCCGCGAGAAGCCGGGCCTCGAAGGCGCGCGCAAGCGGCACGATCTCGTCATAGACCCGGCGCCCGGCCGCGCTCAGGGCGAGCACGGAGCGGCGCCGGTCGTCGGGCGCGAAATGGCGCTCGATGAGACCCTTGGCGAGCAGGCGCCGGACCGCGCGCGAGACCGCCACCTTGTCCATCGCCGTGCGCTCGGCGACGGCATTGGCCGAGATCTCCGGGCGCTCGCCGAGCACCGCCATCACCCGCCATTCCGGGATCGAGATCCCGAAACGCTCCGAATAGAGGGCGGCGATCGCGCGGCTGACGCGGTTCGACAGGGTTGCAAGGCGGTAGGGCAGGAAGGCCTCGAGCGCGAGCGGCTCCGCCCCGTCGCCCCTGCGGCCTTCGTGATCGCGGTCATCCGTGCCGGCGTTCATGCTCGCACGCACCCGTGTCCTCGCCCGCCGCGGCGCATGCCCGCGCCCGGTGCCCGCCGTTGTTAGCCGCGATTTTCGCGTCTGGCCAGCCATCGGCGGCGGGCATCGGGGTCGGCCGTCGGTCATCGGTGCCCGGCAAGCGGATGGAGAGCCCCGCCCGCCGGCCGCGACGGGGCCGCATCTTTCCGCCACCCGCCCGCGTTGGCGCGAGGTCGTCGGCCGTCGTCAGCGCCCGTGCGGGACGACGGTGAGGCGGACATGGGAGGCGTGCGGGCCGCCGCGCCAGACGACGTTGTGGGCAATCCGCGGCTTCGCCTCGTCATGATTGCGGCCACCCGTGTTCAGATTGCGGGCGAAGCGCGGGAAGTTGCTGGACGAGATCTCGATTCTGAGACGATGGCCGGGCAGGAAGACGTTGGAGGTGACCATCGGCGTCATCGTGATCTCGTATATCCCGCCGGGTTTCATGAAGACCTGCCGGTCGTAGCCTTCGCGGTAGCGCGCCCGCATGATCGTCTCGTCGAGATTCCAGGCGGTGCCGTCCGGCTCCACATCGACGATCTTGGCGGTGAAATCGGTATCGGGCGCATCCGAGGACACGTACAGAGTGACGGTAATGGGGCCCGTCACCTCGACCGGTTCCTCGAACGGCGGACTGGTGTAGACCAGGACGTCCTCGCGCGACTCGACGGGCCGCTGATCCTCCGCGCCGCCTTCCTGCGCGCCGCCGGTGCAGCACACGCCTCCGCCCAGCGAGGGCACGGGGTTCGTCGGGTCATAGGTGAAGCGGTCCGGGACCGGCTTGCCCGGCACCTCGCGCGACAGCCGCCCATGCCCGAACAGCGAGTTCGCCGGGCCGTCGCCGTCGAGATACCAGACGACCTCCTTCGCCCCCTTCGGCGGCCAGGTTTCGGCCGTCTTCCAGCGGTTTTCGCCCATGGCGTAGTAGCGCACATGGGGCAGATCGTCGAGCACGCCGTTCTTCTCGCCCTTCAGCCAGTAATCGAACCATCGCCAGATGAGACCCTCATAGTCGAAGCGCGCATCGCCCATGTTGCGCGAGCCGGTCACCTGCGGGTTCTTCGTGCGGAAGAAGGCGCAGTGCAGGACGGGGGCTATGATCATGTACTGGTGCCGGCGCGCCTCCTCGTCGCTCGCATGTGCGCGGATGTGGTTGAAGAGCGCGACATTGGGGCCCATCGAGACGTCGTACCAGGCGTTGAACCAGAGCGCCGGCACGCCCCAGTCCTCATTGTCGTGATAGAGCCCGCCCTTGAACCAGGCGGGATCGGCGGGCGTGCGGGTGATGAATTCCTCATAGGTGCCGACGGGGCCGTTCACGTTGCGGATGATGTCCTTGAGCGGCAGGTGGCGGATCGCCTGCTTCCAGTCCACCTTCGGCATGCGCGGGGCGAGGTCGAACCAGGTGGCGAGCCGCGCCCGGTCCTCGCGCTTCAGATCCGCCGGGAACATCGGCCGCCGGGTGTTCTGGTTCTCGTAGAGCCAGGGGGCGAACAGCATCTGGAAGACGCCGCCGCGATACCAGTTGCCCTGCTCCCAGTAGGGGCCGACGCGCCCAATTCCCGCACCCGCCGACATCGGCACCATCGCCTTGTGCGCCGGGTGGTTCATGGCGGCGAGCGCGAGCTGCCATTCGGCCGAGGACGAACAGCCGATGGTCCCGACATGGCCGTTCGACCAGGGCTGCTTTGCGATCCAGGTGAGGGCGTCATAGCCGTCGGTGCGCGGGCGGCCCAGGATCTCCCAGGTTCCCTCCGAATAGAACTTGCCGCGCTCGTTCTGGATGACGAAGGCGTAGCCGTGGGCGACCGCATCGAGGGCGAATTTGAGCCGGGTGCCCTTCAGCGGATTGTAGTTGTAGGGCGTGCGCCAGAAGATGACGGGAAATTTCTCGCCCTTCGCCCGGGATTTGGGCAGATAGATGTCGGTGGACAGCCTGACCCCGTCGCGCATCGGCACCATGACCTGGCGGATGTCTTCGGCCAGCAGCGCGAGGCGCGCGCGCAGGGCCGCATCCTCGTCCTCATCGGCGCGTGCGGCCGGCGCCGCGTGGAACGCGGCGACGAGCAGCGCAAGGCACGCAAGCCGCAGCGCCCGCAGGGCGCGGGCAGGGGCGCCCTCATGCGGTACGGGCATGACGGCCGGGTGGGGTGATGTGGTCATGGCGGCTTCCTCCCTTTCCCCTGTGGCGACCCATGGAGCGTGGGCGAGGCGGGGCCGCGCCGTCAAGGCCCGCCGCGGGAGCCGCCCCCCTGCACCCGCGCCACCGCCCCGTCTTCTCCGACTCTGCGACGGCCGCTCAGCCGCCCCCGCCGTTTCCGCCGCCGTGATTGACCATGAAGCGCCTCGGGACGTATGCTTGACGCGGCGAGGACGGGATGGAGATGGCCGGGCCGGGGCCGGGCGAACGGCGCCGGCATCACGGGGTGAGGAAGGCGTGCGATGATCAAGTCCGAGCTGATCGCGGTGCTGGCGAATGAGAACCCGCATCTTCACCAGCGCGACGTCGAGCGCATCGTCAACACGGTGCTGGAGGAAATCGCGGCCGCGCTCACCCGCGGCGATCGCGTGGAGCTTCGCGGCTTCGGCAGCTTCGGCGTCAAGCGGCGTCCGGGGCGCATCGGCCGCAATCCGCGCACCGGCGACCAGGTGCGGGTGCCGCCCAAGCACGTGCCCTTCTTCAAGGCGGGCAAGGAGCTGCGCGAGCGCCTCAACCGGCGCTGAGGCCCGCCGCGGATCCGCGCCGCGCACCGGCGGAAGATGATTGCGGCCGGTCCGGTGATCGGCTAGAGCCGGGGGCCCGGCGCCCGCGGCGCGTCCGCCTGACGGAAATGAACACGAACCATGCGCAGCTTCTCCAATCCGCTCTTTCTGGCCGTGGATACGGCCGATCTGATCGAGGCCGTCACCCTCGTGCGCGAGCTCAGGGATCACCTCGGCGGCGTCAAGCTGGGGCTCGAGTTCTTCAGCGCCCAGGGGCCGCAGGGCGTGGAGCGCGTGGCGGAGGAAGGTCTGCCGATCTTCATCGATCTCAAGCTTCACGACATCCCGAACACCGTGCGCGGGGCGGTGCGGGCGCTGATGCCGCTCAAGCCCGCGATGTTCACCGTCCATTGCTCCGGCGGGCTCGAGATGCTGCGGGCGGCGGCCGACACCGCGGCGCTGGAGGCCGAGCGGCTCGGGATCGAGCGGCCCTGGGTGCTGGGGGTGACGCTGCTGACCAGTCTCGATGCGGGGGATCTCGAGGCCATCGGCATCGAGGGCACGACGCACAAGGTCGTCGCGCGCCTCGCCCGGCTGGCGGAGAAGGCGGGGCTGGACGGCATCGTCTGCGCACCCGACGAGATCTCCACCGCCCGCTCGACGCTGGGACCCCAGTTCAAGCTCGTGGTGCCGGGCATCCGGCCCAAGGGCGTGGAGGCCCACGACCAGAAGCGGGTCACGGGGCCGCGCGAGGCGATCGAGATGGGAGCCGACATCCTCGTCGTCGGCCGGCCCATCACCCAGGCGCAGGACCGGGTGCTGGCCGCCCGCAACCTGCTCAACGTCGTGATGGGGGCGAAGGAGACGGCCTGAGCCCCTGGCCTCTCCGGCTCACGGCGCGCCGCGCTTTCCGGACCGGCCGCGCCGGTTGCGGGACCCGCGACTCAGGGAGCCGAGGGCGGGGTGAAGGCGGTTGCGAAGGCGCGCGCGTCCTCCTGCAGCCTGGCGACCTTTTCGGCGAGCGCGGAGCTCGAATAGTCGAGGCGCGACCGCCCCTCGTCCCACCGCCAGCCGGTGGGTTCGGCGGCGAGCAGACGGAAGATGTCGCGCCAGGATTCCGCCCAGTAGTACTCGGCCCGCAGAGCGCGGTCCGACGAGCCGTCGGGAACGGAGCCGAAGACGGGCGCCAGCACGGCGGCGACATCCGCATCGCCCAGGGGCACCTCGAGCTTCTTGCCGATGCGCAGGATCAGGCCGGGGCCTTCCTCCTTCCAGGTGACGACGCCGAGAACATGGTCGAGATAGCGGTCGAACAGCTCGGCACGCCGTTTCGCCTCCGCGGCATCCCTGAGCCCGGTCAAGGACGCAAGCCGTCCCGCCTCGCCGCGCAGCCGCCGCCGGCCCGTCACGTCGCGCTCCAGCACGCGTCGGATGATGCCGATGACGGTCAGCCTCTGCGTGTCGGGGTCGAGGGCCTTGAGGGAAGCGGCATCGACCCGCTCGCCGGCGACGTCCACGGGCTGACGGGGGGCCGCATCAAGATGCCGCCGGAGAAAGGAGCAGTCGCCAGGCTCCAGCGCCGTGCGGCCCCGCGCGTCCCGGATTGCGGGATCCGCGCCGGCCGCGATGAGAAGGTCGAAGATGGCGGCCTCCATCCGGGCCAAAGCTGCAGGCGCGCTCGGCTGCGGGAAACAGGGGCGTGCGTCCGGCCGCATCCCGGTGGTCGGGATCGGCGCCGGCGGCAAGAAGCAGGCGCACGACATCCGCGCTCGCCCTCTCCTTCGCCGCGATGCTGTTGCCGTGGCCCGTGCCGGACTCGATCGCGTGATGCAGCGCGGTCCGGCCCGCATGATCGGCACGGTTCGGATCCGCCCCGCCGGCAAGCAGGGCGCGGACGATCGGCAGCGCCGCCGGCGCGGGCAGCGCGACCGCGAACATCAGCGGCGTGCGGCCGTCCGTCGGGTGGGGGCGATCGGGATCGGCGCCCGCCTGCAGCAGGCGGGAGACCAGATCCGCCATCGCCCCGGCGGACGCCCCGCCGAAGCGCAGCAGGGGATCGGCCTGCGACAGCAGGGCCGCGAGCGGCGTGAGGCCGGCGCGGTCGGTCACCTCCGGTCGGGCGCCCAGCGAGAGGAGAAGGCCGGCGAGCGCCGCATCGCCCTTGAGGACGGCAATGTGAAGGGGCGTGTCGCCATCCGCGTCGCGGGCGTCGAGGTCGGCGCCGAGCTCATGCAGGACGCGGATGTTCTCCGCCGCCTGGAACATGGCGGCCACATGCACCGCCGCCCGGCCTTCCGGATCCTTGCGGTTGACATCGGCGCCGGCCGCCGCCAGCGCCCGCAGCATTCTCGCCCCGGCGGCATCGGCGCGTGCCGCGGCGATCTCGACGGGCAGCAGCATCCGCGTCTCGCCGTCGCCGACATCGACGGGGCGCGGCGCGTTCACGTCACCGAATACCTTGCGGGCGAAGGCGGCATCCTCGGCCGGGCTCTGGGCGCGTGCGGGGATGTGCGCCGAGCCGAATCCCGCCGTCATGACGAGCAAAGCGAGCGCCAGCCGCCACGAGGCGGCCTGCCGCAGGTGCCGTGTGCCGTTCATCCGCCGCTCCCGTCCCCGACCCCGCCTTGGCGCGTGTCATCAAGCGTAACACAAATCCGCGCATGAGGCGACAGGACCGGTCGGCTGCGGCCCAAAGCGCACCCGGATCTCAGCCGCGCGCCGCCCCCATCCCGCCGGCGCGCACGGAACCGCCGATGCTGCGCGACCAGCCGCGAAACAGGGCGATCAGCGCGCCGCCTTCGGTGTGCACCGTCACATCGTAGATGCCGCTGCGGCCGCGCCGGTGGCGCTCCACCGCCTCAGCCACCAGCCGGTCGCCGAGGCGGGCCGGCGCGAGAAAGCTGATCTCGCAGTGGGCGGCCACCGTCGTCACGTCGTGCGAATTGCAGGCGAAGGCGAAGGCCGAATCGGCGAGGGTGAAAATGTAGCCGCCGTGGCAGATGGCGTGCCCGTTCACCATGTCGTCGCGCACCGTCATCGTCATCCGCGCATAGCCCGGGCGGACCTCCGCGATCGCCATGCCGAGCTTCTGCGAGGCGGCGTCCCGCTCCCACATCGCCCGCGCCGCAGCTTCCGCGAGGGCCTGGGGATCGAGATCGCCGGCCGAGTCCTGCGAGTCCTTCGCCATGAAGACACTTCCCTTCGCGGTGCTGCCGGATCCTCCGGCCAAACCGTGAATCTTCAAGCGCCTGTTCCAGCTCTAGCGCGCCGGCGCCGCCGGTCAAGCCCCGCTGGCGCCGGGGCGGCGGCCGGGCACGATCGCCCGCGCCCTCCGGCTTGTCGATGGGGCTGTGCGGGACGCGGCCGGAAGAGGAAAGATGGCGCTTCCACCCGCGGGCCGGGCGCCGGTGCGCAGGGCCTCGTGAGCCGGGGGCGGAATCAGACCGCGTCGCCTTCGCCCGCCGCTCCGGCCGAGCCGATGCGGTTCAGGCCTTCCGGATAGCGGGTGAAGTCGTAGCCCCACTCGCGGATGAGGGCGGCGCGGGCGCGGTTTGCGGCCTCGGTGCGCGGGTGGATGCCGTAGCCGTCCATGAGGCGGTTGTAGAGGTTGAAGGAGGCGGTCACGAAGATCGCGTCCTCGATCGCCTCGTCCGGCCAGCCCGCTGCCCTGAGCGCGGCCGCATCCTCGTCGCTCACCCGCGCCGGCGCCTCGGTCAGCTTGCGGCAGAAGGCGAGCAGCGCCTTGCGTTTCGGGGCGAGGGGGGCGGCGTCCGGATCCGTGAGGATCGCATCAAGCAGCTGCGGGTCCACCCCGTGGCTTTCCGCGAAGGCCTTGTGGGCGCCCGCGCAGTAGCGGCAGCCGTTGAGCGCCGAAACATAGGCCGCGATCAGCTCGCAGTCCGCGCGCGAGAGCGCCAGCGGCGTGCGCATGACGAGGTCGGTGTAGCGGGCGAGCGCCGCCATGCGCTGCGGATGCCGCTCCATGAGCTCGACCATGGTGGCCTGCTCGGGCAGAAAGGAAAACCGCGCCATCGGTTCTCTCCCGCCGGCCCGCAAAGCGGCGAACGCGGCCGCGAGGCGATCAGGGGCGCTTGACGATCCGCCCGGCCTTCATGACGAAGATCACCTTCTCGGTCGCCGTGATGTCGGCGAGCGGGTCGCCCGCAACCGCGATGACGTCCGCGATCTTGCCGGGCTCCAGGGTGCCCGCCTCGTCCGCGATGCCGAGCAACTTCGCCCCCTCGCGCGTGGCCGCCAGCAGCGCGTCCTTCGGGCTCATGCCGTTCTTCACCATGAGCGAGAACTCGTGGGCGTTCAGCCCGTGGGGCTCGACGCCCGCATCGGTGCCGAAGGCGATCGGCACCCCGATCTTCACCGCGCGCTGGAACATGAGCTGCATCTGCGCGGCCGCCGCGCGGGCCTTGGCGGCGACGGCCGGCGGGTAGCGGTCCGCGTGCCGGCCCACCCACTCGCCGGCGAACAGCGTCGGCACGAGATAGACGCCCTTGCGCTTCATGAGCTTCAAGGTGTCGTCGGAAAGGAAGGTGCCGTGCTCGATCGAATCGACGCCGGCTTCGATCGCCATGCGCGCCGCCTTGTCACCGTGGCAGTGGGCGGCGACCTTGCGGCCCAGGGCATGGGCTTCGTCGATAATGGCGGCGATCTCCTCGCGCGTGAGCTGGGGCGCGTCGACGTCATCCGCCAGCGAGAGCACGCCGCCCGAGGGCATGAATTTGATGACGTCCGCCCCGTACTTGATCTGGAACCGCACCGCGGCCCGGCAGGCATCCGGCCCGTTGCACACGCCCTTCACGGGGCCGTCGGGCGGGATGCGGTCCGGCGGGAACGGCGTGCCGTCGCCATGGCCGCCGGTGGCCCCGATCGCATGGTTCGCCGCAAGGATCCGCGGACCTTCCACGACGCCCGCATTGATCGCATTGCGCAGGGAGACGGCCTGCCAGTCGTTCGAGCCGACGTTGCGGATGGTGGTAAAGCCCGCCATCAGCGTCTTTCTGGCGTTGCGGGCGGCGTAATGCGCCTGCTCGGCCGGGGGACGGATGATCCCTTGGTAGAAGTCGCGGTACCAGTTGTCCGACATTTCGCCGGAGATGTGGGTGTGCGCATCGATGAAGCCGGGCAGCAGCGTCGCGTCGCCGAGATCGACGACCACCGCGCCCGCCGGCACGACGCGGCCGACGGCGGCGATCCGGCCGTGATCATCAACGAGAACGACCGCATCCTCCAGCACTTCGCCAGTGACCGCCGTGAACACGCGCTTGGCCTTGAGCGCGATCGGCGGCTCGCCCGCCCGCGCTCCGCCGGCTCCGCAGACCGCAACCAGAAGGGCCGCCGCAATTCCCGCCAGCACCCGCCGGAGCCGGCGGCCGCCGTGGCGCTCGCATCGAACAGCCATCCTCATTCCTCCCTTTGCCACCCGTCTGGACGGCCGGGCGATGCCGTCGTCCGGCCGCGAGCGTGAGGCGCATCAGCTGCCGAAAATCAAGAATCCCCGCTGCCGCACGCCAGCCTGGGAAGGACGGGGAGGGCGCGTCCAGCTCAACGATGGTTGGCCGACGGAGGGGCCGGGTCTACGCCGGAATGCCGATCACCTGATCGGCTGCGGAACCGGCCGGGCGGCCCTGCGTGCCGGCGGGCGGGGACGGCTCGTCCGCGGCCGGCTGCTCGCGCAGCAGCAGACGCCCCTTGATGGTGGCCCCCGCCTCTATGGCGATGTTGTCCTGATGGATGTCGCCTTCGACGGTGGCGGTGGCGGTGATGCGCACGGAGCGGGCCACGAGCTGGCCGGAAAAATGGCCCTTGATGACGGCGGTATCGGCCTCCGCCTCACCCTTCAGGCTGCCGCCTTCGCCGATGGTGAGCTGCTCGCAGCGCAGCCGCCCTTCGAAGCTGCCGTCAAGCTGCAGCTCGCCCGCGCTCACGAGCTCGCCGACGAGCCGCACGCCTGCGCTCAGAAACGACGGCGCGCCCGCCCCTTCAGCCTCGCTCCGGGCCGGTTTCGACGCCTCGCGCCGGTTCTGCGAAGAGCTCCTGGAGCTTCCGAACATCTTCCATCGCCTTCAGGAAGGGCAGGGGATCGACGGGCTGGCCGTCCTGCCAGACTTCCCAGTGCAGATGCGTTCCCGTCGACCGGCCGGTGTTGCCGATGAGCCCGATGCGCTCGCCCGGCTCCACCCGCTCGCCCTTCTTTACCAGAATCCTGAGCATGTGGCCATAGCGCGTGCGGTAGCCGTTGCCGTGGTCGATCTCGACCATCAGACCGTAGGCCGGCGCGCGGCCGGCCTCCACCACCGTGCCGGCGGCCACCGCCCGCACCGCCTCGCCCCGCCAGCCGGCGAGGTCCAGCCCGTAATGCATGCTGCGCGTGCCGCGGAAGGGGTCGCGTCTCAGGCCGTAGCGCGAGGAGATGTAGTAATTGTCGGCCGGCTCCGCACTCGGCAGGCTGAGCAGGAGCCGCCGCGTCTGCTCTGATTCGGCGAGGCGCTGCAGCAGGAGCTGCGCCTCGGGCAGAAGATCGGCGCCAGGATGGGATGCGGGCCGTGCGGCGCGCGCCATCGGCACGCGGAAGAGACCGCCCGCATCGCGTGTCGCAAGTCTCGGCGGCGCGTAGGGGCCGCCGACCGCGCGCGCGTCGCGGGGCTCGTCCTCGACGGCCGCCAGAGGCTGGGCGAGCTCGAGGGCCGCGAACAGCGTGCGGGCCCGCGACAGCCGCTCCTCCTCGCGCCGCTCCATCACGGCCGCCAGGCGGGCGGCCCGGGGCTCGAGACCGGACAGCCGTGCAAGCAGCTCGTCCGTGCGCCGGGCCAGAAGCGAGATGCGGTCCGGCCCCTCAGCGGAAGAAGAGTCCGCGCCGGCCTCCCCGCCGCCTTGCCGCGCCGGCGTCGTCTGCGCGGCGCTCGGCGGGGCCGGATCGGCGTCGACACCGACGGCGGCCTCCAGCACGCGCTGGGAGGCCTCGAGCCGCTCGATGCGCTTCAGGCCCTGCTCCTGCAGGCGCGCAAGTTCCGCGCTCAGCAGATCCAGCTCGCGCGCAAGATAGCGGGCCTTGCGCGCCTCGAGGACCTGCTGGGGGTTGCCGATGATCGCGACCGCGCTGGCATAGACCAGCCAGCCGACGAGCGCCGCCGCGCCCAGCGCCGCCACCGCCTGCAGGTGCGGACTCAGCCGCACGAAGCGGACCCGGCCGCTCGCGCGCAGAAAGATCTGGCGCTCCGGGAACAGGCGCCGATAGCGCGCGCGAATACCCTCGCCGACCTGGCGGATCCAGGGTCTCACGCCTGTGCGCTCCTCCCGTTCTCCGGCCTCCGCCTCGAAAGCGGGGCAGGGGTTTTCTACCATTCTCGCGTGCCCATAAAGCGGATCCGCCATGAGAAAATCAAGCGCGTCGCATCCGGCCGCCGCCAAAGCCGCGACAATTTGGCGCAAAAACGTTAAGAATCTCATGCATGCGGGACGGGTGCAGGCGGGACGGCGCCCGGCGCTCGCGTCGTCCCCGCTTCTGCTGGACCCGCCGGTCGAGCCGGGAGGTGACGATCCGAGGGGCACGGCAGCTGAAGGGGAAGGAGCGGCCCGCGGGGAGAAGTGAGCGCGCGGCCGGCGGTCAAAGCTGGAGAGGGCGTATCGGCGGGTGACTCTTTCCCAAATGCGTCGTTCGCCGGCTTGACCGGCGAACCCAGCCCCCAGTGGTGACGGCAACCGGCTCAGGAGATCGGCCCCGCTGCCCGCTGGACCCGCCGGTCAAGCCGGCGGGTGACGAGAAAAGGGGGAAGGCACGCCGGTCAAGCCGGCGGGTGACGAGAGAGAGGCGCGGCGGGTGATGAGAGAGAGGCGCGGCGGGTGATGAGAGAGAGGCGCGGCGGGTGATGAGAGAGAGGCGCGGCGGGTGACGCCCACTTGTTTCGTCATTCGCCGCGAAAGCGGCGAATCCAGCAGGCGGAGAAGGCGATCGGCGTGCTGGCGGGCGGCGCGGCTGTCGGCTGGATCCGCCGATCAAGTCGGCGGATGACGAGGTGAGGGACTGGATCCGCCATCAAATAGGCGGATGGCGGAGGAGGGGCCGGGCCCGCGGGTCAGCCGGCACCTTGCGGAGAGGAGGGACGCTCGGTGGATCCGTCGGGATCCGCGTCGAGATAGAACGCGGCGGGCAGGCCGGCGGCGTCGCGCGCGGCGCGGTTGAAGGGCGGCTTGAGCCGCCCGTGGAACCGCTCGGCGAGCAGGCGCCGGTACGTGGCCGCGGGATTCAGCCCGCGCGCGGCGCAGACATGCAGGAACCAGCGGCGTCCGGCCGCGACATGGCCGATCTCGTCGGCGAGGATGCGTTCCAGAATCGCGGCGCTTTCGGCATCGCCCGCGCGCGCGAACCTCTCGCGCATGCCGGGCGTGACGTCGAGCCCGCGCGCTTCCAGCGTCAGCGGGACGATGACGAGGCGGGCGAGAATGTCGTCGGCGGTCTCGCGCGCCGCCTGCCAGAGCCCCGCGTGCGCGGGAAGGTCGCCGTAATCCGCCCCCAGTGCCTGAAGACGGGCGCGCAGCAGGGCGAAATGCTCCGCCTCCTCGCCGCAGATGCGCGCCCAGTCGTCCACGAAGGCTCGCGGCATGTCCGCGCCGAAGCGGGCGATGATGTCGGCGGCGAGATCGATGGCGTTGAACTCGATATGCGCGATGGCGTGCAGCAGCGCGATGCGCGTCTTCAGCGATCCGGCGCGCCGGCGGCGCGGCATCTCGCCCGGGGGCAGCAGAACCGGGTGCGCGGGACGCGCGGGATCGGCCGGCGGCGCGGCGGCAAAGGCGAAGGCGAGCCGGCCCCCGCGCCAGTCCTCGGCGAGCGCCCGGGCGCGCGCGACCTTCTCCTCGGGCCGGGCGGCGACGAGCACCGCCACCGCGGCCGAACCGACATCGGGCCGCGTGCCCGTGCCCGGGCTCATGACAGGGCGCGCGCGGCCTCGAGCACCTTTGCCGCGTGGTCCTTGACCCGCACCTTGCGCCAGATGCGCGCGATCCGGCCGTCGCGGTCGATGAGGAAGGTGCTGCGTTCGATGCCCCAGTAGGTGCGGCCGTAGTTCTTCTTCTGCTTCCACACCCCGTAGGCCTCGCAGACCCTGCCGTCCTCATCCGACAGCAGCGGCACGGCAAGGTCCAGCTTCTCGCGGAAGGTCTTGTGGCGCGTGATGGAATCGCGCGAGATGCCGAAGACCTCCGTGTCCGCCTCCCGGAACTGCGGCAGAAGCGCCGAGAAATCCTGCGCCTCCTGGCTGCAGCCGGGGGTGAGGTCCTTCGGGTAGAAGTACAGCACGACCTTGCGGCCCTTCAGATCGGCGAGCCGCACCGTCTCACCGGTGTCCGCGGGCAGCGCGAAATCCGGGGCCGGCATGCCGACGTCCAGTTCCTCGGCGCTCATCGCATGCTCTCCTCTTCTTCCAAGTTCGTGCACGGCTGCGCGGTTGCCGGCGGCTCGATAGCGCCCGGCCCGCTCTCAAGGCAAGGGCGCGCGCCGCCCCGTCAGCGCGGTGCGAGCTTGGCGGCGGGTGCGGCGATGATCCGCGTGTAGAGCGCGGCGACCGTCTCGCGGTGGCGCGCGAGGACGGCGATCAGCTCGTCGAAATCCGCAAGTCCCAGGCGCGAGGCGATCCAGCGCGCTGTCTCCGGTGCAAGCGCGGCCGCATCCTGGGGGCGGGGACCGGCGGCAAGCCGCAGCCAGGTCTGGACCGCGAGATGGAAGCGATGGGCCGCCGCGAGCTGTTCGCCTTCGCGCTCCGTGAGCGCGCCGACGCGCACCAGCCCCGCGATCGCGTCCGCGAGCCGGCTGCCGAAGGCGGAACGGCCGTGCCGCGGGATCTCTTTGAGCAGCAGATACTGGACGATGAATTCGGCATCGACGATGCCGCCCGGCGCGTATTTGACGTCCAGCGGGTCCGTGGCGGGGAACTCGGCGCGGATGCGCTCGCGCATGCCGGCGACCGCGGCGAGCACCGCATCGACCGGACGCTCGCGCGCCAGGATGCGGGTGATCACGCCTCTCCACGGCCCGGGCGGCGGCCGGCGAGGCGGCGACGACGCGCGCGCGGGTGAGCGCCATGTGCTCGAAGGTCCAGGCCGCCTGTTCGTGGTAGTCCTGAAAGGTCTGGAGCGACACGACCAGCGGGCCGGCGCGCCCGGACGGGCGCAGGCGCGTGTCGACCTCGAACAGCGGGCCCTCGGCGGTCGGCGCCGACAGCGCCGTGATCAGCGCCTGGCCGAGGCCGCTGAAGTAGCGGCTGGGCCCCACCTCGCGCGGGCCGGTGGACCGGGCCTCGGGGTCGGCGCAGCGGTAGAGCAGCACGATGTCGAGATCGGAACCGAAGCTGAGCTCGCCGCCGCCGTATTTGCCGAGGGCCAGCACCACGAGCTCGCCGTCGGGAAAGCGCCCGTAGCGGCGGGCGTAGTCGCGTTCGACCGCCGGCTTGAGGAGCGCGATCATGGCATCGGCGAGGGCGGTGAGCGCCGCCGCCGCCTCGGCGGGGGAGACGAGCCCCTCGACGAGCTGCACGCCGATGCGGAAGCGCAGCTCGGCGGCGGCGATCCGGGCGAGATCGAGCAGCTCCTCGTAGTCGCGCGCCGCGGCCAGGCGTTCGCCGAGCTGGCGGGTGAGCGCCTCGCGGTCCGGCAGGGGGGCGAAGAAGTCGGGGTCGAGCAGGGCGTCGATGCGGCTCGGGTGGCGTGCGAGCAGATCGGCGAGCAGCGGCGAGACCGTGAGAATCCGCGCGATGAGCTCGAGAAAGCGGCGATTGCTTTCGAGCAGCGACAGGAAGGAGACGCCGGCGGGCAGATCCTGGAGGAAGGAATCGAAGCGGGCGAGCGCGCGCGAGAGCGCCCCGAAGCTCGCGAAGGCTCTCAGCAGATCCGGCAGCAGCCGCGCGAGGATCCGCCGCGCCCGGTCGCTGCGCAGCGACCGGTAGCGCCCGCGGCGCCAGTTCTCGAGAATCCGCCGGAACGCCTCCACATCCCCGCCGAGCTCGGCGACGAGGGCGGTCAGCGCGTCCTCGTCGAAGCGCGCCCCGCCCTCGAGCGGCGGAAGGAAGTGATCGTAGTGGTGCTTGACCCGCTCGGTGTGGGCGATGAGCGTGCGGGCGAGGGCCGCCACCGGGTCCGCCTCACCGGCGAAGCCGGCGAAATGGGCGATGCGCAGCAGGCCCTCGCGGTTCGCGGGCAGGCGGTGCGTCTGACGGTCGTCGACCATCTGCAGCCGGTGCTCGAGCATGCGCAGGAAGCGGTAGGCGGCCTCCATCTCGGCGGCGACCGCGGTTTCCGTGCGGCCCGTCTCCACGAGGCGCTTGAGACCTTCCAGCGTCGGGCGCACCCGAAGGCGCGGGTCGCGGCCGCCGTGGATGAGCTGCTGGATCTGGACGAAGAACTCGATCTCGCGGATGCCGCCCTCGCCGAGCTTGACGTCATAGCCCTCGAGCCGCCGGCCGCGCTGGTCGTAGTGGCGCACGATCTGGTCACGGATGGCGTGGATGTCCTCGATCGCCGCGAAATCGAGGCTGCGGCGCCAGACGAAGGGACGCAGCAGATCGAGATAGGCCCCGGCCGCCTCGCGGTCGCCGGCGACGGGGCGGGCCTTGATCATCGCCGCGCGTTCCCAGTTGAGCGCGAGCGACTGATAGTAGGTCTCGGCCGCGCCGACCGACAGCGCCACGGGCGTCGCCCCCGGATCTGGCCGCAGCCTCAGATCCACGCGCCAGACGTAGCCGTCGGCCGTGTGCTCCTCGAGCAGGCGCACGAGGCGCTTCGTGAGAGCGACGGCGAATTCCTGCGGGCTGGCGGTGCCGCGGTAGGGTATGCGCTCCTCGTCATAGAGGACGATGATGTCGATGTCGCTCGAATAGTTGAGCTCGCAGCCGCCGAGCTTGCCGAGCCCGATGACGAAGATGCCGGAGCCCCGGCAGGGGTCCCCGTCCGGCTCCGGCAGCGCCAGCTCGCCGCGCGCGGCCGCCCGCCGCAGCAGAAAGGCGAGTCCCGCCTCCACCGCCGCATCGGCGAAACGCGAGAGCAGCCCCGTCACCGCCTCGAGGTCGAAGGCGCCGGCGACATCCGCGGCCGCGGCCAGCAGCGCGGTACGCGCCTTGGCCTCGCGCAGGCCGCGCATCAGCTCGGCTTCTTCGCCGATGTCCCGGAAGGCCTCCTCCAAGGACGCAAGAAGACGCGAACGCACCGCGACCGGGCCCTCGGCCACGATCTCGCCAAAGAAGCCCGGCAGGCGCCGGATGAGGCGGGCGAGATGCGGGCTGTTGCCCGCGAGCGCGGCAAGCAGCGGACTTGCGCTTTCCGCAAGCTCGGGCGAGGGTGAGACGGCCTCGCGCCACGCGGCGAGGGCGTGCCGGGCGGCCGCCTCGTCGAAGGGCCGGGCGGCCGGTTGCGGGATCGCGGGGCCGGACATCGGTCACCTCGTGTTCCATGCGGGGCCTGCCGGGTGAAGCAAGCGGGGCGGCGGTGGAGCTGTCAAGCGCAAGATCGGGGCGCGGACGGGTCGCAGGGCGGATGCGGCGGCGATCACGGTGACGAAAGCGGAGACGAAGGCGGAGACAACGCGCGGCCGGATCGCCCGGCGGGTGCTGCGCATCCTGCTGTGGGCGGCTGCTCTTGCGGCGCTTGCGGTCTTTGCGCTGGTGGTGCGCCTGTCCGTTGCGCCCTGGGAGCCGCCCGCAGCGGTCACGGCCCGCCTGGTGGCGCGGATCGCACCGGACCAGGATTCCTGGCGGGCGAGCGTGGCGGCGCTGAAGCTGCGACTCGATCCGCTGGCGGGCAGCCTGCGGCTCGCGCTTGAGGATCTCGAGGTGCGCGAGCGGCGCGGGCGCTTCCTGCTGACGGTTCCGGCCTGCGAGCTCGAGCTTGCATTCTGGCCGCTCATCAACGGCCGCATCCGGCCGCGGGCCGTCGCAACCGAACGGGTCGATCTCGTCTGGCACTGGTCGGCCGCGCGGCTTGGGGAGCGGATCGGCGAGGTCCTCCTGGCCGGCGTCAATGAAGAGGCGGCCGGGCTGGGCGGCACGATGGCGCGGATCACCGAGACGGTGGCCGCGCTCGCCGCACTCGATGACGAGGGTGCCGCATTCGCGGGCGTCGACCGACTGAGCCTGCCGCTCGTCGATCTCACGCTGGTCGAGGACGAGCGCGGTCTTATCTGGCATCTGCCGCAGGCCCGCCTCGTCTATGCGGCGACGCGCTCGGAGCGGACGCTCACCATCGCGGGCGCCATTCCCGCCGGGAACGGTCCCTTCTCCGCATTGGAGATCGACAGCATCGCCGCCGCCGACGGCAGCCGCCGGCTGCGGTTCGCGCTTGAGGGACTGCGGCCCGACCGGCTGGCGGACGCCGTCCCGTCGCTGGCCGCGCTGGCCGGGGTTGCGATGCCGGTCGATCTGGACGCGAGCGTGGCGCTGGCTGCCGACCGGCGGCTCGCGGATGCCCGCCTTCGCGCCTCTTTTGCCGCCGGGACGTTCCAGCTCGATCCCTTCTACCCCGAAGCCGTTCCCGTCGACGGGCTCGCCTTCACGGCCGTTCTCGACGCCGGGCGGGACGTGCTGCGGCTCGAGGATTTCCGCCTCGGGCTGAACGGGGCGGGGCTCGTGCTCTCGGGCGCGCTCACACTGCCGGCCGCAGGCAGGCCGCCCGTGCTGACGCTGCGCGGGGGCTTCGAGGCGCTGTCGATCGCCGACCTCGTGCGCTACTGGCCGGACGGGCCGGCGCGCGGCGCGCGCCGCTGGATCGCGGACCACATCGCTCGCGGAACGGTGCGCGACGCGGAGCTCGCCTTCCGGCTCCCCGGCGAGGCCTTCGAGACCGGCGAGCTGCCGGCGGACGCCTTCACGCTCGCATTCGGATTCGCCGATCTCGAGGTGCATTATCTGGGGGCCCTGCCGCCGCTCGAGCGGGCCGCGGGCCGCGGCCGGCTGACGCTCGAGCGGCTGGTGCTGGATCTGGAGCAGGGCCGGATCGGCGCGCAGGACGCCGCGGGCAGCCGCGTCGTGCTGGAGGAGATCGGGCGCCCGCACGCGGCCCGGGCGGAGATCGCGCTCAAGCTCGCCGGTCCGCTGCCAGACCTGCTCGCGACGCTGGACGAGGAGCCGCTGGGCTTTCCCTCGCGCTTCGGCCTCGATCCCGCCCGCGTCGCGGGCGGCGCCAGCGCCCGTGCCGCGCTCACGATCCCCCTCGTGAAGACCGTGACGCTGGCCGACGTCGGCTTTGCGGTCACGGGGCGGGTCGAGGACTTCCGGCTCGCGCCCTTCGGCGTGCTGGGGATCGCGGCGCTCGACAGTCCGGCGCTCGATGTCACGGTGGACGGGAACGGGATGCGGGTCTCGGGCCCCGTGGCGGCGCCGGGCGTCACCGCCCGGCTGGACTGGCACGAGGATTTCAAGCCGGCCGCCGGCGCGCCATCGAGCCTGTTCCGGCTGGCCGACGGGCGCCTCGACTTCGCCGAGGCGACCTGGCTCGATCCCGACCCGCTCGGGCTTTCGGGCGACGCGGGCTGGGAGGGGACGATCCGCGGGCGCGGCTTTGCCGTGGATGATGGGGCCTTCTCCTTCGATCTCGGGCCGGCGGCCATCGATCTCGCCTGGTTCGGCTACGCCAAGCCGGCAGGCAGGCCCGCCCGGCTCGCCCTGCGGATCGGCGCGCGCGCGGGGGGCGGCCGCAGCGGATGGGCGCTCAGCGATCTGCGCTACGAGAGCGGGTCCGACCGGATCGCGGGCGGCATGCGCTGGCATGAGCGGGACGGCGCGATCGTGATCGACGCGCTCACCCTCGATCCCCTCAGGCTTGGCGAGACGGCGCTTGCGGTCACGCTCGCGCGCGAGAAGGACCGGCCGGTGCTGACGGTCACCGGCGCGCGGCTCGACGCCCGGGCGGCGCTCACGCAGTTCGCATCGGGCCGGCTGCCGGGCAACGGCGAGGGAACGGCCTTCGATCTTGCCGCCCGCATCGACGAGGTGCTGGCGCGCAACGGCGTCACCTTCGCCGCGCTCGCGGCGAAGGGCGCCTTCGGTACGCGCGGGCTTGCCGCGCTGGATCTGACGCTCGGCGACGATCACGGCCATCCGCTCGCCGGCTCGCTCTCCTTCGACACGGAGTGCGGCTGCCGGCGCCTGTTCATCAGCGCCGAGGACGCGGGCCGCTTCGCGCTCGGGCTCGGGCTGTTCGAGAATGCCGAAGGCGGCAGGCTCACGGTGCGTGCGACCGTCTCGCCGGCCGCCCAGCGCCGGCTCGAGATGGAGGGGCTCGCGCGGATCGAGAACGTGACGATCGTCAAGCGCTCGGCGCTGGTGGCGGCGGTGGAGAAGGGCAAGGAAAGCGGGCTCGACGCCTATGTGGGCGAGAAGGGCCTCGCCTTCGATCTCGTCGAGATCCCCTTCCGCGTCGACGGCCCGATCATCGACATCGACAACGGCCGCGCGCGCGGCGACCGCCTGGGGCTGACCTTCGCCGGCCAGGTCGACCGCGAGAACGGCCGGTTGGCGATCAACGGCCTGATGGTGCCGGCCTACGCGCTGAACTCGCTGCTCGGGAAGATTCCCATCATCGGCGGGCTGTTCTCGGGCGGCAGCGGCGGCGGCCTGTTCGCCGTGCGCTACGACCTGAGCGGACGCATCGACGCGCCGGAGGTCTCCGTCAGCCCCATGACGCTGATCCTGCCGGGGATCCTGCGCAAGCCCTTCGAGGGCGGCAAGGCGAAGCTGCCGCCGGCCGAGCGCAGGGACGGGCCGCAGGACGACGGCCGGTGATCGGTTTTCGGTCATCGGTCATCGAGTCATCAGTCATCGGTCGTCAGAAAGGGGAGACAAGCCGGTGGTGACGTTCCCCTCTCGCGTCATTCGCCGGCTCGACCGGTGAATCCATGAGGCGGTGACGGCAGGCCCGGCGCGCACGGCTGTCCCCGCCTTCCGCCGGACCCGCCGGTCGCGCCGGCGGTTGACGATTGGGGGGCGCGCAACGGCGGGCGACACTTTCCTGAACGCGTCGTTCGCCGACTTGATCGGCGAACCCATCAGGAGGTGACGCCGTCACGCGCGCCGGGCGATGGCCCCGCCTGCGGCTGGACCCGCCGGTCGAGCCGGCGGGTGACGAGGGGAGGTATGGACCCGCCGGTCGAGCCGGCGGGTGACGAAGAGAAGGTGGCGGCGGCTGACGCTCTCCTCTTTCGTCATTCGCCGCGAAAGCGGCGAATCCAGCCGCCACTGGGGACGATCCCGGCTCTCGAGGCTGCTCGGCTTCCCGCTGGACCCGCCGATCAAGTCGGCGGGTGACGAGGGGAGGTATGGACCCGCCGGTCGAGCCCGCGGGTGACGCATTGAGGGGGCGCGCAACGGCGGGCGACACTTTCCTGAACGCGTCGTTCGCCGACTTCGATCGGCGAACCCATCAGGAGGTGACGCCGTCACGCGCGCCGGGCGATGGCCCCGCCTGCGGCTGGACCCGCCGATCAAGTCGGCGGGTGACGAGGGGAGGTATGGACCCGCCGATCAAGTCGGCGGGTGACGAGGGAAGGGAATGGACCCGCCGGTCGAGCCGGCGGGTGACGAAGAAGGAGTGCGAGCGTCTACCCCGATCACCGATGACCGCCCGTTGATTACCGATCACCAATCACCGATCACCGATCACCGATTACCGGCGCCCGAGCGGTGCAGGGCGGCGTCGGCCGGCGGCGCGCCGAGCATGGCGTAGCTCATGATCTTGTAGGCGAGCTTGGCGGCGAGGAAGTCGGCCGCGTGCAGGCCGGCGCGCGGCGCAAGCTCGGTGATGTCGGCCCCCACGATGCGCGCGACCGCCGCCGCCCGCCGCAGCACGGCGAGCGCCTCGTCCCAGAACAGGCCGCCCGGCTCGGGGGTCCCGGTGGCCGGCATGAGGGAGGCGTCGAATCCGTCGAGATCGAAGGTGACATAGACGGGCCGGCCCGCGAGCGGCGCCACGATGGCGTCGAGATCCCACGCCGCCTTGTCCACCGCCCAGTGGATGTGGATGCGGTGGCGGTTGGCCTCGAGGAAGGGGATCTCTTCGGCCGAGATGTTGCGGATGCCGACCGAGACGACCGAGAGCCGCTCGTCGTCGAGGCAGCGGCGAATGGCGGCGGCATGGGAGTAGTGCTCGCCGTCGTAGCCGTCGCGCAGGTCGGCATGGGCGTCGAAGTGGAGCAGCACGAGATCCGGGTGGCGCTCCGCGAGCGGCCGGATCGCGCCCGGGGTGAGGCTGTGCTCGCCACCGAAGACGAAGGGAAAGCGCCCGTCCGTGACCACCGCCTCGACGATCCCGGCGAGCTGGTCCAGCGCGCGCTCCACGGGCCAGGCGATCCGCACGGGCTTGAGCGTGCGCACGCCGAAGCGCGCCACCGGCTCGCACCAGAACTCCTCGTCGAAGAGCTCGACCTCCTGGCTTGCCGCCAGCATCGCCTCGGGCCCGCGCGCGGTGCCGCCCTCGTAGGAGACCGTCGCCTCCAGCCCGAAGGGGATGACGATGACGCGCGCATCCTGAACAGGCGGGCCCGCCTCGGGCTCGAGCCCGAGAAAGCCTTCGGCCTGGGGCAGGAAGCGCAGCGGCGCCGGCGTCCCGCGCCGCGGTGCCGGGGTCTTCTCCCTCGCCATCACCGGGCTTCCTCGGCAGCGGCGAAGAGATCGGCGAAGCGGCGCGCCCGGCGGTTGCGCCAGTGGCCGCGATGCCAGGCGTCGGAGGCGATCAGCGGCACCACCGTCGTCGCCTCGGCATAGACCATCTGCTCGAAGACCGTATCCACCTTGCCCCAGGAGCAGGCCTCCTTGAGGGTCGAGGACGAGCAGGCGCCGTCGCGCACGTCGGCCACCGTGATCTGGACGGCGTATTTGTGCATGTCCACCTCCTCGCCCAGGATCTCGGCGCAGACGACCGTGTCCTGCGCGAAGTTCTTGGGCACGCCGCCGCCGACCATGAACAGCCCCGTGGTCCCCGCGCGGATCTTGATCTCGGTGAGTTCGCGGAAATCGGCGATGGAATCGATGGTAAGATACGGCTCGCCCGCCCTGATGCGCTCGGCCTGGTGCTTGACGAGGCCGAAGCCGGCGGAGGAATCCGTGAAGGCCGGGCAGAAGATCGGCACGCCCTTGCGGAAGGCGGTCTCCACCAGGCTGCCGGGCTTCTTTGCGTGCTTCGTCAGCCAGCGGCCCATCTCGGCGATGAAGGCGCGCGAGGAATAGGGGCGCGGCGGCAGCGAATCGGCGATCTCCTTGATGGTGAGGTCGCAGACCTGCAGCTCCTCCTCGTCGATGTAGGTGTCGTAGATGCGGTCGATGTAGAGGTCCCGGAGCCGCCGGTCGTCGACGTCGGGCCGGCCCTGGTAGTGCTTGAATCCCAATGCCTCGAAGAAGTCCATGTCGACGATGGAGGCGCCGGTCGCGACGATGGCGTCCACCATGCCGTATTCCACGAGATCCCGGTAGACGTGCATGCAGCCGCCCGCCGAGGTCGAGCCGGCGAGGGTCAGGATGACGGCGCACTCCGGATCGGCCAGCATGCGGTTGAAGATCTCCGCCGCGCGCGCGGCATCGCGCGAGGAGAACGACATCTTCCGCCAGGCCTCGATCAGCGGCCGGGCGTCGAAGGCCGTGATGTCGATGTGCTCGATAGGGGTCTGAAGAAGCGCCGCCTTCTCGTTGGGACGGCTGCGGTCCTCCTTCGCTTTCACGTCGCTCGCCGTCATGTCCTGTTCTCCCTTGTCCATCCTTCGTGCGATCAAGCCGAAACGGGCAGGCGGAAGGCCGCACCCGCACCCTCGCCCGCGCGCGGGCGGCTGCGGCGCGCCTCGGCCATCTGGCCGCGGCCGGCGCGGGCGCGGATCAGCACGGTGCGTCCCGCGCCGAAGCCGTTGAAGCGGGTGCGCATCGCCGCGCCATAGGCGCCGAGATTGGCGATTTCGATCCAGTCGCCCTCATCCATGTCCTCGGGCAGGAAGAAGGGGCCCTCCATCCGGTCCATGCTGTCGCAGGTGGGGCCGAAGAAGCGGAACGGCGCAAGCGGCGCCTCGCCCGCCTCGTCCGGCGCGCCCGCGCCGGCGCGCCAGATCCGCCGCACCGGGTAGCGCCAGCCGAGCGCGGCGGCGTCATAGAGCGCGCCGAAGCCGCCGTCGTTGAGGTAGAGGGCGTCCCCCTTGCGCAGGTCCACGCGCGCCAGGACGGACCCGGCCTCCGCCACCATCGCGCGGCCCGGCTCGCACAGCAGGTCGAGCCCGTCCAGGCCGAGGCGGCGGGCCGCCTGCCGGATCGTCGCGAGATAGTGGCGCAGCGGCCGCGGGCTGCGGTCCGGATAGGGCGCCGGAAAGCCGCCGCCGACATCGAGCGAGTCGATCCCGACCCCCGCCTCGTCGGCGAGCGAGGCCGCAAACCGCATGGCATCCGCGAAGGCCAGCGGGTTCTCGCACTGGGAGCCGACGTGGAAGGCGATGCCGAGGCGGCGCGCAAGCGGCCGCGCACGCCGGAGCAGCCGCACCGCCTGCTCGCGGTCCGCACCGAACTTGCCGGTGAACTCGAGCGCCGCGCCGGTGGCCGGCAGCGCGATGCGCAGGTGAAGATCGAGGGCGAGCCCGCCGGCCTCCTCGACGATCTTGTCGAGCTCGGCCGCGCAGTCGAAGGCGAAGTCGCGCACCCCGGCGAGCAGGGCGTGGCGGATCGCGGCCCGGGATTTTACGGGATGCATGAAATAGAGCCGGGCCGCCGGCGCATGCGCACGCACGAGATCGATCTCGGCGATCGAGGCGACGTCGAAGGAGTCGACGCCCGCCTCGTGAAGAACCCGCAGCACCACCGGATGCGGGTTCGCCTTCACCGCATAGAGCACGCGTCCTGGAAAACGCCCCAGAAACAGGCGTGCCGCCCGGCGCAGGCGGTCGGGATAGATCACCTCGATGGGCCCGTCCGCCCCGAACAGCGCAACCGCCTCGGCCGGGCTCCGGCACAGCGGCGCCTCGGCCGACGGCGCCGGCGCCGCGGCAGGCGGGGAAAAGATGGGAAGGGCTTCGATGCGCGCTCGGTTCATCGCGTCCTGGTCCTGTTCGCCTCGGCGAGGGTCCCGCCTCGCGGTCTCGTCTGGATGCCGGAAGGGCGCCCGGCATGCGGCGATGACGCCCGCGGCGCCGGGACCGGGCGGCGCGGGCGGCCGGCTCCGTCGATCGGGAGCCGGTATCAGGCGAACGGACTGATCATGTCGAAGGCGATGAAGCGCCAGCGCCAGTGGGTGCGCGGCTCGATCCGGCGCGGCGTGCCGTCGGCCCAGAAGAGGGGATGCGTGACGCCCCTGACGTAAGCCATGGGATGCCTCCCTTCATCAATCAGCGCCGGCGTCCGCGGGCGGCCCGCCGGCCCAACCAACAAAGAAAGCACGCGTCCATGGCTGAGTGGCTCAGGAGGTCCTGGGGCGCGTGTGGAGCGCCCCATGCATCAATCGCCCCGCCGATGCAAGAGAAAATTTCGCGCCGCTCCGCGGGCGCATTTTCCTCCGGAATCGCAGGCCGTCCGCCCCCCCCTTGAAGCCCGGGGCCGTGGGGGCGGCCGTCACGCATCCGGGCGATGCTCGACTATGAGATGAAAGCGGAAGGGCGAATCCGTCGCGCCGGCGACGATCTCGTTGGGGCCGAAATGGAGCACCGCGGTGGCCTCATGCCCGAAACGCGAGAGATGCCGGCCATCGACGATGGTGCCGAGCCGGCTGCCGAGATCGCGCAGGATCAGATAGCCGTCGCGGCGCTCGATTGCAAAGTGATTGGGCGAGAGATCGCCGGCGCGGTCCGTCTCGAGAAAAAGCGCGGACGCGGACAGATTGGGCGTCTGGCTGCCGGCCGCCCGCGCGCCGACGGTAAACGGCAGATGGCGGATGACGACGCCCTTCTCGCCCATCTGGCGCCGGACCGCCTCGCTCGCCGGCTGCAGCCGCAGCGTGCCGATGTCGGCAAGGCGGGCCTTCTCCATGCGCCGGCGCCGGCCGTCGACGAGTTGCTGGTTGGTCTCGGCGAGCCGCCGGCAGAGCATCCGCAGCAGCGGCAGGCCCAGCGGATTGTCGCGGCTGAACACCTCGATGAACTCGGCCCGCTCGACCCGCAGCAGCCGGCAGGGCTCCAGCGCGCGCATGGTGGTCGACCGGCGCTCGCCCATGATCACGCCGGTCTCCCCGAAGATCTCGCCGCGGCCCAGCACGGCAAGCCGCACCGGTCCGGCCGCGCCCTTGCGCAACACCTCGATCTTGCCGTCCTCGATGACGTAGACGGCATCGGGCTCGTCGCCCTCGCGGTAGACCACCGCCCGCTCCGGCACGCTGATCGTCTTCATCGCCGCGCGCCCTCGCGTCCCCTTTCGCGCGGCGGGCCGAATCGCCCGCCCTTCCTGCGGAAAGTTTAGCGCGAGGGCATTGCGCATTCCTTAAGGGCTCTGCCAATCTGTCCGGTGGAAGAAAGGCGCCGGGCGGTTGCGAAGGGAGGAGGCGACGATGGCTGCAGGCATCGGGGTGCGGATCCGGAATGCGGCGCTGTGCGGGCTCGCGCTGGCGGCGGCGCTCGGCGTGCGGACGGCCCGGGCGGAGGATGGCGGCATGCGGTACGCGATCGCGATTCATGGCGGGGCCGGGACGATCACCCGCCAGTCCATGACGGCCGAGCGCGAGCGGGCCTACCGCGCCAAGCTCGCCGAGGCGCTGGAGGCGGGGCGCAATGTGCTGGCCGCGGGCGGCAGCGCGCTCGATGCGGTCGAGGCCGCCATCGTCGTGATGGAGGACAGCCCGCTGTTCAACGCCGGCAAGGGCGCCGTGTTCACCGCCGACGGCCGCAACGAGCTCGACGCCTCGATCATGGACGGGCGGACGCTGAACGCCGGGGCCGTCGCGGCGGTGACCCATGTCAAGAACCCGATCCGGCTCGCCCGGCTCGTGATGGAGCGCTCGCCCCATGTCCTGCTCGCCGGCGACGGGGCCGAGGCGTTCGCGCGCGAAGTCGGCGCCGAACTCGTGCCCGCGACCTATTTCTGGACCGAGCGGCGCTGGCAGCAGCTCATGCGCGTGCAGGAGGAGAAGAAGGGCGCGGGGCTGCTGCTGGACCACGACGCCGAGCACAAATACGGCACCGTCGGGGCGGTCGCGCTCGACAAGGACGGCAATCTCGCCGCCGGCACCTCCACCGGCGGGCTCACCAACAAGGCCTGGGGGCGGATCGGGGATTCCCCGATCATCGGCGCCGGCACCTATGCGAGCAACGCAAGCTGCGCGGTCTCGGGGACGGGGCAGGGCGAATACTTCATCCGGCTGACCATCGCGCGCGAGGTCTGCGCGCTGGTCGAGCACCGCAAGCTGCCGCTGCAACGGGCCGCGGACGAGGTGATCCAGAACAGGCTGAAGAACCTCGGCGGCTCGGGCGGCGTCATCGCACTGGGGCGCGACGGCGCCATCGCCTTCAGCTTCAACACCGAGGGCATGTACCGCGGCTGGCTCACCAGCGCGGATCCCGAGCCGCATACCGCCATCTACAAGGACTGATAGCCGGAGCGAGCGGCGGATCACTACGGGCCGGCATTGCGGGCCCCGCATGGATTCTCCGCGGCGGCGGGATCCTGCGTCCCCTTGCAGGACGCACGGACCGTTTTGCGAAGTGAAAAGCCGGGCAGGGCCCCATTTCTCGCAATTTGCAAAACGGCGCCGCCCGGGGCCGGGCAAGAAATGGGCGCTGAGGCCGCAACGGCCTGAAATTCCGGAGGTTTTTGAAGTGCGCACCAACGGCGCGTGCTGGCATGGTTTCTGCAGCCCCGCCTCCGGGTTCGGCTGGGCTCCAGGGCGGCATGCGGCTGCCGGGCCGGCGGAGAGTGCGGTCCCCGGTGCG
This sequence comes from Rhodothalassiaceae bacterium, assembly GCA_026004935.1. NCBI lineage: Bacteria > Pseudomonadati > Pseudomonadota > Alphaproteobacteria > Rhodothalassiales > Rhodothalassiaceae > Rhodothalassiaceae bacterium. The sequence goes on from BPKC01000001.1 coordinate 1,351,022, forward strand.
GCGACGGCGCATCGCCGAGGCGCAAAGGACGGAGACGATGAAGGGTCTGTTTCTGGACGAGTTTCTGACCTTCCTCGAGGAGCAGCATTCCTGGCGCCTCGCGGAGGACGTCTCGGCGGCGCTCGGCGGCACGGTCTTCCTGTGGACGGGCGACTATCCGGCCGCGACGTTCGATCAGCTGATCGACACCGCGGCGCGGCTGTCCGGCGAGCAGCCGGGGCAGCTTGCGCGCCGGTACGGCCGTCATCTCTTCCGCTTGCTGGAGCGTCGCTTTCCCGAGCTCGTCCTCGTGCCGCGCGACGGTTTCTCCTTCCTTGCGCAGCTGCCGGCACGGCTCGCGCTCAAGCTCGGGATCTGGCTGGATGACGGCCGGGTGCCGGGCGTCGCCGTATTGCGCGAAGGCGAGCGGGTGGTCATCCGCCTCGCCTTCGCGAAGGGGCATGCCGCCGGGGTTGCGGAGGGCTTTCTTGCCGCGGCCGCCGAAAAATTCGGCGACATGGCGATCGAGACGACGAGGAGCGACGAGGCCGCCGGCATGAGCTTCGTGCTGCGGCGGACGACCGAACAGGCGCCGCCGCGCGCCCGCGTCGTGCCCCTGCGCGCGCCGGTGCCGCTCTGACTCGGCCCGCCGTCCCCAACCGGCCTCAGGCGGCGATGCCGAGGCGCTTCAGGCTCTCGCGCGCACGGAACAGCCGGCTCTTGACGGTGCCGACCGCGACCCCGAGCTCGGCAGCCGCCTCCTCGTATTTCATGCCGTCGATGGCGACCTTTTCGAGCACCTCGCGCTCGTGGGGGCTCAGGTGATCCATCTTCTCGATCACCTCGCGCACGGTCACCGCATCGAGCTGGGACGGCTCGGCGGAGGCGTTGGCCATCCAGTCCTCGATCTCCACGCTCTCACCACGGCGGCGCGCGCGGCGGCAGCCGTCGATGAAGAGGTTGTGCATGATCGTGAACATCCAGGATCTGAGATCCGTCCCCGGCTGGAACTGGTCGAGCCGGGCGATCGCGCGCTCAAGCGTGTCCTGGACGAGGTCGTCGGCATCGTCCGGATCCCGGGTGAGCGCCCGGGCGTAGCGACGCAGATGCGGAATTTCGCGTTCGATTCCGTCCAGCAAGCGGCGTCTCATGGCGTCCTCCCTGACCGGACCACATCACCCTGAGCGCGAAGGCATATGGGTGGCGCACCCGCCTCCTTCAAGGGGATCGGGACGCGAACGGAAGCCGCGATAGGCGGCGCGCCGGGGGAACAATCCGCGGCTTCGCGGCGTTGACGGGCGTGCGAGTCGTGTCGACCGGAACAAGAATGGGCGGCCAGCGGAAATGACCGCCCGCATCATCGGGGGACGCCATGCGGAACGATGCGAGCATCTGGCGCTTCTACATCGCACCGGGGGACGATCTGCTGTGGCGCTACGCCCAGGGACGGGCGAACGTCATGGAGATGCGCTCGGTGGCCTTCGCCGTGCGGCGCCACGCCCATGTGCGGGTGATGGTGGCCCGGGTGCGCGCCCAGCTTCCCACGTATCTGGCGGCCGACGCCGACAGCCTAGAGGAGGAGGTGCCCGCGCGTCTGACCGCGCTGGTGGATCTCGCCCGGCGCCGGCTGTCCGACGGCGGCGGGGACTAGAGGCCGGAGCCGCGGCCCGCATCTTCGCGCGGTTGCGGGCGGCCGGGGCCGCCCATATAGTCCGCGCCGGCTGGTGCGGGGCGGGCGCGTGACCCGTCCGCCGGCAGCGTCCGTCGTCAAAGGGACTGGGCAGTGAAGCTCTGGCGCGATCGCGGGCCGCTCGATCCCCGCCTGCGGGGTGCGGTGGTGGCGCTCGGTAATTTCGACGGCTTCCATCGCGGCCACCAGGTGGTGGTGGGCGAGGCCGGGCGGCTGGCGCGGGCCATGGGCACGGCCCTCGCCGTGCTGGTGACGGAGCCGCACCCGCGCGCCTTCTTCGCGCCTGATGCGGCACCCTTCCGGCTGACGCCTTTCCGCGACCGGCTGCGGCTGATGGAGGGCTTCGGCGTCGATCTGCTCGCCGTGCTGCGCTTTAATGCGCGGCTCGCCGCCACCGACCACTGGGCCTTCGTGCTGCGCTATCTGAAGCAGGCGCTTCAGGCGCTGCATGTCGTCGTCGGCTTCGACTATCGCTTCGGCCGCGGCCGCGGCGGCTCGGCCGCGACGCTCGCCTGGCAGGGAGGGATGGAGGGTTTCGGGGTCACCGTCGTGCCGCCCGTGCGCTTCGGCATCGAGGGGGCGGCCGGCGAGATCTATTCCTCCAGCCTCGTGCGCCAGGCGCTGCGCGACGGCCGGGCGCGCCGCGCCGCCGCGCTGCTGGGCCACTGGTGGACGGTCTCGGGCCGGGTCGTCGGCGGCGACCGCCGCGGGCGCGAGATCGGCTTTCCGACCGCCAACATCCGCCTCGCGCGGGACGCGCTGCGCCCGCGCCACGGCGTCTACGCCGTGCGGGTGCTGCTGGAGGACGGCGCGGGGCCCCGGCGTTTGCTCGAGGGCGTCGCCAACTTCGGCCTGCGGCCCACCTTCTCGGGCCTCGTGGAGCGGCTCGAGGTGTTCCTTTTCGACTTCGCCGGCGACCTCTACGGCCGGCACGTGATGGTTGAATTCGTCGGCTTCGTGCGCCCGGAGCGCAAGTTCGACTCCGTCGAGGCGCTGAAAGCGCGGATCGCGGCGGATTGCGAGGCCGCCCGCGCGCTGCTGGCGGATCCCGAGAACGCCCGCGACCACCTGCCCATGCCGACGCTCGAGCGCTATCTGGCCGAACACCCCTCGCCGCCCGTCGCGCTTGTTGAGCATGCGGGCCCGCTGCCGGCCTGAGGAGGCCCGGCCCGGCGCGGCCGGCGGCTTGCGCCGGCCGGGGGTTGTCCGCTAAAGCCGGCGGCAAGGAGCCGTCTCATATGTGACGGGTGAGCACGATCATGCGGACCGCATCCTGCCGGCGACCCGATGGCCGAATTACGGACCCGGCGCTCCCGTGACGCAGGCGGGAGTGCCGGGACGAACGGCGTGACCGGTCGGCACGCCTCCTGCGGTTTCCTTCACCCCATGCTGCGGGCCGGGCGGACGCGGGCGATGCCCGCGACCGGAGCGCCCCGCCCGCCGGGCCGATGACGAGCGAGAAAGGCATTCGTGATGACGAGCGAGAACGGCAGCGGCAAGGGCGGCGGGCCCGATTACCGCGCGAGCGTGTTTCTGCCGCGGACCGAGTTTCCCATGCGCGCAAAGCTGCCGCAGCGCGAGCCGGAGTGGCTGGCGCGCTGGCAGCGGCAGAACATCTACCGGCGCCTGCGCGAGGCCGCGCGCGGCCGGCCGAAGTTCGTGCTCCACGACGGCCCGCCCTATGCGAACGGCGACATCCACATCGGCCATGCGATGAACAAGATCCTGAAGGATGTCATCGTCCGCGCCCATCAGATGACGGGCCACGACGCACCCTACGTGCCGGGCTGGGACTGCCACGGCCTGCCGATCGAGTGGAAGATCGAGGAGCAGTACCGCAAGGCGGGACGCGACAAGGACGAGGTGGACCCCGTCGTCTTCCGCCGCGAGTGCCGGGAGTTCGCGGCCTACTGGATCGAGCGGCAGAAGGCGCAGTTCCAGCGCCTCGGCGTCTTCGGCGACTGGGACAATCCCTACACCACCATGGATTTCGAGGCGGAGGCGGCGATCGTCGAGGAGCTGCTCAAGTTCGTGCGCGAGGGCCGCGTCTACCGGGGCCTGCGGCCTGTGCTGTGGTCGCCGGTGGAAAAGACGGCGCTGGCCGAGGCCGAGGTCGAGTACCACGACCACACATCGACCCAGATCGACGTCGCCTTCCCGGTGGTGGAGACCCCCGATCCGCCGCTGGAAGGCGCGGCGGTGGTGATCTGGACCACGACGCCCTGGACCATCCCCGGCAACCGCGCGATCGCCTACGGGCCGGAGATAGACTATGTGCTGGTCGAGGTCGAGGAGGTGGGCGAGGGCGCCCGCATCGCCCCGGGGCGCCGGCTGCTGGTGGCCGAAACGCTTCTCGACGATTTCGCCGCACGTGCCGGGATCACCGTCTACGGCGTCGTCGAACGGCTGTCGGGCGCGGCGCTCGCGGGGGTGGTGTGCGCCCATCCCTGGCGCGGGCGCGGCTACGACTTCCCCGTGCCGCTGCTGCCCGGCGAGCACGTGACGACGGAGCAGGGCACGGGCTTCGTCCACACCGCGCCCGGCCACGGCGAGGAGGACTTCGTGCTCGGCCGGCGCTTCGGGCTGGAGGTGCCGGCCACCGTCGGCCCCGACGGCCGCTACTACGAGCATGTGCCGCTGGTGGCCGGCGAGCATGTCTACAAGGTGGACGAAAAGGTCTGCGCGCTGCTCGAGGAGGCGGGCGCGCTGGTGGCGAAGGGCCGCCTCGTCCACAGCTATCCCCATTCCTGGCGCTCGAAGGCGCCGCTCATCTTCCGCACCACGGACCAGTGGTTCATCTCGATGGACAGGGGCGGCCTGCGCGAGGTGGCGCTCAAGGGCATCGACGCGGTGCGCTGGGTGCCGCCGCGGTCGAAGAACCGCATCCGCGCCATGGTCGAGACGCGGCCGGACTGGGTGATCTCGCGCCAGCGGGCGTGGGGCGTGCCCATCACGATCTTCGTGAAGCCCGACACGGGCGAGATCCTGAACGACGAGGCCGTCCACCAGCGCATCATCGCGGCGGTGCGCGAGCAGGGCGCGGACGCCTGGTTTGCCGGCGATCCCCGGCGGTTCCTGTCCGACGAGCAGCGCGCCGAGGGATGGGAGCCGGTCACCGACATCCTGGACGTCTGGTTCGACTCCGGCTCGACCCACGCCTTCGTGCTGGAGAGGCGGGAAGAGCTCGTCTGGCCGGCGAGCCTCTATGTCGAGGGCTCCGACCAGCACCGGGGCTGGTTCCAGTCGAGTCTGCTGGAGGCCTGCGGCACCCGCGGGCGCCCGCCCTACGAGGCGGTGCTCACCCACGGCTTCACCCAGGATGCCGAGGGCCGCAAGATGTCCAAGTCGCTGGGCAACGTCGTCGATCCGCTCAAGGTCGTCGACGAGTTCGGCGCGGACATCCTGCGGCTGTGGGTGGTCTCCACCGACTATTTCGAGGATCAGCGCATCGGCGATGCGATCCTGCGCGGCCAGGTGGACGCCTATCGCAAGCTCCGCAACACCCTGCGCTATCTTCTCGGGGCGCTGGCGGACTTCGATGCGGAGCACGAGCGGGTCGAGCCCGCCGAGATGCCGGAGCTCGAGCGCTGGATCCTGCACCGGCTGAGCGCGCTCGATGCCGAGCTGCGCCGGCGCATCGCGGACTTCGACTTCAATCCCTGTTTCCAGGCGCTCTACCACTTCTGCGTCCAGGATCTGTCGGCCTTCTACCTCGACATCAGGAAGGACGTGCTCTACTGCGACCCGCCGACGAGCCCGCGCCGGCGTGCCGCGCGCGACGTGATGGACCGCGTCTTCCACAGGCTCGTCGTGTGGCTCGCGCCCATCCTCGTGTTCACGGCGGAAGAGGCCTGGCTCGCCCGCCATGGCGAGGCGGCGGAATCCGTGCATCTTGAGCAGTTCCCCGAGACCCCGAAGGCCTGGCGCGACGAGGCGCTGGACGAGCGCTTCCGGCGGCTGAAGACGATCCGCCGCGTGGTCACCGGCGCGCTGGAGGAGGCGCGGCGGGCGAAGGCGATCGGCGCTTCGCTAGAGGCCGCACCGGTCCTCCATGTCGAAAACCCGCAGGACCGCGCCCTGCTCAGTTCCGTCGATTTCGCCGAGATCTGCATCACCTCGGGGCTGGAGGTGACCGATGCGCCGGCGCCGGCCGACGCCTTCCGGCTCGACGACGTGCCCGGGATCGCCGCCGTCGTGCGCCGCGCGCAGGGGCGCAAATGCGCGCGCTGCTGGCGGGTCCTGGAGGAGGTCGGACGCGACGCCCGCTACCCGGAGACCTGCGGCCGCTGCGCGGATACCTTGGCTGAGCTTGCCTTCCCGCCGGCCGAGCCGGCCGCCTGAGGCGGGCCGCGCCGCGGCGCGGCGCCGGCGCCCTCAGCGCGGCGCGCGCTTGGCGAGGATCCGCTGCAGCGTGCGCCGGTGCATGTTCAGCCGGCGCGCGGTCTCCGAGACGTTGCGGTTGCACTGCTCGTAGATGCGCTGGATGTGCTCCCAGCGCACGCGGTCCGGCGTCATCGGCTTGTCGGGCGGCGGCGGCAGGCCGTCGGGCGGGGCGAGCAGTGCGCCCTCGATGCTGTCGGCATCGGCGGGCTTGGCGAGATAGTCCACCGCCCCCGTCTTGATCGCCGCCACCGCGCTGGCGATCGCGCCGTAGCCGGTGAGAATCACGATGCGCATGTCGTCGCGCACGCGTCTCAGCTCGGGCACGAGGTCGAGGCCGTTGTCGCGGTCGAGCTTGAGGTCGACGACGGCGAACTGCGGCTCCTCGCGCGCGGCCAGCGTCAGCGCGCCGGCCAGATCCGTCGCCGTGAAGACCTGGAAGCCGCGCCGCTCCATGGCGCGCGCGAGCTGCTGCAGGAACAGCTCGTCATCATCGACGATGAGCAGCTTCAACGGCTCATCCCCGTTTACGGGATGCTCCTCCTTGAGCGGGGCTGGAGACGCATTCATCGTGATCAAACCCTTCCGATGCCGGCCGATGCGCAACGGCGCACTCCGTCGTCAGTTTAGGCGGGCCGCCGGCCGATCTCAAGCCGCGCCGGTCAGACCTTCAGGATCGCGGCGTCCGCCGGCCAGGTGATGGTCACGACGGCGCCGCCCTGCGGGCGGTTGGCAAACCGCACGCGCGCGCCCGTGCGCTCGAGCAGCGAACAGGCGATGAAGACGCCGAGCCCCAGGCCGAGTCCCGTCTCGCCCGCCGGAAGCTCGTCTCCCGCCACCCGCCGGCGCGTGGAGACATAGGGCTCGCCGAGGCGGCCCAGCACGTCGTCGGGAAATCCGGGGCCGTCGTCCGCGATGATGATCTCGAGCCCGGCCGGCGACCACCGCGCCTCAAGATCCACGCGCGTGCGCGCAAATCCGATGGCGTTCTCGACGAAGCTGGACAGCGCGTGCAGCAGCTCCGGCCGGCGCTGAAGGCGCGGCGCGGGGAGGTTCCCGGCATCCGGGACGGGCCGGGCGTCGATCGCGAGCTCGAGGTGGGAACGCTGCTCGAAGGGGCGGGCCACCTCGCGCAGGATCGCCTCGACCGGCTGGCGGTCGAAGGGATGGGCGCCGGCGCCGAAGTCCCGCTGGCGCAGCCGCTCCAGCGCGTGCCGGCAGCGTTCGACCTCGCGCAGCATCAGTTCCAGATCCGGCCGGTGCGGGGCGTCGGCCGGCGTGTCGTCCAGAAGGTCCTTGAGGGTCAGCGTGATGGTGCCGAGCGGCGTGCCGAGCTCGTGGGCGGCGGCCGCCGCCAGCGCCCCGAGGTCGGCGAGCTGGCGCGCCCGCTGGAGGGCCGCCGCGGCGGCATCGAGGGCGGCGATGCGCCGGCGGCCGGCCTCGGTCGCGCTGTTGGCGTAAAAGGCCACGACGACGATCGCGCTGCTCAGCGCAAGCCAGATGCCCGCCACATAGGTGTCCGGCAGCATGAAGGGCTCGGTATCGGGCCAGGGCAGCGGCCAGGGGTCGATGGAGATCACAAGCAGCAGCACGAGGGCGAACAGCACGAAGGCGAGCATGGCGCGCCGGCCCAGCACGCTCGCCGCGATGGTGACCGGCACCAGCATCAGCGCCGAAAACGGATTGCAGATGCCGCCCGTCAGATACAGCACCGTCGCAAGCTGGAGCATGTCGAAGGCGAGATGCGTGGCGGCCTCGCGCTCGGAGAGCATCGGCGAGCGCCGGTGCGAGAGCATCACCGCGATGTTGAACAGAGCCTTGAGCGCAATCGCCGGGCCCACGAAATCGACGGGCACCCGGGCATCCAGCCAGCCGGCGACGAAGGCCGTGACCACCGTCTGGCCCGCGATCGAGAGCCACCGCAGCCCCACGAGGGTGCGGCAAGGCAGCGCCGGAGGGGACGGCGTGTGCCTCCGGCCGGCATCCTCCGCCGCCGACCGGGCCGGGTCGGGGTAGAACCCGCCGCCGAAGAGAGAGGTGAAGGACTGGAACGGCCGCATGACGTGATCCTGCGTCCAGAACCGGCCGGGGCGCAAGCACGCAACCGCCCTCAGAGCCCCGCCAGCACCTCGGCGAGACGCGCGAGATCCTGCTCGTCGATCCACAGATGCGGGGCGACCCTCAGCAGCTCACCGCGCGCGCTGGTCAGCACCCGCGCTCCGGCGAGCGCGGCGTGGACGGCGACGACGTCGCGGCTTTCGTGGCGCAGGCCGAACAGATGCGGCGCGCGCAGTTCGGCGGGCGGCGCGTCGAAGCCGGCCTGCGCGAACAGCGCGATGATCCGCTCCGACAGCTGCGCCAGCGTGCGCGCGGTGCGTTCCGGGCCCCAGCCCAGCACGAGCTCGAGCGCGGCCTTCGCGAGAGGCATGGCGAGAAACTGGCTGCGCTCGCCCATGTCGTAGCGCCGGGCGCCGGGCATGTAGCGGTCCTGATAGTCCACGAGCCGGCGGAAGTCCTCCGCGCCCGCGCGCACGATCCAGTTGTCCTCCAGCGGCGGGGCGTCCCACCAGCGCTCGGCGACATAGGTGAAGCCCAGCGCATAGGGGCCGAACAGCCATTTGTAGCCGACGGTGGTGGCGAAATCGGGCCGCACCGCGCGCACGGAGAAGGGCAGGGCGCCGAGGCTCTGGGAGACGTCGACGAACAGGGCCGCGCCCACCGCGTCCAATGCCGTGCGGATGCGCACGAGATCGAGGCGGATTCCGCTCGCCCAGTGGACGTTGGGCAGCGCCGCGACCGCCACCCGCTCACCGAACTGCTCGATCGCCTCCAGAACCCGCGCCGTCCAGTCGCAATCCGCCGGCCCGTCGAGGACGACGAGTTCGGCTCCGGTCTCCCGGGCGCGGCGCGCCCAGCCGTAGTAATTGGATGGGAACTCCTCGGCGAGCGTGAGGATCACCTGGCCGCGCGCGAGCGGCAGCACCCGCGCGGCGGTGGCCACCGCATAGGAGACGGCGGGCTGGATAGCGATGGCGTCCGCGGGCGCGTCGAACAGCCGGGCGGCAAGCGCCCGCACCTCTTCCGACGGCGCGAAGAATTCCTCGGCCCCGATCTCCCATGGGTGCAGACGCTGACGCGCGGCCGCATCGGCGATGGCGAGAAACCGCTTCGGCCAGGGCGTCATGTAGGCGGCGTTCAGATACACGAGATCGCGGGGCAGATCGAAGATCGCGCGCTGCGATGCGATCGGCTCCTCGGCGGCGACAGGCGTCATTGTCATCCTTCCTGTTCCGGTCCCGGCGGCATGGCGGGCCGCAGCGGGTTTCGCATGGCGCCGTGCGGCGGTTCCAGCGCGGCGCGCTCGAAGCGGGAAAGCCGGTTGCTGCGGATCACGCTGCGCAGCTCCTCCACATAGGCTTCGCGGCGCGTGGAGTAGCGGATGAGCGTGCCGGCGAGAACGAGGCCGGCCGCCTCGCCCGCCCCGTCGCGCCTGAGGGCGGCGCGGCGGTACCGGAATTCCCGATACGCCGGATTGCGGTTGAGGTTGAGCATGTAGGCGCGCACCGAGTCGATCAGATAGTCGAAGGCGCGGATCCGGTAGCGCGCTCCCCTCGGGCGCTCGAGCGGCACGATGCCGCGCTCGCTGTCCTTCCACGTCCACTGGCCGAACAGCGCGTTGCCCTCGCGCGCGAACCGGGCCGCGCCCCAGCCGCTCTCGATCGCGGCCTGGGCCAGCGCGAGCGAGACGGGAACCTCGTCAAGGCGCAGCTCCAGCGCGGCGAACCAGGCCGGCGAAAGAAAGGCGAGGCCCTGGGGAAGGGCGAAGCGCCGGCCCTGCGCCTCGAGCCAGCGGCGTTCATGGGCGTTGAGCCGGCGCCCGTCCTCCAGCTTGCCGCGCAGCCGCGCCGCCGTCAGCCGGTCCTCGGCGAGCAGCTCGTTCGCGCGCAGGACGAGCGGCAGCACCGCGGTAAGAAAAAGCTCCTTCTTGAGCCGCGTGTTCCGGAGGCCGCCGAGTCCCGGCGGCAGGGCGGCGAGCATCCGCCGCGGCACGAGCGCGCGCCTGTCCGGCACGTCGCGCGCCCGGTAGCCGAGAAGCGTGAAGAGCTCCCTGGGATCGCCGGGCGGGCGCAGGTGCCGGTGGTAGAAGACGCGCTCGGCGAACAGCCGCTTTTCGCGCGCGTGATCGCCCTGATGCAGCGCGAGTCCGGTGACGCCGCCCAGAACCAGCAGCGCCGCCGCCGCGAAGGCTGCGCGTCGGATGCCGATGGTCATGCCCGGCGGGCCCTTCCCTGCCGCATTGCCGCGCAAGCAGGGCCAAGGGCTTGCAGGGATCGGCGGCGATCGTCAATAGCAGGCGCTGGTGCGGGCAAGCGGCGATGCTCCCGCGGCCGGCGCGGGCCGCACGGGACGGCGGGCGCGGGCGAAGCGATGGTGAAGGACGCGATGACGCAGAATTCAGACGATCGGCCGCATGTCGTGGTGCTCGGGAACGAGAAGGGCGGCACCGGCAAGTCCACGACCGCCGTGCATCTGCTGTTCGCCCTGGCGCGGACGGGGCTTGCGACGGCGGCGATCGATCTGGACGACCGCCAGCGCACGCTCTCGCGCTATCTCGAGAATCGCCGGCGCTACGCGACCGAAAAGGGCCTGCGGCTGCCGCTGCCGCCGGTCGAGATCGTGCCGACGAGCCATGCCGCGACGCGCGAAGAGGCAAGGGCGGAAGAGCGCCGGGCCTTCCAGGCGGCGCTGGCGAAGCTGGAAGGGCGGGCCGACGTCATCATCATCGACTGCCCGGGCCGCGACTGCTTTCTTTCGCGCCTCGCGCACGCCCATGCCGACACGCTGATCACGCCGATGAACGACAGCTTCGTCGATCTCGACCTGCTGGCGAGCGTGCATCCGGACAGCTACCGGATCGAACGGCTCAGTCTCTATGCCGAGATGGTCTTCGAGGCGAGGAAGCAGCGCGCGCTCACCTTCCGGCGCGAGCTCGACTGGATCGTGATGCGCAACCGCCTCGCCAATCTCGACGCGCGCAACAAGCGCCGGGTGGAGCGCGTGCTCGGCGAGCTTTCCAGGCGGCTGGGTTTCCGCTTCGTGCCGGGCTTGAGCGAGCGCGTGATCTACCGCGAGCTGTTCCCGAAGGGACTGACCCTCGTGGATCTCACGCCGGGCGAGGGCCCCGCGACGGGCACGCGGCTCACGCTCAGCCATGTCGCCGCGCGCGAGGAGCTGAGGCGGCTCGTCGACGCCTTGCGCATCCGCAGGCCCCACCCACATGAGGAAGCGCAGGCGGGCGGAGCGGCGGGCTGACGCGGATCATGGCGAAAGAAGACGACAGGCGGCGTACGGATCAGGCGGCACCCGCGACCCGGACGGCGGGCGCGCAACCGCTGCGGCCGGAGGTCGCACGCTTTCTCGCCGAACTCGAGGCCCGCGCGCCCGCCCGCAGCCGGGCCGGCAGCCGGCAGGTGCCGGCGGATGCGACAGGCGCCGCGGCCCCGCGCGCCAATCTGCTGTTCGCGCTCGATGCGACGATGAGCCGGCAGCCGACCTGGGATCTGGCGGTGTCCATCCAGGCGGACATGTTCCTCGAGGCGGCGAAGTTCGGAGGGCTCGCCATCAAGCTGGTCTATTTCCGCGGGCTCGGCGAGTGCCGGGCGACGGGTTTCGTGCGCGATCCCGTCAAGCTCGCCGAGCTCATGACCGGGATCACCTGCCGGGCCGGCCGCACCCAGATCGCCCGCGTCCTGCGCCACGCCGTGCGCACGGCGCGCGAGGACGGGCTCAAGGCCATGGTCTACGTCGGCGACTGCTGCGAGGAGAACCCGGACCAGCTTGCCGCCATCGCCGGCGAGCTGGCGATCCTGGGCGTGCCCATCTTCCTGTTTCACGAGGGCGGTGACGCCTTCGCGCGCCGGGTGTTCGAGGAGCTCGCCCGGATCACGAAGGGCGCCGCGCTCGCCTTCGATCCCGCAAGCCCGCATGAGCTGGCGGCGCTGCTCAAAGGGGTTGCGGCCTACGCCGCCGGGGGAGACGGGGCGCTCCAGGCGCTGGCACGGCGGGAGGCGCCGGCCGGGGCGTTGCTCGCGCATCTCGCGCGCGCAGACGGCAGCTAGGGCACGCACGGCAGGGCAGGGAAGGCAGGGGCGACCATGGCCACCGCGTTCTTGACGGGTCTGCTCGCTCTGCTCGCCTTCGTTCTGCTGCTGCTCCTTGTCGAGCGCGCGGATCCGGCGAAGCTCGCCCGTGCGCTCGTGTGGCTCGGAATTGCGGCGGTCGTGCTCGTCGCCGGACTGCTGCTCATCAGCGGCCGCTTCCTTCAGAGCCTTCCCGCGCTTCTGGCGGCGCTCGCCATTCTCTGGCAGCGCGCCGCCCTCCAGCGCCTCACCCGGCGGGGGCTCGCCGGCATGGGTGCCGGCAGGCGGCGGACGAGCCGGGTGGAGACGGCCGCGCTTGAGATGACGCTGGACCTTGCCACCGGCGCGCTTGACGGCACCGTGCGCCGGGGCCGGTTCGCCGGGCGGCGTCTTGCGGAACTGGACGAGGAGGAATGCCTCGCCCTCCATCGCGATCTCGCCGGCGACGAGGAAAGCAGGCGGCTGCTGGAGGCCTATCTCGACAGACGCATGCCCGGCTGGCGCGCGCGGGCGGGGGGCGAAGGCGAGGAGACGGCGGGCGAGTCGCCGCCCGGGCACGGCGGCATGACCCGCGAGCAGGCGCTGCGGATCCTCGGGCTTGCGGAAGGCGCGGGGCGCGAGGAGATCATCGCCGCCCACCGCCGTCTGATGCAGAAGCTCCATCCCGACCACGGCGGCAGCGACTTTCTCGCCGCCCAGATCAACGAGGCCAAAAGGGTCTTGCTGGAGGAGGAGTGAAGCGGCTATCGCGCGGCGCGACATCCGGTCGCAAGCCGGTGACCACGCGAGCACGAGGACGGGAGCGCAACGGCATGGCCGAACGGGCGGCGGAACGGCAGGCGGGTGACGGGCATCTGTTCGATCCCACGATCCTGCGTGAATACGACGTGCGCGGCATCGTTGGCGAGACGCTGACGGTGCGCGACGCCCGGGCGCTGGGCCGCGCCTACGCCGCGTTCCTCAAGGAAGTCGGGGCGCCGGCGCGCCTGCCGGTGGCGGTGGGCCGGGATGGCCGGCTGAGCTCGCCGGAGCTCGCCGATGCCCTCATCGCTGGCATCAGGGCGGGCGGACGCGATGTCATCGACATCGGCCTCGGCCCCACGCCCATGCTCTATTTCGCGGTCCATCATCTGGGGCTGGCCGGCGGGATCATGGTCACCGGCTCCCACAATCCGCCGGACTACAACGGCTTCAAGATGATGGCCGGCATGAAGCCGCTTTTCGGCGCCGACATCGCCCGGCTCGGGGAGCTGGCGGCGGCCGGCCCGCCGGAGGCCGGCAATCCGGGGCGGGTGATGCGCCGCGAGGTGCTGTCCGCCTATGTCGCCCGGCTCGTCTGCGATGCCCGGATCCCGGCGCTCGACGTGGTCTGGGACACCGGCAACGGCGCGGCCGGGCCGGCGGTCGAGGCGCTGATCGCGCGGCTGCCCGGCCGGCACGAGCTGCTCTTCGGGGCGGTCGACGGGCGGTTTCCCAACCACCACCCGGATCCGACGGTGGAGGCGAATCTCGCCGATCTCAAGCGTGCGGTCCGCGCGCGCGGCGCCGACCTCGGCATCGCCTTCGATGGCGACGGCGACCGCATCGGCGCGGTGGACGGCGAGGGCCGCGTCGTCTGGGGCGACCAGATCCTGCTGATTCTCGCCCGGGCGCTGCTTGCCGAGCTGCCCGGGGCACCCGTGATCGCCGACGTCAAGGCCAGCCAGCACCTCTTCGACGGCATCGCGGCCGCCGGCGGCGAGCCGGTGATGTGGAAGACCGGGCATTCGCTCATCAAGACGAAGATGGCCGAAACCGGCGCGCCGCTGGCCGGCGAGATGAGCGGCCACATCTTCTTCCGCCACCGCTACTACGGCTTCGACGACGCGCTCTATGCGGCCGTGCGGCTGCTGGAGGCGATCGGCGCGGCGGGCCGCAGCCTCGCGGAGCTGCTCGACGGGCTGCCGAAAAGCGCGGCCACCCCCGAAATCCGCCTCGCCTGCCCCGAGGAGGAAAAGCGCGGCGTGGTGGAACGGCTGGCGCGGCATCTGGCGGCTGAGGGGCGCAGGGTGGTCGATGTGGACGGCGTGCGCGTGATCGCGGACGACGGCTGGTGGCTGGTGCGCGCCTCCAACACCCAGCCGGTGCTGGTCGCGCGAATCGAGGGGCGGGATGAGGCGGCGCTGGCGCGCCTCGAATCGGATCTGAAGGCGGCGCTCGAGGCGGTCGGCTTCCAGGCGAAGTGGTAGCCCGTCGCATCCCGGTGGCGATCAGCCGATTTTTGCTCCCGCCGGCTCGTGGCGCCGGCGGGTCGCCATCGTCCTCGGGGCCTTCCGCCTAACCGCTTGATCGCGCGCCCGTCTCCGCGACCGCCTTCCGCGCACGTCAGCCCGCATGCGCAAGAAAATGAGCCGGATTCCCGGCCCTTTCGCACGGTTTGCCCCCTTGCCATTATCCGGCCGTTAATAAAGATTATGGCATGAGATGAAGAACGGGACCGGCAGCCGATGCGGCGGCTGCAGCGATGGTGTGGATCAGGTGTTCGTGTGTGCCGGAGATGAAGAGGACCGCGATCGAACGGCTGCTCATGGCGGTTGAGCCGGGTCTCGAGCCGGCGCTGATGGCGGCCGGAGACGAGGATGGACAGGAAGGCGACGGCGGGCCGGTCACGGGGCTGCTGACCAAGCCCAAGCCCAGGACCAAGAAGCCGTCGATGTACAAGGTGCTGATGCTGAACGACGATTACACGCCCATGGAGTTCGTGGTCCATGTCCTGAAGCGCTTCTTCCGGATGGACCACGCGGAGGCCGTGCGGGTGATGCTGCACGTCCACCGCAAGGGCGTGGGGGTGTGCGGCGTCTTTCCCTACGAGGTGGCCGAGACCAAGGTCCACCAGGTGATCGACTATGCGCGCAAGCACCAGCACCCGCTGCAGTGCACCCTGGAGAAGGCCTGAGAACGCCCTTGTGGAGATGCGGAGGAAACAATATCTTTACGGATGGGAGGTAGGCTGAGCATAGTTGTTGCGTGAACCGGGCAGGAAGGAACAGGAATCGTGCCGAGTTTTTCGAGCCATCTGGAGCAGACGCTGCATCGGGCTCTCGCCGAGGCGAGCCGGCGCCGCCACGAGTATGCGACGCTGGAGCATCTGCTGCTGGCGCTCATCGACGACCCGGACGCATCGGCGGTGCTCAAGGCCTGCAATGTCGACTGCAACCTCCTGCGCCGCAATCTCGAGGACTATCTGGACAACGAGCTGGAGAGCATCCGCGTCGAGGACGGCGTCGTGGAGGCGACGCCGACCGCCGGCTTCCAGCGCGTCATCCAGCGTGCGATCCTGCATGTGCAGAGCTCGGGCCGTGACGAGCTCACGGGCGCCAACGTGCTGGTCGCGCTGTTTTCCGAGCGCGAAAGCCACGCCGTCTACTTCCTGCAGCAGCAGGACATGACGCGGCTCGATGCGGTGAGCTACATCTCCCACGGCATCGCCAAGTCGCCGCAGCACCATGAGCGGCGCACCGCGCGCGGAGCCGAGCAGGCGGGCGAGGGGCCGCGCCCGGGAAGCGCGGGCGGCTCGTCGTCGAAGAGCAAGTCGGGCGAGAGCGCGCTCGAGACCTACTGCGTCAATCTCAACGAGAAGGCGCGCGACGGCCGGATCGATCCGCTGATCGGCCGCCAGCTCGAGGTCGAGCGCACGATCCAGATCCTGTGCCGGCGCTCCAAGAACAATCCGCTTCTCGTCGGCGATCCCGGCGTCGGCAAGACCGCGATCGCCGAGGGCCTGGCGCGCAAGATCGTCGAGGGGGATGTCCCCGATGTGCTCAAGAACGCCACGATCTTCGCCCTCGACATGGGGGCGCTGCTCGCAGGCACGCGCTACCGCGGCGATTTCGAGGAGCGGCTCAAAGCCGTCGTCCAGGAGCTCGAGGAATACGAGGGCGCGATCCTGTTCATCGACGAGATCCACACCGTGATCGGTGCGGGCGCCACCTCGGGCGGGGCGATGGACGCATCCAATCTGCTGAAGCCCGCGCTGGCCTCCGGCGCGATCCGCTGCATCGGGTCGACGACCTACAAGGAGTTCCGCAGCCACTTCGAGAAGGACCGGGCGCTGCTGCGGCGCTTCCAGAAGATCGACGTCAACGAGCCGTCGATCGAGGATGCGATCAAGATCATGAAGGGCCTGAAGCCCTATCTCGAGAAGCACCACAAGGTCCGCTACACCCGCGAGGCGCTGCGGGCGGCGGTGGAGCTGTCGGCCCGCTACATCACCGACCGCAAGCTGCCCGACAAGGCCATCGACGTGCTGGACGAGACGGGTGCGGCCCAGATGCTGCTGCCGCCGTCGCGGCGCAAGAAGGTCGTCGGGGTGAAGGACATCGAGGCGGTGGTGGCGAAGATCGCGCGCATCCCGCCGAAGTCGGTGACGAAGGACGACGTGCGCGTGCTCGCCAATCTCGAAAGCGATCTGAAGCGCGTCGTCTTCGGCCAGGACCGGGCCATCGAGGCGCTGGCGGCGAGCATCAAGCTCGCGCGCGCGGGGTTGCGCGAGCCGAACAAGCCCATCGGCTGCTATCTCTTCTCCGGGCCGACGGGTGTCGGCAAGACGGAGGTCGCCCGCCAGCTCGCGCGGCTGATGGGCGTCGAGCTCATCCGCTTCGACATGTCGGAGTACATGGAGCGCCACACCGTCTCGCGGCTGATCGGCGCGCCGCCCGGCTATGTCGGCTTCGACCAGGGCGGGCTGCTGACGGATGCCATCGACCAGCATCCGCATTCCGTGCTGCTGCTCGACGAGATCGAGAAGGCGCATCCGGATCTCTTCAACCTGCTCCTGCAGGTGATGGACGCCGGCCAGCTCACCGACCACAACGGCAAGAGGATCGACTTCCGCAACGTCATCCTGATCATGACGACGAATGCCGGGGCGGCCGAGCTGTCGAAGAGCGCCATCGGCTTCGGACGCGAGACCCGCGAGGGTGCGGATGACGAGGCGATCAAGCGGCTGTTCACGCCGGAGTTCCGCAACCGCCTCGATGCCGTGATCCCGTTCGACTATCTCTCGCTGGACATCGTCGAGCGGGTGGTCGAGAAGTTCATCCTGGAGCTCGAGCTGCAGCTCGCCGAGCGGCACGTGACGATCACCATCGACGAGGCGGCGAGGCGCTGGCTCGCCGAGCGCGGCTACGACCGGCTCTACGGTGCGCGGCCGCTCGCCCGGCTGATCCAGGAGAAGATCAAGAAGCCTCTGGCCGACGAGCTTCTGTTCGGCCGGCTCAGGGACGGCGGCCAGGTGGTCATCCGCATCGAGGACGACAAGATCGCCTTCGACATCGCGGGTGCCCGCGACTCCGCATCCCAGCGCCAGGGCAACGGCAAGCCCGCCGCCCCGGAACCCGCCGTGTGACGCGCGCGGCGAACGGAAAGCGGTGGCGGAGATCCGCCCTGCGGATGCACGCAAGGCGTTCTTGAGGCAGGCGGGGCTCGCCGGCGCAGCCGCTTTCTGCGCATAGCGCCTTTACAGGGCCGCGCGGCATCCCATATCCGGTCGGAAGACGGGCCGCGGCCGCCGGGACGGCGCCGCGCGGCCGGCGACGGGAAAGCAGGAGACATCGGCATGGACGAGGCGTTGCGGCAGCGGATCGACGAGGCGATCAGGCGCGATGACGTCGTGCTCTTCATGAAGGGCACGCCGACCTTCCCGCAGTGCGGATTTTCGGCGGTCGTCGTGCAGATCCTGCAGCACATGGGCGTGCCCTTCCGCGCCTATGACGTGCTGCCGGATCCCGAGCTGCGCCAGGGGATCAAGGAATACACCAACTGGCCGACGATCCCGCAGCTCTACGTGAAGGGCGAGTTCATCGGCGGCTGCGACATCGTGCGCGAGATGTTCGAGACCGGCGAGCTCAAGACCCTCTTCGAAGAAAAGGGCATCCTCGCCCGCGCCTGAGCCGTCCGCCGGCCGGCGCAACTGCGCGGCCCGCACCGGGATGGACGAAAGCGCATACCCATCCGCCCCCGGCCCATCGGCGGCCGGACAGGCGGTCAGTCGAAGAGTGCGTCGATATCGGCCTGGCTGATGCTGTCGGCGTCTTCTCCGGCGTCGTCCCCGCCCGCTCCCGGCGCGGCGACCGCCCCGACCTCCTCGATGCCCCCGGGGCCGCAGTGGACGATGCCGTTTATCGCGGACACCAGCGCCCGGATTTCCTCGAGCCGTGGCTGAAGCTCCGCCGCCAGTGCCGCGGCGTCGCCATCGGCCGCGAGCGGCGCGACGGCCGCAAGCGTCTCAAGGATCCGCTCGCCGAGCTCGCGGCTGCGGGCGTCGAAGGCCTCGCGCACCTCGGGCGGTGCGAGCTCGTAGGCGGCGATCGCGAGCTCCTTGTCGCGAAAGCCGGTGCGCCGGAAATGTTCCGGATAGGAGATCGGGCGCCAGTCGCGCACCTCCTCCAGCGCCTCGGGCATATCGGGCGCCAGCTCGAGCAGCATGATCACCTCGTTGAAATGATTGAGGTAATCGGTCGCAAGGAAGCTGTTCTCGTCGATGTTGGTGCCGGCGAGCTGGCGGCGCAGCACGGCGCGCTCGCGGGCAAGTTCGTCACCTGCTGCGATGGCCGAGGCCCGATGCTGCACCATTCCCGCTGTCTCCGGCGTTGTCGCGATACCGACCCGTCTGGCTCACCCGGCGATCGCCGGCTCGATGCGAGTCGCGCCGATCCGGCGCGTGCACGACGCTAGCCCATGGCGCCTTGCCCAAAAGTTAACCGGGCCGCCATGCGTTCATTTTCAAGGCGCTGTGAGAGTCCCTGCGGGCCGATCAGAAGGCGACTCCCGCAGCCGGCGCGTCCATGGTAAACTCCGCATTTACCGATGGGGTCCGGTTCACCTGATCGAAGCAGGGAGCGATGCTGACGGTCCTGGAGAAGCTGCGTCGGCGTGAGCGCGGGAATCCCGCGGCGGTCGCGGCGCACCCGGTTCTCGAGCCCGGCACCCTGCTCAGCATCGGCCGGCCGGGTGCCGTGATACGGCTCGACCGCAGGCTGGAAGGCGCGGGCGGCCACCGCTACTGGATCGTCTCCGAGCTTGCGGGCGACTGCTCCCGGCGGGCCACCCGGCGCGTCATCAGCGAGGAGAAGCTCGGCCGGCTGCTCGCGGGCGGCTGAATCTCCCGCCGCGCCGCGGCCCGTTCCCGCGCTGTGCCGTTCGTCCCGTTCCCGGGACGCAGGCCCGTCCCGCGGCCGAAACCCTTTCTTCCGTCTTCCCGATTGGCTATCAGCGGGGGCGCGGTCCACGGCCCGCCGCTTGCGGCAGGCCGGTGGCATCCGGGGCAGCAGGACGGGGTGCGGGCGCAGCATGTCGATCATCAGATCCGGTATCGATCCGCGCGATGAAGGCTTCCGCCGCAATGCCGAGGCGATGGCGGCGCTCGTCGCGGACCTCAGGGAGAAGATCGCCGCGATCGCGGAGGGCGGTCCGGCCCATGCGCGCGAACGGCACAAGGCGCGCGGCAAGCTGCTGGTGCGCGAACGCATCGACCTGCTGCTGGACCCCGGCGCGCCCTTCCTCGAGCTGTCGCAGCTCGCCGGCTACGGGATGTACGAGGATGACGTTCCGGCGGCCGGCATCGTCACCGGCATCGGCCGGGTCAGCGGGGTCGAATGCATGATCGTCGCGAACGACGCCACCGTGAAGGGCGGCAGCTACTATCCCATGACGGTGAAAAAGCACCTGCGCGCCCAGGAGATCGCGGAAGAAAACCGGTTGCCCTGCATCTATCTCGTGGACTCGGGCGGGGCCAATCTTCCGCGCCAGGACGAGGTCTTCCCCGACAAGAACCACTTCGGCCGCATCTTCTTCAACCAGGCGCGGATGTCGGCGAAGGGAATCCCCCAGATCGCGGTGGTGATGGGCTCCTGCACCGCCGGCGGCGCCTATGTGCCGGCGATGGCGGACGAGAGCATCATCGTCCAGAACCAGGGCACGATCTTCCTCGGCGGCCCGCCGCTGGTCAAGGCGGCGACCGGCGAGGAGGTCTCGGCAGAGGAGCTCGGTGGCGGCGACGTCCATGCGCGGATCTCGGGCGTCGTGGACCATCTCGCCCGCGACGACGCCCAGGCGCTCGTGATGGCGCGGCGGATCGTCGCGCGGCTCAACTGGCGCAAGCAGGGGCGGCTGGAGATCGCCGAGCCGCGCGAGCCGCTCCATGATCCGGCCGAGATCGGCGGCATCATCCCGGCCGATCCCCGCCAGCCCTATGACGTGCGCGAGGTGATCGCCCGGATCGTCGACGGCTCGGAGTTCGACGAGTTCAAGAAGAACTACGGCACGACGCTGGTGACGGGCTTTGCGCGGATCTGGGGCTATCCGGTCGCGATCCTCGCCAACAACGGCGTGCTGTTCTCGGAGTCGGCCCTGAAGGGTGCGCATTTCATCGAGCTCGCCTGCCAGCGGCGGATCCCGCTCGTCTTCCTGCAGAACATCACCGGCTTCATGGTCGGCAGGAAGTACGAGCACGGCGGCATCGCGAAGGACGGCGCGAAGCTGGTGACCGCCGTGGCCTGCGCGGACGTTCCGAAGTTCACGGTGATCATCGGCGGCTCCTTCGGGGCGGGCAACTACGGCATGTGCGGGCGCGCCTACGGGCCGCGGTTCCTGTGGATGTGGCCGAACGCGCGCATCTCGGTGATGGGCGGCGAGCAGGCGGCCAACGTGCTCGCCACCATCCGCCGCGACGCGCTGGCCAAGAAGGGGATCGACTGGCCGGCCGAGGAGGAGGAGGCCTTCAAGGCCCCCATCCGCGAGCAGTACGAGCGCCAGGGTCATCCCTATTATGCGAGCGCGCGGCTGTGGGATGACGGCATCATCGCTCCCGAGGATACCCGCCGCGTGCTGGCCATGGGGATTTCCGCCGCCCTCAACGCGCCCGTCGCCGACACCCGCTTCGGCGTCTTCCGGATGTAGGGGATGGGCCGCGCACTGCTGGGGAGCCGAAGCCATGTCTGAAACCCTGGAAATCGGGCTCGAGGACGACGGTGTCGCCACCGTCCGGCTGAACCGGCCGGACGTGCACAACGCCTTCAACGAGGAGCTTATCGCCGCACTCCACCGGGCCTTCGACGAGCTCGGGCGCGATGAGGCGGTGCGTGTCGTGATCCTGCGCGGGCGCGGGGCGAATTTCTGCGCCGGCGCGGATCTCGACTGGATGCGCCGGGCCGCCGACTTCGGGCCGGAGGAGAACCGGCGCGACGCCGAGAAGCTTTCCGAGATGCTCCATGCGCTCAACAGCCTGCCGAAGCCGGTCGTCGCTCTGGTTCACGGTGCCGCGGTCGGCGGCGGGGTGGGGCTTGTGGCCTGCGCGGACATCGTGGTTGCGGTGCGCGATGCGCGCTTCGCCTTCACGGAGGTGCGGCTCGGGCTCACACCGGCCACCATCAGCCCCTATGTGATCGCGAAGATCGGCGAGAGCGCGGCCCGCCGCTATTTCCTGACCGGCGAGCGCTTCGATGCGATTGCCGCCCACGACATGGGGCTGGTGCACGAGCTCGTGGGCGGGGTCGAGGATCTGGACACCGCCGCCGCGCGCATCACGGCGGCGCTTCTTGCCGCCCCGCCCGGGGCGCTCGCCGCCACGAAGGCGCTGATCGCCACCGTCAAGGGCCGGTCCATTGATGCCGCTTTGCGGCGCGAGACCGCGCGCATCATCGCCGAGCGGCGCGAGAGCGACGAGGCGCGCGAGGGCATCGCCGCCTTCTTCGCCCGGCGGCGACCCGGCTGGGCGCCGGCACGCAAGGACGATGCGCGGACGAGGCAGGGGGAAGGATGAGGCCGTGCCGCTTTTCGAGCGCATCCTGATCGCCAACCGCGGGGAGATCGCCCGGCGCGTGATCCGCAGCTGCCGGGCGCTCGGCGTCTCGCCCGTCGCGGTCTATGCCGAACCCGATCGCGACGCCCCCCATGTGCGCGAGGCCGACGAGGCGCTGGCGCTCCCGGGCGCGGATCCCCGCGCGGCCTATCTGGACGCCGCGGCGCTGATCGCGGCGGCGAAGGCGGCGGGTGCCGAGGCGATCCACCCGGGCTACGGCTTCCTCTCGGAAAACCCGGCCTTCGCGGAAAGCTGTGCCGAGGCCGGCATCGTCTTCATCGGGCCGCCGCCCGGGGCCATGCGCGCCATGGCCGAAAAGGACGCCGCCAAGCGGCTGATGGCCGAGGCGGGCGTGCCGGTGGTGCCCGGCTATCACGGTGCCGAGCAGGACGAGGCGACGCTTCTGGCCGAGGCGCGGCGCATCGGCTTTCCCGTCCTCATCAAGGCGGTCGCCGGCGGCGGCGGCAAGGGCATGCGGCTGGTCGAGCGCGAGGCGGATTTCGCCGAGGCGCTGGCGGCCGCCCGGCGCGAGGCGGCGGGCGCCTTCGGCAACGACCGCGTGCTCATCGAGCGGTACGTCACCCGCCCGCGCCATGTGGAGGTGCAGGTCTTCGGCGATGCGACGGGGCGCGTCGTGGCGCTGTATGAGCGCGACTGCTCGATCCAGCGTCGCCATCAGAAGATCGTCGAGGAGGCGCCGGCCCCCGGCCTGCCGGAGGAGCTGCGCGCGCGGATGCTCGAGGCGGCGGTCCGCGGCGCCGAGGCGATCGGCTATGTGAACGCCGGCACGATGGAGTTCATCGTCGATGCCGCCGGCCCCCTCGATGCCGGGACCCCCTTCTACTTCATGGAAATGAACACGCGCCTGCAGGTCGAGCATCCGGTGACCGAGATGGTGACCGGGCTCGATCTCGTCGCCTGGCAGATCCGGGTTGCGGCCGGCGAGCCGCTGCCGGCGGACTGGCCGCCGCCGCTTTCCGGGCATGCGATCGAGCTGCGGCTTTATGCCGAGGATCCGGCCCGTGGCTTCCTGCCGCAGACGGGGCGGATCTTCCACCTGCGCCTGCCGGAGGGCCGGCCGGGCATCCGCGCGGACTTCGGTGTGGAGGAGGGGGGCGCCGTCACGCCGCATTACGACCCGATGATCGGAAAGCTCATCGCCCATGGCGCGGACCGGGAGGAGGCGCGGCGGCGCCTGATCGCGGCGCTCGATGCGCTCGAGATCGCGGGGGTGAGGACGAACCGGGCGTTCCTGCGCCGCGTCGTCTCGCATCCCGCCTTCGCCGAAGGCCGGGTCGACACGCGCTTCGTCGCGGACCACGAGGCCGAGCTCCAGGGCGGGGATGAGGCGCCGGCGTTCACGGACTGGGCGCTTGCGGCCGCCGCCGTCCAGCACAGGCGGGTGCACGTGCGCCGGCGGCATGCCGCGCAGGGCGGGCCGGATCCGCATTCGCCGTTTGGCCTTGCAGATGGCTTCCGCCTCAATCTGCCGGCCACCGAAGAGATGCTTCTGTCGGCCGGCGGTGCGGATCGCAGGCTGCAACTTGTCCATGAAGGCGAGTGCGGCCTTCTCGTGCGGGATGGCGAGGAAAGCGTGCGTATCGGGCTTGCGGGCGAGGACGGCGAAGGCCGCCTTCTCCTGCGTCTGGATGGCCGGCTGGTGCGTCTGCGCGCCGTCGAGCGCGACCACGAGCTGCATCTGTTCGTGGACGGCCGGCATCTCGTCTTCCATCGCCATTCGGCGCGCTGGGAGGACGAGGAGGAGGCCGAGGGCCCGGGCGAGCTGCGCGCGCCGATGCCGGGCAGGGTGCTCGCGCTCAAGGTGAAGGAGGGCGAGGCGGTGGAGCGCGACGCGGTGCTGCTCGTGCTTGAGGCGATGAAGATGGAGCATCCCTTGCGCGCCCCGCGCGCCGGCATCGTCCGCAAGCTTGCGGTGCGCGAGGGCGACCAGGTGGAGGAGGGTGCGCTGCTGCTCGCGCTCGCCGACGCCGGGGATGGCGCCTGAGAGGCAGAGGGGGAGGGGAAGATGGCCGATGACGCCGTCCGCGACGGGCTCGCGATCACGCTTGAGGACGTGGAGGCCGCCCGTGACCGCATCCGCGATGCGCTCGTGCGCACGCCGGTGATCCGCTCGGGGCCGCTGTCGGATCTCGTCGGCGCGGAGGTGTTCCTGAAGCTCGAGATCTTCCAGTACACGGCCTCGTTCAAGGAGCGCGGCGCGCTCAACCGCCTGCTTGCGCTGAGCCCCGACGAGCGCCGGCGCGGGGTGGTCGCGATGTCCGCCGGCAATCATGCGCAGGGCGTCGCGCGCCACGCCGCCCGGCTCGGGATCCCGGCGACCATCGTGATGCCGCGCACGACGCCGTTTACCAAGGTCCGCAACACCGAGCGCCTGGGGGCGGAGGTCGTGCTCGTCGGCGACACCCTCCAGGAGGCGCTCGATCACGCCCGCCGGCTGGAGGCGGAGGGCCGCGTCTTCATCCATCCCTTCGACGATCCGCTGATAATGGCGGGCCAGGGCACGCTCGCCCTCGAATTCCTGAAGGACGTCCCCGATCTCGATGCGCTGATCGTGCCGATCGGCGGGGGCGGGCTGATGGCCGGCGTCGCGGTGGCGGCGAAGGGCGTGCGCCCCGACATCCGGATCTTCGGCGTCCAGTCCGAGAACTATCCGTCCATGAAGGCGGCACTCGAGGGCCGCGAGATTACGCCGAAGCCCATGACGGTGGCCGAAGGCATCGCGGTCAAGGCGCCCGGGCGGCTGACCCTGCCCATCGTGCGGGCGCTGGTGGACGACATCTTCGTGGTCGAGGAATGGCGGATCGAGGACGCCATCGATCTGCTGGCCGAGGTCGAGAAGATCGTCGTCGAGGGCGCCGGGGCCGCTCCGCTCGCCGCGCTGCGGCGCGAGCGCCGGGCCTTCGAGGGGCGGCGGGTCGGGCTGGTGGTGACCGGCGGCAACATCGATCCGAGAACGCTTACCGCCTGCATGCTGCGGCGGATGGTGCGCGACGGCCGGCTGGCGCGGCTCAAGGTCACGACACCCGACGTGCCGGGCTCGCTCTCGCGCATCACCGCGGTGATCGGACGTGCCGGCGGCAACATCCTCGACGTCGTCCACCAGCGGCCGTTCGCCGCCGCCCCCGTGCGCTATACCGAGATCGAGCTCGTGGTCGAGACCAAGGACCGCGCCCATACCGAACAGCTCATCGCGGCGCTTGCCGGCGAGGGCTTCGCGGTGGAGAACATCTCGGGGGACACGCACAGAAAGGCGCAATCTCTTTAACGGGGGCAAAAACACTCATGAAGGCCATCTTCCTAGATGATGCCGGAGTCACCGGGAGAAAACGGTCCTCTGACCAGCCTATTCTGTTGCTGGGCGGCATCATTCTTGATATTGATCGAATGCCGGATGTTCATCAGAGATTTGACGAGATCGTCACCAGAACATTTAACAGCATATCTGGCGCCTCAATACCGGAAACTCATGCTCGACCAGAAATTCATGCACGGCCGATCGTCAGTGGAAAGATGCCTTTTGGCTCCCTTACTATGGATGAACGCTTAAAGATTTTTGAAGATGTCTATGACCTTATATCAGAGTACGACGGACATGTATGTTGCTTCGCATTCTTGAAGGATAATTACATAATTGGTAAAGGTCATCCGTATCACATCGCCTTTCAGATTCTATGTGAGCGGATCGAAGAGTATCTTGAAAGCCTGAATGAGTATGCTCTCATTTTTATGGACCGGAACTCCGAGGTCGAGCATGAGCTCGTGAGAAATTTGTCCTCTTTCAGAGCGCAGGGATTTGTTTGGGGAACGCCGCGTCGGGAGCGCGTGACACGAATCATTGGTGCCTTACACACTGTTGATTCCAAGCATGATACCTTCATTCAGATTGCTGATTTGGTCGTCTATGGTCTTTATCAGATGGAAACGTTGCAAGATGTGGCCATCGATCATGAAAAAGGGGAATCAAAGAATTCCATAACACTTTGCCTGAGAACGAGAATAAGGGACATATTTCTCCAGAAAATTGAGAAAAGAATTTGTATCAGGCGTCGTTGGCCTGAGCATCCGTTCATTTGATGGGTAAGGAACCGGATTTTTAGGGATGGGTGCCGATTTTATCCGACATTCCGGGTTCCGAGAATGATTATAATTAAAAAGAGCCAACCAAGGCCTCGAAGGCTGGGGCTCACAAAGGGCGAACCCGCTCTTGGCTGGCTGTACCTCGTATGCCACATTTCGCCCGTGGCGCGCAAGGGCCTGCTGCTGGGGGCTAGGATGGCGGCGCCACGCGCATGGTGTGCTGATCAGTGCGTGCGCCGCAGGGGCCGGATCCTACCGTCCCCGGTAGCGGCTGGCGGGGAAGACGAGGCGGGTGACGTGTCCGCGCGCGCGCTTTTTCGTGCGGCCGGCGGGCGGCTCCGGTTCGTCCAGCTCCATGTGCCCGCCGTGGAGCTCGATATAGGCCTTGGCCATGGGAAGTCCGGCGGTGAGCCGGCGCGTGGGCGCGCTGTAGACGTCCGCCTCCTCCTCGAGCGCCGCCACCGCGCGTTCGACATCCGCCAGTTCCAGGCGCGGTCCCGCGTCCTCCACCGCAAGGAAGACGCCGCCGTCGCCGCTGCGGCCGATGCGGCAGCGGATGGGCGTGCCCGGCGGGGCGGCGCGCAGCGCGTTGTCGAAGAGCGCCTCCGTCATCTTTTCGACGAGCTCGGGATCCGCCAGCACGGGCCCGATGCCCGCCTCCACGGCGAACAGGACCCGGCCCATGTCTTCGGCGCGCAGGAAGCGCTTCGTGACCCGCCGCACGAGGGCCTCCAGATGCACCTCCTCGTCCTTGACGGCGAAGCGCTGGGGATCGTCGGCGACGGCGGCGGCCAGCATGTCCTCGATGCGGAACAGCAGCTCGCGGCCGGCGGCATGGATGTCGCGCGCATAGGCGGCGCGCTGCGCCGCGTCCAGTTTCATGAGGGCTTCGTTCTGGAGGATCTCTGACAGGCCCAGGATGCCGTTGAGCGGCGTGCGCAGATCATGGCTCAGCCGCGCCAGCATGCGCTCGCGTGCCGCGCGCACCGCCAGAAGCTCCGCGGTCAGCGCCTCGATCTGCGCCTCGAGATCTGCGCCCAGGGGATGCACCACGAGCACGTAGCGCAGCGGCGTGCCGCGGCCGCCGAAGGGGCGGAAGACGAGGCGGCACGGCAGCGGACGGCCGTCGCCGTCCTGAAGACGCCCTTCGGCGGTGAAGGCCTGGTGGCGAATCAGCGCCCGGCGCAGACCCTGCGCGTCGCCCAGCCCGCCGCGCGCGAACAGCGCCAGCACGTTGCGGCCGACGAGCGTGCGCTTGTCGCGCGGCTTCAGGCCCAGGATCCGCAGGGCCGCCGGATTGCAGTCGCTGACGGTCAGCGCGTGAGTCGCGAGATCCAGGTCGAGGATGAAGATGGGCGCGAGGGACTCCTCGAAGATGGCGTCGAACAGACCGATGCCCGCCGCCCGCACCTCCGCCCGCGGGATCTCGAGCGGTTTGAAACGGATCGCATCATCCTGCGGCGGGGGAGCCACGCGCGGTCCCTCCCTTGCCAGACCTTGCCGAAGAAGCCGGCCGGGCATCCGGCCGCTCACCGATTGGGCGCCAATATGGTTTCAGCTTTCTTAAGGCCGATCAAGCGGTCAGGCCGCCGCAGCCGGCGGCGCGCCGCGCGGGGCGCGGGAGGCCTCTTGTTTCCGGCGGCACGCGCGGGCTTGCCACGGGGTGTGGAGCTGCTAGTCTCGCACGGGCCGCGGATGATCGCGGCCGGGCAGCGACGAAGAATGCATCAGGACGGGAGATCACAAGCCATGGGGATCGAGGATCTGACGGAGGCCGTGCGCGCGCGCGTGGGCGGGGCGTCCATCGGCGGCGTGCTGAAGTTCGACCTGGGGGAGGCGGGCGTCATCCGCATCGACGGCACCCAGACGCCGGCGGTGGTGGACAACACCGACGGTCCGGCCGACTGCACCATCAAGGTGGCCGAAAGCGACTTCCGCGAGATCATGGAGGGCAAGCAGAACGCGCAGATGGCCTTCATGATGGGCAAGCTCAAGATCGAGGGCAACATGGGGCTGGCCATGCAACTGGCCGGCTCGCTGTAGGCGGCGCCGTCCCCCGCTCGGGCGGGCGAGCACGCCGCACCGGCCGCGGCGCAGGAGGCGGAACCATGGATCTGGAATTCGGCCCGGAGCTCGAGGCCTTTCGCGAGGAGGTGCGCGGCTTTTTCGCCTCCGCGCTGCCCGCCGACATCCGCGACAGGATGGAGCGCGGCGTGCCGCTCGGCAAGGACGACATCGTCCGCTGGCAGCGGATCCTCTACGAGAAGGGCTGGATCGCCCCCCATTGGCCGAAGGAGTACGGCGGCTGCGGCTGGGACGCGGCGCGCCAGTACATCTTCCATGTCGAGATGGGGCTGGCCGGCGCCCCGCGGCCGATTCCCTTCGGGCTCAACATGGTGGGCCCGGTGATCTACACCTTCGGCACCGAGGAGCAGAAGGCCTTCCACCTGCCGCGCATCCTGCGCTCGGAGATCTGGTGGGCCCAGGGCTTCTCGGAGCCGGGAGCGGGCTCGGATCTCGCCGCGCTCGCCACCAGCGCCCGGCGCGAGGGCGACGAATACGTCATCAACGGCACGAAGCTGTGGACCACCATGGCCCACTGGGCGGACTGGATCTTCGTGCTGGCGCGCACCTCGCGCGAGGAAAAGCCGCAGCAGGGCATCACCTTCCTGCTCGTCGACATGAAGACGCCGGGAATCAAGGTGAGCCCCATCATCACCATCGACGGCTTCCACCACGTCAACGAGGTGAGCTTCTCGGATGTGCGGGTGCCGGTGGCGAACCGCGTCGGCGAGGAGGGCAGGGGCTGGAGCATCGCCAAGTTCCTGCTCGCCAACGAACGCCAGGCGATCGCGGACATTGGCTCCAAGAAGCGGATGCTCGCGCGCCTGAGAAAGCTGCTCGATGCCGTGACGGCGCAGGGAAGGCCGCTGTCGGCCGATCCCGCCTGGCGGCGCCGGCTCGCGGCGCTCGAGGCCGACGTGCTGGCGCTGGAGTTCACCGAGCTCAGATACCTCGATCTGCAGCTGCGCGGCGAGGCGCGCGGCATCGAGCCCTCGATCCTCAAGGTCCGCGGCACGGAGCTGCAGCAGGCGCTCTCGGAATTCGCGATGGACATTCTCGGCCGCTACGCCCTCGCCTATCCGGAAGGATATGGCGAGGAGGGGCGCAACCTGCCGGAGATCGGGCCGCAGGGCACGCCGGGCATCATCCAGCACTTCCTGTTCTCGCGCGCCGCGACGATCTACGGCGGCTCGAACGAGATCCAGCGCAACATTCTCGCCAAGATGCTGCTCGCGGCCTGATCCCTGTCCTGCCGCCGGCGGCCTTGACGGCGCGACGCGTCTGCCCCTAGGCGTGCGGCATGCGGCAAGGCGAGGGGCGGGCGATGGACCGGCTCGGCAGCATCCTGAAGATCGCGATCCTGCTCAGCATCGCCGTGCTGCTGCTCGGCGGCGTGATGCTCATTCTCGGCCCCGAGCGGATCGCGGACTGGATTCCCCGCCGCCCGCTGCCGGAGATGGATCTGCGCGCGCTGCCGGACGACAAGCCCGGCGTGCTCGCCTGCACGCCCGGGCTGTGTGCGCCGGAGACGATCGACATCGCGATCGAGCCGCTCGACCTTCCCGCAGACGAGCTGCGCCGCCGGCTGCTCGCCTTCGTCGACGGCTCGCCCGAGATCGTGCTGATCGACATCTCTCCGGACGGCCGCCAGTGGCGCTTTCGCGTGAGCGTGCCGGGCGAGCCGGTGCCCGATGTCGTGGTCGTGCGGCTGGACGCGCGCGCGGACGGGCGCACGGGGCTCGCCATCTACAGCACCGCCATGGGCTGGGACACGGACCGCGCGCGCCAGGAACGGCGCGTGCGGCGCTGGCTCGCGATTCTCCAGCCCTAGGCGTCCGCCCGCGGCGAGCGCGGCTTTTGTCGAAAAGACGCGGCAAAGCCCGCGGATGCCGCAACCGATCCTTTACGCCCGCTGCGACAGCTTCGGCGTGCGCGGGAGCTTGGCATGGCGGCAGGCAGGGCCTAGGATCATCGCGTCATGAGGAAGGGATCGAGGCGGAGAGGCATCGGGCGGCGCGGCGGGTTCGCCTTCGCCGCGGGCGCCCTGTGCGCGCTGCTCGCCGGCGTCCATCCGGCCGCGGCGGCCGACGGGGCGGATGGTCCGGCGGCCGGCGCAGCAGCGGCGCCCCCGTGTCTGACCGGCGCGGAGCGCGACGGCTGGCAGGTGCGGGTGCTCCAGACCCAGCTCATGGTGGCGGCGCTGTCCTGCCGGGGCAGCCGGGAGGCCGGCCATGTCGGTCTCTACAACGCGCTGGTGAAGGCCCGGCGCGCGGAGCTGCGCGCGGCGGCCGACGGCTTCCGACGCGCGGTGGCGCGCACCGCCGGGCCCCGGGCGCTCGATCGCGAGGTCACGGCCATCGCCAATGACGTCACGCGGGCGGCTCTCGAGCGGCCGGACTTCTGCGAACGGGCGGCCGCCCTCGCGCGCGCGATCGCACAGGCGCCCGAGGCGCCGCTCGTCACCTTCGTGCGGCTGATGCCGGTGCGCATTCCGCTGCCTGCGGCTTCATGCGCGGGCGGGGACGGCCTCGTCGCCGCCAACGACTAGCGCCGGCGGCGGCCGCCCGGCGCGGGTCGGCCGCCTCACGCCGGGGCGGGTTCGGCGGCGAGCAGCGTCTCGGCGAGCGCCTGGACGGCCTCGCCCGCCTCGCTCTGGGGAAAGCGCGAGAGCAGAGGCGCCTGCATCCGGATCGCCTCGCGCACGCGCCGGTCATCCGGGATGATGCCGGCAAGTTCCGGATCATGGCGCAGGAAGGTCTGGCAGACCTTGCGCAGCGCCTGCCAGGTCCGCTCGCCCTCCTTGCGGTTCTTCGCCATGTTCACGACGACGCGGATGTCGGCATCCGGCCGGCGCTGGTGGAGCACCTTGATGTAGGCATAGGCGTCGGTAAGCGAGGTCGGATCGGGGGTCAGCACGACCAGCACCGTGCCGCGGTGCTGGGAGAGGAGCGTCACCCCCGGCTCGATCCCGGCCGCGAGATCGAGAAGCACACGGTCGTAGCGCCCCGCGGCATCGATCAGCCTCTGTCTGAGCGCCAGCAGGGCACCCGTCTCCAGCCCGGCGAGCAGCCCGGAGCCCGACTTGCCCGCGAGCACGTCCAGCCGGCCTGGGGAGGGCGTGCCGTCCAGCGGCACGGGCGCGGCCGCCTCGTGGATCGCCATGCGCCCGTCCAGCACGTCGCCGAGATCATGGGCCGGGGTGAGGCCCAGCTGGATGTCGACATTGGCCAGCCCCAGATCGCCGTCGAACAGCAGCACCCGGCGCCCCCGGCGCGCGAGCGCATGCGCGAGCGTGATCGCGAACCAGGTCTTGCCCACGCCGCCCTTGCCGCTTGCGATCGTGATCAGTCTGCGCTCGTTGTCCGCCATCATCCGCTCACCTTCACCAGGGTTTCGCGACTCTCTTCGCCGTTGCGCACCGCCCTGCCGGAGCCGGCGGACGGCCTGGCCGTCCTCGGGATCCGGGCGAACAGCTCCGCCAGCCGCCAGGGCGAGGGCGGCACGATGGCATCCGCCAGCCAGGGGCTCGCGCTCCAGCCCGTGAGCGCAAGCTGGCCGCCGCGCGCGGCCGTCAGCACCGCCGCCAGCCGCCGCACGCCGTCGAGCCGCGTCATGACGAGGCGGCGCGCACCGAGCTCCGCGAAGATCCGCGCGACGTCGGCCGCCTCCATCGGGTCCATGCCGGCCGGCAGCACGAGCAGCGGATCCACGGGCACCGCCTTCAGAAAGCCGGCAAGCCGGCCCAGCTCGTCCATGTCGAAGGGATTGACCCCGAAGCTGTCGATCAGCACCAGGTCCACGCGCGCCTGGCCCGTCGCGCGGATCGCCTCTCCGGCGAGTTTCGCAAGCCGCTCGGGCGCGTCCGCGACCGCGAGCGGCAGCTCCATGCGCCCGGCATAGGTCTCAAGCTGCTGGACGCCGCCGGACTTCCAGGTGTCGGTCGTGATCAGCCTGACGCGGTGCCCGAACAGCAGGCTTTCGGCCGCGAGCTTGGCGGCGGTGACCGTCTTGCCCGCGCCGGGCGGTCCGACGAGGAAGAGCGGCCGGCTCGCCGGAAGCGTCAGCGGCTGGAAGCGCACGAGCGCCTCGAAGGCCTTGGCCAGCGCATCGACGAGGCCGAGCCCGCTGCGGCTGGTCGCGATCTCCGCCACCCGCTCGCCGAGCTCGAAGGGCAGGCCGTGGTGGGTGATCACCGCCTTCAGCTCGCCGGCATCGAAGCCGTCCGGCCGCCGCCGCCGGCGGGCCGCGGGCGTGCCGGCGCGATCCCCGTGGGCGGGCGGGGGCGCCGCGGTGGTCGCGGGCGCCTCGACCGCCGCGGGATCCGGCAGGCGGGGCTCGGCGGGCGGCGGGACGGGATAGGCGCCGTCGTCCACGGCCGCCGTCACCCTGACGCCGCCGAGCCGCTTGCCCTGCTCGACGGAGACGATGATGGCATCGGGCCCGAGGCTGCGCCGCACCTCGGCCATGACCGTCTTCATGTCTCTGCCGGTGAAGGTCTTGAGCCGCATCTGCCGCCTGCCGCCCCTGTCCCTTGCGCCCGCCCGCGCCGCCTCAGCTCACCTGGCCCAGCGCCTTCAGCCGCACCCGCGGATGGATCTCGGCCTGGCTCATCACCACCGTCTGCGGCCGCACCCGCTCGACGATCGAGCGCACATAGGGCCGGATCTGCGGGCTCGTCACCAGCACCGGCGACTCGCCGCGCGAGGCGAGCTGATCGTAGATCCGCCGCAGCGCCGTCATGAAGGCCTGCAGGTCGCTCGGCGCCATCGCGAGCTGGCGCTCCTCGCCCTGGCCGACGAGGGCGTCCGCGAACTTCTGCTCCCATTCGGGAGACAGCGTGACGATCGCGAGCGTCCCGTCGGGACCGGCGTTCGCCGCGCAGAGCTGGCGCGCGAGCCGGCTGCGCACGTGCTCGGTGATGGTGACGATGCTGCGGCTGCCGCCGAGAACGGCCTCCGCGATGCCTTCCAGGATGGTGCCGAGATCCTTGATCGAGACGCGCTCGGCGAGCAGGTTCTGCAGCACCCGGTGGATCGTGGTGACGCTCGCGTGGTTGGGCACGAGATCGTCGACGAGCTTCTTCTGCTCCTCCGGCAGCTCGTTCAGCAGCTTCTGGGTCTCGCCGTAGGTGAGCAGCTCGGGCATGTTGTCCTTGATCACCTCGGTCAGATGCGTGGTGATCACGGTGGAGGCGTCGACGACCGTGCAGCCCTTGAAGGTCGCCTCCTCCTTCAGGGTCTTGTCGATCCAGATCGCGGGCAGGCCGAATGCGGGCTCGGTGGTGTGCTCGCCGGGCAGGTCGATGCGCCGGCCGCTGCCCTCGATCGCGAGCAGCATTCCGGGTCGCACCTCGCCGCGTCCGACCTCGACCTCCTTGATGCGGATGGCATAGGCGTTGGTGGGCAGCTGCATGTTGTCGAGGATGCGCACCGAGGGCATCACGAAGCCGAACTCCTGCGCAAGCTGGCGGCGCAGCGCCTTGATCTGCTCGGTGAGCCGGCCCTGCTCCTTGTCGCTGACGAGCGGCAGCAGGCCGAAGCCGAGCTCGAGCCGGATCATGTCGATCGCAAGCGCCTTGGTGATCGGCTCCTCCGCCTTCGGCTCGGCGGCCTTCGCCTTCTCGCGCGCGGTCTCGGCCTCGGCCGCGGCCTTCTTGCGGCCATCCTGGATCCGCCAGGTGACATAGCCGAGCAGCGAGCCCAGCACCGCGAACGGCAGGAACGGCAGGCCCGGCATCAGGCCGAACAGCAGCATGAGTCCCGAAGTGAGCGCCAGCGCCTTCGGAAAGCTCGACAGCTGGCCGATCAGCGCCCGGTCGGTGGAGCCCTGGCCCGAGGCCTTGGTGACGATGAGGCCGGCCGCCGTGGACACGAGCAGCGCCGGAATCTGGCTGACCAGTCCGTCGCCGATGGTCAGGATCGTGTAGCGGTCGATGGCCTCGGAAAAGCGCATGCCGTTCAGCGCGACGCCGATGATCATGCCGCCGATGATGTTGATGAAGGTGATGAGCACGCCGGCGATCGCATCGCCGCGCACGAATTTCGCCGCGCCGTCCATGGCGCCGTAGAAGGCGTTCTCGTCCTCCAGCTCGCGGCGGCGCCGGCGGGCTTCGGCCTCGTCGATGAGGCCGGAGGACAGATCCGCGTCGATCGCCATCTGCTTGCCCGGCATCGCGTCGAGCGAGAAGCGGGCCGCGACCTCGGCGATGCGGCCGGAGCCCTTCGTGATCACCACGAAGTTGATGATCACGAGGATCGCGAAGACGATGAGCCCGATCACCACCGCCCCGCCCATCAGGAACTGGCCGAAGGCCTGGATCACGTGGCCGGCGGCATCGGGCCCCTCATGGCCGTGGGCGAGGATCAGGCGGGTGGAGGCGATGTTGAGCGCGAGCCGGAGCATCGTCGCGATCAGCAGGATCGTCGGGAAGCTGGACAGCTGCAGCGGCTTCTCGATGAACATTGCCGTCATCAGGATGACGACGGAGAAGGTGATCGAGGTGGCGAGCGCCATGTCCAGCAGCCACGGCGGCATCGGCATGATGAGCATGACGAGGATGGCGATCACCGCCAGCGCCACCGCGACATCCGTGTTGCGGGCGGCGAGGGTGAACACCTGCCAGGTGGCCCCGCCCGCGCCCGCGGCGCCCGTGTTGCCGTCGCCGCCGCCGGCCCTGTCCCCCGGCGCCTGGTCCGCACGCGCCGGCGGGACCGCGCCCGCACGGGCCGCCACCGGCGGCGTCGCGGGGGAGGGGGGTGTGGCGGCCACCTCACTCATCTCGCCTGTCCATTTCCCTGCTCATCTTCCGGCCGCATCGGCAGCCGCCGTGCCGCTCAGGACGCCTGCGCGCGGCTGGAGCCGGTCGCCGGCTGGGGAATCGGGATGCCCTCAGCCTGATACTGGTTGAGCTTGTTGCGCAGTGTGCGGATCGAGATGCCCAGAATGTTGGCCGCATGAGTGCGGTTGCCGAGACAGTGGCGCAGCGTGTCGAGGATGAGCTCGCGCTCCACCTCGGCCACCGTCCGGCCGACGAGGCTGGGCCGTGCCGGCGCGCCCGCGTCAGACGCCGCGGGAGCCGACGGCGCCGCCTGCGCGGGTGCGGCGGAGGCGCTGGTCGCGCGCGGCGCGGGCCGTGCGCCGTTCGGCAGCACGATCGCCTCGGGGCCGATCTCGTTGCCGCTCGCCAGCAGCACGGCGCGGTGCATGGTGTTCTCGAGCTCGCGCACGTTGCCCGGCCAGGGATGCTGGTGCAGCAGCGCGATCGCCTCCTTCGACAGCGGCCGGTAGGGCAGGCCGTTCACCTCCGCGTATTTGCGGGCGAAATGCTCGGCGAGCGCGGGGATGTCCTGCGGGCGCTCGCGCAAGGGCGGAATGCAGAGGTTCACGACGTTCAGGCGGAACAGCAGGTCCTCGCGGAAGGTGCCCTTGCGGACCTCCTCCTGCAGGTCGCGGTTCGACGTCGCGATGATGCGGATGTCGACCTTGACGGGTTTCGAGCCGCCGAGACGGTCGATCTCGCGCTCCTGGATCGCCCGCAGCAGCTTGGCCTGCAGGCGGATGTCCATCTCCGAGATCTCGTCCAGCAGCAGGGTGCCGCCATCGGCCTCCTCGAATTTGCCGATGCGCCGCGCGATGGCGCCGGTGAATGCGCCCTTCTCGTGGCCGAAGAGCTCGGATTCCAGAAGATTTTCCGGGATCGCCGCGCAGTTGACGCACACGAAGGGCTTGTTCGCGCGGTTCGACTTGCGGTGGACGAGGCGCGCGAAGACCTCCTTGCCGGTTCCCGACTCGCCGGTGATGAGGATGCTGGCCTCCGACGGCGCCACCTGCTCGGCGAGCGCCACGACCTGGCGGGTCAGCGGATCGCGGAAGATGAAGGTCTCGTTGTCCTCGGCCACCGCCTGGAGCACCGCGGCGATGAGATCGGCCTCGGGGGGCAGCGGGATGTATTCCTTCGCCCCGTCGCGGATCGCCTGGGCGGCGCGCTTGGCGTCCGCGCCGATGCCGCAGGCGACGACGGGCAGCGAGAAATGCTCGGCGCGCAGGCGGCGGATGAAGTCCCTGATGTCGAAGAGGACGTCGATCATCACCAGATCCGCGCCGCGGTTGCGCAGGATCTGCATGCCCTGCTCGATGGTGGCGGCGTGGGTGACCTGGGCGCCGCGGGCGACCGCGATGCTGCTGGCCGCGCCCAGCTGTCCGTTCAGTTCACCGATGATCAACAGACGCATCGTCTACTCCTCGTCATCCACCGATTCTCAGTTCTCGAACCGTCAACCGCCCGATCACGCCTTCGCGGCCGCATCCGCCGCCACCAGCCCCTTGAGCAGCCGCGCCAGCTGCTCGGGATGCTCGCGCCGGCCGATCGCCCGCGCGCCGATGGCGTAGATGCGGCGCACCAGGTCCTCCTCTTCGGCCAGCCGCTCGATCCGGTCGGCCAGCGGCAGGAAGACGACATGGGCGAGAAGCGCACCGTAGAGCGTCGTCAGCAGCGCCAGCGCCATCGCCGGTCCCAGCTTTTCCGGCGCGTCGAGACCGGCCAGCATCTGGACGAGACCGATGAGCGTGCCGATCAGCCCGAAGGCCGGCGCCACCTCGCCCGCCCGGCGCAGGATGGCGGCGGCGCGCTCGCGCCGCATGCGCGCAGCCGCAAGCTCGGCCTCCATCACCTCCGCAAAGCCCTGCCCGCCGCCGCCCGCATCGAAGACCAGCTCCAAGGCCTCGCGGAAGAAGGCATGGGTCTTGAGCCCCGCCAGCCGCTCGCGCAGCGGCGCATTGTCGGCCCGCGAGCGCAGACGCCCGGCGATCGTGATGACCTCGCGCATCGCCTGCTCGGGGGTGGCCGCCGCGCGCGCCAGCGTGTCGCGGAGCTGCGAGAGGGTCTGGGCGATCTCCTTGAGGGGAAAGCCCATGAACAGCACGGCGACGGTGCCGCCCAGCACGACGAGGGCTCCCGCGCCGTTGACGAAGGCTCCCGGCGCGCCGCCCATCCAGATGGCGGCGGCGAGCATCGCGATCGTAAGCAGCAGTCCTGCCAGCACGCCGGTCACGGATCGTCGCCCTTTCCCACCTGCCGGGTTTGCGCCGGAGCGCCCGCCCCGCTCAGTTGTGGTCCGACTTGATGATCTCGGTCATGGTGACCCCGAGATGCTCATCCACCAGCACCACCTCGCCGCGGGCGACGAGGCGGTTGTTGACATAGATGTCGATGGCCTCGCCGACCTTGCGGTCGAGCTCCAGCACCGCCCCGGGGCCGAGCTTGAGCAGCTGGTTGACCTCCAGCACCGTGCGCCCCAGCACCGCTTGGATCTTCACGGGCACATCGAAGACGGGCTCGAGGTCCTGGGCCGTGCGCGGCTCCTCCTCCTCGTCGGCGGCGACCGCGAGCCCCGCCTGGAGCTCGTCGAGGGAGACCCCTTCGGCCTGCTCCGGGCCGCCGTTCTGCGCCGCGCCGTCGTCACCCTTGCCGTTGCCGCCGGACGCCTCCTCGGGCGTGCCCTCCTGCGGCTTGCCGGTTTCGTCTTCGGCCATGGGTCTGCTCCCTGCCTTGCCAATCGCTCACTGCGGCTCCACGTCCGCCGCCGGCTCCCGTTCGTCGAGATGACGGGCGACGATCTCCGTGATTTCCGCCTCGAGAGCCGCCAGATCCCGTTCCGCGCCGCCGTCCGGCCATTCGATCCGGCAGTCGCCCGCCGCGAGCGTCTCCTCGCCCAGCAGCACGACATCGCCGGCGAAACCCGCCTCCATCCGCAGCCGGTCGAGCCGGGCGCCGAGCGGCTCGACGAGATCTGCCGGCACCCGCGCGACGAGCCGCGGCTCGCGCCGGGCGGCGGCCATCGCCTCCGTCAGCAGCGCCTCGATCTCCGCCAGCGGAAAGCGCGCGATCAGGCTGCGCGCCAGCACGCGGGCGAGATGATGGGCGACGACCGCTGCCTCCTTCTCGAGCCGGGCCTGAAGCTCGGCGCGCGCGGCGAACAGCCGCTCGGCCGAGCCCGAAAGATTGTCCAGCGCCGCCGCCATCTTGGCTTCCAGCGCCTGGCGCATCTCCTCGCGACCCTGCGCGCGGCCCTCGGCAAACCCCCGGGCGCGGGCGGACTCGAGCTCCTCGCGGCGCTTGCGCTCCTCCTCGGCGCGGCGCCGCTCGGCGTCGTTGTCGAAGGCGGTCGTGAACTGGAACTTGACGGGTGCCATCGCGCCGCGCGCCCTCCTAGTAGATCAGCTCGTCCTCGGCCTTGTTGTCGCGCAGGATGATCTCGCCGGCCTCCGCGAGCTCCTTGGCCTTGTTGACGATCTCCATCTGCGCCTCGTCCACGTCGCGCAGCCGCACGGGACCCATCGCCTCCATGTCCTCGCGCAGGATCTTGGCTGCGCGCTCGGACATGTTCGAAAAGAAGAGGTCGCGCAGCGTGTCCGATGCTCCCTTGAGGGCGAGCGCCAGCCGGTCCTTGTCGATGTTGCGCAGCAGCGTCTGGATGCTGCCGGGATCGAGCTTCGCCAGATCCTCGAAGGTGAACATGAGGGCGCGGATGCGCTCCGCCGACTCGCGGTTGCGATCCTCGAGCGCCGACAGGAAGCGGTTCTCGGTGTTGCGGTCGAGGTAGTTGAAGATCTCGGCCAGCAGCTCGTGGCTGTCGCGACGGCTCGTGCGCGCCAGGTTGTTCATGAACTCGATGCGCAGCGTCTGCTCGACCTTGTCGAGGATGTCCTTCTGCACCGCCTCCATGCGCAGCATGCGCATGATGACCTCCATGGCGAAGTCCTCGGGCAGGGCCGAGAGCACCCGCGCCGCATGTTCGGGCTTGATCTTGGTGAGCACCACGGCGACCGTCTGGGGGTATTCGTTCTTGAGGTAGTTCGCGAGCACCACCTCGTTGACGTTGCCCAGCTTGTCCCACATCGTGCGGCCGGCGGGCCCGCGGATCTCCTCCATGATCTGCTGGACCTTGTCGGGCGGCAGGACCCGCGCGAGCAGGCGCTCGGTGGTGTCATAGGATCCGCGCAGATTGCCGACGGATGAGACCTCGCGCGTGAAATCCTTGAAGAGCTGTTCGATGGCCTGGGCGCTCACGCGGCCGAGATTGGCCATCGTGGAGGACAGCTCCTTGATCTCCTCCTCGGTGAGCTGCTGCCAGATCGGCTTGCCGTATTCATCGCCGATGGCGAGCATGAAGGCCGCCGCCCGTTCCGGGCCCGTCAGCCGCGCCAGCTCCTTCTTGGCCTCTTCGCTCATCGCTCGGGTTCCCGTCGCAAGCCCCCTTCGGCGCGCGTCATGCGCCCGTCATTCCTCCGCATAGAGCCAGGTGCGGATGATCGCCGTCGCCTCGTCCGGATGCTTGTTGACGATCTCGCCGATCTTGCGGACCACGGATTCCTGGATCTGCTCCTCGACACCCTCGGCATCGACGCCGCCCTGGCCGCCCACGGCCGGAACGCCGCCGACCCGGCCGGCACCCTGCGCCCCGGCGGGCAATGCGGCGGCGCCCGCCGCGCCTGGCAGCGCCGCACCGGCCTCGACGTCTCCTGCCGCAAGCGCCTCGGCACCCGCCCCGGCGAGCTGCGGGACGGGGGTCGCCTCGGGGATCGCCTGGACGAGCCGGTTCACGAGCGGCCGCACGACGAGCAGCAGCACGAAGATCGCGACGATGCCGAAGACCGCGACCTCGACGATGCGGTAGAGATCCTGCTTGTCGAGGCCGAAGACGCGGAAGGGCTGTTCGATCTCGAGGGGCTCGATTTCCGGCTCCACGAAGGACATGGAGACGACCTCGACACTGTCCCCCCGGCTCGCGTCATAGCCGATGGCCGTGCGCACGAGCGCGGCAAGCTTCTCGATCTCGGCATCCGACAGCGGCGTGAAGACGTCCTCGCCGGCCTCGTTCTTCGCGTGGTGGCCGTCGACCAGGACGGCGGCCGAGATGCGCTGGATCGCGCCGCGCTCCTTGACCAGCGTGCGCACCGTG
Organism: Rhodothalassiaceae bacterium; assembly: GCA_026004935.1. Classification (NCBI taxonomy): domain Bacteria; kingdom Pseudomonadati; phylum Pseudomonadota; class Alphaproteobacteria; order Rhodothalassiales; family Rhodothalassiaceae; species Rhodothalassiaceae bacterium. Next base: position 1,391,171 of record BPKC01000001.1, read on the forward strand.
CGGGAGATCTCGTAGTTGACGGTCTCGTCGGTTTTCTGGGTCTGGTTCAGGTTTTCGGCCGCGGCGACACTGGTCTCGTTGCCGGGCAGATTGGTGTCGACGCTGACCGGCGTCTCGCCGGGCTTGCGCTCGGCGGAGGTCTCCTCGATCGTGCGGGTCGAGCGCACGACGGCCGCGTCCGGGTCGAAGATTTCCTCGTTGATGGTGGCGGCGCTCGGGTCGAGTTCGACGGCCACCTGCGCGCGCACCTTCCCGGGGCCGACGGCCTTTTCGAGCAGCTGCTCGATGCGCTGGCGGAACATGTTCTCGAGACTGACCCGCTTCTCGTCAAGCGTCGCCGCCGCGGCATCCGCGCCGTCATCGCCGGCGCGGGCGAGCAGGGTGCCGTTCTGGTCGACGATGGAGATCTTCGACGGGCTCAGGCCCGGCACCGCCGCGGCCACCAGATGCTCGATGGCGGCCACCTGCTCGCCGGACAGCCGCGTCGTCGTGCGCAGGACGATCGAGGCCGACGGCTCGGGTGCGGTGCGCGAGAACAGCTCGCGCTCGGGCATCACGATGTGCACGCGGGCCGCACGCACCGACTTGATCTCCTGGATGGTGCGCGCGAGTTCCCCCTCGATGGCGCGCAGGCGGTTGATGCGCTGGACGAAGCTGGTCGTGCCCAGCCCCTCCGAGCGGTCGAAGATCTCGTAGCCGACGACGTTGCCGCCCAGCCCCTCGCCGGCCAGCGTCACCCTGAGCTGCGCGACCCTGTCCTGCGGCACGAAGATCGAGCGCCCGCCGTCTTCCAGACGGTAGGGGACCTTCATCGCCTCGAGGCGCTCGACGATGCGCCCGGATTCCGCGATGTCGAGATCGGCATAGAGCAGGCTCATCGGGGGCTGCGAGAGGCGCATCGAGACGAAGAAGAAGAATGCGATGATGCCGAGCACGATCGCGGTCATCGCGATCAGTCGCGCGGTGCCGAAGCTGGCGAGGATCTGCAGGAAACGGTTCACGGTCCCGGCGCTCCCGAAGCCTTGTCCGCCGGCCGCCGATGCGGTCCGGATGGCGCAAGGCTAGGAGGCGCGGGTAAAGAGGGGGTTAACGGCCGGCAGATTTTGCCGCCGGCGGGGTCCCGTTTCGACCCATCGTGGTCGCATGCGCGCCCCCCGGCTGCACGCGGGCCGGCAAGCGGCGCAACCGCGACCCGCCGCCGGGACGGCCCGGCCCGGCGCGGTGCGTCCAGCCTTCGTTACCGGATCGGTGCGGGGGAGCGGCTGTTCAGGCGCTCACGCGCTCGCGCGCCGTCTCCCGCTCGCGCTTGCGCCGGGCGGCGGCCGCGATGCGCTCCTCGGCCATGCGGTTTGCGACATGCCCGGTCGGCTCGCCGGACTCCTGCGAGCGACGGAACACCTCGGTGAGCGTATCGGCGATGCGGCGCACCTTTGCCGCCCGCTCCTCCTCCACCAGCTTCTCGCGGTAGACCTCCGACTCCACGGAGATGATGCCGCCGGCGTTGATCACGTAGTCCGGGGCATAGAGGATGCCGCGGCGCATCAGCGCCCAGTCGTCGCTTTCCTCGTTGTCGAGCTGATTATTGGCCGCACCCGCGACGATGGCGGCCCGGATTTCGGGAATCGTCCGCGCATTGAGGATGCCGCCCAGCGCGCAAGGCGAGAACACGTCCGCCTCCACCGCATGGATGCGCGCCGGGTCCACCACCTCGGCCGGGCCGTCGGCGAGGCAGGCCTCGAGGTTTTCGCGGCTGATGTCCGCGATCACGAGCCGCGCGCCCGCCTCGCGCAGATGCCGGGCGAGCAGGCGGCCGACATGGCCCACACCCTGGATCGCGACGGTGAGGCCCGCGACGCCGTCGCGCCCGAGCTTGTGCCGCACGGCGGCCTCGATGCCGTAGAACACGCCCCTGGCCGTGTGCGGGGAGGGGTCGCCGGTCGCGAACGGCCCCTCGTCGAGGCCGACGACGTATTCGGTCGCCTCGCGGATGTAATGCATGTCCTCCGGCGAGGTGCCGACATCCTCGGCGGTGAAGTAGGTGCCGCCCAGGCGGTCGATGTATTCGCCGAACTTGCGCAGCAGCGCGGGCGTCTTGTCGGTCTTGGGGTCCCCGATGATGACCGACTTGCCGCCGCCAAGCCGCAGTCCCGCCATCGCGTTCTTGTAGCTCATCCCGCGCGACAGGCGCAGGACGTCGTGGATCGCATCCTCCTCGGTGCGCCGGGCCGCGAACTCCACGCAGGCGTTGCGGTGCGCCGCCGCGTAGTTCCAGAAGCGGCAGCCGCCCACCGCCGGCCCCAGGGCCGTCGAATGGACCGCGATGATGGCGCGCAACCCGGTCTCGCGGTCGCTGCAGAAGACGACCTGCTCATGATCCGAAAACGCGCGGGTCGAAAAGACGGGCATGTTGACCGATCCCCATTCCTGTCGCTCGATTCATATGGGTGGTCGATGCGCGCGCGGCCACCCTTCCCAAGGATCCCGGACACGGCCGGGTCTTCCGGTGCGCCCTTGTCTTGACTGTGCGCGCGATATGCGCGCCAACGTCACCGGAGCAACGCTCGGCTTTGCGGATCACCATCCCTGAGACCACCTCCCCTGCCACGGGTCCGGTACGGCATCGAACGGGCGCCGCAGCCGAGTCGCGGGCGGCATTATGCCAGAGCGGGCGTGAAATGGGCTATCAAATTTGGCAGTGCGCCATGGCGGGGAAGTGCGGCTGCTCGGATGGACTCGGCAATATCCATGCGTGCGTCCGCGCCGGCGGGCGACGCCCTTTTTTCCTCGTGATGCGCCGCAAGAACGGCGGATCCAGCCACCATGCGTGATAGCATCCGCCGCCGGCAATCGGCCCGCCGTCCGCTGGACCCGCCGGTCAAGCCGGCGGGTGACGAAGAGATGGTAACGGCGGGTGACGTTTCTTCTTTCGTCATTCGCCGCGAAAGCGGCGAATCCAAGGGCGAGGGTGACGACTCCGGCGCAGGCAATCGGCCCCGCCGTCCGCTGGACCCGCCGGTCAAGCCGGCGGGTGACGAGGGAGGGGGGCTGGACCCGCCGGTCAAGCCGGCGGGTGACGAGGGGGCGGGGTCGATCCGCTGGTCGAGCCGGCGGGTGACGAGGGGGTTGCGGGCCTGCCGGTCAACCTGCCGTCCGACGTCGGGGAGGGCGCACCGGCGGGTGACGTTCGCCCCCTCGCGTCGTTCGCCGGCTTGACCGGCGAACCCATCCAGCGGTGACGGCAGCGCCGATGCCGGTGCGTGGCCCGGCCACCCGCTGGACCCGCCGGTCAAGCCGGCGGGTGACGAAGAGATGGTAACGGCGGGTGACGTTCTTTTCTTTCATCATTCGCCGCGAAAACGGCGGATCCCGCGACGATGGTGACGACTCCGGCGCAGGCAATCGGCCCGCCTTCCGCTGGACCCGCCGGTCAAGCCGGCGGGTGACGAGAAAGTGGGCCGGATCCGCCGGTCAAGCCGGCGGGTGACGAGGGAGTGGGCCAGATCCGCCGGTCAAGCCGGCGGGTGACGAGGAAAGTTTGGCGGCGGGTGACGTCCTTTTTCCTCGCCATGAGCCGTGAAAACGGCGAACCCAGCCGTCGTGCGCGACGGCTGTCGATCGCCCGCGGGCCGGACGCGTCCGGGTGCAAGGGGCGCCTTCATGTCAGGGGCGCGGGGAGCGCAATGCTTCCTGCACCGCCGCCAGACGCGGCGCGAGCGCCGAGACGGCCACAGGCACCGGGCGTGGCGGGCCGGCGTGGGCCTTCAGCCAGGCGAGATGCTGCGCCATCGGCTCGCGCCAGGACGGATCGGCGCTCTCGAGCGTGACGCCGCCGGCCGCGCGCACCGCGTCATACAGGCGGAGCAGGGCGTCCGCGCCGAGACCGAGGCGGCGCAGGATCTCGATCGCCTCGCCATCGATGCGCCGCTGCTCCTCCAGCCATTCCTCCGGCGTCATGACCGCCAGGCGCTTGCGCCGCAGGGTTTCGATCGCCGCCTCGGTGCTGCGGCGCACGATCTGCTGATTGGGATCGTTCGTGCCGCCGCGATAGAGCGCATCGGCGGGGGGCACCGCACGCACGGTGAAGCGCTTGCGCCTGGCGTCCGGTGCGGCCGCCTCATGCATCGCCTGGAGCCGGGCGAGCAGCGCAAACCAGGCCTCCACATCCGGCAGAGCCCGCAGGAGACCGCCGGAGATGACGGCCCGCTTCCCTTCGGCGAAATAGGCGACGGGCTGGGAGACGTCGGCGGCAAGCTCCACGGCGAAGTCGAGCTCGTCTCCGGCGCGCCCGCTCGCCGGCACGAGAAGCGCCGCACTGTCCGTGACCAGCGCCGCGAAGGCCTCCGCAAGCGGGTCCCCGGCCTGCGGCGCATCGCCCTCCCGGGCCGCCAGCGGGCCGACGACGGCCACCATCCCCGCGAGTACCAGAAGCGCCAGAGCCGCGCCCGCCCGCCATCTCATCGGCTTCGCCCCCATCCGCGCATCCTTGTGCAGGCGACCGAGGCGGACGCGGATCGCACCCGCCCGGCCGACCCCGCAACCCTAGACCGCGGCTGCCGGCGTGCACAAGCCGGAAGATGGAGGCCCGTCAGCCCTTCATCTGCATCTTCAAGGTCCGCTCCAGCGCCCTGCCGTAGGGGGGGATGGCGCCGGAGAGCTTCAGCAGGTCGATCTTCGGCTGGCGCAGGACGCTGCGCGCATGCGAGAAGGTGCGGAAGCCGTCGCGGCCGTGATAAACGCCCATTCCCGACGGCCCGATGCCGCCGAAGGGCAGGTCCTCGACCGCGACATGCCACATCACGTCGTTGACGGTCACCCCGCCGGAGATGGTGCGCGACAGCACCGCGTCGATCTCCTCCCGGCGTTCGCCGAAGACATAGAGCCCAAGCGGGCGCGGATGCGCGTTCACGTAGGCGATGGCATCATCGAGGCTGTCGTAGCCGACGACCGGCAGAAGCGGGCCGAAGATCTCCTCCTGCATCACCGTCATCTCGTCGGTCACATCGGTCAGGATGTGGAGCGGCAGGACGTTGCTGTTGTCCTCAGGATCGAAGCGCTCGCCGGCCGGGTTCACGACGCGCACGCTCGCCCCCTTCTTCTCGGCGTCGCGCACATGACCGAGCAGCCGCTCCTTGTGGCGGCGGTTGATGACGGAGGTGTAGTCCGGATTGTCCTTTATGCGCGGGTAGAGGCCGGATGCGGTCTCCTCCACCGCGGCGACGAAGGCGTCCCGCTTGTCGCGCGGCACCAGCGCATAGTCGGGAGCAAGGCAGATCTGGCCCGCGTTCATCATCTTGCCGGCGACGATGCGGTAGGCCGCACGATCCAGATCGGCCGAGGGCGCAAGAATCGCCGGCGACTTGCCGCCGAGCTCCAGGGTTACGGGCACGAGATTTTCGGCCGCCGCCCGCATCACATGGCGCGCGATTCCCGTGGCCCCGGTAAACAGCAGATGGTCGAAGGCGAGCGAGGCGAAGGCCGCGCCCACCTCGGGGCCGCCGGTGAACACGGCCGCCTCGGCCTCGTCGAAGTAGCGCGCGACGAGCTCGGCGATCAGCGCGCTGGTGGCCGGCGTGAATTCGGACGGCTTGATCATGACGCGGTTGCCGGCCGCGAAGATCCCGGCCAGTGGCGCGAAGGTGAGATTGACGGGAAAATTCCACGGGCTGATGACGCCGACGACCCCCTTCGGCTCCCAGGACACCCAGGCCTTCGCGCCCAGCAGATTGAGGGGAAAGTCCACGCTGCGCCGCTCGGGCCGCATCCACCAGCGCAGATTCCTGCGCGCATGGGCGAGCGCCTTGACCGCCGGCAGCACGTCCGCGAACTTGCCCATGAGCGGCGGGCGGCCGCAGAAATCCTCGTTCATCGCCTCCGCCAGGGCGTCCTGATGGGTTTTCAGCAGATCGATGGTGCGCCTGAGCCTGTCGTCGCGGACCTTGCGCGGCACGGGCCGCTCGGCCTCGAAGGCCGCACGCTGGCGCCCCAATACCTCCTCCATGCGCCGGCGGATGTCCTCGGCGCCGGATCCGCTCTCATGCGTTGCGCGCGTCTTCTCGGCGATCGCCATGGTCTCCTCCTCCACGTCCCGTGATCCGCGACACCGGCCCGGATGCGGCCGCACTGCGACGATCATAGCACAGACGGGGCCCGCACCCGCCCTGATCTTTCCGTGAGCGGCGAGAAGGGGGCAGGAAAGGCGCCCGCGCCGTGCCGCCTTCAGCGCTTGCGGGCGAGGGTCAGGCCGTCGCCCACCGGCAGCATCACGATGTCGACGCGCTGATCGTCCCGCACATGCTCGTTGAAGGAGCGGATGGCGACGGTGTCCTGGTCGTCGGCTGCCGGATCGATGACGCGGCCGGACCACAGCACGTTGTCGGCCGCCACGATGCCGCCGGGGCGCAGGAGGGCGAGCGCCTGCTCGTAATAGGCGATGTAGCCGGTCTTGTCGGCATCGATGAAAATGAAGTCGACGAGCCCCTCCAGCCCCTCGCGCCCCAGCGCCGCCAGACTCTCGGCGGCCGGGGCGATCCTGAGATCGATCTTGCGCGCGACGTCGGCCTCCTCCCAGAAGGGGCGGCCGATCGCCGGGAACTCGGCCGAGATGTCGAGGGCATGCACGATCCCGTCCTCGGGCAGGGCGAGTGCGAAGCCGAGCGTCGCATAGCCCGTGAATACGCCCACCTCGACGACGCGTCGCGCGTTGATCGCCTTCAGCAGCAGCTGCAGGAAGGCCACCTGCTCGGCGGACGAGCGCATGACCGAAAGCGGATGGTTGTCGGTCACCTCGCGCAGCCGCCGCTGGACTTCGGTCTCGCGCACGCCGACGGCCAGCAGATATTCCTGCAGCGCCTCGCTCAGTCCCAGAGAACGCGTGGACATGCCATCCTCCCGATCCCGCCCCGATCCTTGTCAGGAATCCGTCACGGCAGCATGATAGCGCCGTCGATGCCGCGCGTCACGCGCGGGGCGGATCCGCGGGTTCAAAGAGAAGGGAGGACCGGCATGATGCGGGACGATACGGGCGCGAGGCGGGTGTGGGGCGGGCGTTCCGCCGCGCTCTGCCGGGACGTGGCGGCGGCGATGCTGCTTCTCGTCCTGTCCATTCCGTCCGTGATGGCGCAGGAGCCGGGAGACGATCCGCGTTCTGCGGATCCCACCTGGGCGCAGGGCCGCGGGCAGATCGCCGAGCGGCTGGCGGCCACGCCGCTCACCGGACATGCCCGCAACGTCATCCTCTTCATCGGCGACGGCATGGGGGTGAGCACGGTGACCGCCATGCGCATCTACGCCGGCCAGCAGAAGGGATTGCGCGGCGAGGAATACGAGCTGCCTTTCGAGCGCTTTCCCTTCACCGCGCTCGTCAAGACCTACAACGTGAACGCCCAGGTGCCGGACTCGGCGGGCACCGCGAGCGCCCTTTACACCGGCATCAAGACGGACATCGGCGTGCTGTCGATCCGCGCGGGCGCGCATGGCGACTGCGCGGCCATGCAGGCCGTGCCGACGATCGTGGAGGAGCTGGAGGACCGCGGATACGCGACCGGGATCGTCACCACCACGCGGCTTACCCACGCCACGCCCGCCGCGGCCTACGCGCATGCGCCGGACCGGGACTGGGAGGCGGACGCGGACATGCCGCCCGCCGCCAGCGCTCTGGGCTGCCGGGACATCGCCGCGCAATTCGCGGCCTTTTCCCATGGCGACGGCATCGATGTCGCGCTGGGCGGCGGGCGCGCGAACTTCCTGCCCGCATCGCGGGGCGGCCGGCGCGGCGACGGGCGGGACCTGATCGCGGCCTGGCGGGCGGGAGGGGATCATCGGCAGGTCGTCACGACGGCGGGCGCCCTTGCGCAATTCGCGCCGGGGCCGGAAGATCAGCTTCTCGGGCTGTTCTCCGACTCCCACATGGCCTTCGACCACGACCGCCGTGCGGGCGGGCTGGACCAGCCCTCCCTCGCGGAGATGACGGCGGCCGCCATCCGCCTGCTCCAGGCGCGCACGGCCGGCCGCGCGCACGGGTTCTTCCTGATGGTCGAGGGCGGGCGGATCGATCATGCGCACCATGCCGGCAACGCCTTCCGGGCGCTCGATGACGGGCGGGCCTTCGCCGAGGCGGTCGAGCGGGCGATGGCGATGGTCGATCCGGCCGACACCCTGGTGCTGGTGACCGCCGACCATTCCCATGTCTTCGCGATCGCCGGCTATCCGCCGCGCGGCAATCCGATTCTCGGGCTCGTCCGCGCCATCGCGCCGGATGCGGACGGCCATCACCCCATCGCGAAGGCGGCGGACGGGCGGCCGTATACGACGCTCGGCTATCTCAACGGCCCCGGGGCCGGCCGCCGGCTGCCGGCGGATGCGGACGATCGGCTCGTGCTCGAGCCCGGCTACCGGCAGGAGGCGGTCGTGCCGCTCAATTCGGAGACGCATTCGGGCGAAGACGTGCCGCTTTACGCCATCGGCCCCGGCGCCCGGCTCGCCCGCGGCGTGATGGAACAGAATGCCGTCTACCACCTGATGCGCACCGCTCTCGGCCTCGACGATCGCTAGGGCCGGCCCGCCCGGCACAGCGAGCCCGTTTCTCGCCACCCGCCGGCACTCTCCCTGCGTCATCCGCCGGCTTGACCGGCGGATCCAGCTGGAAGCGGGGCCAGTCACGAGCGCCGGGATCGTCCCTGGCAGCGGCTGGATTCGCCGCTTTCGCGGCGAATGACGAAAGAGAAGAGCGTCACCCGCCGGCACTCTCCCTGCGTCATCCGCCAGCTTGACCGGCGGATCCATTTCCTTCCCGCGTCATCCGCCGGCTTGACCGGCGGATCCAGCCGGCAGCCGGGGCGCTCAACAGCATCGGAGCTGCCGTCTCCGCCTGATGGGTTCGCCGGTCGAGCCGGCGAACGACGCGAAGGGGGAGCGTCACCGTCGGTGCGTGCTTTCCTTCGCCGCCCGCCGGCCCGGCCGGGCGGGGGACGCCCGTCATCCTTCCAGCCGGAAGAGCCGGCCTGGCCGGGCGCAGGCGTCCGTCAGCCCTCCAGCCGGAAGAGCTCGGCATTGCCGCCGACGGCGGCGGTGTTGACGGTCATCACCCGCTCGGTCGCGTAGCGCAGCAGGGTGTGCGGGCCGCCGGCCTTGGGGCCCGTGCCGGACAGGCCCGTGCCGCCGAAGGGCTGCACGCCGACGACCGCCCCGATCATGTTGCGGTTCACATAGACGTTGCCGGCGAGCGACGCGGCGAAGAGCTTTTCCCAGCGGCTCTCGAGCCGGCTGTGGATGCCGAAGGTGAGGCCGTATTGCGTCGCCCTCAGCTCCGCCATCAGGCGGTCGAGATCGGCAAGGCGGTAGCGCAGCACATGCAGCACCGGGCCGAACACCTCGCCGCACGACAGCGGCTCGAGATCCGCGATCTCGAAGATGCGCGGGGCGAGGAACACGCCGTGGGCGGTCTCGGGCGAAAGAATACCTTCGGCGAGCGGCCTCGCGCTGTTGGCCAGACGCGCGAGATGACCCTCAAGGCGCCCGCGCGCCTCCTCGTCGATGATGGGGCCGATGTCGGTGGCCGGGTTCTCCGGCAGCCCGACGCGGCGTTCCGCGAGGGCGCCGGTGATCATCTCCAGCATCTCGTCGGCCACCTCCTGCTGGACCATGAGCAGCCGCAGCGCCGAGCAGCGCTGGCCGGCCGACGAGAAGGCGGAAGCGAGCACGTCGTCGGTCACCTGCTCGGCAAGCGCCGTGGAGTCGACGACCATGGCGTTGAAGCCGCCGGTCTCGGCGATGAGCGGCACGATCGGCCCGCCGCGGGTGGCGAGCGTGCGGTGGATGATCTGCGCGGTCTCGGTCGAGCCCGTGAACGCGACACCCGCGATCCGCCGGTCGGCGACCAGCGGCGCGGCCACCTCCTCTCCGGTGCCCAGCAGCAGATGCAGCACATCCTCCGGCACGCCGGCCTCGTGGAAGAGGCGCACGGCCGCATGGGCGATAAGCGGCGTCTGCTCGGCGGGCTTGGCGATCACCGCATTGCCGGCGGCAAGGGCGGCTGCGATCTGGCCGGTGAAGATGGCGAGCGGGAAGTTCCACGGGCTGATGCACAGGAAGACGCCGCGGCCCGCAAGATGCAGCGTGTTGCGCTCGCCCACGGGCCCCGGCAGCGCCATCGGGCGCTCGAACCTGTCCTCCGCCTCGACCGCATAATAGCGGCAGAAGTCCACGGCCTCGCGCACCTCGGCCACGGCATCGGCGAGCGTGCGCCCGGCCTCGTGGACGATGAGGTGGATGAGCCGGTCGCGGTGCGCCTCCAGCTGGTCGGCCATCGCGCGCAGAGCCGCCGCACGCCGGGCCCCGCCCAGCGCATCCCAGCCGCGTTGCGCGCGCACGGCCGCTGAGAGGGCCGCCTCCAGATCCTCGGGCCGGGCCAGCCGGGCGCGGCCGACGAGCCGGCGGCGATCGGCCGGACGCCGGATCTCGACGCTCCCGCCGCCGCAGGGCTTGCCGGAGACGAGGCAGGCCGCCTCCATCACCTCGCCGTCAAGGCGGGCGAGCGCGGCCAGCAGGGGTTCGCGTTCCTGCGGCTGCTGGAGGTTGAGGCCCGCGGAATTCGGCCGGCGCGGGCCGTAGAGGGCGGGCGGCGGTGCGATCTGCGGATGGCGGCGGGGGCTGAGGCTCCTGAGCTCCGCGAAGGGATCGGTGGCGAGCGCGGCCGGCGGGGTTTCCGCATCGAGGAAGCGGTTGACGAAGCTGGAGTTGGCGCCGTTCTCGAGCAGCCGGCGCACGAGATAGGGCAGCAGATCCCGATGCGCCCCGACGGGCGCGTAGGTGCGCAGCCGGAACGTCCCTTCGCCCCATTGCTCTTCGGCCGCGCGGTAGAGCACGCGGCCCATGCCGTGCAGCCGCTGGAACTCGTAGTCCGCCCCCTCCGGCGCCAGGGCGCGCACGGCGGCGAGCGTATAGGCGTTGTGGGTGGCGAACTGCGGATAGATATGCCGGCCCGCCTCGAACAGCGCCTTCGCGCAGGTCAGATAGCAGGCATCCGTCGCGCTCTTTCTCGTCCAGACCGGAAAGTCCGCAACGCCCAGCTCCTGGGCATGCTTGATCTCGCTGTCCCAGTAGGCGCCCTTGACGAGCCGCACGGGGATGCGCCGGCCCGTCTCCTCGGCCAGCGCGGCGATGAAGGCGACGACATGCGGCGCGCGCTTCTGATAGGCCTGGATCGCAAGGCCGAGCCCGTCCCAGCCGGCAAGATCGGGGTCCGCCGCCAGCCGCTCGAAGAGCCGCAGCGAGACATCGAGCCGGTCCGCCTCCTCGGCGTCGATGGTCAGCTGGATGCCGTGGCCGCGGGCCCGGCGCGCAAGTTCGTGAAGGCGGGGCAGCAGCTCGCGCTCCAGCCGCAGCCACTGGACGTCCTCGTAGCGCGGATGCAGCGCCGACAGCTTGATCGAGACCGACGAGCGCGTCTCGGGCCGGTCGCCTTCCGAGGCCGCGGCATGGCCAACCGCGGCGATCGCCTCCTCATAGAGCCGGAAGTAGCGGTCGGCCGCCGCGGTGGTGCGCGCGCCCTCGCCCAGCATGTCGAAGCTCATCAGCCGCCAGGCCGGACGCTGGCGGGCGCGCCGGGCGAGCGCCTCCTTCATCGTGCGGCCGAAGACGAACTGGCGGCCGATGATGCGCATCGCCTCGGCCACGGCGCGGCGGATCACGGGTTCGCCCGCCCGCTTGACCAGACGGCCGAGGAAGCCCGCGGGATCGCGGCTCGTCGCCTCGTCGAGGCGCACGACGCGCCCCGTCAGCATCAGCGCCCACACCCCCGCGTTCACGAAGACGTCCTCGCTGCGGCCCAGATGCTTCTTCCAGTCGCCGACGCCGATCTTCTCGGCGATGAACAGATCCCGGGTCTCATCATCGGGGATGCGCAGCAGGGCCTCGGCCAGACACATCAGCGCCACGCCTTCCTCGTTGGTCAGGCCGAACTCGTGCAGGAAGACATCGAGCGTGCCCTGCTCGTCGCGCATCGCCCGCGAGCGCTCGATGAGCGCGATCGCATCCTCGCGGATGCGGGCCGCCAGCGCCGCGTCATAGGGCGGGGTAGCCAGAAGCGCCGCGAGCGCCTCCTCCTCATGGGCGCAGGTCGCCGCACGCATTGTCGTCCGGATCGCATCGCGCGCGGCAGGATGCGCCGCGGCCCGTGCCGCGTCCTTTGCGGCGGCGGTGTTCTGCTCGTCGTGCATTGCCTTGACCCCTGGATCCCGCATCACGCCGGCCGGACCGCTTGGCCGGCCGCGCGTCTCCTTAGCGCTCCCGCTTCCGGCGGCCAAGGGCCATCGCAGGGGCGCAGGGACGGGCCTGAGCCGCCGGCATCCCCGAGCGGGAGAGGATCAGGCATGATCCGCCGCGGCATACCGCGCAATGGCGCGGGCCATGACGATGTCGCGCTCGGTCACGCCGCCGGCGTCATGGGTGGTGAGCCGGATCGTCACGCGGTTGTAGACGTTCGACCATTCCGGGTGGTGGTCCATCCGCTCGGCGAGCAGCGCGACCCGCGTGATCAGCGCGAAGGCGGCGTTGAAATCCGCGAATCGCAGATGGCAGGTGATCGCCTTGCCGTCCTCATCGATCCGCCAGCCCGGAAGCCCGGCGAGGGCCTCTTCGATGGCATCCCGTGACAGGCCGGTCATGGCACTCTCCTTTCTGCGTGTTGAAAAAGACAAGCTTCAAAGACTGATGGAGCGTCATTTGTAATCTCATGCGTCCCATCTTGGGCCGGCCGGCCGCTTTCTGCAATCATGAGGTGCCGATAATTCTGGAAGACCGGTTTCCGTCATGCTACATTGTTGGCGCGTGAACCGGGGAGCAGGAGAAGCCGCAAGGCGGGCCGGGTCGCGACGGGGGTACGGCGAGGACCCCGATGCAACAGGTGGATATCGCCGGGACACCCGGCTGGATCGATTTCGCGCCGGAAGAGCTGCCGCACGAGAAGGCGCGGCGGCTGCACGCCCTGTGGGTTGAACGCAAGGGCGAGGGCCTGCTTCCGCTGCGCTCGGCCTTCCATGTGCGCGATCTGCGTTTCTGCCTGACCGAGATCGCGCTGGTGGAGGTGGTGGACGGTCCGCCGCACTTCATCGTCCGCGTCTTCGGCTCGGACGCGGCCGATCTGTCGGGCCGCGAGCTCACGGGCCGGCCGATGGATTTCAAGGGCCCGCGCGAGCGCGGGTTCTGGATGCTCCGGCACAGGAAGCCCTTCTTCGTCGAGGATCAGCGGGTCACCTGGTCGGACCGCTTCTATCGCCATTACGACGTGCTGGCGCTGCCGCTCACGCGTGATGGCGAGACGGTCAGCCACATCCTCTACTGGTTCCACTTCTACGTCGGTGCGCTGGAGATGAGCGAGGCCGCCGACGGCACCAACGGCCGCTGAGCGCCCCTAGCGCGCGCCGCGCCTGCCGCCGCCGGCCTTGCGCCAGAGCGTGCGCAGGAGGGCCGCCAGCTCCTCGGAGCCGTCGAGGTAGGCGCCGAGCCGGTCGTGGAGGAGGCGTTGCGCCGCGCGCCGGTCCGCCGGCCGCTCGAGCCGGATCAGCGTCGCCGCGACCCGCTTCAGCCCGTCCGCATCCATCGATGCCATCATCGTGCCGCCGTCTCCGCGCTCCGCGTTCCGTCTTCACGCACGAGGATCGCGCCCGCAGGTTACGATATCATGACGCCACCCGCGCGCGGCCGCCACGATCATCCGGCCGGCGCGGCCGCCGCCCAGGCCATGATCCGCTCCTCCAGGATGTCGAGCGGCAGCGGGCCGTTCTCCAGCACGCGGTCGTGGAAGGCGCGGATGTCGAAGGCGTTCCCCATCCGCGCCTTCGCGCGCTCGCGCAGCTCCAGGATCTTCTGCTTGCCGATCATGTAGGCGGTCGCCTGGCCGGGCATGACGATGTAGCGCTCGACCGCCTTGACGATGTCGCCCTCCGGGTTCGGCGTGTTCTCGAGGTGGTAGCGGATCGCGTCCTCCCGGCTCCAGCGCTTCCAGTGGATGCCCGTGTCCACGACCAGCCGCACCGCCCGCCACAGCTCCATCGCCAGCCGCCCGAAGTCGGCGTAGGGGTCCTCGTAGAAGCCCATCTCCTTGGGCAGATACTCGGCATAAAGCCCCCAGCCTTCGGTAAACGCCGTGAAGCGGGCGTAGCGCTGGAAGCGCGGCACGCCCTCCAGCTCCTGGGCGATCGCGATCTGGAGGTGATGGCCCGGCACGCCCTCGTGATAGGCCAGCGCCTCGAGCTGGTAGGTGGGCATGTCCGCCATGCGGTAGAGATTGACGTAGTAGACGCCGGGGCGCGAGCCGTCGGGCGCCGGCTGCTGGTAGAAGGCCTTGCCGGCCGCGCGCTCGCGGAAGGGTTCGACCCGCTTGACGACGAGGTCCGCCTTCGGCAGGCGGCCGAAATACTGCGGCAGGCGCTCCTTCATCGCCGCGATCACGGCGCGTGCGCGTGTCAGATAGGAGGCGCGGCTCTCCTCGGTCTCCGGCAGGTAGAAGCGCGGGTCGGTGCGCATGAGCTGGAAGAATTCCTTGAGCGTGCCCTGGAACCCCACGCGGCGCATGACGGCGCGCATCTCGTCGTGGATGCGCGCGACATGCTGCAGGCCGATGTCGTGGATCTGGGCGGCGGTGAGCGCGGTGGTCGTATAGGTCTCGAGCCGGTTCTGGTAGTAGGCCTCGCCCTCCGGCAGCTTCCAGGCGCCGTCCCGGTCGTCGGCGCGGGTCTGCTGGTCCTCGAGAAAGGCGATCAGCCGGCGATAGGCGGGGGCGACCGCATTGGTGAGCGCATGGCGCGCTTGCGCAAGCAGCGCCTCGCGCCGCGCGGCGGGAAGGTCGAGCCGCCCGAGCTTCGCCTTGAAGTCAGCCCACAGCGCGGAATCCGCCGCATCGGGCTGGAATGGCGCCCCGCTGATGACGTTGCGCGCCGCCTCGATCACGATCGGATAGACGAAGCGGGGCGGCATCACGCCCCCGTCTTCCCGGATGCGCAGCTGCTCGATGAGCTGGTCGACGAGCTGGGGCACGCGTTCCAGCCGGGCGACGTAGTTTTCGGCGTCGCGCTCGTCGGCGATCCGGTGGATGTTGATGAGAAAGCTGGGGATCTGCTGCTGCCAGCCGAACATCTGGTTGACGGGGTAGGAGTGGTGGCGCCAGCGGTCCGCCGCGATGGCCTGCTCCGTCAGCTTCTCGAACAGCCGCCAGCTCAGTCGCACGCGCGGCGAGAGCGTTTCGGGGTCGATCTCATGGAGCTCCGCGAGCTGGCGGCGGAGCAGCGCGACCGTCTCGTCGGCGTAAGCGTCGGTCAGGTCGTCCCAGCGGTCCGCCTGGTCGGTGATGCCGAGGGTGCTCTGATACATGGGCGAGCGGGCGAGCCGCTCGTCGAAGGCCCGCTCGAAGAAGGCGAGGGCCTTGCGGTCCGCCTCCGAGACGGCGGCACCGGCCGCCGCATCGCCGCTTGAGCCGGTGCGACCGTTCTCCGCCTTCTCCGCCGCCGGCCGGTCGCAGGCCGCAAGGGCCAGCGCGACGACGAGCCCGCCGGCCAGCATCCCGAGCCGCCGCCACGCCGGGACGGCCCCCATCGCCCTCTTCTGCCGCATCATCGCTCCTTCCCTGATCCCTGATTCCGTCCTCGGCGGGTCCGGGCGCCGTCGCGGCGGCAGCCTGTCGGAATGCAGGTGCGGCCCGCCCTTGCAAGGAGACGGCCGCCGCGGGCAACATCACCCTCCGACAATGCCCGCGACGGCGGCCGGCACGCAAGCCCGACCGGCGGCGGGCCAACGACGGTTTACGGTTCCGGGCGCGGAAGGAAGGCAGGACGGATGGCGGATGCGCAGCGTGGCGCGGATCTCCTGAGCGCGCTTGAAGCGCGGATCGGATCGGAGCTGGTGCGTTCCGGGTGGCTCACCATCACCCAGGAGATGGTCAACGCCTTCGCGGACACGACGCGCGACCACCAGTGGATCCATGTGGACGTGGAGCGGGCCCGGCGCGAGAGTCCCTTCGGCGGGCCGATCGCCCATGGGTTTCTGACGCTCTCGCTGCTGCCGGCCTTTCTCGACGGGGCGTTCGCCGGCTTTCCGGTGCGGCAGATCATCAACTACGGCTGCGAGCGCGTGCGCTTTCCGGCACCCGTGCCGGTGGGCGGCCGCCTGCGCGGGCGCGCGGAGCTGAAGGCGGTGGAGCCGGGGCCCATGGGCTCCTTCAAATGCACGATCGCGGCGGCGATCGAGCTGGAGGGCTCGGACAAGCCGGCCTGTGTGGCCGAGCAGCTCTTCCTGCTCTTCCCGCGCTAGGCCGGCGGCGTGCAGCGGCCCCGCGCCGGGCCGGAACCGGTGGAGGAAAGGCATCCCATGACCGACGTTCTCGCCCCCTATCGCGAGCTGTTTTCCCTCAAGGGCCGCACGGCGATCATCACGGGCTCCTCGCGCGGCATCGGGCGCGCGATCGCCGAGGCGATGGCCGCCCATGGCGCCCGGGTCGTGATTTCCTCGCGCAAGCAGGGGCCCTGTGAGGAGGTGGCGGAAGGCATCCGCGCGGGCGGCGGGGAGGCGATCGCGGTCGCCTGCAACATCTCCGACAATGCCGCCCTCGAAAACCTCGTCGCCGAGACGCGGCGGGCCTTCGGCCGGGTCGACATTCTCGTCTGCAATGCCGCCTCCAACCCCGTCTACGGCTCGATGGCGGAGACCAGCGACGAGGTGTTTCACAAGATCATGCACAACAATGTGCGCGCGAACATGAATCTGGCCCATCTCGTGCTGCCGGAGATGGCCGGGCGCGGCGACGGCGCGATCATCATCGTCTCCTCGATCGCGGGGCTCAAGGGCTCGAAGAACATCGGGCTGTATGCCATCTCGAAGGCCGCCGACATGCAGCTCGTGCGCAATCTCGCCGCCGAATGGTCGCCCAGGGGCGTGCGGGTGAACGCCATCGCGCCGGGGCTGGTGAAGACGGATTTCGCGCGCGCGCTGTGGGAGAATCCGGAGATCCGCGGCCACGTGGAGCGGCTCACCCCCCTGCGGCGCATCGGCGATCCCATCGACATCGCCGGTGTCGCGGTGATGCTGGCCGCACCCGCCGGGCGCTTCATGACGGGCGAGACGGTGGTCGTCGACGGCGGCGCCACCATCGCCGAGCCGTTCTAGAAGATCCGCCCGCGGCTGTTGTCCGCCGGCCCTCCTTCTTTCGCCGCGCGTCGGCCCGAGGGGCCTGCGCACGCCCGTGCCTCGTCACCCGCCGGCACCCTCTCCCGTCACCCGCCGGCTTGACCGGCGGGTCCAGCGGGAAGCGGGGCCGATTCCCTGCGCCGGAGCCGTCACGCATCGCGGCTGGATTCGCCGCCTTCGCGGCGAATGACGAAAGAGGAGAGCGTCACCTGCCGGCACCCCCTCTCTGCGTCAGCCGCCGATCAAGTCGGCGGGCGAGGAGGGGGGGATTGGACCCTCCGGTGACGCCGGCGGGTGACGAGGGAAGAGCTGGTGCCGCCGGTCACGCGGGCGGCGGATGCGCTCAGGAGGAAGCGGATTCGGGCGGTGCGTCCGGGTCGATACCCGCCCGCCGCACCAGCTCGGCAAGCCGCTGGTAGCGCCTATCCTGCACAAGTTCGGGTTGCGCCTGACGGATCTGGCGCAGGAAGTCGGCAAGTTCGGTAGAAATCGGGTTGCGAGGGGAGCCGATGATGGTGTCGAGAAGGGTGAGCGTCTGTTCGGGAAAATTTGCAGGGAGGTCGGCACTCTCCAGGTCACGGAACAGACGGGAGGGCCAATCGAGCGGGCGCAGCCAAGGCCGGATCTTCTTCAGCACCTCGGGGAAGAGGGACTTCGACTCGATCGCCATTCTGGCGAAAGCCTCTGCGGTGCGGTCGTCATGGAGCGTCTTGTCCTTCGGCCAGCCCCAGCGGAGGAGGGGCCGAAGCCGACCCGTCCAGAAGTCTTCGGGCGCTTCGGCGACGGCAAGGGGTCGTGCGAGGAGCGTGAGAACATGCGCGCGATCCTCGTGTGACAGGGCTTGGAGGATGCTGCGGATCGGTTCGTAGCGGGCGCTTTCGTCCCCCGGACTGTCCTCGGCAAGCAGCCACTCCGGCCCGCGCAAACCGATGTCGGTCACCAGGCTCAGGTAATCTTCCGAATAGTGGCCGAGTCTTTTCAAATGGCCTGCCGTCTCAATGAACGCCTCACGAACGGCCCGGAGAAAGTCGACACTGATCCGGGAATTCCAATAGAGCAGGATCGCCCACGCGATTCGCGCCTCTTCGGGGCTCTGCTTACAGTCGAACGGGCTCTGATTCCAGTCGAACAGGGGCAGGACATGCCGCCCGCACCATTCGGGATCGAGAGAATAGAGATTGGGTGCGAAGTCTGCCAGCCAGCCGCGGGCGAGGCGCCGATAGGGCTCGCCACCGGCCAGGATCGGCCGCAGAAACCGCTCGAGATCCTCCGGCAGGCGGTCGCCCGCCGCCGGGCCGTCCTGTGCAAAAAAGGCCGAAATGATGGCCCGCACCGCAATGGGTGCGGGCTCGTTGAGGGCTTGGGTGACCGGATCATATCGGCCGTCTGCCTCGGAATGCTCCCCCTCTTCCAATGGAAAGGGAAAATCCCGCAGCCATGCCGCGACGGGAAGGGCATCGCGCCAGGATTGCCCGCCCTGTTCCAGAACCAGCTTCATCCAGCGTGCCAGCATGAAGGCAAACGGCAGCGCGGCGCGTTTGTCTCCACCAACTTTTTCCGGGATCCGGGAAAGCGTCGGCAGCAGGCATCGCCACAGCCGGACCAGCCGGCGCAAAGCATCTTCCTGATGGTACCAGGTTTCCAGCGTCATTCTCCAGGCATGAAGCGGCCAGACGTCTTTGGCCGCAAGGTCAGAGAGCACGCGCGCGACATGCGCGGGGTGGCGCCTTGCCGCCTCCGCGAGGGCGGGAATGTTCGGCGGCATACCCGAAACGGTTCCGTGGGCCTGAGGAGCGCCTTTCTCGGCCTGTTGGAGCCATTCTGCAAAAGCCGGGTGGTCGCGCGGATCAGGTGGCGGGGGCGTTTCGACACGCGGGCGGACTTCATCGGTGGACAGGATCCGCGCGCCGTGCAGGAAGCTCAGGAATTCGTCGCTTTCATCGGCCGCAAGCTGCCATTCGGGATCCCGGGCGGAGAGGGAGCGAAGAGTTTCCGATGCCTTGGCCGTAAGCGCGCAGCCGCCTGCCTTGAGCTTGGCCAACCGAAGCCGGATGGCACGGTCGCGATCCTCCGTCCACTCCTCGTTGGACAGGTTTTCTCTGAAATATTCCCGCGGCGGACCTTCAAGAATCGCGCTCTCCAGCTTTTCGAGCGGCCTTCCTGAAAGACCGGCTCCCTGCTTGACGAGCAGGCGCATGACTTCGCGCTTCGCATAGAGTTCCCAAAGCCACGGCAGGCTGCCTCTGGCGAGCCAGGACACCCATTCGCGCGGCGGGACGGCACCCTGGCCGGCGGCAAAAAGGGCCAGGCGGTGAAAGACGGGGTGGGGCGAGCGCGCCCACTCCCGCGCGATCGCCCGCGCGCGCCCTGGATCGTGTTTCCAGATCTGCAGCCAGCCGTCGCGCACGAGCTCGATGAGGACGGTCCAGTCAGCGGCATGTTCATTCTGAGAGGACTCCTCCACGGACCGAAGAGCAATCCAGAATCGGTAACGCTCCTGGTCCTCGAACAAGGCATTGATAAGATTGACCGCTTTTCGAAGGTTTCTGACAAGAAGAGCGAAACCATAATTGCATATTTTCGAATACAATTCATTGTTATCTTTATTTCGGACAACTGATAAAAATTGTGCACGAGGATTGGAAATTGCGAGAACAAGATCAGAATAAAATACATTCGTGCTATCTCGTTCCTCCCGATATGAAGTCTCAACGATCTCAATGCACGGTGACAGGAGTTCGATCAGCTTCTCAATGTAAGTACTCCGGTGTTCTTTCTTTAACAACTTAACGAGTTGGCGAATCGCACGAGAGGAATTCTTTTTGTCAATGCGCTGACAGAACCCCAGCGCATAATGGGTCCACGCTGCGCGCAGGGAGGGCGAAACATTTGCGTGCGCAGCCTCTTTCCCAAGGGCATCCAGGATACGTTCTCGCAGCTCGGGATGGGGTGAACCGTCACCATAACCCGCCAAAGTGGCCAGCAGGCGCCAGCTTTGCGCCTCATCCGCCGTGATGTGGCGGCAGAGCCAATGCGCGAGCCCCCGCATTCGCGCATCCCACCGGGATGGCTCGCCCGACCAGGGCGACATCCGCGGGGCAAGCTCCGAGGGAGTCGGTCTGTTCAACAGCGAAAACTGGAGCTCTCGCTTCGCACGCTGCCCGGCAGCGGGTGATAGTGCCGCTCCAAACCTTGAAAGATCTGCAACTTGGAACCGGCCATCCAGGAATTCGTCAAGCCAACAAAGGGGTGGCGGTGGCTCCATTGTCGCAAAGGTGTGCGCCGGCGCGCCACTTTCATCCGACAGCGCCCACAGCACGCGCCCCACGAAGTCGTCATCTTCGCTTTTGTCCGAGGATGCCGGGTCCTTATGAGCGAATTTTGTTACGATCGCGGTTTTCGCTTTGGTCGGCGCCTCCGCCACCGTCGCCCAGGTTTCCAGTGTCCTGCAGAGCTGCCGATGATCATCCGTCCCATCAGGTTTCTTCAGAACCTTATAGAAAACGGGAAGGACGCCCTTTGTTTGCCACGGGATGGCCTCCTTGCGTTTTTTCGTCCCTTCTTTGAGGGGGGCGAAGGCATAGACGGTGGCAGCATCCGCCCCCATGGCGCGCTCCGCCGCCAGCGCATCCAGCAGATACCGCATTACCGTGTCGTTCGCAGAGTAACCGACGAAGCAGAGGGTATATCTTTCGAGGAGCCCCGTGATGAAGCGCGCCGCCCAGCCTTCCTTCAGATAGGCGAGTCCGAAATCGCCGCTGGTCAGCACGAGACTGTTGGAGCCGGGAACGTCATCTTCGTTGTCCGGCAGTCGGCCATGGAGGTGGACAAGTCCATCCCAGCGGTCCAATCCGGGACGCGGCAGAGCCGGGCCCGAGTAAATCTCGATCCGGCGGCCCTGACATTGAGCCGCTTTTTCGAACAGTCGATCGAAATTGGTGGTGACAAGTCTCAAGCGTCCGTCGCCGCCGGTCCCCAGTGTCAACAAGGCCTCGTGGAGTACGAGGCTGGAGCCGGGCTCATCCGCCGTCGAACCGGGATCGAGAACTGCTCGAACGATATCGCGGACCCACCTGCGTCCCTCAACGATGCGGTTTTCGAGCAGGTGGAGAGCCCGATCGTATTCGCCGCGGTCGAAGGCCTCCCGTTCCTGGGCCGAGGGGGGCTCACCAATCTCCTCATAGATCCGCGCGACCAGCCCCTCGAAATTCGGCAGCCCCGCGGGCATGGAGATGCCCGCGCCGCACAGAAAGACCAGCCGCCCTTCCTGCTGCGCGTCCAGCAGGCCTGCCGGCAGATGGGCCGTGCCGGGTTCGAGCTGGATCAGCGTTTCCTGCGAATCGGCGTCCATCGCTTGTGCCCAGCGCTCATGCGCGAGGCATGGTAGCAATTCGTGCTCGTGCCGGCAAGAAAGCCCCGCCGTTTACGCCGTTTACGCCGTCTCCTCGAAGAGCTCGCGGCCGATGAGCATGCGGCGGATCTCGGAGGTGCCTGCGCCGATCTCGTAGAGCTTGGCGTCGCGCAGCAGCCGGCCGGTCGGATACTCGTTGATGTAGCCGTTGCCGCCCAGCGCCTGGATCGCCTGCAGCGCCATCTGCGTCGCGCGTTCGGCCGCGAACAGGATGCAGGCGGCGGCATCCTTTCTCGTCTGCTCGCCGCGGTCGCAGGCGGCCGCCACCGCATAGACGAAGGCGCGCGCGGCCGACCAGTCGGTATACATGTCGGCGATCTTGCCCTGCATGAGTTCAAAGGTGCCGATCGGCTGCCCGAACTGCTCGCGCTCATGCACATAGGGCAGCACGACGTCGAGGCAGGCGGCCATGATGCCAAGCGGGCCGCCCGCCAGCACGACGCGCTCATAGTCCAGCCCGCTCATCAGCACGCGCACGCCGCGGTTCTCCTCGCCCAGCAGGTTCTCATGCGGCACGAAGCAGTTCTCGAAGACGAGCTCGGAGGTGTTCGAGCCGCGCATGCCGAGCTTGTCGAGCTTCTGGGCCGGGCGGAAGCCTTCGAAGCCCTTCTCGATGATGAAGGCGGAGATCCCGCGCGGGCCCGCGTCCGGATCGGTCTTGGCATAGACCACCAGCACGTCGGCGTCCGGGCCGTTGGTGATCCACATCTTGCTGCCGTTGAGGATGTAGCCGTCGTTGCGCTTTTCGGCGCGCAGCTTCATCGAGACGACATCCGAGCCCGCGCCCGGCTCCGACATCGCGAGCGCGCCCACATGCTCGCCGGAGATCAGCTTCGGCAGATACCTGCGCTTCTGCTCCTCCGTGCCGTTCAGGCGGATCTGGTTGACGCAGAGATTGGAATGCGCGCCGTATGACAGGCCGACGGAGGCCGAGGCGCGGCTGATCTCCTCCATGACGATGGTGTGCGCGAGATAGCCCATGCCGGCGCCGCCGTATTGCTCCTCCACCGTGATGCCGAGCAGGCCGAGCGCGCCCATCTCGGGCCAGAGATCGCGGGGGAATTCGTTCGTGCGGTCGATCTCGGCCGCGCGCGGGGCGATCCGCTCCTGCGCGAAGCGGTGGGCGGTCTCGCGCAGCATGCGGATCTCCTCCGGCAGGTCGAACTTGAGCGCGGGCAGGTCCATGGCATCCGTCTCCCGTGGCGGTCCCGTTCATCCGGCGGCGTCGCGGCGCCTTTCTGGCGCAGGGGCGGCAGCGGGTCAATCCGGCACCGCCGCCGCGCGGCCGGGGGCCGCCCCGCGGCGGCGGCCGAGCGGGGGTGCGCCTGCGTCGATGGCCGGCACGCGCTACCGCGGCTTGACGAATTTGAGCGTCATGCGGTCGGACTCGCCGATGGCGAGATATTTGTCGCGGTCCTCATCGCCGAGGGCCAGCGTCGGCGGCAGCGTCCACACGCCGCGCGGATGATCGCGTGTGTCCTTCGGATTGGCGTTGATCTCGGAACGCGCAACCAGTTTGAACCCGGCCGCCTCGGCGAGGCGGATCATCGTCGATTCCTTGACATAGCCGTTGTTGGCGAGCGTCAGATCATCGCGCGGGTCGTCTTCGGCCGCGCGGTGCTGGACGACGCCGAAGACGCCGCCGGGTTTCAACGCCCGGTAGACGTTGGCGAGCGCCTTCTCCGCGATGCCGTTGCGGATCCAGTTGTGCATGAAGCGGATGCCGAGCACCATGTCGACGCTGCCGGGATCCGCATAGTCGCCCCTGACGACATAGCCGACGCGTGCGCGCGGGCCGTAGAAGTCGGGATTGGCCTTCACGCGCGCGGGCAGGCTTTCCATGGCCGCACGGAAGCGCGAGCCTTCCGGGAACAGCTCGGGATCGTAGTCGGCCCCGATCCAGGTGCCCCGGTCGTGCAGGAGCGGCGCGAGGATGCGCGTGTACCAGCCGGCGCCGGGATGCAGCTCGACCACCGTCATGTCCGGCCGGATCCCGAAGAAGCGCAGGGTCTCGACCGGATGCCGATACTTGTCCCGCGCGCGGTCCTCGGGCTTGCGCCAGGGGTTGTGCGTGACGGCGCGCAGGATGGGATCCTCCCCGCCCTCCTGCGCGGCGGCCGGCGGCAGCGCGCCCATGAGCAGCAGCGCCGTGAGCGCCGCAAGCATGCCCGTCCAGCGATGCGTCGCCATCGTCCTTCTCCCGCGATCCGCCCCGTCTCGACGGTCAGCCTAGCCCGCCGGCGCGGCAAACGGAAGAGCGCAGGGCGGCCCGCTCGCCTCAACGATCGCTTGCCTTCGCCCGGGACGGAACGCATATCGGAGGCGGCAAGCCGTCCTGCCGGTCCGCCGCCCCCGGGGCGGCCGGAGGCTGAAGACGAGGGGAGAGGACGATGGCCTGGTACCGTCCGATGACGCGGCTGCGCACCCACGAGGTGACCAACCAGCCGCCGCCGCTCGAGGATTACTCCCTGTTCGAGACCGATCCGGTGCTTCAGGGCTGGGTGGCGGGCGTCGGTGACGAGGCGGTCGCCGAGCGGCTCAGGGCCTATGGCGGGCTGCTCGGCAGCGCCGAGATCCTCGAGGCCGGCGATCTCGCCAACCGGCACGCGCCGGAGCTCATCCGCTACGACCGCTACGGCCAGCGCGTGGACGAGGTGCGCTTCCATCCCGCGTATCACCGCCTCATGGAGCTGGGGATTTCCCATGAGCAGCACGCCGCGGCCTGGACATGGGAGCGGCACGGGCATTTCCTCCACGCCGCGCTCGAATACTTGATGCACCAGGTGGAGGCCGGCGTGTGCTGCCCGCTGTCGATGACCTACGCCGGCGTGCCGACACTGAAGGAGAATCCGGCGCTGGCCGCCCACTGGCTGCCGAAGATCCTCTCGCGCGCATACGACCCGCGCTGCCGGCCGGTGGAGGACAAGCGGGGCGCGACCATCGGCATGGCGATGACGGAAAAGCAGGGCGGCTCGGATGTCCGCGCCAATGCGACGAAGGCCGAACCGCTCGCGCCCGACAGACCCGACGGAGTCCACGGCCTCGGCCCCGAATACCGGCTGACCGGGCACAAGTGGTTCTGCTCGGCGCCGATGTCCGATGGATTCCTGACGCTGGCCCATGCGCCGGGCGGGATCACCTGCTTCTTCGTGCCGCGCTGGACGCCGGAGGGCGAGCGCAACGGCTTTTTCGTCGAGCGTCTGAAGGACAAGCTCGGCAACCGGGCCAACGCCTCCAGCGAGATCGAGTATGACGGCGCGCTCGCCTTCCGCGTCGGCGAGGAGGGCAGGGGGGTCAAGACCA
Organism: Rhodothalassiaceae bacterium; assembly: GCA_026004935.1. Classification (NCBI taxonomy): domain Bacteria; kingdom Pseudomonadati; phylum Pseudomonadota; class Alphaproteobacteria; order Rhodothalassiales; family Rhodothalassiaceae; species Rhodothalassiaceae bacterium. The sequence goes on from BPKC01000001.1 coordinate 1,416,060, forward strand.
TCATCCAGATGGTGCATCACACCCGCCTCGATACCATGGTGGGCGCGGCCTCGCTGATGCGCCGGGCGCTGGTGGAGGCGGTGCATCATGCCCGCCACCGCCGCGCCTTCCAGAAGACCCTGATCGACCACGCGCTCATGCGGAACGTGCTGGCGGACCTGACGCTCGAATGGGAGGCGGCGACCCACACCGCCCTCCAGGTCGCCCGCGCCTTCGACGCCGCACATGAGAGCGAGGCGGCGGCGCTCTTCGCACGCCTTGCGGTGGCGCTCAGCAAATACTGGCTGAACAAGCGGGTCGTCGGCGTCGTCTACGAATGTCTCGAGGTGCTGGGCGGCAGCGGATACGTGGAGGAGGCGCCGCTCGCCCGGCTCTACCGCGAGGCGCCGCTGAACGGGATCTGGGAGGGCTCGGGCAATGTGATCGCCCTCGACATCCTGCGCGTCCTGGTGAAGGAGCCGCAGGCCTATGACGTCTTCTTCGCCGAGGTCGAGGAGGCGGCCCGGGGCGAGCCGGCGCTCGCCGAACAGCTCGAGCGCATCAAGGCGCGGGTGCGCGGGCGCGCGATCACCGAATGGGATGCCCGCCATGCGGCCGAGGAGATGGCGCTGCTGCTGCAGGCGGTGCTGATGCGCCGGCATGCCGGCGGCGCGGCGGCCGACGCCTTCATCGCCACGCGTCTGGGAGGGCGGCGGGGCCATGCCTACGGCACGCTCCCGCCCGGTACCGACGCCCGCGCCATCCTCGCCCGCCTGTGGCCGGACGCATAGGCGGCTGCAGGTCATCGGTCATCGGTCATCGGTCGTCGGTTTTCAGAGGAGGGACGCGTGCCGGCGGCGGATGATGGGAAGTGCGCCCCGGCGGTGACGCTTTCCTTTTGCGTCGTTCGCCGGCTTGACCGGCGAACCCAGCCCACAGTGGTGACGGCACCCGGGTCAGGAGATCGGCCCCGCATTCCGCTGGATCCGCCGATCAAGTCGGCGGATGACGAGGTGAGGGACTGGACCCGCCGGTCAGGCCGGCGGGTGACGCTCTCCTTTTGCGTCGTTCGCCGGCTTGACCGGCGAACCCAGCCCACTGTGGTGACGGCACCCGGCTCGGGAGATCGGCCCCGCATTCCGCTGGACCCGCCGGTCAGGCCGGCGGGTGACGAGGGGGATATGGACCTGCCGGTCAGCCTGACGTCCGACGCCGGGGAGGGCGCGCCGGCGGGCGACGCTCGTCGTGCAGGTGTGCTGATGACTGATGACCGACGACCGATCCCTGAATCGTCGTTCGCCGGCTTGACCGGCGAACCCAGCCCACAGTGGTGACGGCACCCGGGTCGGGAGATCGGCCCCGCCACCGGCTGGATCCGCCGATCAAGTCGGCGGATGACGAGGTGAGGGACTGGACCCGCCGGTCAGGCCGGCGGGTGACGAGGAAGGGGAAGATGGACCCGCCGGTCAGGCCGGCGGGTGACGCGGAAGGAAAAGGGGGGCGCCGGCGGGTGACGACGGGAGGGCGCCGGGTGACGAAGAGGGGGCGCGGGCGGGTGATGAAGAGAGGGCGCGGGCGGGTCACGAAGAGAGGGGTGGCGGCCGCCTGAAGAGAGAGCGCGCGGGAAGGTGACCAAGAGAGAGCGGCGGTCGGACCCATCGCGCAGGTCAGGGGTGACGCTCGCCATTCCGGTCACTCACCCACTTATCACTGATGACTGATGACTGCTCACCGCGATCGGCGGCTCAGAGCGGGCGCACCCAGGTGACGTGTCCCATTTTCCGGCCCGGGCGGACCTCGCGCTTGCCGTAGTGGTGGATGTGCGCGTCGGGCTCGCCGAGCAGCTCCTCGAAGCGGTCGATTTCCGCGCCGATCAGATTCTCCATGACGACGCGCCCGAGCGCGTCCGTCGCACCCAGCGGCCAGCCCGCGATCGCGCGGATGTGCTGCTCGAACTGGGAGGTGACGGCGCCCTCGATCGTCCAGTGGCCGGAGTTGTGGACGCGCGGCGCGATCTCGTTGACCAGCACCCGCTCGCCATCGATCTCAGCCCCCGCCGGCAGCACGAACATCTCCACCGCCATGGTGCCGACGAAGGAAAGCCGCGTCGCAAGCCGCTCGGCGATGGCCCGGGCGCGCGCGATCACCTCCTCGTCACAGCCGCAGGGCACCTCCGTGCGGCGCAGGATGCCGCCGCGGTGGTCGTTGCGCGAGGGGGGGAAGCTGCGGATCATGCCGTTGGCCGTGCGGGCGAGCACCACCGAGATCTCGGCCTCGAAGGCGACCACGCGTTCGGCGATCGCGGGCCGTCCGGCGAGCGCCGTCCAGATCCCGGGGATCTCGTCCTCGCGTCGCAGGCGCCACTGGCCCTTGCCGTCGTAGCCGAAGCGGCGCGTCTTCACGATCACCTCGCCGAAGGCGGCGAGCGCGTCCGCGATGTCGCGCGGCGAATCCACCCGCCGCCAGGGCGCGACCCCGATGCCCGCCGATTCGACCAGCATCTTCTCGCTCAGCCGGTCCTGGGTGACCGCGAGCACCTCGGGGTCCGGCAGCACGGGTCTGAGCGCCGCAAGATGGCGCAGCGCCTCGGCGGGCACGTTCTCGAACTCGAAGGTGACCACGTCCACCGCGGCCGCAAGGGTGCCGAGCGCGTCGAGATCGTCGTATTCCGCACGGATGAAGCGCGAGGCGAGCTGGGCGGCCGGCGCATTCTCCTCGGGCGCCAGCACGACGGTCTCAAGCCCGAGGCGGGCGGCAGCGGCGCAGAGCATGCGGCCGAGCTGGCCGCCGCCCAGAATGCCGATGCGATCAAGCGGCTTGAGGCTCGGCAGGCGCGCCATCGCGGCTCAGTCCCCCCCTGCCGTTTCCTCTTGCGGGTGTTCGGGTACGGCTGCGCTCTGACGCGCGCGCCAGGCCTCCACGCGGGCCGCAAGCTCGGGATCGCCGAGCGCGAGAATCTGGGCGGCGAGCAGCCCCGCATTGCGGGCGCCCGCATCCCCGATCGCAAGCGTGCCCACCGGCACGCCGCCCGGCATCTGGACGATGGACAGGAGACTGTCGAGGCCAGAGAGCGCGCTGCTGCGCACCGGCACGCCGAGCACCGGCAGGCGCGTCATGGAGGCGATCATGCCCGGCAGATGCGCCGCACCGCCCGCGCCGGCGATGATGACCCGGATTCCGCGCCCGGCCGCCTCATGGGCGAAGCGGTAGAGCCGCTCGGGCGTGCGGTGCGCCGAGACCACGCGCACCTCGTGCGCGACGCCGAGCTCCTCCAGGATCCCGGCCGCACCGCGCATGGTCGGCCAGTCCGAGCGCGAGCCCATGACGATCGCAACGAGCGGTGATGGGCGGGGATCGTCCGTCGCGGTCACGGCGGCAACCTTTCGCGGCATCTGATGGGGACCGTCGCTCGACGCCCCGGCTGCAGGGCCGGGCATTATAAGTTTCGCGCCGCGCCGCGCAAGACCGGGATCATCGCACGGTCCCGGCGCACGCACCGCGCCCCGCATGCCGCCATCGCGCGCCCGTGGCCCGCGCCGGCCGAAGCGGTCATGCGATGATGTCGGGCAGAAGCTGGTCCTCCAGCAAGCGGATCTGGTCGCGCAGGAAGAGCCGCCGCTTCTTCAGCCGCTGCATCCGCAGCTGGTCGCAGGCGGGGCTGCGCGCCAGGGCCTCGATCGCGGCGTCGAGATCGCGATGTTCCTGCTTGAGCGCCTCGAGGCGGGCACGCAGCGCCTCCTCGCTGATGACTGCGCCATCATGCATGTCGTCGTTTCCGCCCCTGATCGTGGTGACCATTCCCGCATCCAACCCGATGCGGACGAACCCTCACCGCACCGGCCCGTGAGGTGCCGGCCGCGATGCGCCGTGCCGCCCCCTCATATACCACGATCGGCGCCGCGACGCCACAGATCCGCGCCGCAGCGGGCGGGGTGCCGGCGCGCAGCTTTTGGCACGCTCAGACAAGCGCGCGGGACGATTTCCTGCTAAATTCGGCACAGAATCAGAAAATCCGTATCGGAAGGAGGAGACGGAAGATGACGACCAGCCCCTTCACCACCCCTGTTTCCAGCCGGTTCCTGCGCCCGCTTCTTGCGGGATGCGCGGTGTTTGCGCTGCTCGCGGCCCCGGTGCGGGCCGCCGAGCCGGAGGCGCCGGCCGACGATGCGGCTCAGCAGGAGGGCGGCACCAAATCCGCCCGCACGGGTGCGATCGAGGAGATCGTCGTCACCGCCCAGAAGCGCGCCCAGCGGCTGCAGGACGTCGGCGTGTCGGTGACGGCCTTCACCGAATCGATGCTCGAGCGCATCGGCTTCAAGGACAGCACCCAGATCGTTCAGCAGGTCCCGAACTTCAACTACGGCACCCCGGTCGGCCAGGGCAACAACCCGGCCTTCGCCATGCGCGCCGTGGGCCTCGTCAATCCCTTCGAGGACAACCAGGAGGGCAAGGTCGCGATCTACCGCGACGGCGTCTACCAGGGCACGCTCGCCGGCCAGACCCTGCAGATGTTCGACCTCGAGCGGGTCGAGGTGCTGCGCGGCCCCCAGGGCACGCTCTATGGCCGCAACTCCACGGGCGGGCTCGTGAACTTCATCCCGAGGAAGCCCGGTGACGAGCTCGGCGGCTTCGTCGAAGGCGTCGGCGGCGAATTCAGCCAGGTGCGGCTGACGGCGGGCGTGGACCTGCCGGTCTCGGACCGCGTGCGCACACGCTTTGCGATCGACTTCAACCGCGACGACGGCTATGTGCGCAACCGCTTCCGCGCCGAAAACTTCAACACCGCCGGCGTACGCGGCAACGACACCAACACCTTTGCCGGCCGCGGGCTGATCGCCATCGATCTCGATGACGACACGGACCTTCTGTTCAACGTCCACGGCAGCCGGGTGGACCAGCTCGCACCCTATTATCAGCACCAGGGCGTGCTGCGCGAGGACCGCTCCTTCTGCTCATCGGAGGAGATGCAGCAGATCAACGGCTGCTTCGACTTCTTCGACTACGCCGACCAGGACAACCACGACGCCTTCGCCGGCAGCTACGACCGCCGCGGCGTGCTCCAGATCAAGAATGTCGGCGGCTACATGACGCTGACCCGCCGGTTCGCGAACGGCATGGAGCTCGTCTCCCAGACGGCGGTGGAGCATTTCAGCAAGCTCCACCAGGAGGACACCGACATGAGCCCGGTGGCGCTGATCGAGCCGGATTTCGGGGTGAATGCCACGCAGTTCAGCCAGGAGCTGAGGCTGTCGGGTTCGGGCGCGCGCAGCAAGTGGGTGGTGGGCGCCTATTTCTTCCATGACGACCGCGACACGCCCAGCGGGCGCCTGAAGCTGACGCTGTTTGACGACGAGCTGATCCAGGCGCTGATCGGCCTGCCGGGTGCGCTGGTCTTCGACGGCCGCTGGGCGCAGAAGACGACATCGGGCGCGGGCTTCGCCCAGTTGGAATACGACGTGCTGCCGACGTTCACGGTGGTCACGGGCCTGCGGTTCACGGCGGAAGAAAAGAAGTTCCGCTATGACGTCTTCCGCAACGACCTGGGGCCGGTTGCGCCGGGGCGGATTCTGGACGACAGCCGCAGCTTCTCGGGGATCAGCGCGCGGGTGAACCTGAACTGGCGGCCCAACGCCGACCAGCTCTACTACTTCGCCTTCTCGCGCGGGTTCCAGTCCGGCGGATTCAACGGCGGCTTCGCCATCGGCGCGCCGCTCGGGTCCTTCGGCAAGGAGATCCTGAACGCCTTCGAGGTCGGCGCCAAGACCGAATGGCTCGACCGCCGGCTCAGACTCAATCTCGCCGCCTTCTACTATGACTACAACAAGGCCCAGCTGCTGGACTTCGACCCCGAGTCGCTGTCGAACATCGCCGTCAACGCCTCGCAGGTCACCATCTACGGCGGTGAGGCGGAGCTGGTGGCGGCGCCCGTCGAGGGGCTCACCATCACCCTCAACCTCGGCCTCCTCGACTCCGAGATCAAGACGCGCCCCGGCGAGATCGTGCTGGGCGGGCCGCTGCAGGCCTCGGCGCCTGACGGCCGCCAGATCGACATCCGCGGCAACCAGCTGCCGCTGGCGCCCCATGTGTCCTCATCCGGGATCGTCCGCTACGAGCACCCGCTGGGCGCGGGCCGCGGCCGGCTCGGATTCCAGGTCGAGTACAGCTACACCTCCAAACAGTTCTTCTCGCTCACCAACGACCCGATTCTCGGCGAGAAGAGCTATTCGATCTGGAATTTCCGGGTCGACTGGACGAGCGAGAACGAGAAGCTCACGCTCAGGCTCTTTGCCAACAACGCCTTCGACAAGGTCTACAAGGTCTGGACCTTCGACTTTACGCCGGACTTCGGGTTCCTGCAGCAGTTCATCGGGGATCCGCGGCGCATGGGCGGCTCGCTCATCGTGCACTTCTGAGCGCAAGGGAGGCGGAAGCAATGGACGAGGCAAGAACGGCTCCCGACCCGCTCGCGGCCGTGCCGGCCACGGTGGCCGCCTTCGTGAAGGCCGAAAAGCGCCTGTTCATCGGCGGCCGATGGGTGGAGGCCTCCTCGGGGCGCGTCTTCGACGTCTTCGACCCGGCGACCGCGCGCGTGATCGCGCAGGTTCCCGAGGCGGGTGCGGAAGATGTCGATCGGGCGGTTCAGGCCGCCCGCGCGGCGCTGGAGGAGGGCGAATGGTCGCGCCTTGCGCCGGCCGACCGCGAGCGGCTGCTGTGGCGGCTGTCCGATCTTGTCGAGCGGGAGGCGGATGATCTGGCGGCGCTGGAGGCGCTCGACAACGGCAAGAGCGTGCGCATGGCCCGCATGGTCGATGTCCAGGGCGCGATCGACTATCTGCGCTACATGGCCGGCTGGGCCACCAAGATCGAGGGGGCGACGCTCACCCCCTCCTTCAAGGGCATCCCGGCTGCGCGGCATGTGGCCTTCACGCTGCGCGAGCCGGTGGGGGTGGTGGCGGCGATCATCCCGTGGAACTTCCCGCTGCTGATGGCGGTCTGGAAGATCGCCCCGGCGCTGGCCGCCGGCTGCACGGTGGTGCTCAAGCCCGCGGAGGAAACGCCGCTGTCCGCCCTGCGGCTGGCCGAGCTCTTGGAAGAGGCCGGCTTTCCGGCCGGCAGCGTCAATGTGCTCACCGGCCCGGGCGAGACGACGGGTGCCGCGCTCGTGCAGCATCCGGGCGTCGACAAGATCGCGTTCACGGGTTCGACCGCCGTCGGCAAGATCATCGGCAAGGCGGCGATGGAGGGCCTCAAACGCGTGTCGCTGGAGCTCGGCGGCAAGTCGCCGGTCATGGTGCTGGAGGATGCCGACATCGACATGGCCGCCCGGGGTGCGGCGCAGGCGATCTTCTTCAACCACGGCCAGGTGTGCACGGCCGGCTCGCGGGTGCTGGTGGCCGAATCCGCCCATGACGCGCTGGTCGAGCGGCTGTCCGCGATCGCCTCCTCGCTCACGCTCGGCTCGGCCTTCGAGGAGGCGGACATGGGCCCGCTCGTCTCGCAGGCGCAGCAGGAGCGGGTGCTGGGCTATGTCGCATCCGCGCGCGAGGAGGGCGGCGAGATCGCCTGCGGCGGCGGCCCGGTTGACGACCGGGAGGGCTACTTCGTCAAGCCCACCGTGATCGCCCGCGCGCGGCCGGGCATGCGCGTGGTGGAGGAGGAAATCTTCGGCCCCGTCGTGGCGGTCCAGACCTTCCGCGACGAGGAGGAGATGATCCGGCTTGCGAACGCCACCCCCTACGGCCTTGCCGCCAGCATCTGGTCCAATGATCTCGGGCGCGTGCATCGCCTGATCCCGCGGATCAAGGCGGGGACCGTGTGGGTGAACGCCCACAATCTGGTGGATCCCGCGCTTCCCTTCGGCGGCTACAAGCAGTCCGGCCTGGGCCGCGAGCACGGCCGCGAGGCCATCAATCTCTACACGGAGGTGAAAACCGTGTGGATGGTGGTATGATGCGCGGCGCAAGCGCGAGGAGGAGTGTGCCGATGCGCCCGATTCTGCTCTGCCTGCTCGTGGTCGCGGGCCTGGCTTTTTCCGCCTCCTGCCGGGCGCAGCCGCCGCTGCCGGCCGAGGAGGTCGGCGTGGCGGGGCCCGTCGCCTGGTCGCCGCATCTCCTGTGGGTCAACGACATCGCCTTTCCCGCGATGCCCGACGGGCGCGCCATGCTGGTGGACGCGGATACCGGCCGCATGCTGGGCATGATCTCCGGCGGCTACGGCCACAACAGCCTGCTGTTCTCGCCGGACGGCCGGCGCATCTACAACACCGAGACCTATTACGCCCGCGGCACCCGCGGCGCGCGGACCGACGTCATCACCATCTATGATGCCGGCAGCTTCACGCCGCTGTCGGAGATCGTGATCCCGCCGAAGCGCTTCCTGTCCATGCCGCTGCTCGCCAACCAGCGGCTCATGGACGACGGGCGGCTTGCCGTCGTCTACAACTTCACGCCGTCGCAGACGGTGAGCGTGGCGGATGTCCGGGCCGGGCGCATGCTCGCGGAATTCGACACGCCCGGCTGCAGCCTGATCTTCCCGCTCGCCGCGCGCCGCTTTGCGATGCTGTGCGCCGACGGCGGACTGCTGGACGTGGAGCTCGGCGACGACGGCCGGCCCGTGCTGCAGGAGGCGCGCGCCCCCTTCTTCGACGCCGACCGCGACCCGCTGTTCGAGAAGCCCGTGTTCGGCGGCCGGCGCTGGATGTTCCTGTCGTTCTCGGGCGCGGCCTACGCGCTCTCGCTCAAGGACGGCAAGGCGGCGGGCGAGGCGCTGGGCTGGCGCGTGGCGGCGCCGGATTCCGGCTGGCGGCCCGGCGGCATCCAGCCGCTCGCCTTCCATGCGCCGAGCGGGCGGCTGTTCGTGCTGATGCATCAAGGCGGGCCCGGCACCCACAAGGATCCGGGCATGGCGGTGCGGGTCTTCGATGCGGCAACCGGCAGGAAGCTTGCCGAATGGCCGCTTGCCGCGCCTGCGACCAGCATCGCGGTGAGCCCGGATGCGGATGATCCGCTGCTCTATGCGGCGCTCATCGGCGATCCGAACCTGCGCGTCTATTCGGCGAAGGACGGCAGCCTGCGCCGCACGATCCCGGAGACGGGCATCACGACGACGATCCTCCAGCCCGTGCCGCCACCGGCCGGGGAGGGGGCGCGATGATCGACCCTCTGCTTGCCATCGCCGCCCGCGGCCTGCTCGCCCTGCTGCTGCTCGCGGCGGGCATGGCGAAGCTCAAAGACGGCGCGCGCTTCGATGCGGCGGCGATCGGCTATCTGCCGGCTCTGGCGGCATGGCCGCGCCTGCGGCTTGTGGCGCGCGGCATGCTGGCGGTTGTCGAGCTCGGGCTGGGAGCGGGGCTTCTGGCCGCGGCGGTCCCGGGCGCGGCCGGGGCATGGATCGCCGCCTGCGGGCTCGGCGCGGCGGCGCTCATCCTCTTATACGGCGGGCTGATCGCGGCGGCGCTGATGGCCGGCCGGCGCGGCTTCGACTGCGGCTGCGGCGGCTTCGCGGGCAGGCGCCAGCCGGTGGGATGGCCGCTCGTGCTGCGCAACCTCCTGCTGGCCGCGATTGCCGTCGTGGGTACCCTGCCCGCCACGGCCCGTCCGCTGGGGGTGTTCGACCTTGCAAGCGCCCTGGGGGCGGTATCGGCATCCGCCTTCCTCTATGCGGCGGCCGAGACGGTGCTCGCCCTGCCGCGGCCGGTGCGCGCGCGGGAGGCGGTGTGATGACGCTGATCGATGCGCTGCTGTGGTCGCAGGTGCTGCTGTGGGTCGTCGTGGTCGCGATGGCCTTTCTGCTGTTCGCCCTGATGCGCCAGATCGGAGCCCTGCATGACCGGGTGGCGCCGGTCGGCGCGCTGACGCTTGCGGGCGGGCTGAAGCCCGGCGAGGCGATCCCGGCCATGGTCGTGCACGACCTCTTCGGCGAGCCGGTCCCGGTCTCCGGCACGAGCCCGGACGGGCGCGCGCGGCTGCTCGTGTTCACGGCGCCCAACTGTCCAGTCTGCCGGGAGCTCAAGGAGACGCTGGCCGTGATCGCACGGCAGGAGCGCCGCTGGCTGGCCGTGATCCAGGTGAGCGACGGGGACCCGGCCGAGCACCGCGCCGCGGCCGAGGAGGCGCGCGCGGCCGGCATGCGCTACGTGCTGTCGCGGAACCTGGGGGTGCTGCTGGAGGTTTCGCGGCTGCCGACTGCCGCGCTCGTCGACGAGAAGGGCGTGCTGATCGCCAAGGGGCTCGTCAATTCGCGCGAGCATCTCGAAAGCCTGTTCGAGGCGCGCCGGCAGGGCCATGCGAGCCTCCAGGATTTTCTGAAGGGCCGGAGGCCCGACGGGTCGCCCTCGGCGATGACGCAGGACGGGGAAAGAGAGCGTCACCATGCTTGAACGCAAGCTCGATGCCTGGATGGAGCGCCGCGCCCGGCGGCTCTATCGCCGGACCTCCCGGCGCAGCGCACTCGCGCGGCTGGGGGCCTGGCTTGTCGGCGGGGCGGTGCTGCCGCTGCTGCCGGTCGCGCGCGGCGCGGCGCAGGAGGGCGGTCACGGCGCGGCGACGGGGGCCGTGCAGGCGGATGATCCCACCGCCTGCAATTACTGGCGCTATTGCGCGATCGACGGATTCCTGTGCGCCTGCTGCGGAGGCTCCGCCAGCCAGTGCCCGCCGGGCACCGAGCCCTCGCCGATCACCTGGATCGGCACCTGCCTCAATCCCGAGGACGGCCGGCACTACGTGATCTCCTACAACGACTGCTGCGGAAAGACGAGCTGCGGCCGGTGCTTCTGCAACCGCAACGAGGGCGACAAGCCGGTCTACGTCCCCTTCCAGTCCAACGACATCAACTGGTGCCTCGGCACCCAGGTGGGCGAGGTCTACCACTGTTCGACCGCCGTGGTGATCGGTGTCGCGGAGTCATGAGGAAGGCGTGGCGGCGGGCGGTGAATTTGCGGAGCTTTGCGGCTGTCATGGTCGCGGGGCTCGGGCTTGCGGCCGGCGCGGGGCGGGCGGATCCCGCCCTCGACTATGTGTTGAACTGTCAGGGCTGCCATCTGCCGGACGGCCGCGGCGCGCCGGGCAGGGTGCCGCCTCTCAAGGATCATGTGGCGCGCTTTCTCGCGCTGCCCGAAGGCCGCGCCTTCCTGATCCAGGTGCCGGGTGTGGCGCGGTCGGCGCTGTCGGATGAGCGGATCGCGGCGCTGATGAACTGGCTGGTCGCGCGTTTCGATCCGGAGCATCTGCCCGCCGACTTCCGGCCCTATACGGCCGGGGAGGTGGCGGCCCTGCGCGCGAATCCGCGCGCGCAGGTGTCGGCCCGGCGCGCCGAGCTTCTCGCCCGCATCGCCGCGATCGAGGGCGCGGCGGGCGACGGACGGGACTAGGCGGGCGCGCCGCGGGGCCTTCAACCCGGGTCCGCGGGCGCGCCGCAAGGCGTAAGCAGGAGAGGTGAGCGATGGCGAAGGCGTTCGCAAGTCAGGCGGATCTGGAGGACAAGCAGGTCACCTTTGCGCGGCTGTCGGACCATGCCTGGGCCTATACGGCCGAGGGCGATCCGAACACGGGCGTCATCATCACGGACGACGGCGTGATGGTGATCGACACCCAGGCCACCCCCGCCATGGCCCGGGACGTGATCGCGCGGATCCGGGAGGTCACGGATGCGCCGATCAGATATGTGGTGCTCTCGCACTATCACGCGGTGCGCGTGCTGGGGGCCTCGGCCTACGGCGCCCATGACATCATCGCAAGCCGCGGCACCTACGAGCTCATCGTCGAGCGCGGCGAGGCCGACTTCAAGTCGGAAGCCGGGCGCTTTCCGCGGCTGTTCCGGGGCATCGACACGATTCCTGGTCTCACCTGGCCGACGATCGTCTTCGAGGAGAAGCTGACCGTCTTCATGGGCGGGCTGGAGATCCAGATCCTGCACCTGGGCCGCGGCCACACGAAGGGCGACACGGTCGTCTGGCTGCCGGCCGAAGGTGTGCTGTTCTCGGGCGATCTCGTCGAATTCGGCGCAACCCCGTACACGGGCGACGCCTATCTCAGGGACTGGCCGGCGACGCTGGACCGCATCGCGGCATTGCAGCCGAAGGCGCTGGTGCCGGGGCGCGGGGATGCGCTGACCCGGCCGGAGGACATCGCCAAGGCGCTCTCGGGCACGAAGGCCTTCATCACGGACCTTTACGAGAGCGTGGCGGCTGGCCGGGCGGCGGGCAAGTCGCTGAAGGAAATCTATCGGGAGACCTACGACCGGCTCGCGCCGAAATACGGCCGGTGGGTGATCTTCGACCACTGCATGCCCTTCGACGTCGCCCGCGCCTATGACGAGGCCGGCGGAAAGACCGATCCCGAGATCTGGACCGCCGAGCGCGACCGCGAGATGTGGGCGGCCCTCGAAGGCGAGACCTGAACGTGGCAGGATGACGTTTGGGGCCGGCCGTCCGCCACCACCGAGAACATGACCCGGCGGCCGGCCCGGCGGAGAGGAGAGATCCCCTGTTCCCGCGTAACGAGGCAGGGGAGAGGGAATGATGACGAAACGCGCCAGACGGACCTTCGCTTTCGCACCGCCGCCGGAGCTGAAGACCGGCGAGGGTGCGGCACCGATCGTGGTGGTCGGCGCCGGGCCGGTGGGCCTGTCGGCCGCGCTCGATCTGGGGCTCAAGGGCCACCGGGTCGTCGTGCTCGACAAGGACAACATCGTCTCCGACGGCTCGCGCGCCATCTGCGTCGCCAAGCGCACGCTCGAGATCAGCGACCGCCTCGGCATCGGGGACCGGCTGCTGGACAAGGGGGTGAAGTGGAACGTCGGCCGCGTCTTCTTCCGGGACGAGGAGGTCACCAGCTTCAACCTCCTGCCGATCCCGGGGCAGAAGTTTCCGGCCTTCATCAACATCCAGCAGTACTACTGGGAGGAATATCTGATCGACCGGCTGGCCGGGGTGGACACGGTCGAGCTGCGCTGGCTGTCGAAGGTCACGGCCCTCGAGCAGGAGGCGGACAGCGTGCGGCTGACGGTCGAGACGCCGGAGGGAAGCTATCGCCTCCATGCCGACTGGGTGATCGCCGCCGACGGCGCCCACAGCACGCTGCGCCGGCTCATGGGGCTCGAATTCAAGGGACGGGTGTTCGAGGACAACTTCCTCATCGCCGACGTCCGCTTCAAACATGAGCACCCGGACGAGCGCTGGTTCTGGTTCGACCCGCCCTTCAATCCCGGCAAATCCGCCCTCATGCACAAGCAGCCGGACGACGTCTGGCGGCTCGACTTCCAGCTCGGCTGGGACATCGACCGCGAGGCGGCGGTGAAACCCGAGAACGTGACGCCCTATGTGCGCGGCATGCTGGGCGAGGACGTGGCCTTCGAATACGAGTGGATCTCGATATACACCTTCCAGTGCCGGCGGCTCGAACGCTTCCTGCATGACCGCGTGATCTTTGCGGGCGACGCCGCGCATCTCGTCTCGCCCTTCGGTGCGCGCGGGGCGAACTCCGGCGTGCAGGACGCGGACAATCTGGCCTGGAAGCTGGATCTGGTGATCCGCGGGCTCGCCCCCGCATCGCTGCTGGAGAGCTACGATTTCGAGCGCACCCAGGCGGCGGACGAGAACATCCTGAACTCCACGCGCTCCACCGAGTTCATCACGCCGAAGTCGCCCCAGAGCCGCGCGTTCCGTGATGCCGTGCTGGAGCTTTCGCGTCATGTGGAGGGCATCCGGCCCTTCATCAACTCCGGCAGGCTTTCGGTGCCGAAGATCTACGAGGATTCCCCGCTCAGCACGCCGGACCGTCCGGGCGAGTTCCGCACCGGCCCGGTGCCCGGCAGCCCGGCCGTCGATGCGCCCGTGGGGCTGGCGGATGGCGGCGAGGGCTGGCTGCTGGACCGGCTCGGCGGGCGCTTCCAGCTTTTCGTCTTCGCGTCCTCGGCGGCGATGGCGCGCAGCATGGAGCAGGCGCTCCGGCCTCTGATCGAGGGAACCCCTCAACTTGAGCCGCTGTTCGTGCTGCCGCCGGGGATCACGCCGGAAGGGGTGCGCAGCCCGGCGGTCGCCGACGTCCAGGGCCTCGTCCAGGAGCGCTATGCGGGGCGGGCCGGCACCGTCCATCTGCTGCGGCCGGACCAGCATGTGGCCATGCGGCGCCGGCATCTGGAGCCGGCCGAGATCGCGGCCGCTCTCGCGCGCGCCTGCGGGCGCGCCGCGCCGGCGTGATCGGGCGAGGGATCCGAGGAGAACCGCCATGGCGAAGCTGATGACGGAGGCGCGCATCGCGGATCCCGACGGGATCTACGAGGCGCTGGTGGCGATGCACGAGGGGCGCGGCCTTGAGGAGAGCCTGAAGCTGCAGGCGAAGCTCATTCTGCTGCTCGCCAACCACATTGGTGACGACGAGGTGGTGCGCGAGGCGATCGCGCTGGCAGCCGCCGCCCGCAGCCCCGCGGGCCATGGCTGAGCGCGCGCACCGGCTGCCGCGGGCGACCCGCGCATGAGACGGCCGGAACCCGCGGCCGGGCATCTGCGCCTCGCCACGCGCGCAACCCTCGGCGGCCTGGTGGCGCTGTCGGCGGTCGCGACCGACATCGCGCTGCCGGCCCAGCCGGTGATCGCCGCCGCGCTCGGCGGCAGCGCCACCGATGCCCAGTGGGTGGTGAGCAGCTATCTCGCGGGCTTCGCCGGCGGCCAGATCCTCTGGGGCATGGCGAGCGATCACTGGGGGCGGCTGCCCGCGATCCGCCTGGGGCTTGCGGGCTTTGCGCTCGTCAGCATCATGCTCGCCCTCGCCCCGCGGATGGACCTGTTCCTGCTGCTCAGGCTCGTCCAGGGGCTCACGGGCGGTGTCGGACCGGTCGTGGCACGTGCGATCGTGCGCGATTTGTCGGGCGGGGCGGCCGGCGGCCGGCTGATGGCGGGGCTGACCGCGCTGCTGGGTCTCGGGCCGCTGCTCGCGCCGCTGGCCGCGAGCGCCATTCTTCTCGTTCTGCCCTGGCAGGCGCTCTTCTGGCTGAGCGCGGGCTATGCCCTCGTCCTGCTCGTCGCCGCGCGCCGCACGCTGTGGGAGACGCGCCGCGGACCCGGCCAGGGCCTGGGGCTTGCGGCCCTTGGACGCGGGGCGCGGCGGTTTCTGGCGATCCCGGCCTGCCGCACCGGGCTGCTGCTGGTGGCGCTGCCCTTTGCCGGCTATCTGACGGTGATCGCCGCCTCCTCCACGGTGCTGGAAGCGGTCTACGGCGTCCCGCCGACGCTGTTCGGCGCGGTCTTCGCCACCGCGGCCATCGGCTTTTCCGGCGGCTCGCTGATCGCCCGCCGGCTGCTGAGGCACCGGAATCTCGCCGAGGTCCTGAGCGCCGGGACCGCGCTGCTGGCGCTTTCGGCGCTCGGGCTCGGAGCGGTGATGGCCGGCCTGCTCGAGGGGCTCGTGCCGTTCTGGGGCTTCGTGAGCCTGTTCATCTTCGGCGTCGGCGTGCTGCTGCCGAGCGCCACCATGTTGGCGCTCGAGCATGTGCCCGAGATCGCGGGGCTCGCGGCGGCGCTGATCGGCACGGTGCAGCTTGCGGGCGGGGCGCTGGTCTCGGCGCTTGCGGCCGCCGCCTTCGACGGCACGCCGCGGGCGATGATCACCGTGCTTTTGGCATCGGCCGCGGCGGCGATCCTCGTGCGGCTCGCCGGCCGGTCGGACGCGGCATAGAAGATCCCCCGCACCCGGCGGGGGTGCCGGGGATCGGTCCTGCCGGCCCGATGGACGAGGTCGGGCGGGCGTCCTCAGTGGACGCAGATGGGATCCGGATTGCCGTCCGGATCGTTGATGGCGAAGCCGTCGGTGCGCGGCTGGCCAAGGAGCAGGATGCCGGCCAGATGCGGGGTCGCCATCGAGGTGCCGGACAGCGTGGCATAGCCGCCATCCTTGAAGGTGGAGAACACCGACACGCCCGGATCCGCGCAGTCGATCGGCGGGTTGCCCCAGTTCGAGAACGAGGCGAAGACGTCGTTCGAATCGATCGCGGATACCGTGTAGACGTTCGGGTGCTCGGTGCTGGCCGGCGAGACGTTGAGCGCGTTCTGCGACTCGTTGCCCGCCGCGATGGCGAATTTCACGCCCTTGTCGGCGGCCGCGGCCACCGCATCGTTGAGCGCCTGACTGAATCCGCCGCCGAGGCTCATGTTGGCGACATCCCCGGGCTTGCCGTTGGCGCCGACATAGTCGACGCCCGCGATCACGTCGGCGAAGGTGCCGGAGCCGTTCGCATCGAGCACGCGCACGGACACCAGCGTCGCACCGGCGGCCACGCCGATGACGCCGATGTCGTTGTCGATGGCCGCGATCGTGCCGGCGACATGGCTGCCGTGGCCGTTCTGGTCGTCGGGCGTGTTCTTGCCGCGGGCGAAGTTCACCGAGCGCGAGACGTCGACATTGAGATCGGGATGGTCGAGATCGATGCCGGTGTCGATCACCCAGGCCGTGCCGGTCGCCCCCGAGACGCCTCCGTTCACGCGCGTGATGCCCCAGGGCACCGTCTCGGGCGGCTGGGAGCCGCCACCGCCCGGCTTGCCCTTCTTGGCGGAAGGATTGTGCCCGGCCGCTGCCGGAAGATGGTCGAACACGAAGGCAGGCTGGTCCTTCTCGTAATAGGCGATGGACGGATTGCGCGCCATCATCCGTTCGGCCGCCTGGGGCGAGACATAGGCGGCGAACCCCCGGATGCCGCCGGTATAGACGCGGTCCACCCGTCCGCCTTCCCGCGCCACCATCGCCTCGGCGCGGGCGGCGGCCTGCTCGGGCAGGACCTCGTGCGTGAACACGAAGATGTAGTGGTTCTCGAGCGCCATGCGGGTCTCCGCCGGCACCCCGAACTGCTGGGCGGCGGCCGGCTGAGCGAGCGCGGTGGCGCCCAGCAGCCCCGCGATGATCGCCCCGCCCAGGCGGACTCTCCTCGATGCTTTCATGGTCCCTCTCCTATAGGTTTTGGAATTGCGTCGCCAAATTGCGACAAATTTCAGCATGGTTCGGTTCATGCCGGGATGCCATGCGATTTGTTGCCGCAGACGACAGAACCCATGCGGGTCGGCTGCGACGATGCCCCATGCATCTTCGCCCTCAAGTAACATCCATACCGATTCGCCGGGCGTCAAAAGGCAGTTTATTATAATATGATTGTTTTATCTCGTTGGAAAACAGAAAATTTCTTCAATTTCAAATATCCTGCTTTTCTGATTCGTTTTTCGGCCGGTCATTACGTCAAACATGAAATGTCCGGCAAGATGCTGATCCTGAAGTCTCTTTCGTGGCGTGCCCCGCGGTGACTCACGAAAATGTGAGCGGCGATCGCGAAATTGTGATTTGTCGTGTGCGCACAACCGGTTCCCATTGCGTCAGAATATGTTCATGATGCATGTGCCAGCCCACAACCTCCAATGGAGACGGGAACGAGAGGGAGAGGCACATGAAGACTCACCATCTGAAGGCGGCGCTCGCGGCCGGCGCGGCGCTGGTCGCGCTGCAGGCCGGGGCGGCGAAGGCGACGCATGAGGTGCTGCATCGCGGTCCGGCGCCCCAGTTCGGGATTTCGGCCGAAATGCGGATGAAGGTGCAGGACAGCTACATCGTCACCTTCGCCGACGCGATGCCGGCGGCCGAGGTCGAGGCCTATGCGAAGGCGATGGCCCGCGACTATGGCGGCAAGATCCTGCACATCTACGACACGGCGCTCAAGGGCTTCGCCGTCAAGATGCCGCGCGCGCGTGCGATGCGCATGGCGGACGATCCCATGGTCATGCGGATGGAGGACGATGGGGTGGCCTTCGTCAGCACTCATGAGGTGCTGAGCAACAAGGCCAAGCCCGGCTTCGGGACGCTTTCCCACACATCGGGCTCCCAGACTACGCCCTGGGGCATCACCCGCGTCGGCGGCTCCATGGACGGGTCCGGGCTCAACACCTACGCCTGGGTCATCGATACCGGCATCGACCTCGATCACCCGGATCTCAACGTGAACACGGCCTGGAGCCGCAGCTTCGTGCGGGGTCTGAGCTCGCCGGATGACGGCAACGGCCATGGCACCCATGTGGCCGGCATCATCGCGGCGAAGAACAACAGCTTCGGCGTCGTGGGCGTGGCCGCCGGGGCGACGCTGGTGGCCGTGCGCGTGCTGAACTCGCAGGGCTCCGGCAGCTTCTCCGACATCATCGCCGGCGTGAACTATGTCGGCCAGGGCTCGATCCCCGGTGACATCGCCAACATGAGCCTCGGCGGCCCGGCCAATTCCTCGCTCGACAATGCCGTGATCAATGTCGCGAATCTCGGCGTGTTCTTCTCGCTGGCGGCCGGCAACGAGTCGCAGTGGGCCGGCAATGTCTCGCCCGCGCGCACGAACCACAGCCGCGTCTATACCGTCTCGGCGATCGACTCGAACGACAACTTCGCCTCGTTCTCGAACTGGGGCAATCCGCCGGTCGATTGCGCGGCGCCGGGGGTGAGCATCTTCTCGACCTTCCGGGGCGGCACCTATGCGACGCTGTCCGGCACGTCGATGGCGGCGCCGCATGTCGGCGGCATCCTGCTCATCAACGGCGGCGTCGTGCATTCCGGCGGCACGGCGAACAACGATCCGGACGGCAATCCGGATCCGATCTGCGTGAAGTAAGGCCGGAGACGGGCTCCCACGGCTCACTCACGAGGCGGGCGGGCGCGCACGACTGCCCCCGAAGATCCGTCCGCCAGGGCGAAGAGCCGATGCCACGGGAGGGACGGCCGGGTGCGCCGACGGGCGGCCCGGCCGTTCTCTGCCCGGTCATCTCTCCTCGTTCTCCCCTCGTCACCGGCGGGAGACAAGGCGGCGGGTGACGAAGAGATGGCGCCGGGGCGGCTGACGTTCCTTTTGTCTCGTCACCCGCCGGCTCGACCAGCGGGTCCACTCCCCTTCTCGCGTCATTCGCCGCGAAAGCGGCGAATCCAGCAGGCGAAGAAGGCGATCGGCGTGCTGGCGGGCGGCCCGGCTGTCGGCTGGATCCGCCGATCAAGTCGGCGGATGACGACTGGGAGTAGGCACCGACGGATGCCCTCTCTTTACGCGTCGTTCGCCGGCTCGACCGGCGAACCCAGCCGAAAGTGAAGGCAGCTCCAACGCCTGTGGTTGGCCCCGCCGGCGGCTGGACCCGCCGGTCAAGCCGGCGGGTGACGAAGAAGGGGGGCTGAATCCGCCGGGCGAGACGGCGTGTGCGGCGGCGTGCGGGAACGCTGCGCGCGGGCCGGGCGTCGGGTGCGTGGAGGCCGGGGTCGGGCTGGCGCCGCATGGCTGCCGCGTGATAGGCTGACCGCTGCCGGATGCGGTTTGGCCGACGGGAGACGGGGAGATGGACGAGGCAGGCGCAGACAGGGCCGGGGCGCAGACCGGACGGGCGCCCCGCACGCCTTTCGACGAGGAGGCGTTCGCGGCGCGGCTGGCCGAACTTCAGGAAACGCTCGCCCGGTCCCAGAAGGTGCTGGAGACCTGGCTCGAGAAGCTGCCCGAGCAGGTCGGCCGCGACCCCGATCCGCTGCACGTGGCGCCGCTTGCGGCCGAGACGCTCGCCGGGATGATGGCCCATCCGGAGGCGCTGCTCGCCTTCCAGCGGCGCTACTGGGAAGGCCAGCTCAGGCTCTGGCAGTATCTCGCCGCCCGCCTTCAGGGCGATGAGCCGGAGCCCGTGGCGCGCCCGCCGCGCGGAGACCGGCGCTTTCGCCATCCGGCCTGGTCCGAGAACCCCTTCTTCGACTATCTGAAGCAGTCCTACCTGCTGCTGGTGGACAGCTGGCAGGAGGCGCTCGCCCATCTCGACGACCTGCCGCCGAAGGACCGCGCGCGCGCCGCCTTCTTCCTGCGCCAATGGCTGGATGCGCTGAGCCCCAGCAACTTCCCCTTCACGAATCCGGAAGTCGTGGAGGAAACGATCAAGAGCCGCGGCGAGAATCTGGCGCGCGGCATCCGCAACTTCCTCGCCGATCTCGAGCGCGGGCGCGGCGAGCTCATGATCCGCATGACCGACGAGAAGGCCTTCCGGCTGGGCGAGAACATCGCCGCCACGCCGGGCAAGGTCGTCTTCCGCAACGAGCTCTTCGAGCTCATCCAGTACGCGCCGATGACCGAAACGGTCCATGCGCGGCCGCTGCTCATCTATCCGCCCTGGATCAACAAGTATTACATTCTGGATCTGACGCCGGAGAAATCCTTCGTGCGCTGGTGCGTGGAGCGGGGGATCACCGTCTTCATGGTCTCCTGGGTCAATCCGGATGCGCGCCATCGCGACAAGGGGCTCGAGGACTACATGCTCGACGGCCAGATCCGGGCGCTCGAGGTCGTGCGCGCGATCACCGGCGGCGAGAAGGTGACCGTCATCGGCTATTGCGTGGCGGGCACCCTGCTGGCGGCGACGCTCGCCTGGCTCGCGGCGAAGGAGCGTGCGGGCGAGATCGAGTCCGCCACCTTCCTCACCGCCCAGGTGGACTTCTCGGAGGCCGGCGAGCTGTGCCTGTTCGTGGACGAGGACCAGCTCGAATCGCTCAACGAGCGGATGGAGCGCCAGGGCTATCTCGACGCGCAGGCGATGTTTTCCACCTTCAACATGCTGCGCGCGAACGACCTCATCTGGTCCTTCTACGTCAACAACTATCTGCTCGGCCGCGAGCCGCCGCCCTTCGACCTGCTCTACTGGAACGCCGACAGCACCAATCTGCCGGCGCGCCTGCACCGCGAATATCTGACCTGGATGTATCTCGAAAACCGGCTGGTGAAGCCGGGCGGGATCACTCTTGCCGGCGTGCCGATCGATCTGACGCGCATCCGCACGCCGACCTTCATCCAGGCGGCGCGCGAGGACCACATCGCTCCGCCCCGGTCCGTCTACAAGCTCACCTGGCACCTGAAGGGCAGCAAGCGCTTCGTGCTCGCGGGCTCGGGGCACATCGCCGGCGTCGTCAACCCGCCGGCGGCGGGCAAGTATCAGTACTGGACGCGCCGGCCGCCCTATCCGAAGGATTTCCGGCGTTTCCTCGAGACCGCCGAGGAACGCCCCGGCTCCTGGTGGCCGCACTGGCTGGACTGGCTGAAGCGGCATCTGGGCCGGGAGGTTCCGGCGCGCGAACCCGGCTCGCCCGATTTCCCGCCGCTCGCCGACGCACCCGGCGAATACGTGCGGGTCCGCGCCCTCTGAGCGGTTCCTGCGGCCGCGGTGGTTCGTTCAAGGACCGGCGGAGCCTGCGCCCCCGTCGTTCCCGGGCGGGAACGCCGGTTCGCGCACGCGGCGAGACGGGCCGGTCAGAAGGCGCGGTCGATGCAGAAGTCGACGATGTCGATGAGCGCGTTGCGCATCGGCGAGTCGGGAAAGCGGCCGAGCGCGTCCTTCGCCACCGCGCCGTAGTGGCGGGCGCGGGCGATCGTGTCCGCCAGCGCGCCGTGGCGCATCAGCAGGTCCATGGCGCGGGCGAGATCCGCCTCCTCCTGGCTGAGATCCTCGAGACAGCGGCGCCAGAATTCCCGCTCCTCCTCGCTGCCGCGCAGATAGGCGAGGATGACGGGCAGGGTGATCTTGCCCTCGCGGAAATCGTCGCCGACCCGCTTGCCCAGCGTCGCCTCGCGGGCCGAATAGTCCAGCGCGTCGTCGACCAGCTGGAAGGCGATGCCGAGATTGCGGCCGAAGGCGGCGAGCGCCTCCTCCTCCTCCTTCGGACGCTCGGCCACGATCGCCCCGATCTGGGTCGCCGCCTCGAAGAGCGCCGCGGTCTTGGCGGTGATGACCTTGAGATAGTCCTCCTCGCCGGTGGCCAGATCATTGGAGGTGGCAAGCTGCAGCACCTCGCCCTCCGCGATGATCGCGGCCGCGCGCGAGAGCACCTTGAGCACCTTGAGCGAGCCGTCTTCCACCATCAGCTCGAAGGCGCGGGCGAACAGAAAGTCCCCCACCAGCACGCTCGGCTTGTTGCCCCACAGGGCGTTCGCCGATTCGCGCCCGCGTCTCAGGCGGCTTTCGTCCACCACGTCGTCATGCAGCAGGGTCGCGGTGTGGATGAACTCGACGCAGGCCGCAAGCCGCGTGTGCCGAAGGCCCTCGTAGCCGACGAGCCGTGCGCAGGCGAGCGTGAGCATCGGCCGCAGCCGCTTGCCGCCGGAGGCGATGAGATGTCCGGCAAGCTGCGGGATCAGCGCCACCGGGCTCTGCATGCGGGCGAGGATGGTGGCATTGACCTCCGCCATGTCGGCCGCGACGAGGCGGTGAAGACGGGCCAGCGCCTCCTCGTGCGCGGGTTCCTTGCGGGGGATGGCGGTGACCTCGGCCATGCGCTGGTGACGCCTCGTCTGCCCTTGCTGCGCCGGCGCGGGGGCGAGCCCCTTGCCCGCGCAGGCTTCCGGCAGCTTATAAGGATCGGGGAAGAAACGGCAAGCGCGCTCTCGCCGCCTTCAACCACGGTTGGGGGCGCAAGCGCGGGCGGAAGGATCGGCCGATGCGGCTGCTGCTCAGGACGAACGACCTCGTGGTTTTGAGCAAGGCCCGCGCCGTGCTCGAAGGCCGCGGCATCGGCGCCGTCGTGCTGGACGAGCACATGAGCGTGCTGGACGGCTCGATCGGCGCGCTGCCGCGGCGGCTGATGGTGGCAGACGAGGACGCCGCCGCCGCGCGGCGCGCGCTTCGCGAGGCCGGCCTCGGCCACGAACTGGACTCGGAGGACTGATGGCGGAGCCGGCGGCGCAGACGACGCTCGATGCGCTGCTCGGCGGCCGCATCCGCGTCGCGCAGCCGCGCCGCGGTGCGCGCGTGGCGGTGGACAGCGTCCTGCTCGCCGCGGCGGTGGAGGCGCGGCCCGGTGAGCGGCTGCTGGAGCTCGGCGCCGGCGTCGGCGCCGTCAGCCTGTGCGTCGCCGCGCGGCTGGCCGGCTGCGAGATCCTGGGGCTGGAGCGCGAGGCCGATCTGGTCGCGCTCGCGCATGCGAATGCGGCCGCAAACGGCATGAGCGCGCGCTGCCGCTTCGTCGCCGGGGATGTCGCCGACCCGCCGCCGGAGATCCGCGAGGCGGCGCCCTACGCGGCCGTCTTCCTCAATCCGCCGCATCTTGCGGCCGCGGCCGCCGACCCGCCGCCGCAGACCCTGCGCCGGCGGGCCTTCGTGGAGGAGGGGGCGGGGCTTTCCGTGTGGATCAGGACCGCGCACCGCCTGCTCGCGCACGCGGGGCGCATCCTCCTCATCCACCGGGCGGACCGCCTGGACGACGTGATCGCGGCGCTGCGGCCCAGGCGGCTGTTCGGGGACGTCCGGATCCTGCCCGTCCAGCCGCGCACGGGCGAGCCCGCGCGCCGCGTGATCGTTCACGCGCGCAAGGGGCTGCGCAGCCCCGCGACCCTCCTGCCGCCGCTCGTGCTCCATCGCGCCGGGGGCGACTGGAGCGAGGCCGCCGAGCGGATCCTGCGCGCGGGCGAGGGGCTTTCGGCGGTCGTCGGATGGGGTTAGACAGGAGCGGCGGCAGGTCGCGGACCGCCCGCGCCGTGCGGGCGGCAGGAAGGAGACGACGGCATGCTGGGCCGCATCGGCTACGCGATCGCGCGGGCGCTGGGACGGGCGCGACCCGTCGTGGCGGTGCTGCGCGTGGACGGGCCGCTGCTGCCGCCGGAACGGCTGCGTGGCGGGGTGTCGCTCGAGACTCTTCGGCCGCGGATCGATCAGGCCTTCTCGCTGCCGGGGCTGAAGGCGGTCGCCATCGTCATCAACTCGCCGGGCGGCACGCCCGTGCAGGCGGCCCTCATCATGCGCCATCTGCGCCGGCAGGCGAGCCGGCATCACGTGCCGCTCATCGCGTTCGTCGAGGATGTCGCGGCCTCCGGCGGCTATCTCGTGGCGCTGGCCGCCGACGAGATCATCGCGCACCCGGCCTCTCTCGTCGGCTCGATCGGCGTCGTCTCCGCGGGCTTCGGCTTCGCCGAGGCGATCGCCCGCCTCGGCATCGAGCGGCGGATCCACACGAGCGCGCCGGCCAAGGTCCGGCTCGATCCCTTTCTGCCCGAACGCGAGGAGGACGTCGCCTGGCTCGCCGGTCTGCAGGAGCGGCTGCATGCCTGGTTCCGCCGGCAGGTGGAGGAGCGCCGCGGTCGGCGCCTGAAGCGCGAAGACGCCGAGCGGCTGTTCAGCGGCGACGTCTGGCTGGCCGAGGAGGCCCGCGCGCTCGGCCTCGTCGACGGCGTCGGCGAGCTCGACGAGGTGCTGCGCGCGCGCTTCGGCCGCGACGTGCGGCTGCGCCATCTCGACGGCAGGCGCAAGCGGCTGAGCGAGCTCCTGCGGCCGGTGCTCGCGGGCCCGCGCGGGCGGGCGCCGGCGCGCGAGAGCCTTCCCGCGCTTTCGGGCCGCCTCGTTCCCGAGCTGCTGGCAGAGCTCGAGCGCGAGGCGTTCTGGCGGCGCTTCGGTCTGTGATGCGCCCGTGACGGGCGGAAGCGAAGGAGCAGGCGTGGTCAGGATCGCAAGCTTCAACATCAACGGCATCCGCGCGCGCCTGCCGCGGCTCGTCGACTGGCTGGAGCGCAGCCGGCCCGACGTCGTCTGCCTGCAGGAGCTCAAGGCCGAGGACGATCAGGTGCCGCGGCTCGAGCTCGAGGCGGCGGGCTATCGCGTCGAGTCCTTCGGCCAGAAGGGTTTCAACGGCGTCGCGATCCTGAGCCGCGGGGAGATCAGCGACGTGCGCCGCGGGTTGCCGGGAATGGAGGACGACGAGCAGGCCCGCTACATCGAGGCGACCATCGGGGACCTGCGGATCGCGAGCCTCTATGCGCCTAACGGCAATCCCCCGGGCTCGGAGCAGTTCGCCTACAAGCTCGCGTGGCTGGACGCGCTGCTCGCCCACGCGCAGGATCTGCTCGCGCGCGAGATCCCGGCGGTGCTGGCGGGCGACTTCAACATCATCCCGGAAGACGAGGACTGCCATGATCCGGCCGCCTGGCGCGACGACGCCCTGTTCGCGCCGGAAGCCCGCGCCCGGTTCCGGGCCCTCAAATGGCAGGGCTGGCTGGACGCCATCCGCCATTGCCATCCCGGCGGCGACCAGTTCACCTTCTGGGACTATCAGGGCGGCGCCTGGGCGAAGGACCACGGCATCCGCATCGACCACGTGATGCTCTCGCCGCTCGCCGCCGAGCGCCTCGAGGACGCCGGCGTCGACCGCATGGAACGCGCGCGCGAGAAGGCCTCCGACCATGTGCCGGTGTGGGTGCGGCTCGCGGACCCGCAGCCCTGAGCGGCCCCGCGCGGCGGCGCTTCGCCCGCCCCGGCGGCGGCCGAGGGCCTTGCCGTTTCGCAATCGGCCGCGCCGAGGATCTTCGCATTTCGCAAAGCATTCCGGGGCCGGCAAAGGGTGGGAGCGCAGCCGAAGGACGCCGCGCTTTCGGCCATTTCATTGAAATTTCATTAAAATGCGACATGTCGCCGCGTGCGCGGATGAATTGGCGCGGCCTTTGCGTGTATGAGGCGCCCGGCGGCTCCGTCCGCCGCCGGCATCCGCGGGTACCACAGACCGGGAGCAGCAGAAGGGATGGCGGAGACGGCGGCATCGGCAGCAACGGACAGTCCGACGCAGGAAGCCGGCGATGCAGCGCGCCGGTTCGGCTTCTGCCAGATGCGCACCGCCTTCTGGAGCGGTGTCGTCACCTATGTCGTCCTGGAGGCGACGGGGCTGTGCGGCCGGCTCCACGAGCTGACGGCCGCAAGCGGCGGCGTCTTTCGCGCCCTGCTGTTCGCCGCGGTCTTCGGAGTCCTGTTCGCCGGCGTCGCCTTCTCCAACCGTCGCCGCCGCCGCCGCAGGATCCCGGTCGCGGCCTCCCGCGCGGACATGACGGCGCGCCGCGAGGCCCTGATCGCCCATCTCAACCATGAAATCCGCACGCCGCTCAATGCCGTGACCGGCTTTGCCGGACTGATCGCGAGCACGCCGGCCGAAAGCCTCGATGTCGGGCGCTGCCAGGAATACGCGCGCCGCATCCTCGACGCCGGGATGGAGCTCGAGCGGCTTGCTGAAGATCTCGTCGCGCAGCTCGCCAGCGCACGCGAGGACGGCGATGCGGGCGCGCAGCCGGGGTTCAACGTGGCGGCGCTGCTCGGCGAGGTGCGATCCGTGCTCTCCCCCGTGGCGCAGGCGGGCGCCCGGCGCCTGAGGATCAGCCTGCGCCCCGGCCTCGAGCACGCCCATCTCGCAGGAACCCGCGAACAGCTCTTCGGGCTGATGGGCAATCTCGTGCAGCTTCTGCTCCAGGGATGCGCGCCCGGCGAGGAGGTGCGGATCGTGGCCCTGGAGCCGCGCGCGGACGGGCGGATCGCCCTGCGCTTCGTGCTGCCGGACCGCGAAGAGGCGATCCGGCACGTGCAGCGGCTTGCCGATGCGCTCGACGGCCTCGCCGGCGGCCACGCCTGGCGGGCGAGCAGGGCGGACCCGCTGGTGAAGCTGCTCGCCACGCGCCTCGATCTTGCCGATGCCGAGCTCGAAATCGAGGAGGACCCGGACGGCGACGGCATCAATCTCACGCTGCTTCTGCCCTGCGCGCAGGACCGATCCCCGGCCGCCGCGGCCGATGGTGGAGAGGACGCGGGCGAACGCGGATTGGCGGCCCTCGCCATCTGAACGCCGGGGCCGCGCGGCAAGATCCGTCGCGAAAGAAGAGCGGAGGGCTTTGGTAACCCGGGCCCTCCAGACCGGGGGGAACGCTTCTGTTACCCGGTGCGTTCCGCAAGACCGTGGCGCATGCCACCTATCTCTGGCCGTGAAGCCGTGAGATCAGGCGGCAACCGCCAATGCCACGTCGTTGTCGTTGGCATTTGTCGGTTCGGCCCTGTAACGGCGGTACCATGCCGGGCAGAAGGTCGCGTCGTTGTCGCGGGCGTCGATCCTGTTTCGCCCCCATCAGCACGACACCCGAAGCTTGCCAGGATGCCGTCCTGGTGGAGGCGCCGGGTACTGCCCCCGGGTCCGCTCCGCCAACGGACGCGCCGTTTACTGCCATAGCCGGGTCATGCCCGGCAGTTCCCATATAGGATGCCCGGGCGCGCTTGTCGAGGCATGGCGTGGCCGCGGAGCCGAAACCGTGGCGAGAACATGTCAGATTGTGTCAAAATGTGGCTTGTGCGGGCCGGCGTCCTGCCGCTAGCATGCCGCCGACGGGGAGGAGGGAGCGCGTGCGGCCATGAGGGGCCAGTCGGCAGATCCGCTTCTCGCGCGCCTGCGGCGGCTCGCTGCGGCGGGCGGGCTGGCGCTCTTCCTGCCGGCGGTTCTGGCGCTCACGCTGTTCCAGGCGCTGGGACCCTGCCTGTGCCACGACCGCGGTGCGGGCGGGGCCGGTCAACACGTCCCCGTTCCGACCGGGCCGGCGGCGCCGCACGGCGTCGGCGCAGCCGCACCGGTCCACGCGCACGGCACCGCGCCGGCCCGGCATCCTGCCGGTCCCGCCTGCAGCTGCTGCGGCGCGGGGCTGTGCGGGCAGGCGGTGGTGGCGACCGGCCCGGTCATGCCGCCCGGTGCCGCGGCGCCCGTGGCGGCCGTCTTTCCTTTCCCCGCCTGCGAGCAGGCCGATTGCGGCATCCGGCTTCATCACCGTCCTCCCGTCCGCGCCCCGCCCCAGCCGACCGCCTGAGCGCCGATCCGCCGGCCGGAGACCGATACCGGCGGCGGTGACCGCTTCCCCCACCCTCGGCCGCAGGAGGCGAGCCCGGGCCGGGCTGCGGCCCGCATCCTCGCCACGGCCGACGCCCGAGGCGCGGTCGCGCTCGACCCGCCGACGGCGCCCACGGCCGAGGACGATCGAACATGCGACGACCAACCGTCACGGAAGGATGACAGAATGCCGAAACTGCATGTCCCGGGCGCGACGGGGCTTGCGCTCGCCCTGGCGGCGGCGTGGCCCGCCCCGCCCGCGGCCGCCCATGACGACGACGGTCATCATGAGGCGCCGCTGCATTTCTCGCACCCGCTGTTCACCGAATCGCCTTCGCCCGACACCAAGCTGAGGCTGGACTGGTTTTACGCCCGGCTCCCCGGCGAAGGAGAGGAGGCGGGGGCCGCAGACGAAGAAGGCGGCCTCCTCGCCGCGCCGGCCGATTTCCATACCTTCAGGCTGGAAGCGGAATACGCCTTCTCGCCATCCCTGTCGATCGAGGTGGACATTCCCGTCAGCATCCGCAATCCGGCCGAGGGACTCGCGCAAGTGAGCGCCGTCGACACGCTCGAGGTCGGTCTCAAATACGCGAATTTCGCATTCGCCGAGCACGGTCTGCTGCTCGGCGGCGGCATCGAGTTCGGGCTGCCGACGGGATCGGATGAGAAGGGCATCGGCTCGGACCACATCGTCGAGATCGAGCCCTTCATCGACTTCGGCTTCAAGCGCGGGAGCTTCGAGCTCGTCGGGTTCGTCGCCGTCGGCCTGCCGGTCAACGACCGGCCCGAGGATGCGGAAGCCGACGCCGAGCTCGCGATCGACATCTCCGCGCTCTACCATGTGGCGCCCGCCCTGCAGCTCCTCGTCGAGCTCAACGGCGAGCATGTCTATGGCGGCGAGGAGGCCGGGCTCGATGCCTGGAACGTCTCGCCGGGGCTGAAACTGCGCCCGTGGCGGGGTCTTGCGCTCGACATCGGCGCGGGCGTGCAGATCCCCTTGAATGGAACCAAAGAGCAGAAGGTCCGCACGGTGCTTTCGCTCTTCTACCACTTCTGAGGCCGCCGCCGGCTCCACCGGCGTGCGCGAGCGGGCGTGGCCGCCGGCGACCGGCCGCGCCCGCTTCGCGCGGGCCGAGGCTTGTCTCGCGCCGCCCGCCATGGCAAGGACGGCCCGCGCGCCGGGGACGGCCCGGCGCCGGCGGTGCGACTGGAAAGATCTCGCCCATGGCCGACGACATCCGGATTGAAGCCGGCGCGGGCGCCGAGGCCCTCGTGCGGCACGACTGGACGCCGGAAGAGGCGCTCGCCCTGCTGCGGCGCCCCTTCCTCGATCTCGTCTTCGAGGCCCGGCGCATCCACCGGATCTTCCATCCGGCGAATGCCGTGCAGATGTCGGAGCTGCTGTCCATCAAGACCGGGGGCTGCCCGGAAGACTGCGCCTACTGCCCCCAGTCGCAGCGCTACCAGGAGGGCACGGGGTTGAAGGCGAGCCCGCTGATGCCGGTGGACGAGATCGTCGCCGCCGCACGGCGCGCGAAGGCCGATGGCGCGACCCGGTTCTGCATGGGCGCGGCCTGGCGCGCGCTGAAAGACCGGGATCTGCCGAAGATCACGGATGCGATCCGCGCGGTGAAGGCGGAAGGGCTCGAGACCTGCATGACGCTGGGCATGCTGACCCGCGAGCAGGCAAAGGCGCTCAAGGAGGCGGGGCTCGACTACTACAACCACAATGTGGACACCTCGCCGGCCTACTACGAGAGGATCATCACGACCCGCACGATGGCCGACAGGCTGGCGACGCTCGAGGCCGTGCGCGAGGCGGGCATCCGCGTCTGCTGCGGCGGGATCATCGGGCTGGGCGAGAGCGAGGAGGACCGCGCCGCCATGCTGGCCTTGCTCGCCGGCCTCGACCCGCATCCCGAATCCGTGCCGATCAACCGTCTCGTGCGCGTGCCCGGCACGCCGCTTGCCGAGGCCGAGGAGGTGGACGGCATCGCCTTCGTGCGGGTGATCGCGGCCGCGCGGATCATGATGCCGCGCTCCATGGTGCGCCTGTCGGCTGGGCGCGAGCAGATGTCCGACGAGCTGCAGGCGCTGTGCTTTCTCGCTGGAGCCAACTCGATCTTCGTGGGCGAGCGTCTGCTGACGACCCCCAACCCCGGCCGCAGCCGGGACGAGGCCCTGTTCGCGAAGCTGGGACTTGTCGCTCTGTAAGGCATGAGCCGGTCGCCTCTCGAGCGGCCGGCGTGATGGATGCATGGCCATGACGAAGCTTGAGAAGCCGGAGATCACGCCCGAGCTCATCGCCGAGCACAATCTCACGCCCGAGGAATACGCCCGCATCGAAAAGGCCCTGGGGCGCGCACCCAATCTCACCGAGCTCGGGATCTTCTCGGTGATGTGGTCGGAGCACTGCTCCTACAAGTCCTCGCGCGTGCATCTGAAGAAGCTGCCGACCAGCGCGCCCTGGGTGATCCAGGGGCCGGGCGAGAACGCGGGTGTGGTCGACATCGGCGAGGGGCTCGCCGCCGTCTTCAAGATGGAGTCCCACAACCATCCCAGCTTCATCGAGCCCTATCAGGGCGCGGCCACCGGGGTGGGCGGCATCCTGCGCGACGTCTTCACCATGGGCGCGCGGCCGGTCGCCAACATGAACGCCCTGCGCTTCGGCGATCCCGCCCATCCGAAGACGCGCCATCTCGTCTCCGGCGTCGTGGCGGGCATCGGCGGCTACGGCAACTGCGTCGGCGTGCCGACGGTGGGCGGCGAGTGCGAGTTCCATCCCGCCTACAACGGCAACATCCTGGTGAACGCCATGACGGTGGGCATCGCGCCTGCGGACCGGATCTTCTATTCGCGCGCGGCCGGCGTGGGCAATCCGGTGGTCTATGTCGGCGCCAGGACCGGCCGCGACGGCATCCACGGTGCCACCATGGCGTCCGCCGAATTCGGCGAGGATTCGGAGGAAAAGCGGCCCACCGTGCAGGTCGGCGATCCCTTCACCGAGAAGCTGCTGATCGAGGCCTGCCTCGAGCTCATGGCGACCGACGCCATCGTCGCGATCCAGGACATGGGGGCGGCGGGGCTGACCTCGTCCTCCGTCGAGATGGCCTCGAAGGGCGGGCTCGGCATCCGGCTGGAGCTCGAGCGCGTGCCCTGCCGCGAGGAGGGCATGACGCCCTACGAGATGATGCTCTCCGAATCCCAGGAGCGGATGCTCATGATCCTCAAACCCGGCCGCGAGGAGGAGGCGCGCCGGATCTTCGAGAAATGGGAGCTCGATTTCGCCGTCATCGGCGAGCTGACGGCGAGCCGCCGGCTCGAGCTCTTCTTCCACGGCGAGAAGGTGGCGGACATCCCGCTTGCCGCGCTTGCCGACGAGGCGCCGGTCTACGAGCGGCCCTGGCGGTTGCCGGAGTCGCGGCCTTCCTTGAAGCCCGAAGACGTGCCGGCCGCACCGGATCTCGGCGAGGCGCTCTTGAAGCTCATGGGCGGGCCGAACCTGTCGTCCCGGCGCTGGATCTGGGAGCAGTACGACCAGACGGTGATGGCCGACACCATCCGCACGCCCGGCGGCGATGCCGCGATCGTGCGCGTGCACGGCACGCACCGGGCGCTCGCCATCACTACCGACTGCACGCCCCGCTACTGCCTCGCCGATCCGGTGATGGGCGGCCGGCAGGCGGTGGCCGAGGCCTGGCGCAATCTGACGGCCATCGGCGCCCGGCCGCTCGCCTTCACCGACTGCATGAATTTCGGCAGCCCCGAGCGGCCGGAGATCATGGGCCAGTTCGTCGGCTGCATCGAGGGGATGGCGGAAGCCGGGCGCGCGCTCGACTTTCCCGTCGTCTCCGGCAACGTCTCCTTCTACAACGAGACCGAAGGGGCTGCGATCCTGCCCACGCCCGCGATCGGCGGCGTCGGCCTCATCGAGAACTACGACCGGCGCGCGGATCTCGCGTTCCGGCGCAAGGACGACGTGATCCTGCTTGTCGGCCGCACCGAAGGCGCGCTCGGGATGAGCCGGTATCTTGCGGAGGTGCTGGGCCGCGAGGAGGGCGCGCCGCCGCCGGTGGATCTGGCCGCCGAGCGCCGGCATGGCGACTTCGTGCGGGCGCTGATTGCGGAAGGGCTGGTGGACACGGTGCATGATCTCTCCGACGGCGGGCTGGCCGTGGCACTGGCCGAGATGGCGCTGGCCGGCGGCATCGGCGCCGAGATCACGCTGGATGCCTTCGGCGGGCTTCCCGCGCATGCCGCGCTCTTCGGCGAGGATCAGGCGCGCTATCTGATCGCGGCACCGGCCGATGTCGCCACCACCGTCATCCGCCGGGCGCAGGCGGCCGACGTGCCCGTGCTCCGCCTTGGAGAGACGGGCGGCGAGCGGCTGACCGTGGCCGGCGTCTTCTCGCTGCCGCTTGCGCGCATCCGGCGGGCCCATGAGGACTGGTTCCCGCGCTTCATGGCCGCTCCGGCGGTGCACGCGGCGTGAGCGCGCCGCGGTGGTTCAAACGGCGGCGGCGCCATGCGGCTTGAGGACTTCGCCTACGATCTGCCGGAAGACCGCATCGCGCTGCATCCGGCCCGCCCGCGGGATGCGGCGCGGCTGCTCGTCGTGCGGCCCGGCCGCCCGCCGGAGGACCGCGGCGTCCGCGACCTGCCGGCGCTGCTCGCGCCGGGCGATCTCGTCGTCTTCAACGACACGCGGGTGATCCCGGCGCGGCTGTTCGCGCGCCGCGCGGGCCACGAAGGCCGGATCGAGATCCTGCTCCACCGCCCGGCGGGCGGGGAGGGGACATGGGAGGCCTTCGCGCGGCCCGCGCGCAAGCTCAAGCCCGGCACCGGGCTCATCTTCGATCTCGGTGCGGGCGAGAAAGTCATGGCGGAGGTGACCGGGGCCGGCGCGGGTGGCATCCGCCGCCTCGCCTTCGCCGATGCCCGCGATGTCGAGCGGCTGATGGCCCGGGCGGGCGGCATGCCGCTTCCTCCCTACATCGCGCGCCGGCGTGCGCCCGATGCCGAGGACCGCGCCCGCTACCAGACGGTGTTCGCGCGCCTGCCGGGCTCGGTGGCGGCGCCGACGGCGGGTCTGCATTTCACGCCGCGGCTGCTGGCGGCGCTGGAGGAGCGGGGTGTGCGGCGCGCCTTCGTGACTCTCCATGTGGGCGCGGGCACCTTCCTGCCGGTGAAGACGGAGGATGTGCGGGACCACCCCATGCATGCCGAATGGGGCCATGTGCCGGCCCCTGTCGCCGCTCTCATCAACATGACGCGCGCGGGCGGCGGACGGGTGGTGGCGGTCGGCACGACGGTGGTGCGCCTGCTCGAGTCGGCGGCCGACGAGGCCGGGCGGGTGCATCCCTTCGCCGGCGAGACGGACCTGTTCATCCTGCCCGGCTACCGCTTTCGTGCGATCGACCTGATGATCACGAATTTCCATCTCCCGCGCTCGACGCTGCTGATGCTGGTCAGCGCCTTCTCGGGGGTCGAGACCATCCGCGCGGCCTATGCGCATGCGGTGGAAAGCGGCTACCGCTTCTACAGCTACGGCGATGCGACGCTGCTGTTTCCGGAGGAGGGGGCATGAGCGACGGTCCGGCGCTCGGCTTCACGCTGCTGGCGACCGGCGACGGCGCGCGCCGCGGCCGCATCACGACACCGCGCGGGACCATCGAGACGCCCGCCTTCATGCCGGTGGGCACGGCGGCGACGGTCAAGGCGATGCTGCCCGAATGGGTGGCGGCGACGGGGGCCGAGATCATTCTCGCCAACACCTACCACCTGATGCTGCGCCCGGGGGCGGAGCGGATCGCGCGGCTGGGCGGGCTGCACCGCTTCATGAACTGGCCGAAGCCGATTCTGACGGATTCCGGCGGTTTTCAGGTGATGTCGCTGGGCGAGCTGCGCAAAATCACGGAAGAGGGTGTCACTTTCCGCTCGCATCTGGACGGCAGCCGCCATCTGCTCACACCCGAGCGCTCCATCGAAATCCAGGCGCTGCTGGGGTCCGACATCGTCATGGCCTTCGACGAGTGCACCCCATACCCCGCCACCCATGAGGAGGCGCGCGAGAGCATGGAGCTGTCCATGCGCTGGGCCGCGCGCTCGCGCCGCGCCTTCGACGAGCGGGAATGCGGCGCGCGCGGCCAGGCGCTGTTCGGGATCGTCCAGGGCGGGGTGCATGCGGATCTGCGGGCGCGCTCGGTGGCGGCGCTGCTCGAGATCGGCTTCGACGGCTATGCGGTCGGCGGGCTTGCGGTCGGCGAGGGGCAGGCGGAGATGTTCCGGGTGCTGGAGGCGACGACGCCGCTCATGCCCGCCGACCGGCCGCGGTATCTGATGGGCGTCGGCAAGCCGGACGACATCATCGGCGCCGTCGCCCGCGGCATCGACATGTTCGACTGCGTGCTGCCGACCCGCTCGGGGCGCACCGGCCAGGCCTTCACCTGGGACGGGCCGCTCAACATGAAGAACGCCTGCCACCGCGACGACGAGCGGCCCATCGATCCGGAAGTGGAAAGCCCCGCGCGGGACTATTCGCGCGCCTACATCCACCATCTCGTGCGCGCGGGCGAGATCCTGGGCGCGATCCTGCTCACCTGGCACAATCTCGCCTTCTACCAGGCGCTGATGCGCCGCCTGCGCCGCGCGATCGAGGAGGGGCGCTTCGCCGAGGAGGCCGAGGCGATCCTCGCCCGCTACCGGGCCGGCGCGCGCTCTCCGCCCCGATCTCCCGGCTGAGCGGCGCGCACTCGTCGCCCCGCCCGCCCCCCTGGCTGAGCGGTGCGTGCGCTTCCTTTCCCTCGTCGCCCGCCGGCCCCCCCCCTCTCTGCGTCACCCGCCGGCTCGACCGGCGGGTCCAGCGGAAAGGGAACCAACCCCGAGCGCCGGGATCGTCGCGCAGGGCGGCTGGATTCGCCGCTTTCGCGGCGAATGACGAGGAAAGAGGACGTCACCCGCCGGCACCCCCCTCTCTGCGTCACCCGCCGGCTCGACCGGCGGGTCCAGCGGAAAGGGAACCAACCCCGAGCGCCGGGATCGTCGCGCAGGGCGGCTGGATTCGCCGCTTTCGCGGCGAATGACGAAAGAGGAGAGCGTCACCCGCCGGCACCCCCTCTCTGCGTCACCCGCCGTCGCGCCCTCTCCACCTTCGCCCACCGGCTGCTGGCTCGCTTTCACCCGTCGAGCAGCTGAAATCGTCACCCGCCGGCTTGACCGGCGGGTCCAGCCCGCAGCGGAGCTAATCCCGGTGGCGGGGGATGCGTTCGCCGCCTCATGGGTTCGCCGGTCAAGCCGGCGAGCGAGGCCGCAGGGGAGGACCCACGCCGGCCGGGCTTGCGCTTTCTGAAGACCGACGGCTGTCGACAGGTGAGCGGTGTCCGGCGGCCGCGCCTCACCCGTCGGCCCCCTCGCGGGGGGCGCAGAAGAGCTGGTAGAGCGTCTCGAGCAGCACCCGGGTGCGGTCATCCGCGATGCGGTAGTAGATGGTCTGGGCCTCGCGGCGGGTCGCGACGATGCCCTCGCGGCGCAACAATGCGAGATGCTGGGAGACCGTCGCCTGCCGCAGGCCCAGGCTCTCCGCCAGCCGGCCCACCGGCGTCTCGCCCTCCGCCAGCCGGCACAGGATCATCAGCCGCGTGGGCTGCCCGAGGGCCTGAAGAAACCCGCTGGCTTCCTCGGCGGCGTTGATCATGCGCGCGGGCTCTATATTCATACTTGCGAATATTCCACGGCGCGTATATACTAGCAGCAACCCCGGTCCGGCTCAATGGGCTGTTATCGATTCTGCCCGGGGAAGGCAAGAACCGGCCCGGCTGAACCGGGGCAATCGCGAAACGGCGTGAGTGGGATGGAACGTTGTGTCGGTGCCGGGTCATGACAGCGGTAAGAAACGATCGCGATCCGCGGCGGGAAAGCCGGTGACGAGAGGAGGAGGAGAACCCCCATGGCGCATATCGTGATACTGGGCGGGGGCGTCGGCGGCGTGTCGATGGCCTATGAGATGCGCGAACAGGCCCGGCGCGACGACAGGATCACCCTGATATCCGACCGTGACCATTTTCAGTTCACGCCGTCCAATCCCTGGGTGGCGGTCGGCTGGCGCGAGCCGGAGCGCATCAAGGTGCCGCTTGCCGAGCCGCTGGCACGCAAACGGATTGCATTCATGCCGCATGCGGCTACCCGCCTGGATCCCGCCCATTCCCGGATCGTGCTTGCCAATGGCGAGTCGGTGGCCTACGACTTTCTGGTGATCGCGACCGGGCCGGAACTCGCCTTTGATGAGATTGAAGGCTTCGGCCCCGCTTCCCTCGGCGGCCACACCGTTTCGATCTGCACCACGGATCATGCGGCAGAAGCGAAGAGGGCCTTCGACCGTTTCATCACGGATCCGGGACCGGTCGTGATCGGTGCGGTCCAAGGCGCATCCTGCTTCGGACCGGCCTATGAATTCGCCTTCATTCTGGACGCCGAATTGAAGCGCCGGCGGATCCGCGACCGGGTACCGATTACCTTCGTCACCTCCGAGCCCTATATCGGGCACATGGGGCTTGACGGGGTCGGCAACAGCAAGGGGCTGATCGAAGCGGCCTTCCGCGAACGCGACATCAAGTGGATCACCAATGCGAAGGTCGAGCGGTTCCGCGCCGATGGTCTTGACGTGATCGAGGTGGACGAGGACGGTGCCGAGAGGAAAAGGCACGCACTGGAGTCCCGTTTTACGATGATGCTGCCGGCCTTTCGCGGGATCGCGCCGCTCAAGGGAATCGAAGGCCTCGTCAATCCGCGCGGCTTCGTGCTGACCGACCGGCATCAGCGCAACGAGGCCTTCCCGAATGTCTTTTCCGTCGGCGTGTGCATCGCCATCCCCCCGGTGGGCAGGACGCCCGTGCCGGTAGGCGTCCCGAAGACCGGCTTCATGATCGAATCCATGGTCGCCGCCGCCGCGCGGAACATCCGTCAGCTTCTTGACGGGAAGGAACCCGAGCACGAGGCCACCTGGAATGCCATCTGTCTGGCCGATTTCGGCGACACCGGCATGGCCTTCGTGGCGATGCCGCAGATTCCGCCGCGCAATGTCAGCTGGACGGGGGAGGGCAAGTGGGTTCATCTCGCCAAGATCGGTTTCGAGAAATATTTTTTGCGCAAGGTTCGCCAGGGTCAGACCGTTCCGCTCTATGAGCGACTCGTGCTGGATCTTCTGGGCGCGCACAAGATTCGCGCTGACTGAATGAAGTTCGTATGCTGTCGAGTGCGGCATGCATCGCCGACGATGGATGGCGCGCGCAGCGAAGAAGCGTGAGGGAGGATGACCATGTCCGTTCCATCGACGGGCCGTGAGGTTGGGGCGGCTTTCCGTGATGGCCGTGTTGCGGGGCGGGGCGCAAAACGATCGGTTCTCCTGCGGCTGGCGGTAGCGCTCGTGGCCGGATCCTTCGCTCTGTTCGCAGGGATGGGTGCGGCGTCGGCCGAACCGACCAGGGTCGTCGTCCATGTCCTGGCGCAGGGGGCGAAGTTCATCGGCTCCAGCGTCGGCGGCGCCGAGGTGACCATCCGGGATGCCGCGACGGGCGCGCTGCTCGCCCATGGCGTCACGTCCGGGACCACCGGCGACACCGCGCGGATCATGCGCGCGCGCCATCCCCGCAACCGCGTGCTCTCCACCCCCGACGCCGCGCGCTTCGAGGCGGTGCTGGACATCGACGCCCCGCGCGAGGTGGTGATCACGGCGCGCGGGCCGCTGGCGGCACCCCAGGCGACGGCGGAAGCGTCCACGAGGCTGTGGCTCCTGCCCGGCGTCGATCGCACGGCGGGCGACGGCGTGCTGCTGGAGCTGTCCGGGCTCATCGTCGCGCCCGTCACCCCGGCATTCCACACGACGGCGTCGGCGGGAGCGCCGGTGGCGCTGGAGACCCGGCTGCTGATGCTGTGCGGCTGCCCGATCGCGCCGGGCCTGCTGTGGGATGCGGCGGATTTTTCGCTTTCCGTGCGCGTGACGGCCCCGGACGGGACGGTGACCACCGTGCCCCTCGGCTACGGCGGCAGGACCAGCCATTTCACCGGCAGCTTCACGCCGCCCGCCGCCGGCGTCTACCGGCTGGAGTGGCTGGCGCTGCAGAAGAGCACCGGCCAGGTCGGCCGCGCCGAGACCACGCTCATCGTGACGGCGTCATAGCACCGGGCTCAAGCGAGAGCGGGCGGAATCGCGCGGGAGGAAAGGCCGGCCGATGGGGATGCTTTCAGCCGTCATCGACTTCTTCCTGAAGCGCAATGTGACGCCCTTTCTCATCGTGTTCTCGCTGCTGCTCGGCGCTCTCGCGCTTGCGCTCACCGCGCGCGAGGAGGAGCCCCAGATCGTCGTGCCGATGGCCGACGTGCTGATCCGCGCACCGGGCCTGTCGGTGGGCGAGGTCGAGCGGCAGGTGGCGACCCCGCTCGAGAAGCTCTTCGCCCAGATCGACGGGGTCGAGCATGTCTACTCCATGTCGCTGCCGGGCCGGGCCGTGGTCACCGTCCGCTTCTACGTCGGCGAGGACCGCGAGGAGAGCCTCGTCAAGCTCTACAACAAGCTCTATTCGAATACGGACCGGATCCCGCCGGATGTCGCCTCCTGGGTGGTGAAGCCGGTGGAGATCGACGATGTGCCCATCGTCATCGCCACCCTGTGGTCGGATCGCCCCGGGGAGGTGGACGATTACGCCCTGCGCCGCATCGCCGAGGAGGTCGAGACCGAGCTCAAGGCCCTGCCGGAGACCAACCGCACCGAGATCGTCGGAGGCCGGCCCCGGCAGATCCGGGTGCTGCTGGATCCGGATGCGCTGGCGGCGCACCGCACCTCGGCGCTCGATGTCGCCTGGGCGCTCGGGGTGTCGAACCGGCAGGCGCAGACGGAAGGCTTCGACCGGGCGGACCGGCACTTCCTCGTCGATGCCGGCGTCTTCTTCCCCGATGCCGAGGCGCTGCGCCGGGCCGTCGTCAATGTGGTCGACGGCCGGCCCGTCTATCTCTCGCAGGTGGCCGAGGTGGTGGACGGCCCGGCCGAACGCAGGGCGCTGAGCTGGATCGGCTTCGGCGCGGCGGCGGCCGGCGATCCCGGGGCGGGAGAGGTGACGCCGGGCAGGCTGTATCCCGCCGTCCACATCGCGGTGGCCAAGCAGAAGGGGACGAATGCGGTCACCGTGGCCCGCCGCATCGAGGAGCGGCTCGCCGAGCTGGCCGCCACGCATTTTCCCGAAGGCGTCCATGTGCGGATCACCCGCGACTACGGCGAGACGGCCAACGACAAGGTCAACGAGCTCCTGGAAGGGTTGCTGGTCGCGCTCGTCATCGTCATCGCGCTGTTCGCCTGGAGCCTGGGCTGGCGCGAGGGGCTGGTGGTGGCGACCGCCGTGCCGATCACCTTCGCGCTCACTCTGTTCGTCAACTGGTGGGCGGGCTACACCATCAACCGGGTGACGCTGTTCGCGCTCATCCTCTCGCTGGGGCTCGTCGTGGACGACCCGGTGGTGGATGTCGAGAACATCTACCGGCATCTGCGGGCCAAGCTGGAGCCGCCGCTCGATGCGGTGCGCCGGGCCGTCAACGAGGTGCGCCCGCCGATCCTTCTCGCGACGCTGGCGGTGATCGTCTCCTTCCTGCCCATGTATCTGATCACCGGCATGATGGGCCCCTACATGAGCCCGATGGCCTTGAACGTGCCGGTGGCCATGCTGATGTCGATGGTGGTCGCCTTCACCGTCACGCCCTGGCTCAGCTACCATGTGCTGAAGGCCAAGGCGGAAAAGGCGCCGCCCGATCCGGCTGCGCGCGACGTCACGAAGTCCGTGATCTACCGGCGCTATGAGCGCCTGATCGCCCCCTTCATCGAAAGCCCGCGGGCGGCGGCGCTGTTTCTCGGCGTGCTGGCACTGCTGTTTTTCGGGGCGAGCGCGATGGCCGCGCTCCGGCTCGTGCCGCTCAAGATGCTGCCGTTCGACAACAAGAACGAGTTCCAGATCATGGTGAACCCGCCCGAGGGCACGACGCTCGAGCGCACGGATGCCATCGCCCGTGCCCTCGGCGAGGTGCTGCGGCGCGCCCGCGAGGTCAAGGATTTCGAAATCTACGTCGGCACCGCCAGCCCCATGGATTTCAACGGCATGGTCCGCCACACCTATCTGCGCGAGGGGCCCAATGTTGCCGACATCCGCGTGAACCTCATCGGCAAGAAGCGGCGTGAGCAGCAGTCCCACGAGATCACCCTGCGGCTGCGCAAGGAGCTGGAGGCGGTCGCGCACCGCATGGGCAGCCGCATCCAGATCGTCGAGGTGCCGCCGGGACCGCCGGTGCTGGCGACGGTGACCGCCGAAATCTACGGTGCCCCCGGCACCGACTACGAAACCATCAGGAAGGCGGCGCTCGTCACCGCGGCGCGTCTGGCGCGCGAGCCGGGGGTGCGCGATGTCGACACCACGGTGGAGGACGATGCGCCGCGGCTCGTCTTCGTCACCGACAAGGAGAAGGCGGCGCTTTCCGGGATCGCGACGGAGGACATCGCCGAGACGCTCGACATCGCCCTCGACGGCGCCGAGGTCGGCCGCCTTCACGACCCGCACGAGGCCCAGCCGCTGCCCATCCTTCTCGAGGTGCCGCGCGCGGAGCGGTCCGGCATCGACAAGCTCGCCGCGCTCACGGTGAAGGGCCGGCCCGGCATCGTGGAGGTGAGCGAGCCCGGCGGCACGCGCGCCGGTCCCGTGCCGGTCGTGCGCCTGGGCGAGCTCGGCCGCTTCGTCGAAGAGGGAGCGGAAAAGGCGATCTACCACAAGGACCTGAAGCGCGTCGCCTATGTCTATGCCGAACCCGTCGGCCGCGCGCCGGCGGCCGTCGTCGCCGATGTAGAGGCGGACCGGCTGGAGCCGGGGGAGCCGGCGCCGAAGATCGAGGGGCGGGTGCCGCGGCCGCTGTCGGAGCGCAGCTATCTGTCCAACGGCGGCGGCGA
This sequence comes from Rhodothalassiaceae bacterium, assembly GCA_026004935.1. NCBI lineage: Bacteria > Pseudomonadati > Pseudomonadota > Alphaproteobacteria > Rhodothalassiales > Rhodothalassiaceae > Rhodothalassiaceae bacterium. The sequence goes on from BPKC01000001.1 coordinate 1,456,647, forward strand.
CTTCTGGTCGCTGCCCGCGGGCACGCGGGTCGAGTGGCTGGGCGAGGGCGAGCTGAAGATCACCAGAGACGTCTTCCGCGATCTCGGCATCGCCTTCGGCGTCGCGCTCGTCGGCATCTACATGATCCTCGTCTATCAGACGGCGAGCTATGCGATGCCCTTCATCCTGATGCTGTCGATACCGCTCACCATGATCGGGATCATGCCGGGCTTCTGGCTGCTGAACCAGCTGAGCGGCGCCCCGATCGCGGGCTTTGCGAACCCGACATTCTTCACCGCCACCGCGATGATCGGGATGATCGCGCTCTCGGGCATCGCCGTGCGCAACGCCATCCTGCTGATCGAGTTTCTCCATGTGGCGCTCGCGCGGGGGCATTCCTCTGCGCGAGGCGGTCTGCCATGCGGGAGCCGTGCGCACGCGGCCGATCCTGCTGACCGCCGGGCCGGCGATGCTGGCGGCGATCCCGATCACGCTCGATCCCGTGTTCTCGGGGCTCGCCTGGGCGCTGATCTTCGGGCTGGTGGTCTCCACCGCCTTCACCCTGCTGGTCGTGCCGATGACCTACTACTGGGTCTACCGCAACAGGCCCGGACACGGGCTGCCGCGGGGCATGACGGTTGTCGAGGAGTTGCCGGAATGAAGATGAACGGACATGCGATCTGGCGCATCGGCGAGGCGGCGGCCGGCATCCTCGTCGCCGTCCTCGTGCTCGTCTGGCTCGCCGGCGGCTTCAACAGGAAGGTTCCCCCCGGCGAGGAGGCGCTGGCCGGCCCGGCGCCGCCTCAAGGCGCCGCGACCGCGACCGCCACGCCTGAAGAGGTCGCGGTCGTCGAATGGACGAGCGGCACGCTCGCCTCCGCCCGGCGCACCGCCGTCTCCTCCCGCATCCTCGCCCGCATCCGGGAGCTCAAGGTGCGCGCGGGCGACACGGTCAAGGCGGGCGATGTGCTCGTCATCCTCGATGCGCGCGATTACGAGGCGCGGGTGCGGGCCGCGCGCGATGCGCTGAATGCCGCAAGGGCCCGCCTGAAGCTTGCCGAATCCGAGCTCGCCCGCATCCGGCCGCTGTTCGAGAAGGGGGTGGTTCCGCGCCGGCGTCTCGACGAGGCCGAAAGCGCCCATGATGCGGCCGCCGCCGAGGTCCGCCGCCTCGAGCAGCAGCTGCGCGAGGCCGAGACCCTGCTCAGCTATACCGTGATCCGCGCCCCGGTCTCGGGCCGGGTCGTGGACCGGCTGGCCGAGCCGGGCGACATGGCGGTGCCGGCCGAGCCGATTCTCAGAATCTACGATCCGACGCTGCTGCGCGTCGAGGTGCCGGTGCGCGAGGCGCTGGCGGTGCATCTCGGCATCGGCGACCGGCTGGATGTGGAGGTGCCCTCGCTTGCGGCACGCTTCGTCGGCACGGTCCAGGAGATCGTCCCGTTCGCGGATCCGGGCGCGCGCACGCTGCTGTTCAAGATCGCGCTTCCCAGAGACGAGCGGCTGTTCGCCGGGATGTATGCGCGGGTGGCGGTGCCGGCCGGCCGCGCGCGGATCATCGCCGTGCCCGGGCAGGCGCTCACGCGCATCGGCCAGCTCCTGTTCCTGACCGTGCTGGACGGGGACGGCCGGCCGATCCACCGCATGGTCACCGCCGGCCGCAGGCTCGACGGCGACCGCATCGAGATTCTCTCGGGCCTCGCCGCCGGCGAACGGTATCTCGTGGCCGACGCCGGAGCCGGGCCGGAATCGCCGACCTGAGAGAAGGGGCCGGCGTGACCGGAGCAGTTGATCCGACGCGCCGACGGTGTCGCGGTCCGGTGGTCGGGTGCTCGCCTGATGAGCCGACCGCGATCAGAACCGCCACGTCCACTTCATGCCGATCTTGATTTGCTCCGCAGCGCCGAGCTTGGGCTTACATTTGCATTTGAGGGCGATGACCTCACCGGCATTCAAGGTCTGGGACCGGGCGCTCGTCGATGCCGCCGCGGCAAAAGACGCGGCTGCAAGCAGTGTGATCATCACCAATTTCGCCGACAGGCGCAGCGCCCGATCACGCGTCGCAATTGATGGACCGACAAACATCTTCATTTCTCCCCGGAATTTCCCGGCGTGGCGCGGTCGGTCGTCAGCGTGCAGTCCGACGACCCGGCCATGGCCGCGATGAGCGGCGAATGGGCGTTCCCGTCTTCGATGACCCCGGTGCTCGCCGCGACGAGGCGCTTCTGGTCCGGCGTCGCCGCGAGTGCGGCCGCCTCGTCGAGAGCCTTGCGGGCGGAAGCATCATCTCCGTAGAGCGCGTACGACTGCGCAAGATTCATGTAGACGCCGGAGGCCATGTCCGCCATCGCGGGATCCCCGATGGTCTCGGCAATCCGCCGGTAATCGGCCGCGACCGCCTCGAGTTCAGGAATCGCCTTGCGGCCGTCAAGGGTCACATGCAGCAGGGCGCGCTCCATTCTCGCACTGAGGGTGAGGATGTCGTCCTCGCCCCGCGTTCGCGAGAATCCCTCGATGGCCCACGCATAGAGCCTGTCCGCGCGCCGGGCCAAGGCTTTCATCTTCTTCCGGGCGTCCCGGCTGTCCATCGCCGACGCGAAGCAGTGGCGAAGATCCGCGGGGATGGTTTCGCCGCGCGCGACGGGGTCGAGACGATCCACTTCATCCGCGAGCATGCTGGCCAGCCGGTAGGAGATCAGCGGATCACGCGGTGCAAGCCGGTGAGCTTCCTCCTGATACGCGAGCGCCCTGTCCCTGTTTCCGGACTCGTCATAGGCGCGTCCCAGTGCGGACAGCAGGCGGGCCTCGCCGGGCCATCTCGCCGCCGCGTCTTCGCCATAGACGATCGCGTCAAGCGCATGGTCGTGCTCGACGAGACAGAGAACCCGGCTGGCCGCCCCTTCGGCGGAGTCCCTATCCGGCTCCGGGCATTCGGCGCCGGCGGCCGACGCTCTTGCCGGGAGCGCGCCGAGGCCGAGAAGAAGAAGCGCGAGCGCGGCCGTGCCCGACCGCAGCAGCCCATTCGCCCGTGCATCGATGCGGTTGCACGATCTCGACATCGGATCCCCTCCTCTCCAAGAAGGCCCCCCATCCGACTCCGGCGCATTTCTACATCAAGGAGGTGACGAGATCAAGGCAAATGCATTCCGGAAGACGAATGCACAATTCCGGTGCAGAATGGAAATCGAATCTGCCGCATGAAGCGGCGCCGTACGGGCACGGGACGCTCACAGTTCCCCGAGGAATCCCAGCACCCGCGTCGCGACGGGGTCGAGCGCCGGCTCGCCGACCAGCCAGTGGCCGAAGTCCGGGAATTCCTCATACGCCGCACGCCCCTCGAAGGCTCGGGCCGCGGCGCGGATCCATCCGATCGGCACGATCGCGTCCTGCCGTCCGCCGATGATGAGGGTCGGCACCGTGATCCGGCCGCGATCGACGGCGCTGGCGCGGCGGCGGTCGAGCCACCAGTGGGACAGCTCGAAAAGCACCCGGCCCGAATCCCAGACATAGTTCGCGAATTCGCGCCGGGCCTCGTCTTCCGGGACGCCGGCGTTGAAGACGGTGGCGCGCACGCCCTCCCACGACGGCTTGTGCGGCCGCCGCCACCAGCCGGGGCGCTTCAGGATCGGGCCGAAGACCTTCAGGGGCTTGAGCCGGATCGGCCACATCCCGGCGCTCGGCGCCGGGGCGAGCGCAATCAGCGCGCAGCCCCGCCCGCGTGCCGCAAGCTGCTGGGCGAGCAGCCCGCCCATGGAATGGCCGATGATCACGGCCCGCTCGTCGAAGGCCTTGAGCTTCTCATCGAGATCATCGAGATAGTCGATGAGCGAGAGCGTGCCGAGGCCATCGGGCGGCGGGTCGCCTGGCGCGATGTCGTGATGCAGGAGATCGGGCGCGGCGACGCGGTAGCCGGCCGCCTCGAGCCGCTCGGCGAACCGCGCCCAGTAGGCCCCCTTGCCCCACATGCCGTGGATGAGAAAGACGGACCGCCGCCCGGTCATCGCGCGCTCCTTCCCGCTCCTTCCCGCATCACCCGGCCATCGTGGCCCCGCGGCCCCTGCGCTGTAAAGGGCTGAGCCCGCGCCCCGTCACCGTGCCGCCATGCGGGCGCGGCGGAGGGTGGCGACAGGATCGGGCGGCGGCGCGGGAGCGCACAAGCGCGGGATCAGGAGGGACTGGCGGCCGCCGGGCCGGCGGGTGTTGCGGGCGCATCGCCGCCTGAAAGCGCCCGGTCGGCCAGGGCGGCGAGCACCTTCGCCCGCAGGGCCTCTTCAGAGGTGGGGGAAAACGTGCCGATCTGGTCCATGATCCGGTTCAGTGTCGCGAGATCCCGGGCTCCGGGGCTTTCCGGGGCGGTGAGAAGATCGAAGAGCCCCGCGATCGCATCCTTGCCCATCGCCGTCCTGAAATCCCGGCGCAGGCGCGCGAGCGCGGCCCGGTCGTCCTTGAGGCTCAGCGCCAGCGCGTATTCCAGCAGGCCGCGGCGCTCGCCCTCGCCGAGCGGGCCGGCGGGGGGACTTGCATACAGTGGGGCGAGCGTGGCGATGAGCCGGTCCCAGTCCTGCGCCTGCCAGTAGTAGTGGGCGCGCAGAAGAATGCCCTCGCGGTCGCTGGCGCGTTCGAGCAGCGCCGCCGCCTCGTCCGCCCGCCCCAGCGCGGCGAGCGCCTGCGACTCGATGCGCCGCCGCTCGGCGATGAGCGGCGCGGGCAGGGCGTCGGTGCGGGTCGCGCGCAGGATGTCCACGGCCTTCTGCGGCTGGTTGTCGAGCAGATGGACGGCGGCCAGCGGGACGGCCACGGCCGCCTGCGCGGCCCCCTCGAGACGGAAGCGGACCTGATGCTCCAGCAGCTCGGCGGCGCGGGAATAGAGCCCGAGCTTGACGAGCCGGCGCGCGAGGCGCCGGATCATGCGGTCGCCGTCGGCACCGAGCGGGGTGAGCTCGCGGAAATCGTAGAACAGGCCGAGGGCCTCGACGGCCGGCATCGCATCCGCAGCTCCGTCCAGGAAAAGGTGGCGGAAGAGCGCGAGCATCTTGCGGTTGATCGCGCGCACCTCGGGGTCGTTCGGGAAGTTGGCGGCGGCGATGGACCAGACGTCGAGCGCCTCGCGCGGCCGCTCGTCGTCGCGATAGAGCTCGCCCAGGGTGTCGAGGATGCGGATCTCGAGGCTGTCGCCGCGCCATGCATAGCGCAGCCGCTCCAGCTCTTCGATGGCCTGTGCGCGGGTGATGTCGCCGGCCGCGAGCCTGAGGCGCGCGAGCGCATACCGCGCCTCCACCGACAGCCGCCGGTCGCGGGCCGCCGCGACATCCGCGTAAGCGGCGATCGCGGCGGCCGCATCGCCCCTGCCTTCGAGGAGCTGGGCGCGGCGCAGCGCCACCTCCACGCGCGCGCGGCGGTCGAGGGGCAGCGCCTCGAGCTGCTCGATCTCGTCCTCCGCGCGGTCCCAGTCCTTCAGCGCGAGGAAGGCGCGCACCGCGGCGAGACGCATCCCGGCCGCAATATCCGGATCCTGCTCGTGCAGCGCCTCGCGCCCCTTCAGATAGGCGGCCGCCGCGTCCTCGTACATGCCGAGGCTCTCGTATGCCAGCGCCCGCCACAGCCAGACCTCCATCTCGGGATCGAGGCGCGGATCGAGCAGGCGTTCGAGAGCCGCCTGCGGACGGTGCAGCCACAGCAGGGCGATCCCCCGGGCCGCGCGGAAGGCCGGCTCGCCGGTGAGAGCCTCGTTGCCGTCCGCCAGCAGCTGCAGGACGGCGGCCGCCTCGGGGGCGAGGCGGTGGCCGAGATAGAAGCGGGCGAGATCCCAGCGCGCGGCCGTGCGATCAGCCGCGGATGCCAGCGAGACGCGCACCAGCAGGCCACTTTCCCTGGCCGCGAAGGGCTTCGTCCCGTCACCGCGCCAGGCCGCAAGATCGATGAGGCGCCGCGGGCGCTCGCCATCCGCGGTCGCGCGCCCGAGCATCTCCGACGACAGGTCGAGGCCGCCGTCCGCCTCGATCGCGACCCCGTTCGCGAAGCGGCGCACGCGCAGGGCGTCGTCGAAGGGCTGGACGACGACCCCTTGTGCGGATTTGAGCAGCGCGAACTGGGGATAGCTGCGGGTCTCCATCACGCCCTCGCCGTCACCGGCAAGCGGCACGACGATCAGCCGGTCGCCGAGCAGGGGATCGGTGAAGTCCACCCGCGCGCCGGGATCGGCGGCCGGCAGGAAGAGGCGGGCGAGGCCCTCGCTGCGGTCGACCCGGGCCTCGAGCGGCTTGCGGGGGATCGTGGTGGTGTCCTTGAGATAGACGTACCACCGTCCGCCGCGCCGGGAGACCGAAAGATCCCGGATCTCGCGCATCTCCGCATGGAGAATGGTGGCGCCCGCGGCATCGAGGCGCGTAAGCGGGCCGATCAGTTGCCCGGCGTCTGCGGCCGCCGGCCCGGCGCGATCGATCGCGACCATGAGCGGACGCTCGACGACGAGCCAGAGGCGGTTGCCGCGGCGGAAGGCCGCGAGGCCGAGATCCTCGGGCAGCCGCAGCACGAGCGCGAACCCTTCCGGATCCCGGGTGAATGCGATGGCCAGTTCCGGCCCGGCCGCCGGGCTCAGCGCCGCCGCGACGGCGGCGGGCTGAAAAGACGGTGCCGGCGGCGGGGCCGCGCCTCTCTCCCCGGCATCGGCCGCCGCCTGCGACGGCTGGGCGGCGGCGGGCTGCGCGGCGCTTGCGGGCGGTTCGACGCCGCGCCCATCGGCCGCCGCGACCCGCCCGGCGGGTGCTTCGGCGGAGGCCGGGTAGAGGTCGATGACGATCTTGTGGCCCTCGCTCTCCCACACCCGCGCCGTGGTGCCGGGTTCAAGGGTGAGCGCGAGCCTGCGCTCGCCCGGCGCCCAGGAGGCCGCCGCCACCGCCGCCAGCGCGGTCGTCTCCGCGACCGGAAGGGCCAGCGCCACCGGTTCGCCGAAGAGCAGCTCGAGCCGGTTTTCCGCCTGCGCATGGGAGTAGGAGGGAAGGGCGGCGAAATCGAGCACGATGCGCGAAAAACCGGGATGCTCCCCGACGCGCACGGCCGCCGCGGCGGGCGGCCGATCTTCCGCGGCGGCCGTCGGCGCAGCCGGGGCGGCGGCGAAGACCAGCAGAAGGAGAAGGGCGAGCCGTTTCATCCCGCCTCTCCCTGCCGGAGCCGAAACCAGATCGTCCCGCCTCCCGCCGGGCGGGCCCCGGCGTCACCCGCGGCGGCAAGAAGGGTGAGGGCGGCGCGGTTTGCGCCGAGGGCGGCCGCAAGCGCGGCGAGCCGCTCGGCCGTCCACGCGCCTTGCGCCGGTGCCGCGACGATCTCCGCGATCGTCCATCCGCCGGCCGCGATGGCGCGTGCGAGGCGGGTCGCGGCATCCGGCCGCGAAAGCAGCTCCTGCGCCCGGCCGCCCGGCATCGCCAGCAGCAGCCCGTCCGGTCCGAGCGGCCCGATCCGAACCCCGGGCAGGCCGAGCTGCGTCATCGCCGCCTCGAGCGCGACCGCCGCAAGCGCCGGGCGCGTGCGGCCCCCTGCGGCGTGATCGCCGGCCCGCGGGATGACGAAGGGGTCGGGGGCCGGCGCCGCATCGAGCGCGCCGGGAAGGGCGAAGCCGGCGGGCAGGCGCGGGGCGCCCATGGCGTAAAGCAGCACGAGCGAGGCCACCATCAGCGCCAGCAGATCCGTGAAGGTGAGCCACCAGCCGGCGCGCGCCCGGGCGGCCGGCTTCGGCCGCGGCAGGATCGCCAGCCGATCGCGTCCGCCGGTGATTCCGGTCATCGTTCCCCTCCCGTGGGCCCGGGATCGAGGACGGCGGGCACGATCGCAAGGGTGAGCGTCAGCGTTCCCGGTGCCAGCGCCGGGTCGAGCCGCAGCGCCACCCGTGCGGCCGGCGCGCCACGGGCGACAAGTTCGCGCCGCAGCCGCTCGAGTGTCGCGACGGCGTCGGGGAACTGATCCGTGTCGGCTGCAAGGATGAGCAGGCTGTGCGCATGCTCTTCCAGCGCGCCGGCGGCCGGTTGCAGCCAGCGTTCGGCGACGAGCGACGGGTCGCCGTCAGCGGCGAGCAGCGCATGGGCGGGCAGCGTGACGGCGACGGTCTCGGCACCGAGCCAGGATCCCGCCGCCACGCGCCCCGGGCCGTGCCGCGCGGCCGCCCGCCAGGCCGCGGCCACTTCCCGGAGGGCGGGTGCGAGCGGCCGGCGCGCCGCCTCGTCATCGGCGGGCATCAGGGCGCGCGAGGTCGGAAAGCTGCGGGCGAGCCCGGCGAGCGCCGCCTGCGTGCGCGTGGCGTCGAAGTCGAGATCCTTCAGGAGCAGGGCGAAGAGTCCGAGGAGGATCAGCTGGAGCACGAGCACGGCGAAGGTGACGGGATCGGGCAGGGCCCCGCTGCGGCCCGCCGCCGCGGGACGGGCCGGAACGGCGGCGATGCCGGGCCCCGCGGCGCCGCCCGGTCCGCGGCCGGGCGCCCCGAGCGTCGTCGGCGGGCTGGCCGGGCGGTGTGGGATCATGGCGGTGGTGCTCCAGCGCTTGCCGGCGATCCCGGCCGGGCCGGGACGCCGCCCCGTTAATCCTCGTCGTCGAAGCTGGCCAGCAGGGCGTCGATCTCGTCCTGGGAATGTCCCTGACCGTCGAGCTGGGGCCCATGGGTGAGGGCCTTTTCGTTCACGACCTCCCCGGATTCGTCGAGGGCGGCCTCTTCCTCGTCAATGACGACGTCGTCCCCGATGGCCTCGGCCAGCGCCGCAAGCCGGCGCTCGACCTCGTCCAGCACCCCCATCACCTTGGTGAGCCGCTGACCGGTGAGATCCTGAAAGCTCGAGGCCTCGAACAGCCGCACCGAGATGTCCTGCACCTTCTCCGCCCAGTCGCCGTCGCCCGAGCCCGCGATCTCGCCGAGTTCTTCCGCCGCGTCCATGATCACGCTGGCCGCCTGTTCCGTGTGGCTGACCACCGCGTCGATCTGCTCGCGCGCCCTGGGCAGCCGGGCGGCCGCCATGGTGCGCGGCTGCATCGAGACGATCTCGTTCTTCGCGCGCTCGATGAAGGCGACCAGCTCGCGGATCTCGCGGATGATGCGTTCGTGCTCGTCGTCGTCCTCGCGCTTGAGGCCCGCGAGCAGCTCGCCGACGAGGGTTCCGACCTGATCGAGCGGAAGTGTGTCCCCATGGCGCTCGCGCAGGGCGCGCAGGCGCTCGTCAAGGGACGGGACGGGCTGGGACTGATGCATCGTCGTTCCCCGCGCTCTGCAGCAACCCGGGTCTCCGCGCCCTGAAGTCAGGGTGGAAGGCCCCTTCGCAATTGCCTTTTTCTAGGCGCCGACCAGTAAACGGGCTGTTAATGCTCGAAGAATTTTTGCGGGAAATCCTTGAAAGGCGGGCGCATAGACGGCCACGGGATTCGCTCACGGCGCCTGCCGGGAGCCTTCGGCGAGAAGCGTGTCGACCTCGGGCAGCCGGCGGGCCTTCGCCAGCCGTGCCGTCAGCGTCTTCGCCGCCTCGGGGCTCATGCTGGCCATGAGCGCCGCCACCTTCGCCGCCTTCATCTGGCGCGCGAGCCGCTCCTGGATGTCGAGGTCGAGGCGCTCGAAGATCGGGGCGGCATCCTTCGGCTTCATGCTCTCGTAGACCTTGACGAGGGCGCCGAGCTTCTCGTCCTCGGCCGCGTTGAAGCTGGCGACGAGCCGCTCGATCTCGGCCTTGATCGTCTCGAGTCGCTTGATCTCGCCCTGGATGCGCTGTTCGGTCGCGGCCAGCACCTGCTCCTTGAGCCTGAGTTTGGCCTCGCGCTCCTCGAGGGCTTTCCGGCGTTCCTCGAGATCGGCGACGATGTCGCGCTCCGCGCGGCTGAGGCTGCGCGCGGGCAGGGCGTCGGGGCTGGAGGCCATCCCGGCTTCCCGGTCGGCCGCCCCGGCGGGCCGGTCTGCCGGCGCATCGGGTGTCGCCTGCGGCTCGTTCCCGGCCGGCCGGGCCGTCTCCTGCGCGCGCGCGGTGGCCGTGAGCTCGGCCGCATCGCCAAGGGTCGCGATCCGCCCCACGCGCTCGGCCGCCGCAAGGGCGATCAGCGCGACGGCGCCGCCGACGACCAGTGTCCGCATCCGACCGGCACGCATCCGCATTCCGTCCCTTTCCCGCCCTGCGTCTTCCACGCGGCGCTGGCCGCGGGCTAGCGCAGGGATTTCAGCGATTCGAGCACCACCACCCGCCCGGATTCGGGCCGCCCGCCCGCCCTTTCGGGACCAGGCGCCTCCCGTGCGGCGGGCTCCGCCGGGCGCCGGGCACGCGCGGCCGATCCGGCAAGCGCGGCCAGCCGGTCGGCCAGCGCCTCGCCGGCTTCCGTGATGAGCTTGAGCTCGTCTTTGAGCGCCGCGGCGGCGCGCAGGCGCTCGTCGAGATCGGCAAGGCCCGCGGCCTCCTCCTTGAAGGCGGCGAGTGCGGAGCGGGTGCGCTCGCCCGCGGATTCGAGCCGGGCGACGAGCTCCGCGAACTGCCGCTGCTCCGCCCTGAGCTGCGCAAGCCGCCGGTGCAGCAGCACGAGCCCGACCGCGACGCCAGCCAGCAGCACCACCAGCGCGCCGTCGATGACAAGCGGCCAGATCGCCATTGCGCCTCTCTCCCTTCGAGCGTCTGCGCATCGCCGCGCCGCCGGCTCAGGCGGCAGCCTGCTTCGCCTTCGCCTTCTTGACCAGGGTTTCCTCCACCTGGACGGCCACGTGCTGACCCGAGCGGCCGAGCCGGCCCTTGATCATCGCCACGTCGCCCGCGCGCAGCTCCACCGGATCCTCCGCCTTGGTGTTGAAGACGATGGTCTGGCCCACCTCGAAATTCATCACCTCGCGCAGACTCATCATCTGCTCGCCGAGCACGGCCTTGAGCTCGATGTCGGCATACCAGAGCTCGGTCGCAAGATGCGTCTCCCAGATCGTGTCGCGGCCGAACTTCTCGCCCATGAAGCGCTGGAGCAGGAGCTCGCGCACGGGCTCGAGCGTCGCGTAGGGGAACAGGAGCTCGAGGCGCCCGCCGCGGTCCTCCATGTCCACCCGGAGCTTGATCAGGATCGCCGCGTTCGGCGGCCGCGCGATGGTCGCAAAGCGCGGGTTGGTCTCCAGCCGGTCGAAGGTGAAGTTCACGGGAGACAGCGGCTCGAAGGCGGCCGACATGTCTTTCAACACCACCGCGATCATGCGCTCGACCAGCGTCTGCTCGATGGTCGTGTACGGCCGGCCCTCGATGCGCATCGGCGCCGTGCCGCGGCGCCCGCCCAGCAGCACGTCGACGATGGAGTAGATGAGCGAGGAATCGACGGTCAGCAGGCCGTAGTTGTCCCACTCCTCCGCCCGGAACACCGCCAGCATGGCGGGCAGGGGGATCGAGTTCAGATAGTCGCCGAAGCGCACGGAGGTGATGTTGTCGAGGCTGACCTCGATGTTGTCGGAGGTGAAGTTGCGCAGCGAGGTGGACATCATCCGGACCATGCGGTCGAAGATGATGTCGAGCATCGGCAGGCGCTCGTAGGTGACGAGCCCGCTGTTGATGAGCGCCTGGATGCCCTGGACCTCGCCCTCGTCGCCGCCGGAGTCGAAGCCGAGCAGCGAGTCGATCTCCTCCTGGTCGAGGACGCGGCCGGGCACCCGGGCGCCGAACTCGCCGAGATCCTCGCCCTCCTCTTCCGCGGACGAGGAGGTCTCATCGGCGGCTTCCCCGCCGCCGTCCTCGTCGTCGAGATCCGCGCCGGCCATCGCCGCCCACTCGGCGGCCATGGCCTCCTCGTCGGTCATCTCTTTCTTTTCTTCGGGTTCGTCCGCCATCGGCATCGTTCCCGTCTCGCGCGCCGGCCCCGGGCTACTGCACCAGCATCTCGCGGAAGAGCACGTCCTTGACCTCGACGGGTGCCAGCGTCGTGTTGAGCCGGCGCAGCAGCTCCTCCTTCAGGCGGTAGAGGCCCGCCGAGCCGTTGAGATCCTCGAGCCGCATCTCGCGCAGATAGACCTGAAAGTCGTCCATCACGCGCGGCAGCTGCTCCTCCACCGCCTTCTTCGCGCTCTGCCGGTCCACCTCGAGGCTGATCTTGGCGCGCAGATAGCGCGGCTGGCGGTCGCCGGTGTTGAGATTGACCACCATGTCCGGCAGGTCGATGAAGATGACCTCGATCTTCTCCGCCTTCGCGCCCTCGCCATGGGCAGCGCCCTCGCCGTGGGCCTCCTCGCCTTCGGGTGCGTGGTCCCCGCCGCCCAGCAGCATCATGACCGCGGTGCCTCCGCCGCCCAGCACGAGCAGCGCCGCCACCGCCAGGATGACGATCTTCTTGCCGCTCCACTTCTTGCGCGGGGGCTCGCCGTCGAGCTCGCCGTCCAGCGCCTCCAGGTTTTCCTCGCTCATCCTGCCCGAGTCTCCATCGCGACCGGCTGCCCGCTTCGGTAAACGGTAGCGTCAATAAGATTAACAAGTGGTAATCGGCCCGGCCCGGCCGGGGTGCCGGCAGACCTTGCCGGCCGATGCAGGAGAGATGCCACCGCGCCCCGCTTGCGCCCGGCGCAAGCTCGCGCCCGCGTCCCGGACGGTACCCTCCTCCCGCAGATGGCACGGCGGTTGCTTGTGGCATTCCTGCAGGCCCGTGCGGCCGCAGAAGAACCCGGTCCCGCACGGCCAGGGCGAGACGACGAGGGAGACGAGGCGATGGAACTGATGAGGGCGGTGGGCCTTGCGCATCTGGAGACGCTGCGCACCCAGCTCGATGTCGTCGCCAACAATGTCGCGAACATGAACTCGACCGCGTTCAAGGGCGAGCGCCCGCGCTTCAAGAGCTTCGTGTTCGACATGCCGCAGGCGCCCGTCGCCGGCCTGAAGCGCGTCACCTTCGTGGTGCCGGAAGGGGTCTTCCGGGACATGACCCAGGGCGGCATCGCCATGACGGGCAATCCCCTCGATCTGGCGATAGAGGGCGACGCCTTCTTCGTCGTCGAGGGGCCGGATGGCGAGCAGCTCTATACGCGCGCGGGCAACTTCGCGCTCAATGCCGATCGCGAACTGGTGACCGCGACCGGCGAGCGGGTGCTCGACGACGGCGGCGCGCCGGTCGCATTCGATCCGGCCGACCGGCGGATCACCATCGATCAGGACGGCCGCATCTTCACGGAGCGCGGAGAGATCGCGCGGCTCGGCCTCGTGCGCTTCGACCAGGTCCAGCGGCTCGAGCGCCGCGGCAACGGCCTGTTCGCGACCGCCGAGGCGCCGATCGCGGTCGAGCCGGGCGGCGCGCGGGTGGTCCAGGGTGCGCTCGAGCGCGCCAATGTCGAGCCGATCTTCGAGATGACGCGGATGATCAAGATCCTGCGCAGCTACCAGCAGATGCAGCAGGCGCTGGAGCGCGGTCGCGAGACCGAGGAGCGCGCGATCGACCGCCTGCCGCAGGTGCAGGCGTGAGCAGGACGGACGGCGGTTCCAGTCGAGAGGAGACGACGAGATGAAGGCACTCAGCATCGCGGCGACGGGCATGGCGGCCCAGCAGCTCAATGTCGAGGTGATCTCCAACAACCTCGCCAATCTCAACACGACGGCCTACAAGCGCCGCCGCGCGGAGTTCCAGGATCTGCTCTACCAGTCGCTTCAGCGGGTCGGTTCCAACTCCACGGCCCAGGGCACGGTGGTGCCCTCCGGCATCCAGGTGGGGGTCGGCGTGCGCGCGGCCGGGGTCTACCGCATCAACGCGCAGGGGACCCTGGAGCACACCGAGAACCCCCTCGATCTCGCCATCAACGGCCGCGGCTTTTTCCGGGTGCAGCTGCCCAACGGCGAGGAGGTCTACACCCGCGCCGGCTCCTTCCAGCTCGACCAGAATGGACAGATCGTCACCCCCGAGGGCTTTCTCGTGCTGCCCGGCATCACGATCCCGCAGGAGGCGGTGGACATCACCGTCAACCGCGAGGGAGAGGTGCAGGTCAAGCTCGACGGCCAGGTGGCTCCGCAGGTCGTCGGCCAGCTCGACATCGCCACCTTCCCGAACGAGGCGGGGCTCGAGGCGATCGGCGAGAATCTCTTCAAGGAGACCCAGGCCTCCGGCCAGGCGACCGTCTCCACCCCCGGCACCCCCGGTTTCGGAACGATCGAGCAGGGCTTCCTCGAGCAGTCGAATGTCGATCCCGTGCGCGAGATCACCGCGCTGATCTCGGCCCAGCGGGCCTATGAGCTCAATTCGCGGGTGATCCGCTCGGCCGATGAGATGCTCAACACCGTCAACAACCTCCGCTAGGAGCGCGATCATGTCGTCACCCATCATGAAGACCGTCGGTTTCCTCACCCGTCTTGCCGGGCTCGTGGCGGCGGCGGCCGTGTTCGGCGGGGCCGTCGCCGCACAGGCGGCCGCAGAGCGTCCCGCCCTCGCGCCGCGGCCGGTCGCCGAGGTGGCGGACCGCGTCGTGCGCCTTGCCGATGTCGTGCACGCCGCGCCGGCCGCGGCCGCCGGGATCGTCGTCGCCGACGCGCCGGCACCGGGCCAGGAGATGACGCTGCCGCTTTCCGCCGTCGCCAAGGCGGCGGCCCGGGCCGGGCTTACCGTCGCCGATGCCGGGCCCGCGCAGGCGATCCGCGTGCGCCGGGCGGGCCGGCCGGTCGCGCGCGAGGCCCTCGAGGGCCGCATCGCCGACCTGCTCGCGCGCGCGCTCGGCGAGGAGCGGCTGGCGGTGACGCTCGCCGGCATGCGCGAGATCGTTCTGCCCGCGGATGCCGCACCGGCGGCCCTTGCGCTCTCCCTCGTCGAGGTCGACCGCAGGAGCCGCCGCTTCGTCGCCCGTGCCCAATGGCCCGACGGCTTCGGCGGCAGCCGCGAGACGGAGCTTGCCGGCCGCTACGAGCCGCTGGCGCCGATCCCCGTGCTCGTGCGCGCGGTGGCGCGCGGCGAGGTCGTGCGCGCCGATGACGTGACGATCGACTGGCTGCCCGCCGGCCGCATCTCCCGCGGGCTGCTGGTCAGCATGGACGAGGTCGCGGGGCGGGAGGCCACCCGCAGCCTGCGCCCGGGCACGCCCTTGCGCCGCGGCGACCTGCGCCGGCCGGTGCTGGTGGAGAAGGGTGCGCCGGTGACCATGCGGCTTGCGACGGGGGCGATGATCCTGACCGCCCGGGGCCGGGCGATGGAGGACGGTGCGCGCGGCGACATCGTGCGGGTGCTGAATCCGAGCAGCCGGCGCATCGTCGAGGGCCGCGTCGTCGGCGCCGGCCTCGTCGCCGTCGAGATCGCGGGCGTGCGGGCCGGGGTGCCGGGTCTGGCGATGCGCTGAGACAGGGTAAGGAGGAAGGGCGATGACCAGCAATGCGGGCATCACGACGGGCGGGCGGATCGCGGCGGCGGTGCTGGCGGCCGGGCTGCTCGGCGGCTGTGCGGTCGGCGACCGGCTGGCGCATATCGGCCGCGCGCCCGAGCTCAAGCCCATGCCGAAGGCGCCGGCGCCGCCGGTGGAGCGGTCGATCTCCGTGCCGATGCCGGATCCGGACCGCACCGAATCGCTTCCCGCCAGCCTCTGGCGCACCGGCGCGAAGGCCTTCTTCCGCGACCAGCGCGCAAGCCGCGTGGGCGACATCCTGACGGTGGAGATCGACATCTCGGATCGCGCCGCCATCGCCAACAAGACGACCCGCACGCGCGACAACAGCGACAAGGCCGACCTGTCCGCCTTTCTCGGTTATGAGAGCCAGCTGAAGACCTTCCTGCCGGATGCGGTGCAGCCGGACAATCTGACCTCCTTCGGCTCGGCGACGTCGAACACCGGCGAGGGCAAGGTGGACCGGACCGAGGTGATCCGGCTGACGGTGGCGGCGCTGGTGGTCGGCGTGCTGCCCAACGGCAATCTCGTGATCGAGGGGCGCCAGGAGGTGCGGGTGAACTTCGAGGTGCGCGATCTTTATGTCGCCGGCATCGTGCGCCCGCAGGACATTTCGGCGAACAACACGATCAAGCACACGCAGATTGCGGAGGCGCGGATCTCCTATGGCGGCCGCGGCCAGCTGACCGACGTCCAGCAGCCGCGCTACGGCCAACAGCTCTACGACATTTTGTTCCCGTTCTAGGCCCGGCCCGGCCGATCGAGCGTTCGAGGCCCGGGCTCGGCCGGTTCGGCGCACGCCGCCTCCGGATCCCGCATCCGGAACCGGCCTGCGCATCCGACCCCGCCACCGGGGCGGGAGGCGCGACGGCCTCTTCGAGTCGCGCGCCGGCTGCAGGGGCGCCAGGGGCACGGCTGCGGCTGCCCGCGAAATTCCGTTGTGAACGAGTGCGTTGCCGCGACCGCTTGACGAAGCGATGGCGTGTGGTTCTCATCATGCGCGCAACGTGATTCGCCGGGGCAGCGGGCGCGTTGCGCGATGGGGCATCCTGGGGCGAGGGGGTGCACATGCAACGGCAGGGAACCTTCGGTTGGGCGAGCCGGCGGGCGGGCCGGCGCATGCGGCCCCGTGGCGTGATCGCGGCCGCGGCCGGTCTTTCTCTGGCCGCGGCGGCGGCCGATGCGGGCACGACCTATTACCACTACGACGGGCTCGGGCGGCTGGTGAGCGTCTGCGATGCCGCGAGCGGCAAGCGCATCCGCTATTCCTACGACGCCAACGGCAACCGCACGAGCTGGACGGTGACCACCGCCTCCTGCAGCGCCAATGCGGCGCCCGTCGCGGTGAATGATACTGTGAACGGCTATTTTCTGGTCGGTACAATCCCTCAGGGCGGAAACCCCGCATTCGTTACCCCCTTGGATAATGATACGGATCCCGATGGGGACGAGATTCGCATCACCGGCGCCAGCTGCATGCAGCTCGGGGTGCACAGTTTCCGTCTTCGGCGGCTCGCATCCTGACGATCACGGCTCTGAGCGCGGGAACCAAGCAGGTCCAGTACACGGTGACCGGACGGCCGCTCGGACGCGAAGCGGGGACGGTGACGGTAAATGCATTCTATGATCCGGCACCGTGGTGATCCCTTCGTCTTCTGTTTCTGACGGGCCGGTGGAGGCAAAGACCGGGGAGGGGGTGGTTTCATGAGAAGTGTTCCTGGGGAGCACGGAAAGCCGGATTCTGCTTTTCGCGACGGCGGCCGCCATGACGATCGCCTTACCGGCCGCCGCGATGCCGCCGGAGCAGTACACGCTGGACAATCTGGGCGTCGATCTCGCAACCGGCGCGTTCACCACCTCCCGGACGGTGCTTGCCATCGGCCCGGCCGGCTCGCCGGACCAGCTCGTGCTTACCATCGAATACAACTCGCAGGAGACCCGCGACGGCCCATTCGGCAAGGGCTGGAGCCACTCGCTCGAGCTGTGGGCCGAGCGCCGGCCGAGCGGCAGCACGCGGGTCGTCGATGTCGTCGCCGGCATGGTGAGCGCAGGCTTCAAGCTCTCCGGTTCGACCTACGTCCCCGACCGGCGCAACGGCGCGGCGCTGATCCCGGCGTCGTCTTCGGCGCTCGCAAATCTGACCTTCTACAGCCGCAACGGCGACGTCATCGTCTTCGAGCCCGACGACAACACCACCTGCGCCAGCTTCGCCAACACCTGCCGCTATCATGCGACCAGCTGGACGAAGCCGAACGGCGAGAAGCTCACCTTCGCCCATCCGAAGTCCTGGAGCGGGTCCAGCTACACGACCGGCCGCCTGTCCAGCGTGACCAGCACGCTCGGCTGGAACATCTCCTTCGGCTACAATGGCGCCGGGCACATGACATGGGCGCAGGCGGTCAATCTGGCGGTGGACTACTGCGGCAACGTCAACGGCGCACCCTGGTGCAATCTCTCAAGCTGGCCGAAGGTGACCTTCGCCTACACCTCCGCCGGTCAGCTTGCGAGCCTCACGGATCTTTCGGGCCAGGTCTGGTCCTTCGGCTATGATACCGCCGGCCGCATGACGTGGCTCAGGCGGCCGGGCGATTCCACGAATTTCCGCACGCTCACCTACGCCAGCTCCGGCAAGGTCACGAAGCAGACGGTGACCGGCATCGGCAGCTGGACCTACAGCTATACCAGCACCACCACCACCGCCACCGACCCGGCGGGGCACAAGACCACCGTCACCTTCTCGAACGGCCGGCCCGTCTCGGTGAAGGATCCCCTGAACCGCGTCACAAGCTTCGCCTACGACGGCTTCGGGCGGCTCATCCGCCAGACGCGGCCCGAGGGCGATTCGGTCGAGCTCACCTATGACAACCGCGGCAATGTGACCCAGACGAAGCGCAATCCCAAACCCAATTCGGGCCTTGCCGCCATCGTCACCACCGCCGGCTTCCGGGCGGACACGGATGCCGAATGCACGCCAGCCCCCACGCCGCTGTGCAACCAGCCGCTGTGGGTGCGCGATCCCTTGGGCAACCAGACGGACTTCACCTACAACACCAGCGCCAAGGCGGTGGCGACCGTCACGCTGCCGGCGAACGGCTCCGGCATCCGCCCGCGTCAGCGCTTCAGCTATGCCCAGCTCTGGGCCTATGTGAAGACGGCCTCGGGCGGGGTTGCGGCGGCGGCGGCGCCCGTGTGGCGTCTCATCGAGACGGCGGGCTGCCCGACGGCGACGACCTGCGCGTCGTCCACGGAGGTGAAGACGGGCTTCGGCTACGGCGCGGCGGGCGTCGCCAACAACCGCGCGCTGGTCACGACGACGGTCGATCCGGGCGGTCTCAATCTGGTGACGACGCTCACCTACGACCGCTGGGGGAATGTGACCCGGCAGGACGGCCCGCTTTCGGGCGCGGCGGACAGCGTGTATCTGCGCTACGACGCGCTGCGGCGCGTCGTGGGCAGCATTGCACCCGATCCGGACGGCTCGGGTCCGCTGCCGCGTCCGGCGGTGCGGGTGAGCTATGATGCGAAGGGTCTGGTGACGCGCCGGGAGACGGGGACGGTGACGGGCACCTCGGATGCGGCGTGGTCGGCCTTCGTGGTGAAACAGGCGGAGGTTTTCGCCTATGATGGGGCGGGCCGGCCGGTCCGGCGCGAGGTTCAGGCGGGCGGCGCGGTGCAGCAGGTGGAGCAGACGAGCTATGATGCCGCCTCGCGTCCCGTGTGCCGGGCGGTGCGGATGAACCCGGCGGTGTATGGGGCGCTGCCGGATGCGTGCAATCTGTCGAGCCCGGGATCTTCGGGCTTCGACCGGGTGAGCCGGCTGGGCTATGATGCGGCCGGGCAGCTGGTATCGGTGACGGCGGCGGTGGGTCTGTCGTCGGAGCAGGTGAGCGCGACGCTGACGTATACGGCGAACGGGCTGCTTCAGACGGTGAAGGACGCGAAGGGCAACCTGACGACCTTCGAGTATGACGGCTTCGACCGTCTGATCCGGCGCCGGTATCCCGACAAATGGAGTCCGGGGATCTCGTCGGCGAGCGATGTGGAGACCTTCGCCTATGACGCGGCGGGGCGCATCACCTCCACGGTGAGGCGCGACGGTCAGGTGATCGCCTTCGTGCATGATGCGCTGGGGGAGGTGGTGAAGCGGGATCTGCCGGGCACGGCGGCCGACGTGACGCTGTCTTATGACGCCCTGGGGCGTGTGACGGCGGTGAGCCGGAACGGGGCGGGCATCAGCTTCTCCTACGACAGGGCCTCGCGGCTGGTTCAGACGGTTCAGGCGGGGCTGAGCGTGTCCTATCAGTATGACGCGGCGGGTCGGCGCACGCGGATGACCTGGCCGGACGGGTTCTATGTGACCTTCGGGTATGACGCGCTGGGGCGTGTGAGCGAGATGCGGGAGAACGGCTCCGCGCTGATCGCGAGCTTCGCCTATGACGATCAGGGCCGGCGGACGCAGCTGTCCCGGGGCAACGGGACGACGACGAGCTATGCTTACGATGCGCTGGGTCGGCTGACGCGGCTGACCCATGATCTGGCGGGGACGGCGGCGGACTATGATGCCGAGTTCACTTATGATCCGCTGGGCCGGATTGTTGCGCGCACGCAGGCGAACGGGCTCTATCACTGGCCGGTGGCGACGGCAAGCGGCACGGCGTCGGTGAACGGTCTGGACCAGCTCGCCTCCAGCGGCGGCACCAGCCTCACCCATGACGCCCGCGGCAATCTTGCGGGCCGGGGTGCGTGGGGCTACGCTCATGATGTGGAGAACCAGCTCACGCAGGTGACGGGCCCGGTGAACCTGACGCTTCGCTACGATGCGCTGGGGCGGCTGGAGCGGCTCATCGAGAGCGGGCAGGACACGCGCTTCGTCTGGGACGGCGCGCAGGTGATCGCGGAGCTGGATGCGGCGAGCGGGGCGGTCAAACGCCGCTATGTGCCGGGTCCGGGCACGAATGAGGTGATCGCCTGGTACGAGGGCGCGGGCGTGGGCGAGAGGCGCTTCATTCATCAGGACGAGCGGGGCTCGGTGGTGGCGGTGGCGAACGGTGCGGGCGCGGCGATCGCGACCTTCCGCTACGGGCCGTGGGGAGAAAGCTCCGACACGGCGTTTTCCCGCTTCGGCTACACGGGCGCGATCCGCCTGCCGGGCACGGATCTGCTGCACATGCGGGCCCGCGTCTACGCCACGGAGCTCGCCCGCTTCCTCGAGCCCGATCCCATCGGCTTTGCGAGCGGTCAGGTCAATTTGTATGCTTATGTGGGCGGCGATCCGATCAACGGCGTGGATCCGAGTGGGTTGAGACGAAGATGTTTCCGAATTGTGGATCAGAATGGCAAGGTTCTCGTGGAAAAGATCTGTTTGGACATAGAGGACGTAGTTAAGGTTACAACGCGACGCCCGGGTCCCGTTCCTGGAAAGAGCAGCGAGTCTTTAACCGCAAACGATGTCAACGACCTTTTGAGCCCAGCTCTACTTGACGGTTTTGGAGTTCCAACACCTTTTGCCGCAGATGTCTCCGGACTCACAGGAGAGGCTCCGCCGTCAAATGAGATTCCGACTGAAGATTGCGCGAAGGTGACGCACGTTGGATGTGCGTACCGCTATGACAAGGACGGAAAGCTCCAGTTGACACCAGAATATAGGCAAAAAGTGTGTGACGCCCAAAAGGCACTTCGGCAAGGTTCTGCGAAAACGATAGACGGGTTCTTTGTGACCGGAGTGGCGAGCATAGCTCTATCTTCTCCGGCCGGGCCAGCCCTTGCCATTTTTTCCTCCTTTGGTACTGCAGTTGCAAGTTTGACCACAGGCGCGGGGTTTCAGCCGTTTGGATTCACAGTTATACCTCCCATCCAGATTGTTGATTGCGGTGGGTAATACGAATGGCAAATTTGATGCGGAACACTATTAAATACATGACAATTACTGCGAAAGTGGTATTTTTCATATTTTTCGTGGGAAAATTTTTCTTTGACGTTTTTTCGTCCGACGATGTATTTTTAATATTATTGCTTGTGGTCGCATTAGAAATAATATATAGAAACATGTCACACAAAACGCGAGTTAGAAACGATTGACTTTATGGCTCTCAATATCTGTTCGTAACAACATTATCATATGGATTTGAAGCTTCGCCTATGACGATCAGGGCCGGCGGACGCAGCTGTCCCGGGGCAACGGGACGACGACGAGCTATGCTTACGATGCGCTGGGTCGGCTGACGCGGCTGACCCATGATCTGGCGGGGACGGCGGCGGACTATGATGCCGAGTTCACTTATGATCCGCTGGGCCGGATCGTCTCGCGCACGCAGGCGAACGGGCTCTATCACTGGCCGGTGGCGACGGCAAGCGGCACGGCGTCGGTGAACGGTCTGGACCAGCTCGCCTCCAGCGGCGGCACCAGCCTCACCTACGACGGCCGCGGCAATCTTGCGGGCCGGGGTGCGTGGGGCTACGCTCATGATGTGGAGAACAATCTGACGCAGGTGACGGGCCCGGTGAACCTGACGCTCGCCTATGATGCGCTGGGGCGGCTGGAGCGGCTCATCGAGAGCGGGCAGGACACGCGCTTCCTCTATGACGGCGCGCAGGTGATCGCGGAGCTGGATGCGGCGAGCGGGGCGGTCAAACGCCGTTACGTGCCGGGCCCGGGCACGAATGAGGTGGTGGCCTGGTACGAGGGCTCCGGCGTGGGCGAGAGGCGCTTCATTCATCAGGACGAGCGGGGCTCGGTGGTGGCGGTGGCGAACGGTGCGGGCGCGGCGATCGCGACCTTCCGCTATGGGCCGTGGGGGGAGAGCACGGATACGGCATTCAGCCGCTTCGGCTACACGGGCGCGATCCGCCTGCCGGGCACCGATCTGCTGCACATGCGGGCCCGCGTCTACGCCACGGAGCTCGCCCGCTTCCTCGAGCCCGATCCCATCGGCTTCGCGAGCGGTCAGCTCAATCTGTATGCCTATGTGGGCGGCGATCCGATCAACGGCGTGGATCCGAGCGGGTTGATGGAGGAGGATGACGATGACTCGGGGGACGATGACGGGGTGATTGAGAATATTGTGACGACAGGAAAGAGGATTGCACTAAGTCCGGAGTCGGTGCGGTTTGCGATCGCGTTGAGCAACTACATCCTTGACGATCTGATGCAAAGCCTCGCGATGCTCGGATTTTCCCCCGGCCAGATCGACGCCATATGCAATTCCGATCCCAAGGATCCGGACAAGGCCACGTTTCCGACCAGGGAAGAGGCCGCCGCGAATGTAATGAAATACGGTCTCAAGAAATATGGAAACCAAAAAGAATTCTCTGCCGCTATCGTAAGGACGATCGATGGTTTTAAAGCGACCAAAATTACCCTAGGTGATTCCGGACGTGTAACCAATATATTTGGTAGCGGACTACCGCCTACAAACCTTGTTGCCATTGCGCATAACCATCCGTCTGTCGGCAATAGCATTGTAGATTCAGCAAATGAAATGTTATCAAGCCCACAGACCGCAAATAGATTGTTATTACTATATGGCATACCGGTCTCTCAGAATGGGCCATTCGACACAACGACACTCTCAAGTCTATATGTTGGCGGATTTACAGATCTTGTGGCATTTTTAGTGACGCCGAGCGGGCGATTTGTCCGCTTCGATCCTCCTTTTGCAGCCTTTGATAAAGGCGAAGAGTTACTTTCAGCAGGATGTCTGAATGCTTCATCAAGCGGCGGATAAAGTTCAATGAGGTGCAGATCCGTAACATGGATAGAAATGTTTTTGATACTCGTCGCGGTCGCCTCATTGATGGCGCTAGAATCTACGAAAAGTAGTATAAAGTCAACAAGATTCTCGCGGACAGAGCTGATATACCGGACTTACGATAAGGAGAACGGACGTGTATTCGAAATGAAAGCAATATATGATCAGGGCGGTCGGATGTCTGAAGTTTGTATTGAAAATTTATGTTGGATGGTTGAGGAGATTATGCCTGTTACCAAGAAAATAGAAGATCGCTTCCTGGGGCCGATTATGAGATTTAGTATAAATCGTAGAGTTGGTAACGGTCGTCTACAATTGATATATGGCTTATTTGTTGAGGAGGAGGTGCAGAAAGCTTATGCCCCACACGTATGCAAAAATGTTGTTGTGGGAGATCATGTAAGGTTTAGTTTTTCTGCTATGATATCACGAGATGGGAACGTTAAATCGGCTGTTATCTCATGTGATGGAGTGATAATATACCAAATTGAAAACGTATAAGACTCATCGACGTTTGTGGGGCCGGTGTTTGGGTCAGACCAGTAACATCAAATCGTAGTCGCCAGAGGTAAGAAAAATGGATATAAATATTATGGTGTACAGCCGACTGCTGTTACTTGTCGCGTGTATAAATTTAGAGTGCCGTGAAGTAGCGGCGACAGAGTGGTGGCAGGCGCCGAAGGACTTTGGTGGTGGTCCTTTCGAGATTGTGGAGGTGCCCTCTGTTCTCCAACTGGATGGTAGTGCGCGGCTGAGGATAGCAGCGAGAAGTGCTGATCAAGTATATGACATAAGAATAGAGAAAACAAAAGACGGGAGATTGCAACAAATTTGTTTTGATAAGTCATGCACATATATTTCTAAATTATTTCCATATATAGCACAGATCCGTCTCCAAGAACCATCTAACCCGAATGGAGCAATATTGAGAGTGAAAGGTGTCGGAGAGATTGTTGGCGTAGCTTTTTTGGCGCAACTTGCTCCAGCTGTTGCGCGAAAGTGCTTGGTGCCGATTGCGTGGGCGCAAGGTATGCCCTCGCGCGTCGTGATTTTCTGGCGGGAAGATGGACGGCTCGTGCAGGTCGCGGCAAAGCGGCCGTTCGAACTGGAGGGAGCTGTTCGAGGCGCTGGCGTAAAAAAGCTTGGATTGCCAAGGTTTCGGTGCGCCTCAGACAAAGTAGATTTTTTGTTTTTTGACGTTACTCCGGATGTCTAGGAAGATCGGTAGGATGCATTAAATTTTAGTCGTAGAATCATTATTTAGAAGGTTATGAAATGATGATGGTCTGGCAGGAAAATTTTTGTTGCCATGATGTCGTCAGCTTGAATCACAATTTGACGCAGGTGACGGGCCCGGTGAACCTGACGCTCGCCTATGACGCGCTGGGGCGGCTGGAGCGGCTCATCGAGAGCGGGCAGGACACGCGCTTCCTCTATGACGGCGCGCAGGTGATCGCGGAGCTGGATGCGGCGAGCGGGGCGGTCAAACGCCGTTACGTGCCGGGCCCGGGCACGAATGAGGTGGTGGCCTGGTACGAGGGCGCGGGCGTGGGCGAGAGGCGCTTCATTCATCAGGACGAGCGGGGCTCGGTGGTGGCGGTGGCGAACGGTGCGGGCGCGGCGATCGCGACCTTCCGCTACGGGCCGTGGGGAGAAAGCTCCGACACGGCATTCACGCGCTTCGGCTACACGGGCGCGCTTCGCCTGCCGGGCACGGATCTGCTGCACATGCGCGCGCGGGTCTATGCGACCGCGCTCGCCCGCTTCCTCGAGCCCGACCCCATCGGCTTCGCGAGCGGCCAGCTCAACCTCTATTCTTACGTCGGCGGCGATCCGATCAACTTCACGGATCCGAGCGGGTTGAAGACGATATGCCAAGCCGGGGCACCAGATTGCACCCCGGGGCCAATGGTAGACCCGATTGATTGTTTTTATCGGGGCGCCAAGCTGGTCTGTCCATCCACGGGCGTGAGCGGATTCAGTGGAGGGATTAATAGCGTTCCGCGTCGCTTTTTCATTCCGGGGGTATCCGTGGGAAGCGGGAGCATTCCGGGCACCAACGGCAATCACGTTCAGCCCAGGCTGATCTCGCCAGACGGAGAAGGTGGGGACATGTCCCTTAGTCTCTTGGAGATGATGGGGGAACAGAAGGTCATCGCAGGCTGCAAGGTTGGTGGCCGCGTAAAGACACGGCAAGTTTCCTTTGATCTTTTTCTCGTTCTGGGCATAGGACTCAATGTCGGTCGATTCGAAAATATAGAAACAGGTCAAACTGGCCTTTTTGCATCCCTTGAATTTGGAGGTGGTTTAGATTTTTCACTTGGATATAGTATGGGCGAGGCTTCAAGCGCGGAAGCCCTAAACGGGGGGTCGGTATTCGTATCTGGGGGCTATGAGGTCGCCGAAGGGCAATTGGAATTCGCTTTTAATGACTTTCTGGAATCCAGTGGAATGTCCGGAACGGCGGGTGTCGCTTTGGGATTACCAGCAGGCGGAAGTGCCGGACTATCACTTGGTTTCATTGTCTGCCCATAGGACTTGCTTCGTGATTATCTGTGGTCAATGAGAGCTGATAGTGCAATGACTATAAGAAGATTCACAATATTTGTATTCGTATTATCGATAACTCTGTTCATTATTAATTTCATATTACCTTTGATAGTATCAAACGAAAATATCATAATTACAAGTATTTTAGATTATTCTCTTATGGTGACAATAGTCGTCATGATTATATCTGGGTTTCTGCTGCGGTGTCCGCGCTGCCGATTATCGGTCTTTCACCGGCCAAATCGGTCTTTCGGGCATGTTGTCGTACCGTGGGCAGGCAAAGGGTGTGCTCGATGCGGTTTGGATTTTACCAGGCAGCCACTTTTTTCTTACAGAAGTCCGCCAAATACAAAAAGACGAAAAATTCGTAAAAAGATTTAATAGTGGCAAAAAGGTACTTTAAAGAGATTTATATGTCTTAATGAGAGATTTCTCCCAACAATGTGCTGTTCTATCATGAAACTCTTGATATAAGCAAGGGTGACATCGTTTGAAGCAGAATCATTGAAGGCGCATGCAATGAATAGACGGATTTTATGTTTTTTGATTATTATCGCTCTCTCGCTTGGAGATGTTTGTGGTTTGATGTTGTGGTTGATTGATGGTATTTCAATAAGGTGGCTTATATTATGGATATTTGTATTGCATATCGTTGCCTCAATCATCATCTTTTTGTCTTGTCGATGCCCTCGTTGTGGTTTGCTGCTTTTTGTGCGAAGAAATAGGCATTTTGGGTATATTGCTTTGCCTTGGCCAGCTCGGAAATGCGCACGATGTAATTTGGAGCTGGGCTCGGATTATGTGCAATCGGTTTCGGAAGCGCGATGACTTGGCTGGACGAGTTTTATGTGACCTTCGCTTTGACGCGCTGGGGCGGCTGGAGCGGCTCATCGAGAGCGGGCAGGACACGCGCTTCCTCTATGACGGCGCGCAGGTGATCGGGGAGCTGGATGCGGCGAGCGGGGCGGTCAAACGCCGCTATGTGCCGGGGCCGGGCACGAATGAGGTGGTGGCCTGGTACGAGGGCGCGGGCGTGGGTGAGAGGCGCTTCATTCATCAGGACGAGCGGGGCTCGGTGGTGGCGGTGGCGAACGGTGCGGGCGCGGCGATCGCGATCTTCCGCTACGGGCCGTGGGGAGAAAGCTCCGACACGGCTCCCGGCTCGGGGGCCGGGACGGGCTTCTCGCGCTTCGGCTACACGGGCGCGATCCGCCTTCCGGGCACGGATCTGCTGCACATGCGCGCGCGGGTCTACGCCACGGAGCTCGCCCGCTTCCTCGAGCCCGATCCCGTCGGCTTCGCGAGCGGTCAGCTCGATCTGTATGCTTATGTGGGAGGCGATCCGATCAACGGCGTGGATCCGAGCGGGTTGGTTCAGGAAAGTGGTCCGGAGCTGGAGGAGATTCTCATCACGGGAGATCCGATAAGGGTATGGGAGACGATGCAGAGGGAACTTTTTGAAAGCCTGCGGCGCGCGGCGCTTGCGCTCGGCTCCTATGCCCCCGGCGTTGATTTTGGCGCGGTTGGGGATATTCCGTCCGGCGAAGGGGAGATGATGGGGGAGGCCCAAAAGGGGCCGTGCGATATTGATCCTGAAATCCGCCGTGGATTGCCTGAAGCAGTGACGTTCGATCTGGCACGACAATTCGGGTTGGCTATTCGGCAAGAGCGCGATTCCTTGAATGCCTTTATTGGCCCCGGCGTAGGTTCCCGGCAGGCTGTCTTTCGGTTGAATCAATTACTGGGAGAAGGGCGGTTCGGCGACTTCAAAAGAGATTTTGCCGGCCCCTTTGATTTCCCAGGGACTTTCATCCGTAGAGCGCCAGCTGATCGCCTGGCAGCGGCTCGCGCGGGGAATTTCCATATTGGCGTTGTCGGATTCTTCGCCGGATTTAGCCTCAATGATCTTCTTTTCTTCAATGATGCAGTGGAGGCATTGAAAGGCAATCCCGGTGGGTTGCTATTTGGCCGGCCGATAGACGAAGATGATCGCATGGATATCAGGGCAGGGTTCCTTGCGGCTGCTGCTGGATGCTTCAGCAGGTAAAGGCTGTTCATCACGGGTACGCGTGTCTTGGGGCATAAGGAATTATCGCTCATGGTCGTGCGAGTCCTTCTTGGCATTCTCGTTCTGGAGGTTGTTATACTAGGCAGTCTTTGGGTTCCGCCCTGGCTGGCTGCCGAAAGATATGTTATCTCAACAGCTCGATTTGATCATAGAAAGGTTATAAAGGCCAACTATAACGAGAGTCTCATTCTATTATCAAATGGAGAATGCTTGGGTAAATGTGAGATAATGGTGGCATTTGCGAATCATATAGATAAGGATATGCCTTCTCGTGTGCAGGCCTCGTTAATACTTGAGAAGGCAAGCGGAGTTAATGTTAGAGCGAGCAATGACGATATGACCATTTCCTACTGCACGGGAAGGGTGGTTCATTACGAATATCCTTTCTTCCAGCGCAGGGGGGGCGGCAACAGCGTAAATGTCCGTCTTATGCAGGCTTGTCATGCGAAAATGGAGTGATTGGCGGCTGATGGCAGCTTATCCGGGATATCGAAGGGCCGCTCTCCCCGTCATCCTCGCCATACTCTGCTGGGTTCTGGCAATAGCCGTGCTCGGTAGTGGAGTTCTTATTCTTCCTGCTGCAGGGGCACGAACCAATGGCCAGGTAATACAGAAGCTGCCCGATCCAACCGGAAAGGTCATCGCATATCTTGTTGAAGAAGGGGGGCTGGATGCGTCGGGCGACAAAGGTGAAGCGTTCTTATACTCTCTTTACATTGGAAGAAGTGGCGAGACTCCAAAATTCGATGGCTGGTATCAGTTTGCCAGATGGCTGGGCTTTGAGCCTGCGACCTTTGTTGCCCGCGGCAAATATTGGAGAATGGATTGTGGGTCGAGCAGGGGTTCAACCTTATTTTGGGAAAGTTCTACCCTTCTCATTTTTCGTTTTTGCGGAGGAATTATCCGACACTTTACAACACCGGTCAAGTTGAGTTTTGGAGAAGGAAAGACGCGTAATATCCATATCAAAGTCATTTTTGATAACAAAGATTAAATATGCGAATCTGTAAGGAAGAAGCCCCTGCGGGCAAATCCGGAGATTGCCCGTATCGCAAGGTCGGGTGGCTCTGGCGATGATGCCCCGTCCGGCGAGGGGGAGATGATGGGGGAGGCCGACAAGAAGGAGGATTTGATCAACGGCTGTTCGACCGAGGGTCGGGTGGTAAGTGCGACTGTGGCCGTTGATTCTTCGTGCCGGGTTATCCGGGGTTCGGCATAACCATTGGGGTATTCAGGAATTTACGGTCCGGGCAGATTGGGTTTGTTGCGGCGCTTGATTACGGGATTGGCGTCGATATTTCTGCTGGCTTCGATGTGGCGACGGCTGGCAGCGCCGCGTCACTTGAGGGGACCTCGATATTTGCGGCAGGTTCCGTCCTGGCTGTGGAAGGGCAGGTTTCGGTACCGATTTCTCAGGGTGGCGTCGCGAAGGACGTGGTGGTTGCAGGTGGTGTTGCCGCAAGTCCTCTGCCGGCTGGTGCGAGTGTCGGTTTCTCCAAGGGGGCGATCGTATGTCCGTTTGATAAATAGGGGCATTTCCTGGTAGTCTTTGTGAATAGATAGGTTTCGAAAAACGGAGCTAAGAATGAATATACGAAATGTGGCGATTGCTAGTGTATATATCATATTGGGCTTGTTTATTGCTGCAATATTCATATTGCAGAACGTGAATATCAGCGAAACTATAAAGAATTATATCTTGCTTTCAATTCTGTTGTCAGTATTGTCAATAGAAGCAATTCTATTCTTAATAGTTCTCAAATGTCCAAGATGCGGATTGTCTGTCTACGCACGAAAGAGCAAGAAATTCGGATATTATTATGGTTTTATGCCTTCACGTTCCTGCGCCCGATGCGATCTGGATTTTACTGTTAAGAAGTTTCGTTTTTCGTTTTGTAAAAGTTCAACAGACTAGTTAATTGAAGCTAAGTGGGTCCTATATATTGTGATCCGCGCACATAGTAGAAGATATTATTCCCCGAAGGAATGCATTTAATGTGATGCGGTGAAGCCAATAATGATCACCCATGATTTTTTGGCAGCGTCCCCTTTCTCTAGCGTATCTTAAAGGTCAAGGACGCGAAGGGCAATCTGACGACCTTCGAGTACGACGGCTTCGACCGTCTGATCCGGCGCCGGTATCCCGACAAATGGAGCCCGGGGATCTCGTCGGCGAGCGATGTGGAGACCTTCGCCTATGACGCGGCGGGGCGGGTGACGTCTCAGATCCGCCGCGACGGTCAGGTGATCGCCTTCGTGTACGATGCGCTGGGGGAGGTGGTGAAGCGGGATCTGCCGGGCACGGCGAATGACGTGACGCTGTCTTATGACGCCCTGGGGCGTGTGACGGCGGTGAGCCGGAACGGGGCGGCCATCAGCTTCTCCTACGACAAGGCCTCGCGGCTGGTTCAGACGGTTCAGGCGGGGCTGAGCGTGTCCTATCAGTATGACGCGGCGGGGCGGCGGACGCGGATGACCTGGCCGGACGGGTTCTATGTGACCTTCGGCTATGACGCGCTGGGGCGCGTGAGCGAGATGCGGGAGAACGGCTCCGCGCTGATCGCGAGCTTCGCCTATGACGATCAGGGCCGGCGGACGCGGATCTCCCGGGGCAACGGGACGACGACGAGCTATGCTTACGATGCGCTGGGTCGGCTGACGCGGCTGACCCATGATCTGGCGGGGACGGCGGCGGACTATGATGCCGAGTTCACTTATGATCCGCTGGGCCGGATTGTTGCGCGCACGCAGGCGAACGGGCTCTATCACTGGCCGGTGGCGACGGCAAGCGGCACGGCGTCGGTGAACGGTCTGGACCAGCTCGCCTCCAGCGGCGGCACCAGCCTCACCTACGACGGCCGCGGCAATCTTGCGGGCCGGGGTGCGTGGGGCTACGCTCATGATGTGGAGAACAATCTGACGCAGGTGACGGGCCCGGTGAACCTGACGCTGCGTTATGACGCGCTGGGGCGGCTGGAGCGGCTCATCGAGAGCGGGCAGGACACGCGCTTCCTCTGGGACGGCGCGCAGGTGATCGGGGAGCTGGATGCGGCGAGCGGGGCGGTCAAACGCCGTTACGTGCCGGGCCCGGGCACGAATGAGGTGGTGGCCTGGTACGAGGGCGCGGGCGTGGGCGAGAGGCGCTTCATCCATCAGGACGAGCGGGGCTCGGTGGTGGCGGTGACGAACGGTGCGGGCGCGGCGATCGCGACCTTCCGCTACGGGCCGTGGGGGGAGAGCTCCGACACGGCTCCCGGCTCGGGGGCCGGGACGGGCTTCACGCGCTTCGGCTACACGGGCGCGATCCGCCTGCCGGGCACGGATCTGCTGCACATGCGCGCGCGGGTCTATGCGACCGCGCTCGCCCGCTTCCTCGAGCCCGATCCCATCGGCTTCGCGAGCGGTCAGCTCAATCTGTATGCTTATGTGGGAGGCGATCCGATCAACGGCGTGGATCCGAGCGGGTTGCTGATGGTTTGCACTTCCGTTTCCGACAAGTTCGGGACGGAGCGACGCTGCAGAAACATCCTCACGCGTCGGGAGTTGGCTCTCCAGCTTTTCTTGGAGACACAGCGAGAGACACAGGAATTTCTTGGTGTTCTTGGGGAAGCGTTGCGAGCTGTGCTTTTGGGTGCGCTTCCTGGGCTGTTGGCGATGGACCCTCTGAAGAACGCCAAAGTTTGCGCTTCTCCCTCAGGAGGAGGTGTTCCTCGCCAAGATGCTGAAAGCCTGGATAAGCTGACCCGTGTCATCCTTGGGGAGGCTGCGCAATTGTATAAAAATCCAACGATCTTTAAGGCAATTGGATCTGTTGTGATAAATCGTGTTCGTTCAGAGTTTTTTCCAAATAATGTTGTAGACGTGGTCTTTCAAGAAGGTCAGTTTAAGGCAGCTTCTCCCCAGGTTGTGCAAGGAAAATTTGGGACCGGGAATGCGCCGTTTCGCAATCCGGAAGCGGAACCCGGCTTCCTCTTGGCGCGAACGATTGCGGAAGGGCTACTTTCCGGGGAGATCGGAGACGTAACAGGGGGTGCGCTCTTTTTCACTGCTGACGACACGCCTCCCGAACGGCTTTCGAGTCAACCGCTCGGCGTGGTTGCGGTGATTGGTCCCTTCACATTTTTCTGCGTGGTGAAAAAGTGAGACCGTCATATGCCATCAGGACCGGTCGTATGCCTGTATCCATGAGGGGAGTGGATGGAATGGGTCGGCTTGCACTCCTGTGTTTATCGTTTTTGATGAGCATGCAAGGAGCTGCCTGGGGCTTCAGCCCAGACGTTCGAGACAGTGGAGATGCCGCCGCACCCTGTCTGTGCGGCGAGGAGTTTGGTGCCTCGCTATCTTATCTCGGAACTTTGGTATTTACCGCACCTGGCCGTCCTCCAGTTGGAAAGATCACGCAAATCGAGATTGTGCCGGATCTGCGAGGCAAGGAGTCGGAAGCAGAGTGGGCGTTTGAAACATACATTATACGCGTCACCACAACAGAAGGGCGCACTGTCGATCATCCCATCACAGCGGCCTACGGCGATTTCTTGGTGGCCGTTCCCGAAAAACTCTTCGGTAAGAAGCGCGACTATATTGTGCTCTTACGTGCGATAGGAAAGGGTACGGGGGTAAATACCCGTGTCCTCGAGGTCTGGCAGTTGAGAGAGGGAAAGCTGCACTTGGTGTACCAACGAACGGTGGCTGATTATGTGAGAATATTTCCAACGGAACAATGGGCATACTGTGTCAAGATCGCCATCATCCCGAACGCCGATCCCGTTAAATCGGATGCCGGAATAGATTTGGTTTTGCGCCAAGACCCCTTCGGTCGCTCCTTCTATCCTAGGGACCGGAACGGGGAGCTTCTCCCGAAGTATTTGTGTATTGCCTTGGACGCTGGTGCCATTAAAGAGTTTCCAGGTGAGACATGCTATACGGCATTTTGGAAGAGGAATAATCCATCTGAAAAGAACGCACAGCCCAAGTAAGGGACGGGAACGACACGCTACAGCTATGACGCGCTGGGGCGGCTGGAGCGGCTCATCGAGAGCGGGCAGGACACGCGCTTCCTCTATGACGGCGCGCAGGTGATCGCGGAGCTGGATGCGGCGAGCGGGGCGGTCAAACGCCGTTACGTGCCGGGGCCGGGCACGAATGAGGTGGTGGCCTGGTACGAGGGCGCGGGCGTGGGTGAGAGGCGCTTCATTCATCAGGACGAGCGGGGCTCGGTGGTGGCGGTGGCGAACGATGCGGGCGCGGCGATCGCGACCTTCCGCTATGGGCCGTGGGGGGAGAGCGCGGATGCGGCTCCCGGCTCGGGGGCCGGGACAGGCTTCACGCGCTTCGGCTACACGGGCGCGCTTCGCCTGCCGGGCACGGATCTGCTGCACATGCGCGCGCGGGTCCATGCGACCGCGCTCGCCCGCTTCCTCGAGCCCGACCCCATCGGCTTCGCGAGCGGCCAGCTCAATCTGTATGCTTATGTGGGCGGCGATCCGATCGATGCGATCGATCCGAGCGGGTTGGCCAAGGAGGAATTGCTGGAAGAGATCGTCGTGACGGCGCAGCGGCGTGCTGCGCAGGAGCACAGCGGTTTTTTTCGGGTTGTTCTTTCTGCCCCTGCAGGTTTCTGTGGGATTTGGCGACCTCGGCGCGGAGCTGCGCGACATCCTCGATGCGGAGAAGGACGGCAAAGATGACGATGATGCATCAGCCGCCTGCAAGCGCCCCCCCAAGGACCCCATGACGACCGTGTTTGCGACCCAAGAGGAGGCGGCGATCAACGCATTCAACTACTTTGTTGCCACGGAAGGTGTGGCGAAGGAGCTTACGGGCAAGATCATCGCGGTTGATGGCGGTTTCACGGTCAGGGAGCTTCTGAAGGGCGATAAAACCTCGGCCCCGATATCTACGGATGTTTCACCGGATCTCGTCGCCGTGCTGCATCGGCACGGTTTTGTGCAGGGCCGTGATGGGGGCGAAGAATTGTCATATGTTGGTCATTCCGCGGCGGGTGACATGAATGCTGATACGAGAATATTTGGGGTGATGAATTTTGCCTTATCGCAGCTAACGGGTCGGAACCTTATCGTTTTTCTGAGTACCCCATCGGGTGCAGTTAAGAAATTTACCGGTCCTTTCTCTGGCCCCATCAAGCCTACGGGACAATTGATCGCGCCACCAGGTTGTATCACTGGAGGAAAAAAGTAATAGAAGGGAAAAGATATGAAACGTTTGATCATCGAGGTGATAGAAAACAGAATATCTATTATCTTATGTATCATTGTCATATTGAATCTCAGTTTTATGAATCTCTCATATGCCTCTGTAAATGTGTACGGACCTTCAATATTGCGTAGTTTAAGCATAACAGTTGAGGACAGGAGGAACAAGGGGAATTATACGAACATTTCCGTTGTGATGGATCGCACGGGTAGTTTGGAAAGAGTCTGTATTGATGATAAGTGCGAGGATATTGCAGTTCGGTTTCCGATCGTTAGGAAGATAAAGGAGATAGAGACATCAAGGATTGGCGTTTTGAAGGGGATTATGGATGAAACATTTGGCCAGACGAGACTGTTGCTGCCATTCTTGGATTATCAAAGTGTTGGTTGTCGTGTTCGTGAGGAGTTCAAAAATGAGAATTTCATTATTTTGACATTTAATAAAACTGGTAATTTGTCTTCTTTAACGATAATATGTGATCTTGAGGTTCCATTCAATTATGTGCAGAAATAGACGTTGCTGTGCTTGGGGGCTTATTGTCTTGAGTCTTTAAGTTCGGTGATGATCCACGGCTTTGGAGCAAGGGGGGTGCTGGCCGCTGGTTTCGTGCTCGCCGTTTAGAATCCGAAGACAACGCAAGGGGGTGATGGCGGCCTCGCGTCTGGTTCAGACGGTTCAGGCGGGGCTGAGCGTGTCCTATCAGTATGACGCGGCGGGTCGGCGCACGCGGATGACCTGGCCGGACGGGTTCTATGTGACCTTCGGCTATGACGCGCTGGGGCGGGTGAGCGAGATGCGGGAGAACGGCTCCGCGCTGATCGCGAGCTTCGCCTATGACGATCAGGGCCGGCGGACGCAGCTGTCCCGGGGCAACGGGACGACGACGAGCTATGCTTACGATGCGCTGGGTCGGCTGACGCGGCTGACCCATGATCTGGCGGGGACGGCGGCGGACTATGATGCCGAGTTCACTTATGATCCGCTGGGCCGGATTGTTGCGCGCACGCAGGCGAACGGGCTCTATCACTGGCCGGTGACGACGGCAAGCGGCACGGCGTCGGTGAACGGTCTGGACCAGCTCGCCTCCAGCGGCGGGACGGCGCTGTCTTATGACGGCCGCGGCAATCTTGCGGGCCGGGGTGCGTGGGGCTACGCTCATGATGTGGAGAACCAGCTCACGCAGGTGACGGGCCCGGTGAACCTGACGCTTCGCTATGATGCGCTGGGGCGGCTGGAGCGGCTCATCGAGAGCGGGCAGGACACGCGCTTCCTCTATGACGGCGCGCAGGTGATCGCGGAGCTGGATGCGGCGAGCGGGGCGGTCAAACGCCGTTACGTGCCGGGCCCGGGCACGAATGAGGTGGTGGCCTGGTACGAGGGCGCGGGCGTGGGCGAGAGGCGCTTCATTCATCAGGACGAGCGGGGCTCGGTGGTGGCGGTGGCGAACGGTGCGGGCGCGGCGATCGCGACCTTCCGCTACGGGCCGTGGGGAGAAAGCTCCGACACGGCTCCCGGCTCGGGGGCCGGGACGGGCTTCTCGCGCTTCGGCTACACGGGCGCGATCCGCCTGCCGGGCACGGATCTGCTGCACATGCGCGCGCGGGTCCATGCGACCGCGCTCGCCCGCTTCCTCGAGCCCGATCCCGTCGGCTTCGCGAGCGGCCAGCTCAATCTGTATGCCTATGTGGGAGGCGATCCGATCAATGCGATCGATCCGAGCGGGTTGGCGAGTGAAGATTGCTCAAGCGTCAAGAGCCAGGGCTGCCAGGTTCCCAAGAGCGGGGATCCATTTGAGGCTGCCCGATCGCGTTGTGGGGGGTGTGAGGAGATTGAGTCGACACCCCGCTGGCCGTTCCTCTCTCTTGATGCCTTCTATGACTTTCTGGTCTCGACGATCCCGTTTGCGGGGCCGCAGGAAGGAGCGGGCTCTGGTGGCGGCACTCTCCCCGGCGAGGGGGAGGGCAAAAGGGACGGCAGAGATGCGAGTAAGGAAAAGGAGCGTCGTCGCTTGTGTGCTGTCGCAGAAGTAGAGGGCAGCTTTGGCTTTCAGGCCGGTTTGAATGCATCTGTTGGCATGAGGAATGGGGTAGGTATCGGTTTTTCTGCGCTGGGCGATGCTGCTACTTTTAGATTGGGAGGACGTATAACGGGAACAGGTAGGAGCTTCATTGGTTCCACAGAGTTTGTTCTTACGCAAGGTGTGTCCGGCAGCCTCTCTATTGGCGCACCTCGGGCAAACGCAGGCATATCCGTGGGTGGGTCGATCAGCCGCGCTGTTTCGATTGGCGGCTTCACGGGGCGACCAGCTGCTTTGGCGCTCGCTGAAAAGCCGTTTATGGTCTCGGGTCCGGATCCTTTCGTTGGCTTCGAGGTAGGTGGAAGTTTGATCTTTGGATTCAACATCCGATTTGGTCTTTCTGATTGCAGTGGCGCTGGAGGCTAAGAGAATGAAAAGAAAATCATTAAATAAATTGCTATACTTTATTTTGCATCCTGCTTCCGTATTGGTTGGTTACGTTTGTATATTCGGTCTGTCTTATAGAGTTGCCATAGGTATGAAAATAAAGAGTATATCAGATTTTTTCTTGCTTCTAGTTACACTAACATATACGTTGTATTATCCACCAATTGTATCCTGCTTATTAGGAGAAATTTTGAGCAATAGAGAACAATACCCGCTCCGTAATATTTATATCGCAGTCGCCATAGAGACATTAGTATTATTATTTAATTTCGTCGTATTTAACGATTTGGTATTGTTCTACAATCTTAGAATATTACAAATAATATTTAACATTATTGGATTCATATGCTACGCATACGTTTTATGGTTGGTTGCGAAGTTGTTGGTTGCTGCGGAGGGGCATGGTTCGGATAGATATCGACAAGTTGGGTATGCGTTTCTGATGTATTTTAACATTGTTGGCGCGTATGTAATTTGGAAGAAGCTTCGTTTCATTAAAAATAATAAAATGGATGCCATAAATATGAATTAATAATGATCACCAATGATTTTTTTGGCTTCGTCCCCTTCCTCTAGCGTATATTAAATGTCAAGGACGCGAAGGGCAATCTGACGACCTTCGAGTACGACGGCTTCGACCGTCTGATCCGGCGCCGGTATCCCGACAAATGGAGCCCGGGGATCTCGTCGGCGAGCGATGCGGAGACCTTCGCCTATGACGCGGCGGGGCGGGTGACGTCTCAGATCCGCCGCGACGGTCAGGTGATCGCCTTCGTGCATGATGCGCTGGGGGAGGTGGTGAAGCGGGATCTGCCGGGCACGGCGAATGACGTGACGCTGTCTTATGACGCCCTGGGGCGTGTGACGGCGGTGAGCCGGAACGGGGCGGGCATCAGCTTCTCCTACGACAGGGCCTCGCGGCTGGTTCAGACGGTTCAGGCGGGGCTGAGCGTGTCCTATCAGTATGACGCGGCGGGCCGGCGCACGCGGATGACCTGGCCGGACGGGTTCTATGTGACCTTCGGGTATGACGCGCTGGGGCGTGTGAGCGAGATGCGGGAGAACGGCTCCGCGCTGATCGCGAGCTTCGCCTATGACGATCAGGGCCGGCGGACGCAGCTGTCCCGGGGCAACGGGACGACGACGAGCTATGCTTACGATGCGCTGGGTCGGCTGACGCGGCTGACCCATGATCTGGCGGGGACGGCGGCGGACTATGATGCCGAGTTCACTTATGATCCGCTGGGCCGGATTGTTGCGCGCACGCAGGCGAACGGGCTCTATCACTGGCCGGTGACGACGGCAAGCGGCACGGCGTCGGTGAACGGTCTGGACCAGCTCGCCTCCAGCGGCGGGACGGCGCTGTCTTATGACGGCCGCGGCAATCTTGCGGGCCGGGGTGCGTGGGGCTACGCTCATGATGTGGAGAACAATCTGACGCAGGTGACGGGCCCGGTGAACCTGACGCTCGCCTATGATGCACTGGGGCGGCTGGAGCGATTGATCGAGAGCGGGCAGGACACGCGCTTCGTCTGGGACGGCGCGCAGGTGATCGGGGAGCTGGATGCGGCGAGCGGGGCGGTGAAACGCCGTTACGTGCCGGGCCCGGGCACGAATGAGGTGGTGGCCTGGTACGAGGGCGCGGGCGTGGGCGAGAGGCGCTTCATCCATCAGGACGAGCGGGGCTCGGTGGTGGCGGTGACGAACGGTGCGGGCGCGGCGATCGCGACCTTCCGCTACGGGCCGTGGGGAGAGAGCTCCGACACGGCTCCCGGCTCGGGGGCCGGGACGGGCTTCTCGCGCTTCGGCTACACGGGCGCGATCCGCCTTCCGGGCACGGATCTGCTGCACATGCGCGCGCGGGTCTACGCCACGGAGCTCGCCCGCTTCCTCGAGCCCGATCCCGTCGGCTTCGCGAGCGGTCAGCTCGATCTGTATGCTTATGTGGGAGGCGATCCGATCAACTTCACGGATCCGAGTGGGTTGAGACGAAGATGTTTCCGAATTGTGGATCAGAATGGCAAGGTTCTCGTGGAAAAGATCTGTTTGGACATAGAGGACGTAGTTAAGGTTACAACGCGACGCCCGGGTCCCGTTCCTGGAAAGAGCAGCGAGTCTTTAACCGCAAACGATGTCAACGACCTTTTGAGCCCAGCTCTACTTGACGGTTTTGGAGTTCCAACACCTTTTGCCGCAGATGTCTCCGGACTCACAGGAGAGGCTCCGCCGTCAAATGAGATTCCGACTGAAGATTGCGCGAAGGTGACGCACGTTGGATGTGCGTACCGCTATGACAAGGACGGAAAGCTCCAGTTGACACAAGAATATCAGCAAATCGTCTGTCAAAATTATAAGGCACTTCAAAGATCCTACCAGCAGATCGGTGCGGTGGGGGCAGCGCCAAGCATGGTGGGCGGCGCCAATGCACTTGCGGGAGGCGCAGTAAGAG
Source organism: Rhodothalassiaceae bacterium (assembly GCA_026004935.1). Classification (NCBI taxonomy): domain Bacteria; kingdom Pseudomonadati; phylum Pseudomonadota; class Alphaproteobacteria; order Rhodothalassiales; family Rhodothalassiaceae; species Rhodothalassiaceae bacterium. Next base: position 1,495,435 of record BPKC01000001.1, read on the forward strand.
CACTTTCACGTTTGTCTGCCGCTTTGGGGGGAGGGCCGCTGGCGTTTCTGACAGGGTTTACGTCCGCCATCGCAACTGTTTTGAGCGTCGGTGGTGCTCCTGCTGGTTGCTCGTGAAGGGTAGGAAGAGATGCGTCGACTTGTGCTAATATTGTTGTACGGGTGGCTTGCCGCATGGCTTGGAACCTATATAGTGTTTTTCTTGGGGTATATCTCTTTCGAGACCGCGTCGCATCTCGCTGCGTTGTGGGCATCGATTGCCATCATTATTGCGATTTGTCGCGAAAGAGGTGCGCAAAGTCGCAAGCTGCCGCGAGACGAAAATAGAGCGGATTGATGGTCCGCGGTTCCAGCGGTGCGGGCTGCAGCAATCTGCCAAGTCTCTATCACTGGCCGGTGACGACGGCAAGCGGCACGGCGTCGGTGAACGGTCTGGACCAGCTCGCCTCCAGCGGCGGGACGGCGCTGTCTTATGACGGCCGCGGCAATCTTGCGGGCCGGGGTGCGTGGGGCTACGCTCATGATGTGGAGAACCAGCTCACGCAGGTGACGGGCCCGGTGAACCTGACGCTTCGCTATGATGCGCTGGGGCGGCTGGAGCGGCTCATCGAGAGCGGGCAGGACACGCGCTTCCTCTATGACGGCGCGCAGGTGATCGCGGAGCTGGATGCGGCGAGCGGGGCGGTCAAACGCCGTTACGTGCCGGGCCCGGGCACGAATGAGGTGGTGGCCTGGTACGAGGGCGCGGGCGTGGGCGAGAGGCGCTTCATTCATCAGGACGAGCGGGGCTCGGTGGTGGCGGTGGCGAACGGTGCGGGCGCGGCGATCGCGACCTTCCGCTACGGGCCGTGGGGAGAAAGCTCCGACACGGCTCCCGGCTCGGGGGCCGGGACGGGCTTCTCGCGCTTCGGCTACACGGGCGCGATCCGCCTGCCGGGCACGGATCTGCTGCACATGCGCGCGCGGGTCCATGCGACCGCGCTCGCCCGCTTCCTCGAGCCCGATCCCGTCGGCTTCGCGAGCGGCCAGCTCAATCTGTATGCCTATGTGGGAGGCGATCCGATCAATGCGATCGATCCGAGCGGGTTGGCGAGTGAAGATTGCTCAAGCGTCAAGAGCCAGGGCTGCCAGGTTCCCAAGAGCGGGGATCCATTTGAGGCTGCCCGATCGCGTTGTGGGGGGTGTGAGGAGATTGAGTCGACACCCCGCTGGCCGTTCCTCTCTCTTGATGCCTTCTATGACTTTCTGGTCTCGACGATCCCGTTTGCGGGGCCGCAGGAAGGAGCGGGCTCTGGTGGCGGCACTCTCCCCGGCGAGGGGGAGATGATGGGGGAGCAACCTCAGCGGTGTGTGATCCGCGCCTCCGATCTTCCGCACGCGGCCAACAGCGGCGATGATTTCTCAAGAGAGGTCTTTGGTGCGGCGCACGATATTCTCACGGTCCAGAATCTGGTTCGTTCAATGAGTGGGCAAGGCAACATACATTTCGATCAGGTGAATGCGTTCGGTGTTCTGATACGCAGGTCGATGTTCGGAGGCTTCAGGCGGACAGCCCCCACCAAGGCGATTGCGGCGGGAAACTTTCCTGAAGACGGCGTGATGCGGTTGCTGTTCGGACCTGCTGCGGCCTTGGTCGTGGGGGTGCAGGCCGATACGCGTGCACCGTTGCTTGATCTCAATCACTTGGTGCTGCAAGGTGAAGCTATAGAAAGTGCGTTCGTTGTGCAACAGTTGGGGGATGATGTCGTGATATCGGGGGTAAGCGGGAATCGCCGCACAATCACATGTCCCAGGAGTGGAGCATAGCTTGTCATGCAATACTCCAAGAGAAGCGGGGCTGTGGTGGCGGAGATGCGGCAGGATCCGGGTGCCGGGTCGATGACGTTGCGGCGACGGATTGGTGGGGTTTTGATCCTGGCGCTGTCGGTGCTGCTGGCCTCGTGCGGATCGCCCGATCGTCGCGATCCGGTCACCATGGTCGAGCTTTTGGCTCACCCCTACATGTGGGACGGTCGGATGGTGGTCACGAGCGGCTTTCTGCTCTACAGCCCCTCGGCAGGGTTCGGGCGGCTCTACATGACGCATCTGGACGCTGAATACGAGCTTGATCGGTTCGTTCCAATAGATCTCAGGAGTTTTCTTCTCGCGCATCCAGATATAAAAGACATTCAGGGAAAGTATGTTTTTCTAAGAGGGCGCTTTCGCAAGGGATACCCGATCGGTTGGATTGAAGACGTGCAGCGTGTCACTCCCTTGCGTGCCCGGACTCTGGATGATTGTCGGTTCAAGTATCAAACGAGTATGGGAGACAAATATCCGTGTTGGGCAAAAAATGGTAGTAACAGTGATGAAACACCTTAAATTTGGCCATGTGATTGTTGTGACTGATTTATAGTTTGCACGGATAACGCTGAGCAAATATGACAGCCGTTCGCCGTGGCATCGGCCACGGCGGGGGTGAACGGTCTGGACCAGCTCGCCTCCAGCGGCGGGACGGCGCTGTCTTATGACGGCCGCGGCAATCTTGCGGGCCGGGGTGCGTGGGGCTACGCTCATGATGTGGAGAACAATCTGACGCAGGTGACGGGCCCGGTGAACCTGACGCTCGCCTATGACGCGCTGGGGCGGCTGGAGCGGCTCATCGAGAGCGGGCAGGACACGCGCTTCCTCTATGACGGCGCGCAGGTGATCGCGGAGCTGGATGCGGCGAGCGGGGCGGTCAAACGCCGCTATGTGCCGGGGCCGGGCACGAATGAGGTGGTGGCCTGGTACGAGGGCGCGGGCGTGGGTGAGAGGCGCTTCATCCATCAGGACGAGCGGGGCTCGGTGGTGGCGGTGACGAACGGTGCGGGCGCGGCGATCGCGACCTTCCGCTACGGGCCGTGGGGAGAAAGCTCCGACACGGCTCCCGGCTCGGGGGCCGGGACAGGCTTCTCGCGCTTCGGCTACACCGGCGCCATCCGCCTGCCGGGCACGGATCTGCTGCACATGCGCGCGCGGGTCCATGCGACCGCGCTCGCCCGCCTCCTCGAGCCCGACCCCATCGGCTTCGCCTCCGGCCAGCTCAACCTGTATGCCTATGTGGGCAATGATCCCATCAACGGCGTGGATCCGAGCGGGTTGATGGAGGAGGATGACGATGACTCGGGGGACGATGACGGGGTGATTGAGAATATTGTGACGACAGGAAAGAGGATTGCACTAAGTCCGGAGTCGGTGCGGTTTGCGATCGCGTTGAGCAACTACATCCTTGACGATCTGATGCAAAGCCTCGCGATGCTCGGATTTTCCCCCAGCCAGATCGACGCCATATGCAATTCCGATCCCAAGGATCCGGACAAGGCCACGTTTCCGACCAGGGAAGAGGCCGCCGCGAATGCGATTAAGTGGGCTGTCAAGATGCGTGGGAATGCCCGCGAAAGCGGTGGTCTTCTCTACCAGACAGCCAATGGACGGTTTCGGGCCACTGTTGCGCCTGTAGGGACAGAACAGAATGTAGAAATTGATATTCCACAGCAAATTCCATCAAATTTAGTTGGCATTTATCATATTCATCCACCTGGCGGCGGCTCAGATTTATCGACTATTTTCAATGCGCCTTATAACTCTGCGGATACAAGAGTCCTTGGAATTCTCGACAAGGCGATATTCTCGCGGACTGGTCAACTTTTGATAGTATATCTTGGAACGCCCGATGGCGGAATGAAAAAGTACATCGGCCCTTTCTTGGGAACCGCAGTGCCACCCAGCGAGCAAGTTCTTCCCGAAGGATGCCTTTACGGTGAGGGGGGTCGGCGAAGATAGATGACATGAAAAGGGGATAGTATGATGATAAGAAAGGGGATGAACGATAGACTGGCAAATCTCATTTACGTAATAATTGCTGCTTTAGTGCTCACGTTTTATCATGTGTTAGGCATAGTTAAATCGGAGAATTGGGATGTACAGAACAAAGTTGGAGGGAACGAAACGCCTCTTGAATTAAGGTTGGACGGGGGAATTAGATTCCATCCTTTGGATGTCGATCAGATCATAATTTCCTCTCATAAAAACGGTAGAGAGCATATTTTAGAAATAAAGCCCGGTAAAAGCGTCAATAATGATTTTAGTGTTTGTATAAATGGAAGCTGCACAAAAATGGATAAAATAGTAGGTCGAAAGGTTGACATTGACTTGGTTACACAAAATATAGGGTTTAAGATAGGAACTGGATATGACCTAAAAAAGGAGTTCTGTTATAAAGTTATATTAGGGATTCGTATGAGGAAAAAGGACATAGCCATATGCGACGAGTATCTGCAAGAAGAATATGGTGTTTTGGTATTGGATTTTAACTTGAATGGCGACCTAAAAGGAAGATATGTTGCGTGTCCTCAATCGATAAGATGATCGAGAATGTATAATCTTTTTGCTTTAATGTTCACATCCGGGTGGCTCCATCGGGCGATAGAAGAGAATGGACGACCGGATCACCGAGATGCGGGAGAACGGCTCCGCGCTGATCGCGAGCTTCGCCTATGACGATCAGGGCCGGCGGACGCAGCTGTCCCGGGGCAACGGGACGACGACGAGCTATGCTTACGATGCGCTGGGTCGGCTGACGCGGCTGACCCATGATCTGGCGGGGACGGCGGCGGACTATGATGCCGAGTTCACTTATGATCCGCTGGGCCGGATTGTTGCGCGCACGCAGGCGAACGGGCTCTATCACTGGCCGGTGACGACGGCAAGCGGCACGGCGTCGGTGAACGGTCTGGACCAGCTCGCCTCCAGCGGCGGCACCAGCCTCACCCATGACGGCCGCGGCAATCTTGCGGGCCGGGGTGCGTGGGGCTACGCTCATGATGTGGAGAACAATCTGACGCAGGTGACGGGCCCGGTGAACCTGACGCTCGCCTATGATGCGCTGGGGCGGCTGGAGCGGCTCATCGAGAGCGGGCAGGACACGCGCTTCCTCTAGGACGGCGCGCAGGTGATCGCGGAGCTGGATGCGGCGAGCGGGGCGGTCAAACGCCGTTACGTGCCGGGCCCGGGCACAAATGAGGTGGTGGCCTGGTACGAGGGCTCCGGCGTGGGCGAGAGGCGCTTCATTCATCAGGACGAGCGGGGCTCGGTGGTGGCGGTGGCGAACGGTGCGGGCGCGGCGATCGCGACCTTCCGCTATGGGCCGTGGGGGGAGAGCACGGATACGGCATTCAGCCGCTTCGGCTACACGGGCGCGATCCGCCTGCCGGGCACCGATCTGCTGCACATGCGGGCCCGCGTCTACGCCACGGAGCTCGCCCGCTTCCTCGAGCCCGATCCCATCGGCTTCGCGAGCGGTCAGCTCAATCTGTATGCCTATGTGGGCGGCGATCCGGTCAATGCGATCGATCCGTTCGGGCTGAAGACGGTGAGGTGGTGCTATGCGTACCACGATCCGTTTTCCGCCAAGACCGTGACGCGTTGCACGAATGTCGAGGTCAAGGAGCCGATGCAGCCGCCGGAGATGCCGCCGCCGCTGCTCAATGGCAGCGACAAGCCGCAGGATACGGGCGGCAGCAATCCCGGGGAACAGGCGATGGCCTCCGAACCCGACGGCATGATGATGGAGATGATGGGGGAGGCCGACAAGAAGGAGGATTTGATCAACGGCTGTTCGACCGAGGGTCGGGTGGTAAGTGCGACTGTGGCCGTTGATTTCTTCGTGCCGGGTTATCCGGGGTTCGGCATAACCATTGGGGTATTCAGGAATTTACGGTCCGGGCAGATTGGGTTTGTTGCGGCGCTTGATTACGGGATTGGCGTCGATATTTCTGCTGGCTTCGATGTGGCGACGGCTGGCAGCGCCGCGTCACTTGAGGGGACCTCGATATTTGCGGCAGGTTCCGTCCTGGCTGTGGAAGGGCAGGTTTCGGTACCGATTTCTCAGGGTGGCGTCGCGAAGGACGTGGTGGTTGCAGGTGGTGTTGCCGCAAGTCCTCTGCCGGCTGGTGCGAGTGTCGGTTTCTCCAAGGGGGCGATCGTATGTCCGTTTGATAAATAGGGGCATTTCCTGGTAGTCTTTGTGAATAGATAGGTTTCGAAAAACGGAGCTAAGAATGAATATACGAAATGTGGCGATTGCTAGTGTATATATCATATTGGGCTTGTTTATTGCTGCAATATTCATATTGCAGAACGTGAATATCAGCGAAACTATAAAGAATTATATCTTGCTTTCAATTCTGTTGTCAGTATTGTCAATAGAAGCAATTCTATTCTTAATAGTTCTCAAATGTCCAAGATGCGGATTGTCTGTCTACGCACGAAAGAGCAAGAAATTCGGATATTATTATGGTTTTATGCCTTCACGTTCCTGCGCCCGATGCGATCTGGATTTTACTGTTAAGAAGTTTCGTTTTTCGTTTTGTAAAAGTTCAACAGACTAGTTAATTGAAGCTAAGTTGGTCCTATATATTGTGATCCGCGCACATAGTAGAAGATATTATTCCCCGAAGGAATGCATTTAATGTGATGCGGTGAAGCCAATAATGATCACCCATGATTTTTTGGCAGCGTCCCCTTTCTCTAGCGTGTCTTAAAGGTCAAGGACGCGAAGGGCAATCTGACGACCTTCGAGTACGACGGCTTCGACCGTCTGATCCGGCGCCGGTATCCCGACAAATGGAGCCCGGGGATCTCGTCGGCGAGCGATGTGGAGAGCTTCGCGTATGACGCGGCGGGGCGCATCACCTCCACGGTGAGGCGCGACGGTCAGGTGATCGCCTTCGTGTACGATGCGCTGGGGGAGGTGGTGAAGCGGGATCTGCCGGGCACGGCGAATGACGTGACGCTGTCTTATGACGCCCTGGGACGGGTGACGGCCCTTCTGCTTTCTTCACGCCCTTTCCGCTTCCGTCACGCCTCCTCGGCCGCCTTGCGGCGGTCGGCGCGCTTGCGTTCGTGGGGGTCGAGGATGCGCTTTCTCAGCCGGATGGCCGACGGCGTCACCTCCACCAGCTCGTCGTCGGCGATGTAGCTGAGCGCATCCTCGAGGCCGAAGCGCAGCGGCGGCGTGAGCAGGACATTGTCGTCCTTCATCGCCGCGCGGATGTTGGTCAGCTTCTTCGTCTTGAGCGGGTTGACCTCGAGATCCTGCGGGCGGCTGTGTTCGCCGATGATCATGCCGGGATACACCTCCTCGCCGGGGCCGATGAACAGCCGCCCGCGGTCCTCCAGATTCCACAGCGCATAGGCGACGGCGCGCCCGGCCGCATTGCTGATCAGCGCCCCGCGCGGCCGTGACGCGATCGGGCCCGCATGCGGCGCATATTCGAGGAAGACCCGGTGCATGATGGCGCTGCCGCGGGTCGCCTGCACCAGCTCGCCGTATAGCCCGATGAGCCCGCGTGCGGGGGCCCGAAAGACCATCCGCAGCCTGCCCGCCTCCTGCTGGCCGACCTCAAGAAGCTCCGCACGCCGGCCGCTCAGCATCTCCATCACCGTGCCCTGCTGCGCTCCGTCCACCAGGATCACCACCTGCTCGAAGGGCTCGAGCAGCCGGCCCGTGCCGGGCTCGCGGCGCATCAGCACGCGCGGACGCGAGACCGTGAGCTCGAAGCCTTCTCGCCGCAGCGTCTCGATCAGCACGCCGAGCTGCAGCTCGCCGCGGCCCTCGACGATGAAGGCGCGCTCGTCCTCCGTCTCGCGCACGCGGATGGCGATGTTGCCTTCGGCCTCGCGCAGAAGGCGTTCGCGCAGCACCCGGCCCGTGAGCTTGTCGCCGTCGCGCCCGGCAAGCGGCCCGTCGTTGATGGCGAAGGTCATCGCCACCGTCGGCGGATCGATGGGCGGGGCGGGAAGCGCCGCCGAGACGGCGGGGGCGGCGAGCGTGTCGGCCACCGTGGCGCGCTCGAGCCCCGCGATCGCGACGATCTCGCCGGCCTGCGCCTCCTCCACCGGCACCCGTTCCAGCCCCGCAAAGGAAAAGAGCTTGGTGACCCGCGCCTCCTCGACGACGCGCGCGTCGTCCCCATCCGCCCGCAGCGCCCGGATCGCATCCCCCACGCGCACGCGGCCCGACTCGATGCGGCCCGTCAGCACCCGGCCGACGAAGGCATCCCGCTCCAGCAGCCGGGCGAGCATCCGGAAGGGCTCGCGGTCACGGCCCTCGCGCACCGGCGCAGGCTCCGGCACATGGGCGAGGATGGTCTCGAGCAGCGGTGAGAGATCCCGGCCCGGGGCCTCTTCCGGCTCGCGCACCGCCCAGCCCGCGCGGCCTGCCGCATAGAGCACGGGAAAATCGAGCTGCTCGTCGCTGGCCCCCAACGCGACGAAGAGGTCGAAGACCGCATCCAGCACGGCATCCGGCCGGGCATCGGCCCGGTCCATCTTGTTGATGACGACGATGGGCTTCAGCCCCAGCGCGAGCGCCTTTTCCGTCACGAACTTCGTCTGCGGCATCGGGCCTTCGGCCGCGTCCACGAGCAGCAGCACGCCGTCGACCATCGCCAGTACGCGCTCCACCTCGCCGCCGAAGTCCTTGTGGCCGGGGGTGTCCACGATCTGGATGCGGGTGCCGCGCCAGGTGACCGCCGTGCATTTGGCGAGAATCGTGATGCCGCGCTCGCGCTCGAGAGCATTGCTGTCGAGCGCCCGTTCGGCGAGCGCGCGATGGGCCGCCACCGCGCCGGTCTGGCGCAGGAGCTGGTCGATCAGCGTCGTCTTGCCGTGATCGACATGGGCGATGATCGCGATGTTGCGCAGCCGCATCACTGCCTTCCATCTTCACGCACGAGCCGTGCCCGGCGCATGTGCCAGCGCCGGTGCGCCGAGGCAAGAGCATGCGAAGCCGCGGCCGGCGACGGGGTCACCGGAGCCGCCGTCCGAGCGTGCCGCCGCGCGTGCCGCCTGTCCGTTCACGGCGTCGTGAAACATCGTGAACGGGTGCGAACGAAAGTTGAACCGGGGTGTCTTGAAGATGCCGCAATTCGTCCTATTTCTATGCGTGTGGCAGGCGGTTCGTCCCCTGTCATGCCCTCCGTGGGCGTTTCCTCCCTGAACTTGGGTCGTGGCGGGCGCCGCCCCCACGACCCTTTTTTTGGGATCCGGGCCTAGAGCAGGATCGCGCCGCCGAGCGCCAGAAAGGCGAAGAAGCCGACGACATCGGTCACCGTGGTGACGAAGACGGAGGAGGCGACGGCCGGGTCGATGCCGAGGCGGTCGAGGGCGAGCGGCACGAAGATGCCGGCCAGTCCCGCCGCCACGAGATTGACGACCATGGCAAGGCCGATGACCAGCGCCAGCATCGGGTTCCAGAACCAGACATAGGTGACCGCACCCGTCACCAGCGCGAGCAGGCAGCCGTTGAGGAAGGCGACGAGCAGCTCCCGGCGCGCGACCTTGAGCGCATTGAGCGCGGTCAGCTCCCGGGTCGCGAGCGCGCGCACCGTCACCGTCATCGTCTGGGTGCCGGCATTGCCGCCCATGGAGGCGACGATGGGCATCAGCACGGCGAGCGCCACCATCTGCTGGATCGTCGCCTCGAACAGCCCGATCACGAGGGAGGCGAGGATCGCGGTCCCCAGATTGATCACGAGCCAGATGAAGCGCTCGCGCGTGACCTCGCGGATCGGCTGATTGAGGTCGCTCTCGCTGACGCCGGCGAGCGCCAGGATGTCCTCTTCCGCCTCCTCGCCGATGACCTCGACGACGTCGTCGGCGGTGATGCGGCCGATGAGGCGGCCGTTGTCGTCCACGACGCCCGCCGAGATCAGGTGGTATTTGGTGAACGCCAGCGCCACCTCCTCCTGGTCGGTGGTGACCGGAAACAGCGGCGGATCGGGCGTCATGATCTCCTTCAAGGGAGTCGGGCGCGGGCTGCGCAGCAGCCTCCACAGCGGCACCGTGCCCACGGGCCGGAACTGCGGGTTGACGACGAAGATCTCGTAGAACTCCTCGGGGCCTTCTTCCGCATCCAGCCCGCGCAGAAAGTCGATGGCCTGGCCGACGTTCCAGAACTCCGGCATCGCGACGAGGTCGCGGCGCATGAGCCGGCCGGCCGAATCCTCCGGAAAGCTCAGGCCGCTTTCGATCTCTGCGCGGGTGCGCCGGGCGGTGCGCGCGAGGATCCGACGCTGCTCGTCCTCGTCCAGCTCTTCGAGGAACTGGATCGCGTCGTCCGTGTCCATCTCGGCGAGCGCGCGGGCGACCACGCGCTCGGGCAGCACGGCGACCAGCTCTTCGAGCGTCGTGCCGTCGAGCTCGGCCAGGATCTCCGGGGCGATCCGCCCGCCCATCAGCCGCGCGAGATGCCGGCGCTCGTCCCCGTCGAGCAGCTCGATGAGTTCAGCCGCATCCGCCGGATGAAGCGCGGCGAAGAGGGCCTCGATGGCGGCCCGGTCATCGGCCTCCAGCGCCTCGCGCAGGCGCGCGAGCTGCTCGCGGCGCAGATCCTCCTCGCCGGAATCGCGCGCCGGCGGGGCGGGGGGCCGGTCGGTGCTCGCCACCTCTTCGTTCATGCGTTCCATCCCCGGTTCCGAAGGCCGCCGGCCGGCGCGGCAAAAGCGCCGGGCACTCTAGGCGAGTCCGGCGCAAAAGAGAAGAAAGCCCGCAGGTTTCGCCTGCGGGCTTTCATGGTGCGGACGAGAAGATTCGAACTTCCACGGGCTTTCGCCCACAGCGACCTCAACGCTGCGCGTCTACCAGTTCCGCCACGTCCGCATGACGTCCGCCCATCGGACCCGTCGGCCCCGGGCGGGCAGCCCTCATATGGAAAAACCCGCCGCCCGCGTCAAGACCCCGGCCCCGGGGGCGTCCGGCCTAGAGGCTTTCCTCGCTCACCATGCGCGTAATGGAGACTCCGATCCGGTCGCCGACGATCATGATCTCGCCGAGCGCGACGAGCTCGCCGTTCGCGTAGATCCTGACCTCGTCGTCATGCCCGGCATCGAGATCGATCACGGCCCCGCGCCCCATCTTGAGCAGCTGGCGCACCGGCATCTCGGTGGCGCCCAGCACCACCGTCATCTCCACGCGGACCTTGGAGATCGCGTTCATGCCGCACTCCCTCGGCTGGCCCGGCCATCGGCCGTGCCGCATCCTCGGCCCGCAAGGGTTAGGATGGGGTTAACGACCGCCCGCGCGCCTGTCCGGGCGGTGGGCGGCGGGACTTGCCCCGATCGGCCCGGACCGCTAGGCGGAGGCCCATGCAGGACGGCGATCTCGCGATCGAGAGAGAATGGCGGGCCCATGGCGTGCTCTGGCGCCTGAGCGGCGGGCTCGTGCCCTACGAGCGCGCGCTGGCCGCGATGGAGGAGCGGGTCGCCGCGATCCGCGCCGGGCGGGCCGAGGAGCTCGTCTGGCTGCTCGAGCATCCGCCGCTCTACACCGCGGGCACGAGCGCGCGGCCCGAGGAGGAGGTGACCGGGCGGCTGCCCTTCCCGCTCTACCGGACGGGACGCGGCGGCAGGATCACCTGGCACGGGCCGGGCCAGCGCGTCGCCTACGTGATGATCGATCTCAGGCGCCGGGGGCTTGACGTGCGGGCCTTCGTGCGCGGACTCGAGGCCTGGGTGATCGCGGCCCTCGCCGCCTTCGGCGTCCGTGGCGTGCGCCGCGAGGGACGGGTGGGCATCTGGGTGCCGCGCGACGAGGCGCGCGACGACAAGATCGCGGCGATCGGGATCCGCGTGCGCCAGGGCGTGAGCTTTCACGGGATCGCGATCAACGTGGATCCGGATCTCGCGCACTATGCGCCCATCGTGCCCTGCGGCATCCGCGAGCACGGCGTCACCTCGCTCGCGGCGCTCGGTGTCGCCGCCGACATGGAGGCCCTCGATGCGGCGCTCGAGGCCCGCTTTCCGGTGGTGCTGGGCGAAGGTGCCGGCACGGCGGCGCCGGTCACGCGGGCCTGAGAAAGATCCGCACGGTCGTTCCCTTCGCGCGTGCGGATTCGATCAGGAAGACGCCGCCTTGGCGCTCCACCAGCATCTTGGAGAGCGGCAGGCCGAGGCCGGCGCCCTCGTTCTGGCGGCTCAGCACCGATTCGACCTGCTCGAAGGGCCGCAGCGCCTTCTGCAGCTCCTCCTGCGTCATGCCGACGCCGGTATCGGCCACCGCGATCTGGACGGCGCCCTGCGGCCAGTCCTCCGGGTCTGCGCCGGGCGGCGGGCCGGCCCGCCGCTCGCACCACAGCCGGACGCTGCCGCCCGCGGGCGTGAACTTGATGGCGTTGGTCAGGATGTTGATCAGCACCTGGCGCAGCCGCAGCCGGTCCGCCGTCGCCCGCAGATCCGGCGGCGGGACCTCGTAGTGGAAGAGCACGCCGCGTTCCTCTGCGCGCTGGTGGCTCAGCCGCACCGCGGGCAGCACGACCTCGACCAGCGGCACGGGCCCCGGATCGATCGGCAGATGCCCGCTTTCCATACGCGCCAGGTCCAGGATGTCGTTGATGAGCTGCAGCAGATGCGTGCCCGCCGCGCGGATGTCGCCGATGTATTCCTTGTAGCGGGGGTGGCCGAGGGGGCCGAACAGCTCGCCTCCCAGCACCTCCGCGAAACCGATGATGGCGTTCAAGGGCGTGCGCAGCTCGTGGGAGATGTTGGCCAGGAATTCGGATTTCGCGCGGTTCGCAAGTTCGGCCGCCTCCTTGGCGCGGATGAGCTCCTGCTCCTGGCGCTTGCGCTCGGTGATGTCGCGGCCGATCATCAGCAGATGGGGACGGCCCCGGTAGGGGATAACCTTGGCGGACAGGGACAGGACCCTGGTTTCGCCCGAGCGCGCGCGCACGACGAATTCCCGGTCCCGCACCTCGCCCTGTTCCTTGAGCTCCGCGAGGAGATCGGCGCGCTCGCGCGCATCTTCCCAGATCCCGAGCTCGAGGCTCGTGCGGCCGATGACCTCGGCTTCCTCGAACCCCCACACCCGCAGGAAGGCGTCGTTCACGTGAACGAAGCGACCGGTGTCGAGTTCGTTCAGGGTCATGACGTCGGGCGAGAGCGCGAAGATGTTGTGGAAGATCTCTTCCGAGTCGCGCAACGCTTCCGTGGCGGCGTGGCGCTCGGTCACGTCGAACAGCGCGGCCACCACGGCCGGCGCCCCGCGCCAGTCGAGCACGCCGGCCCGGCAGTTCACCCACAGCGCCCGGCCGTCGCGCCTGAGCACCCGGAATTCGTAGTCGCGCGGAGCCCCCTCGCCCTTGAGGCGGCGCGCGATGTTCGCAAGAACCAGCTCGCGATCATCGGGATGGATGAAGGCGGCCACGCCCGGGGCGTGCGCGAGCAGCTCCTCGCGCGAGGGGTAGCCGAGCATCTCGGCGATGCGGTGATTGGCGTAGAGCAGCTCGTCGCCGCGGTGGACGAGAATGCCTTCCACCGCCTCGTCCGCGATTTCGCGAAAGGTCTGCTCGGCCGCGCTTTCCTCGCGGATGCGCGCGATCAACACCGCATAGTTGTCGCAGGGCTCCGGGGGATGTCGGACCCAGCCTGACAGCAGCACATGCGGTCGGCTGCGGTCCGGGCGGCGGAGCAGAAGATCGACGGGAAAGCGCAACGGCCGCGCCTCCATCGGCGCGATCGCCAGCTCGTGCAGATTGCGGTTGAGAGCGAGCCGGCTGTCCGGACACAGGCGCTCCAAGAGCTCCTGCGGTGCCGCGAGTCCCTCCTCTTCCAGGAGCCGGCGGGTGCGCGCATTGATCCACACCGGTTCCGGTTCACCCCCGGCCGGATCGAGACGCAGCGCGATCACCACATGCTCGGCAAGCCAGGGCTCGATCTGGCGCAGCGCCTGCAGAAGCCTGGCAAGTCCGGGCTCCGGCACCTCCGTCGGCCCGCCCGAAGCGACCGGGCGCGGTGAGCCGGGGAGGACCTCCCGCCCGCCCGCGGCACGCGCCGCCGTCCGCTCCGCCGCCTTGCCCTTCGCCATGCCGGCTCCGTTGCCGCGTCGCACGCGGACCGCCTCCAGCTCGTCCATGCCAGCGTGTCCCGCCATGGATCCACCGACGGCATGGTAGCAGACATGCCGCCGCCTTGCACGAGCATAGCCCGCGGTGTCTTGGCGAATGGTTAAGGGGCCGGTCATCGGCGTGCCGTCCATCCGGTCGCGGACGCCGGGCTCCTTCGTCAAGACGCCGTCGGGATTGAAACGCCCACCCGTTTGCGGCAGGATGGGAGCGGGATGCGGAGCCGTCCGGTCAGAAGAAGGCCCCATCCCGGAATCTGGGAAGGGAGGAGAACCACCATGTCCAACTTCAACCGCACGGGGCTGCTTGTCGCCCGCATTCTGCTGGTGCTGGTGTTTCTGCTGGCGGGGCTCAACAAGCTCATGAACTATGGGGCCACCGCCGACGACATCGCCGCCCACGGCGTGCCGCTGGCGGCGGTCGCGACGCCGCTTGCGATCCTGTTCGAACTCGGCGGCGCCATCCTCGTTGTGATCGGCTACCGCACGCGCGAGGCGGCGCTGGCGCTCATCCTGTTCACCGTGCTCGCCACGCTCTTCTATCACCGCTTCTGGGAGATGAGCGGGCAGGAACAGGTGATCAACATGATCATGTTCCTCAAGAACCTCGGGCTGATCGGCGGACTGATGATGCTGTGGCATCTGGGGCCCGGCGAATTGTCGCTGGATGCGAAGAAGGCCGCCGCATCGGCCTGAGGCGCACGACTTCCGATCCGAGGGAATGGAACCGGGCGGCCCTTCCCCGCGGGGATGGGCCGCCTTTTTTGGCGCCTCGACTGTGGCAGATATGACACAGTTTCCGGAAATTTCGCACCGTCGCTGCTGCCATTTTCACGAATTTCGTTGAGGCCCGTCCCGCCATCCTACTAAACTGACGGCAGAACCGCGATGACGGTCACGGTTCATGCAACCCATCACGACCTTGCAGGAGAGCAGGACGGGAGGATCACAGATGCGTGCATTCGCGATGCGGAAGAGGTTCGCAGGTCTGGCGGCGGGCGGCAGCGTGCTGGCGTTCGCCATCGTCCTCGGCGTGCCGGCGGCCATGGCCCAGCAGCAGGGCGCCCAGTCCGAACAGGCGGAGGTCGGGACCCTCGAGGAGATCGTGGTGACCGCCCGCAAGCGCTCCGAGACGCTGCAGAACGTGCCGTTCTCGATCAATGCGCTGACCGAATCGATGATGCGCGACCGCGGCGCCCAGAGTCTCGAGGACATCGCGGCGAACGTCGCGGGTTTCACGATCCAGAATCTGGGCCCGGGCCAGAGCCAGGTGGCGATGCGCGGGGTGTCCGCCGGCCAGATCGTACGCGACCAGCCGGGCGTGAAGGAGCAGGTCGGCATCTATCTCGACGAGTCGCCGATCTCGCTGTCGCTGTTCACGCCCGACCTCGACTTCTTCGACACCAACCGCGTCGAGGTGCTGCGCGGGCCGCAGGGCACGCTCTTCGGCTCCGGCTCGCTGTCGGGCACCGTGCGCTACATCACGAACAAGCCGAATTTCGACGACTATGAGGTGATTGCCGAGGCGACCGGCAACGTCATCGACCACGGCGACGTCGGCGGCGAGATCAAGGCGGCTTTCAACGTGCCCGTGAACGACGTGATCGCCATCCGCGCCGTGGGCTATGCGACGCGCTTTGGCGGCTTCATCAACGCCGTGCAGCCCGGCGGCGACACCTTCGCGCGGCCCAATGTCAACAAGGACGTGAACGACGGCGTGCGCTACGGCGGGCGGCTGGCGGCCGAGATCCGGGTCAACGATCGGATCACGCTGCGCCCACGCGTCGTCTACCAGAAGGTCGAGATCGACGGCTTCAACCGTGTCGATCTCTACAACATCCTCGCCAATCCGTTCACGACGACGCGCCCGCGGGTGACGCTGGGCCGG
Source organism: Rhodothalassiaceae bacterium (assembly GCA_026004935.1). NCBI lineage: Bacteria > Pseudomonadati > Pseudomonadota > Alphaproteobacteria > Rhodothalassiales > Rhodothalassiaceae > Rhodothalassiaceae bacterium. The sequence continues at coordinate 1,511,242 of BPKC01000001.1, forward strand.
CTCGATCAGTTCACCCAGCTGGAAGAGACCTTCCGCGACGAGTTCCTGCTGGCGGATGCGGAGGTCACCTGGGAGGGTGACGTCTTCGGCTTCAAGTCCATCAGCTCGTTCACGAACCGCGAAATCCTGCAGGTGCGCGACGCGACGCAGCTGACGGGCTCGATCACCTTCCAGGTCTTCGGTGCGCCGGAGCCGATCGTGACGCTGGATGCGCCGCTCTTCGACCGCACGAATGTCGACATGTTCACCGAAGAGGCGCGCTTCTACTCGACGGACGAGGCGGCGCGGCTGCAGTGGGTGCTCGGCGTCTTCTACAGCAACATCAACCGCCGCTACGGCCAGACGCTGTTCGTGGACGGCTTCGAGGACCTGATGGGGGATCTCGACGTGCTCGACATCGACACGCGCGGGGTTCTGGCGCCGAAGGACGTGCTGTTCTTCTCCGACATCCCCTACGACTTCGAGCAGATCGCGATCTTCGGCGAGGCCACCTACCGCATCACCGACAACTTCGACGTCACGGCCGGCGGCCGCTGGTACAATTTCGACGAGCGCCGCGTGCTCAACTTCGACGGCATCTTCGCCGACCAGACCATCGGTCAGCCCGGCAAGACCTCGACTGACGGCTTCTCGCCGCGCGTCATCGTCAGCTACAAGCCGGATGACGACGTGCAGCTGAACGCCCAGGTGTCCAAGGGCTTCCGGCTGGGCGGCATCAACGACCCGCTCAACGTTCCGCTGTGTTCGCCGCAGGACCTGCAGACCTTCGGCAACCGGCCGAGCTTCAAGGACGAGGAGCTGTGGAACTACGAGATCGGCGCCAAGACGGAGCTGTTCGCCGGCCGGGTGATCTTCAACATCGCCGCCTTCTACGAGGACATCAAGAACCTCCAGGCGACGGTGGATGCCGGCACCTGCTCGTCGCGCATCATCTTCAACGTGCCGGATGCGCGCTCGATCGGCACCGAGATCGAGCTCAACATCCGCCCCGACGAGCACTGGGCGCTGGCGGTGAGCGCCTCCTACACCGATCCGGAGCTGCGCTCGACCATCACCTCGGTCGATGCGGACGGCAATGTCTCGGTGGTGGCCGGCCTGCAGAAGGGCAACCGCCTGCCGACGGTGCCGCGCTTCCAGATGGCGGCGTCCCTGAGCTACACGGCCCCCGTCTCGAACGACTTCGACGGCTTCGTGATCGCGACCGTCCAGCACGTCGGCTCGCGCTTCACCCAGACGGGTGACCAGGCGCCGGGCTTCGGTGTCGTCGATCTGACGCGCATTCCCTTCGGCGATCCGGACCGGGCGACCTTCGTCTTCGATCCGAAGCTCGACGCCTACCAGATCGGCAATCTGCGCATCGGCGTGCGCAACGACCGCTGGGAGCTGTCGTTCTGGATCAACAACATCTGGGACGAGCGGGCGCAGCTGGCGCTGGACCGCGAGCGCGGCACGCTGGCGCGCGTGGGCTTCCTGACCAATCAGCCGCGCACCTTCGGCTTTACGGTCCGCGCCCAGTACTGATCGCAGCCGGGCGTCCCGCGCGCCGGGATGCCGGAAAAACGGAGCCGGTGTGGCGGGTGGCCGCCGCACCGGCTTTTTTTTGGCCCGCCGCTGCGGCAGGATCACGGACCGGGTCGGACGGGAATCAGGAGCGGTACGCATGACGGGCTGGACGCGCAGGCGGCTGCTGCAGCGGATGGCCGAGACCGGGATCGCGGCCGGCGCGGGGACGCTTCTTGCGCCGCGGGCGCGTGCGGCGCGGAGCAGGGGGCATGTCTTCGACGTCGTCGTGGTGGGTGCCGGCGTCTTCGGCATCTGGACGGCCTGGCACCTGCTCCAGCGCGGCAGGCGGGTCTCGGTGGTGGACGCCCATGGGCCCGCCAATGCGCGCGCCAGCTCGGGCGGCGAGTCGCGGGTGCTGCGGATCGCCTACGGCGCGGCCCGGCATTATGCCGAATGGGCGCATGAGGGGCTCGCGGGCTGGCGCGCGCTCGCCGCGCGCCACGAGGGGCCGCTGTTCTTTCCGGCCGGCGTGCTCTGGCTCACCCATGAGCGCGACGAGTATGTGGAAGCGAGCCTTGCAAGCCTTGCGGATCTCGGCGTGCCGCACCGCGTGCTCGATCGCGCGGAGCTGGCGCGCCGCTGTCCCCAGATCGCGCTCGACGGCGTCGCCCTCGGCTTCCTGGAGGAGGACTCGGGCGCCATGCTGGCCCGCCGTGCAGTTCAGGCGGTGGCGCGCGAGGTGGAGGCCATGGGCGGCACGATCATCCGCGCCGGGGCCGGTCCGTTCGCGCGCCGGGGCGGGGCCGTGGTCGTCCCGCTCTCCGATGGCCGCGCGCTGGAGGCGGGCGCCGCCGTCTACGCCTGCGGGCCCTGGCTGCCGAAGCTGTTCCCGGACGTCATCGGCAACGGCATCCTGGTGACGCGCCAGGAGGTGTATTTCATCGGCCCGCCGGCGGGCTCGGCGGACTACGGACCGGCGCGCCTGCCGGTGTGGGCGGATTTCAACGCCGGCGACATCTTCTACGGCATCCCGGACCTCGAGGGCCGGGGCATGAAGCTCGCGCACCACGCCTTCGGAGAGGCCGTGGATCCCGAGACGCTGGACCGGCGGCTCACGCCGTCCCTCCTCGCCGAGGCCCGCGCCTTCCTCGCCCGGCGCTTTCCGGCGCTGGCGGACCAGCCGCTCCTCGGCGGGCGGGTGTGCCAGTACTCCGTGCGCGCGGGCGAGGACTTCCTCATCGACCGCCACCCCGACGAGCCGCAGGTGCTGCTGGTGGGCGGCGGCTCCGGCCACGGTTTCAAGCACGGGCCGCGGCTCGGGCGTTTCGTCGCCGACCTCCTCACCGGCCGCGAGAGCGCGGTGCCTGCGCGCTTCCGCCTGAAGCGGGCGTGAACATCAGCCCGGCGCGCGCTCCACATTGGTGATGCGGCTGTGGAGCAGCCGGTCGGATCCGACGACCTCGCGCGCGATGGCGTCCAGCCGCCGGGCCACGAGATCGATGTCGAGCGCGCCCGGCCGGTCCCTGCGGGTGGTCTGGCGGTCGTTGAGATCGCGCAGCAGCGCATCCCGGATCTCGGGCACGCGGGCGGCGACATAGGACTGGTTCTGCGGCCCGTCGACCTCGAAGACGAAGTCCACCCACATGTAGCCCAGCACGCGCTTGTTCTCGTTGATCAGCGGCACCGCGAAGCGGCGCACGGGCACCGTCAGCAGGTCGACCTTCTTAGCGGGCGCGGCCGACTCGGCCGGGGTCTCTTCGGCGGTGGCGGCCTCCTCGCCCTTCTTCCCGAACCCGCCGGTCAGAAACCAGACGACGGCGCCGCCCAGCAGGATGCCGCCGACGATGCCGAGGATCATGATCAGCATCATGCCCCTGCCGGAGCGGCCCTCGCCCTCGATCGCCTCGTCGTTCATCTCCGCATCTCCCCTGCATCCGTCTGCCACGCGATTCTGGAGCGCAAATCCTGTCAATGGGTAAAGCCCGCCGCATCGAGGTCGAGCCCGCGCTCCGCCAGCCCCGCGAAGGCGACGCCGGTACCCTCTTCGACGTGACCGACCGCGGCAAGCGGGGTGTCCGTGCGCTCGGCAATGGCGACCAGCGCGGCCTCGGCCCCGGCCGGTGCGGCGATCAGCAGCTCGTAGTCGTCGCCGCCGGTGAGCACCGTCTTGAGGTACCGCGGCTCGCGGGCGACAAGCGCCCGCGTCGGCTGCGAGAGCGGCAGGGCATCGACGGCGATGACGAGCCGGCAGCCGCTCGCCTCGGCCATGTGGCCGGCATCCGCCGCGAGCCCGTCCGAGATGTCGACCGCGGCGTGGATCAGATCCCGGGCCGCGGCCGCGAAGGCGAGCCGCGGCTGCGGCAGGGCGAGGCGCTCCTCCCAGAGGGGATGCCCCGCGACACCGCCCTGCCGGGCGAGCAGCCCGAGCGCCGCATCGCCGACGCATCCCGTAAGATAGAGCCCGTCGCCGGGCCGCGCCCCGGCGCGCGAGAGCGCCCGGCCCGCCGGCGCATGGCCGATGGCGGTGAGGCTGAAGACCTCCGCGCCCGTGCGCGAGATCGTATCGCCGCCGATGAGCGGGCAGGCGAAGCGGACGGCATCCTCCCTCAGACCCTCGGCGAAGCGGGCGAGGCGGCTGCGCGGCAGCGGGCCTGCGGCGGCGATGCCGAGCAGAAAGCCCAGGGGCTCGGCGCCGGCCGCTGCAAGATCCGAGAGATTGACCCTGAGCAGCTTGCGCGCGACGAGCGCGGGGTCGTCGTCCGGGTGATAGTGGCGGCCGGCCGCCATCAGGTCCTTGGTCAGCACGAGCTCGGCGCCTGCGGGCGGCGTCAGCACGGCGGTGTCGGCCGCAAGTCCCCGCGCGGCCGGCGAGGTGGCGAGGGGGCGCAGGATCTCGGCGATGAAACCGAACTCGTCGATGCGGTCATCCGCTGCGGTCACGGCCGGGGCCCTTGCCGGCAGTCTCAGGCGCCCGCGCGCAGGGACTGCGCCACGCCGTCCAGGACGCCGTTGATGAAGGCGCGCTCGCGCTCGTCGAAGAACAGCGCCGTGACGAGCAGATAGTCGTTGATGAGCGCGGCCGTGGGAATGTCCGGGCGCGCCATCAGCTCGTAGCTTCCCGCGCGCAGGATCGCGAGCAGCACGGGATCGAGCCGGTGGATCGGCCAGGAGTCCGGCAGATGCCGGCCGATCACCGCATCGATCTCCTCAACCCGCGCGCCGACACCTGTCACGACGTCCCGGAAGAAGGCGCGGTCGGGGGCGAGCGGTGGCAGGCCCTCCGCCGGCGGCTCGCCCAGGCGGTGGGCGTCGAACTCGGCGACGACGGAGGCGGGCTCGGCGTCCTGCTGCGCCAACTGGTAGAGCGCCTGCACGGCGTAGAGCCGGGCGGCGGTCCGGGGGCGGGCGAAGGGCGCATCGCCGCCTGAGCGCGCGCGGGTGCGGGAGGAGGGCGCGGTCATGCCCACGCCTCCAGCCGCCGGCGGTTGGCGATCTGCTGCAGGCAGGCGCGGGCCGCATCCGCTCCCTTGTTCTTCTGCGCGGGATCGGCGCGCACCCATGCCTGGTCGCGATTCTCCGTCGTCAGAATCCCGTAGCCGATCGCAAGCCCCTCGCGCACGGCGAGATCCATGAGGCCGCGGGCGCTTTCGCCGGCGACATAGTCGTAATGGGTCGTCTCCCCGCGGATGACGCAACCGAGCGCAATGTAGCCGTCATAGCGCGGCCCGCGCCCGGCCGTCGCCGCCCGCTCGGCCATCGCGATCACCGCCGGGATCTCGAAGGCGCCGGGTACGCTGATCCGGTCGAAGCGGGCGCCATGGGCTTCGAGCTCCGCGCGCGCGCCGGCGAACAGCGCCTCGGCGATGTCCTCGTAGAAGCGGGCCTCGACGACGAGGATGCGCAGGCTGCCGGCGGCGCTCATGCGGCGCCTCCCTGACGCCGGGCGGCGGCCCCGAGCGGGATCGGCCGCTGCTCGACGATGTCGAGCCCGTAGCCGTTCAGCGCCACGATGTTGTGGCGCGTGTTGGAGAGCAGGATCAGCCGCCGCACGCCGACGTCCAGCAGGATCTGCGCACCGATGCCGTAGTCCCTGAGCGGCATGGGTGCGGGCCGGTCGCCACCGGCCAGCTTCAGCGGCGGACGGCCCGCGCGCTGCTGGCGCTCCTCCAGCAGCCGGGACAGCCGGTCGGGCCGCGTGTCGCGGATCAGCACGACGACGCCGCGCCCCTCGGCGGCGATCAGATCCATCGCCGCGGCAAGCTGGCCCGAGCGGCCGTTGGCTTCGGCCAGAATGTCCTCGAAGATGTTGACCGCATGCATGCGCACGGGCACCGCGTCGTCCTCGCGGATGTCGCCCTTGATGAGGGCGACGTGCTCGCCGAATTCCGCGGTGTTGCGATAGACCCGCAGCCGCCACTGGCCGCCATGGAGGCTGTGGAAGGGTTCCTCGTGGATGCAGGTCACGAGACTGTCGTGCTTCAGGCGGTAGGCGATGAGATCGCGGATGGTGCCGATCTTGAGGTCGTGTCGCCTCGCGAAGGCGACGAGATCGGGCAGCCGCGCCATGCTGCCGTCGTCCTTCATGATCTCGCAGATCACGGCCGCCGGGATGAGACCCGCCAGCCGGGCGATGTCCACCGAGGCCTCGGTGTGACCCGCACGCACCAGCACGCCGCCGTCGCGCGCCATCAGCGGGAAGACGTGGCCCGGCACGACGATGTCCTCGCGGCCCTTGGAGGGATCGATCGCGACCTGGATCGTGCGCGCGCGGTCGTGGGCGGAGATGCCGGTGGACACGCCCTCCTTGGCCTCGATCGAGACGGTGAAGGCCGTCTGGTGGCGCGAGGCGTTCTCCTGGGTCATCAGCGGCAGGCCGAGCTCCTCGATCCGCCTTCGCGTCAGCGCAAGGCAGATGAGGCCGCGGCCGTGGGTCGCCATGAAGGTGATGGCGGCCGGCGTCGCCATCTGCGCGGGAATCACGAGGTCGCCCTCGTTCTCGCGGTCCTCGTCGTCCACGAGGATGAACATCCGGCCGTTGCGGGCCTCCTCGATGATCTCCTCGATGCGCGCGATCTGGCTTTCGGGCATGAATGCGGTCTCGCTGCTGGCCCGCCGGCGCAAGCGGGCATCCATCTCGTGCGGCCGCGATGCCGCTGCGGCCTTGCGTCCGCCCCGCGCCGAGAAAGCGAAAGGCCTATGCGCCCTGCTGCAGGGCCTGCCAGCGCGCGATATAGCGTGCGAGCGGGTCGATTTCCAGATTGACCGCGCGCCCGGGTGCGGCATCGCCCAGGGTCGTCACCTTGCGCGTGTAGGGCACGAGGTTGACGGCGAAGACCACCCGGTCCGGCTCGTCGCGCACGGTGTTGACCGTCAGCGACACGCCGTCCACCGCGATCGATCCCTTCTCGGCGATGAGCGGGGCGAGCGCCACGGGCGCCGCAATCTCCACCCGATGGGCGTTCGGGCCGGGAGTCACGGCGAGAATCGTGCCCGTGGCGTCCACATGGCCGGTGACGATGTGGCCGCCCAGCTCGTCGCCGATCCTGAGCGCGCGCTCCAGATTGACGCGCCGGCCCGCGGTCCAGGACACGGCGGTCGTGCGCGCCAGCGTCTCGGCGGATGCATCGACCGCGAACCAGGCCGCGAACGGCGCCCCGGCCGCATCCTTGTCGACGACCGTCAGGCACACGCCGTCCACCGCGATCGAGGCGCCGAGGGCGATGGTCTGCGGCGCGTAATGCGTGGCGATCCGGAGCCGGCGCGGGTCGTCTCCCGCGGCCTCCATGATCTCGCCGACGTCGGTGACGATTCCCGTGAACATCCGCGCCCGCCAATCCGCCTCACGCCGTGGCCGCCTCCGGCTCATAGACGCTGAGCACGGTTTCCTCAAGCGCGCGCGTCTCGACGAGGCGCAGGCGCGGCGCGTCGGCCATCGCCGCAAGGCCGAGTGCGGGCAGCGCCGGCACCCCGTCCGCGCCGATGACGCAGTTGCCGGTGAAGTGGTAGAGCCGGTCGAACAGGCCGGCCTTGACGAACAGGCCCGCGACCTCGCCGCCGCCTTCGACGAGAAGCCGCGTGATGCCCGCGCCCGCCAGCGCGGCAAGGATCGCGCGCGCCGTCTCGGCCGCGTCGGCGTCCGGGGGGCTCGCGAAGGTCACGGCGTGAAGGCCGGGCCGGCCGGGCTCGTCCGGATAGGGGGCGGGCAGGCCGGGCGCCCCGGCCCCCTCCGGCAGCAGCAGCCAGACCGGCACGCGGTGCGCGCCGGCGGCGAGCCGGGATCCCGCCTCGAGCGCGCGACGGCGCGTGAGTACGACGCGCACGGGCGAGGCCTGCTCCAGCCCCGGCAGCCGGCAGGTGAGCTCCGGATCGTCGATCCGCGCGGTGCGCCCGCCGATCAGGATCGCGTCGTGGCGCGCGCGCAGAAGATGCGCGTGGCGGCGGGCCGCCTCGCCCGTGATCCAGCGGGCGTCCCCGCCGGCCGCGGCGATCCGCCCGTCCAGAGAGGTCGCGAGCTTGACCGCCACCAGCGGCCGGTTCTGCGTGACCTTGAGGACGAATCCGCGGTTGAGCGCGCGCGCCTCATCGGCGAGCAGGCCCACGTCGACGGCGATCCCGGCTTCCCGCAGCCGCGCGATGCCGCGGCCCGCGGTGCGGGGATCCGGATCCGTCATCGCCACCACGACGCGGGCGACACCAGCAGCCGCCAGCGCATCCGCACAGGGCGGGGTGCGACCGTGGTGGGCGCAGGGCTCGAGCGTGACATGGGCGGTGGCACCGCGGGCCGCCTCTCCTGCGCGCTGGAGCGCGAGGGTTTCCGCATGCGGCCGCCCGCCGGGCGCCGTCGAGCCGCGGGCGATGACGACCCCGTCCTTCACCAGCACGCAGCCCACAGCCGGATTCGGCGCGACGCGGCCCAGCATGCGCCCCGCAAGGCGCAAGGCGATCTCCATGAAGCGGGCATCCTCCGCGGCGGCGGATCGGACCGCCGGACCGGGCGCGGGATCGGAGAAATCCTCCGGTGTCGGCACGGGCGGGGCCGCCATGGCGCTATTCGGCCGCGGCGTCGTCGGCGTCGATGCGGCGGCGCGCGGCGGTCCTGCCGCCCTCCTTCTGGAGCGAGGAGACGAATTCCTCGAAGTCCTGCGCCTCGCGGAAGTTCCGGTAGACGCTGGCGTAGCGGACATAGGCCACCTGGTCGAGCTGGGAGAGGGCGTCCATCACCATCTCGCCGATGACCTCGGAGGGGATTTCGGGCTCGCCCATGGATTCGAGGCGCCGCACCAGCCCGTTCACCATGCGCTCGACCCGCTCGGGCTCGACGGGCCGCTTGCGCAGGGCGATGTCGATCGAGCGCTGGAGCTTGTCGCGGTCGAAGGGCACGCGCCGGCCGTTGCGCTTGATGACGGTGAGCGCGCGCAGCTGCACCCGCTCGAAGGTGGTAAACCGCGCGCCGCAGCCTAGACAGTGCCGGCGGCGGCGGATGGCGGCGCCGTCCTCGCTGGGCCGCGAATCCTTGACCTGGGTTTCCTCGTAGCCGCAGAAGGGGCAGCGCATTTCGCCTCCTCGGATTCCTCCCCGCCGGCGCGTCCGGCCCCTCTAGATCTCCAGATCCGGGTAGATCGGAAAGCGGGCGCACAGCTCGCGCACCCGGGCGCGCACCGCCTGCTCGATCGCGCCGTTGTTCTCGGCGCCGTTGGCCTTGAGGCCGTCGAGCACCTCGGTGATCCAGTCCGCCACCAGGCGGAACTCCGCCCGGCCGAAGCCGCGGGTGGTGGCCGCCGGCGAGCCGAGGCGGATGCCGGATGTGATGAACGGCTTTTCCGGATCGCCCGGCACGCCGTTCTTGTTGCATGTGATCCCGGCCCGCTCCAGAGCCTCGTCCGCGGCCTTGCCCGTCAGCCCCTTCGGCCTGAGGTCGACGAGGATGAGATGGGTGTCCGTGCCGCCGGAGACGATCGCAAAGCCGTGTTCCTTCAGCCTTTCGGCGAGCGTGCGCGCGTTCTCGACCACGGCGGCCGCGTAGGCCCGGAAGGACGGGTCCAGCGCCTCCTTGAAGGCCACCGCCTTGGCCGCGATGATGTGCATCAGCGGTCCGCCCTGCAGCCCCGGGAAGACGGCGGAGTTGATCTTCTTTGCGATGTCGGGGTCGTTGGTGAGGATCATGCCGCCGCGCGGGCCGCGCAGGGTCTTGTGGGTGGTCGTCGTCACGACATGGGCATGGGGCAGGGGATTGGGGTGCACGCCGCCCGCCACCAGCCCGGCGAAATGCGCCATGTCCACCATCAGATAGGCGCCGACACCGTCCGCGATCTCGCGAAAGCGCGCAAAGTCGATCACCCGCGGATAGGCGGAGCCGCCCGCGATGATGAGCTTCGGCCGCTCGCGCGCGGCGATGGCGGCGACCTCGTCATAGTCGATCAGCCCGTCCTCGGTGCGCACGCCGTAATGGACCGCGCGGAACCATTTGCCGGAGATGTTGACCTTCGCGCCATGGGTCAGATGGCCGCCGGCATCGAGGCTCATGCCGAGAATCTTGTCCCCCGGCTCGAGCAGGGCGAGATAGACGGCGCCGTTGGCCTGGGCGCCCGAATGGGGCTGGACATTGACGAAATCCGCCCCGAAGAGGGCCTTCGCGCGCGCGATCGCAAGACTCTCGGCGACATCCACATGCGCGCAGCCCTGATAGTAGCGCCGGCCCGGGTAGCCCTCGGCATACTTGTTGGTGAGCACCGAGCCCATGGCCTCGAGCACGGCGCGCGAGACGATGTTCTCGGAAGCGATCAGCTCGATCTGCGTCTGCTGACGCTTCAGCTCGGCCGCAATCGCATCCGCGATCTCCGGATCCACCGCCCGCAGCCGTGCGGTGAAAAACCCTTCGCGCAGGCCTGAGCCGGCCAGTGCCACGGCGTCCGCCATCACTCGTCGTTCCTTTCCTGTCGGCCCGTGCCGCCCTCAGCCCGCCGTTTCAAGCACGGGTCGGGACAGCTTGTCCACGCGTCGCTGGTGCCGGCCGCCCTCGAAGGCGGTGTCGAGAAACGCATCGACGATCTCGCGCGCGAGCTCGGGGCCGATCAGCCGCGCACCGAGCGCCAGGAGATTGGCGTCGTTGTGGCGTCGGGCGAGCCGCGCGCTGGTGACGTCGTGGCAGAGCGCCGCGCGTGCGGCCGGATGCCGGTTGGCCGCGATCGAGATCCCGATGCCCGAGCCGCAGATGATGACCCCCCGACTCGCGCGCCCGGCGGCGATCGCGGCGGCCGCCCGGTAGCCGAAGTCGGGATAGTCCACCGACTCCTCGCCGTCGGTGCCGAGGTCCAGCACCGCAAAACCCCGCGCCTCGAGATGCGCCCTGACCAGCTCCTTCAACGCGAATCCCGCGTGATCACAGGCCACGACGAGCCGCTCGCCGGGTCCATTCGTCGCACCCATCTGCCCTGTCTTTTCCTGTCGCCGCCGGTTCCGGATCCTGCGATCCTCGGCCCGATCCTTACCACATGTCGTGGAAGCGCGGCAATGTCCCCCAACGCTTCGTGGTGGAGGAGCGGCAAAATGCAGTGTTGAAATGTCCGCTTCCGCTTGATATGTGGAAAGACGCGTCTCCCGGACTATTAGATCCGGCAGGACACGGCCTTTACTTGCCTTTGTGAGATGGTAGAATGACGTGCGATTTGGCCAATTGGGAAGGGCACCGGGCACATGAGTGACGAGCAGGGACGGGCGTTCGATCAGGGGGTCCAGCTTCAGATGGTGGCGGACATCGTCACCGCCTATGTGAGCAACAATCCGGTGCCCGTGGAGAATGTGCCGGATCTCATCCGCTCGGTGCATGACACGCTCGCCGGGCTTGCGGGCGAGGGCAAGGCGCCCGCCCAGAAGCCCGCGGTGCCGATCAGGAAATCGGTCACCGACGACTACATCATCTGCCTCGAGGACGGGCGCAAGCTCAAGGTGCTCAAGCGCTACCTGCGCAGCCGCTACAACATGACGCCCGAAGAATACCGGGCGAAGTGGAACCTGCCGGCGGACTATCCGATGGTGGCCCCCGCCTATGCGCGCAAGCGGGCGGAGTTCGCGAAGAAGATCGGGCTCGGCCGGCGCGGCGGCCGCCGGCGCAGCGCGGGCGAGAAGAAGTAGGCGCCCGCAGTCGCGCGTCGCGGGGGCGGAAGGGCGGTGCGTTCCGGCTGGCCATGGGGTTGGACGCGTGCTCCGGCTCCCTCTCTTTTGCGCGACCTGCCGACGTTCTCTCGTTTTCACCGGCCGACACTCTCTTTTCGTCACCCGCCGGCTCGACCGGCGGGTCCAGCCGCCGGCGGGGCCGCTTACCGCCGTCGGAGCTGCCGTCCCTGCCCGGTGGGTTCGCCGATCAAGTCGGCGAACGACGCGAGTGGAGCATCCACCGGTCCGCACTTCCAGTCACCACGCCTGATGGGCGGGTCCATCGTCACCCGCCCGCACCCTCTCTCTTCGTCACCCGCCGACTTGATCGGCGGGTCCAGCGAAAGGCGGGGACGGCATCATGCGCCCGGATCGTGACGTCCGGCGGCTGGATTCGCCGCTTTCGCGGCGAATGACGAAAAAAGCGAGCGTCACCCGTCGGTCACCGCGACCGGGGACGCACAGGATGGTCGGCGGGCGCGCCCGCTCCTGCTTGCCGCGGGCCCCTGCGGCCGCTAAGGAAGGCGCGGCGGGGCCAGGGCTTCGCCGGGCCCGGGACCATGCGCCGGAGGACCGTCATGGCCGCCAAGGATCCCGCACGCATGGAGCGCCTCAAGGCGGCGCTGAGAGCCAATCTGCGCCGACGCAAGGCGCAGATGCGCGCCCGCGCCGGCACGCCCGATGCCGCCCACGGTGCGGCACCCGCCGGGTCGCGGCCCGGGCGGCCGGCCGATGAGGCACAGGACAGGGAGGAAGCCGACCGATGCCCGTGATGTCCGACCGCTGGATCCGCCGCATGGCGAAGGAATGCGGCATGATCGAGCCCTTCGAGGACCGCCAGCGGCGCGAGGGCATGATCTCCTACGGGCTGTCCTCCTACGGCTACGACGCCCGGGTTGCCGACGAGTTCAAGATCTTCACCAATGTCAACAACGCGCTGGTGGACCCGAAGAACTTCGCCCAGGAGAGCTTCGTGGACAAGAAGGCGGAGGTGTGCATCATCCCGCCCAATTCCTTCGCGCTGGCCCGCACGGTGGAATACTTCCGCATCCCGCGCGACGTGATCGTCATCTGCCTCGGCAAGAGCACCTATGCGCGCTGCGGGATCATCGTGAACGTGACGCCGCTCGAGCCCGGCTGGGAGGGGCATGTGACGATCGAGATCTCGAACACGACGCCGCTGCCCTGCAAGATCTACGCGAACGAGGGGATCGCCCAGTTCCTGTTCCTGCAGGGCAACGAGCCCTGCGAGGTCTCCTACGCGGATCGGGGCGGCAAGTATCAGGGCCAGCGCGGGGTCACCCTGCCGCGGCTCTAGCGTCGCCGCCGCGTTCGCGCCCCGCAGCCGCCATCATCCGGCCCCGATGAGGGGCCATTGCGGGCGCGGCGGGTTCACCGGACGGAAGAGACCATGGACCGGCTCGAGATCATCGGTGGCGTTGCGCTGCGCGGCCGCATCCCGATCGCGGGCGCGAAGAACGCCGCGCTGCCGCTGATGGCGGCCGCGCTGCTGACGGACGAGCCGCTGCATCTTTCCAACGTCCCGGCGCTCGCCGACATCCGCTCGATGGCGGGACTTCTCGCGGCGCTGGGGGTGGAGGTGGAGCGTGACGAGGCCGCGGGCCGCCTCGCGCTCGCCGCCCGCGAGATCACGGCGCGGCATGCGCCCTACGACCTCGTGCGGCGGATGCGGGCCTCGATCCTGGTGCTCGGCCCGCTTCTCGCCCGCACGGGCGAGGCGCGGGTGGCGCTGCCCGGGGGCTGCGCCATCGGCCCGCGGCCGATCGACCTGCATCTGAAGGGTCTCGAGGCCCTCGGCGCCGAAATCCGGCTGGAGGAGGGCGACGTCATCGCGCGTGCGCCCCGCGGTCTCGTCGGCGCACGGATCGTCCTGCCCAGGGTCTCGGTGGGCGCCACCGAGAACCTGCTGATGGCCGCGGCGCTCGCGCGCGGCACGACGGTGATCGAGAATGCGGCCCGCGAGCCGGAGGTGGCGGATCTCGGCCGCGCGCTGGTCGCCATGGGCGCCCGCATCACGGGACTCGGCAGCGACCGCATCGAGGTGGAGGGTGTCGCCCGCCTCGGCGGCGCCCGACATGCGGTCCTGCCGGACCGGATCGAGGCCGGATCCTATGCCGTCGCCGCGGCGATCACCGGCGGCGACCTGCTGCTCGAGGGCGCCGTGCCCGCCGACATGGACGCCGTCATCGCCTTCCTGCGTGCCGCTGGGACCGAGGTGGAGGAGCGGGCCGGGGGCATCCGCGTCGCCCGCGATCCCGCGACTGCGATTCGGCCGGTCAATGTCGTCACGCAGCCCTTTCCCGGCTTTCCCACCGACATGCAGGCCCAGGCCATGGCGCTGATGACGCTGGCGGACGGCGCCTGCGTGATCACGGAGGCGATCTTCGAGAACCGCTTCATGCATGTGCTCGAGCTCGTGCGGCTGGGTGCGGACATCACGGTCACGGGGGCGAGCGCGGTCGTGCGCGGAGTCGGCCGGCTCGTGGGCGCGCCGGTGATGGCGACCGACCTGCGCGCGAGCATGTCTCTGGTGCTGGCCGGGCTCGCGGCCGAGGGGCGGACCGTCGTCAACCGCGTCTATCATCTCGATCGCGGCTATGAGCGGATCGAGGAAAAGCTCGCCGCCGTCGGCGCCCGCATCCGCCGCCTCCGGGACGCATGATGGAACACCCCCCGGGCGGGGGCGGGCGCGGCATGACGCAATTTCGAACGCGTAGTTCACCGGCTCGACCGGCGAACCCATGGGGCCGTGATGGCATACCCGGCGCCGGGAATTGGCCCCCTTTTGGCTGGACCCGCCGGTCGAGCCGGCGGGTGACGAGGAGAGAGGGTGCCGGCGGGTCACGAAGGACCCGCCCATCAGGCGTGGTGACTGGAAGTGCGCACCGGCGGTGACGACCTCCCCGCCGCGTCGTTCGCCAGCTTGACCGGCGAACCCATGGGGCCGTGATGGCATACCCGGCGCCGGGAATTGGCCCCCTTTTGGCTGGACCCGCCGGTCAAGCCGGCGGGTGACGAGGAGAGAGGGTGCCGGCGGGTCACGAAGGACCCGCCCATCAGGCGTGGTGACTGGAAGTGCGCACCGGCGGTGACGACCTCCCCGCCGCGTCGTTCGCCGGCTTGACCGGCGAACCCACCCCACAGTGGTGACGGCATCCGGCTCTGGAGATCGGCACCGCTTCCGGCTGGACCCGCCGGTCGGGCCGGCGGGTGACGAGGAGAGAGTGCGCACCGGCGGTGACGACCTCCCCACCGCGTCGTTCGCCGGCTTGACCGGCGAACCCAGCCCACAGTGGTGACGGCATCCGGCTCTGGAGATCGGCACCGCTTCCGGCTGGACCCGCCGGTCGAGCCGGCGGGTGACGAGGAGAGAGTGCGCACCGGCGGTGACGACCTCCCCGCCGCGTCGTTCGCCGGCTTGACCGGCGAACCCAGCCCACAGTGGTGACGGCATCCGGCTCTGGAGATCGGCACCGCTTCCGGCTGGACCCGCCGGTCAAGCCGGCGGGTGACGAGGAAAGGGGGCTGGATCCGCCGATCAAGTCGGCGGATGACGAAAAAAGAAGGTGGATCCGCCGGTCAAGTCGGCGGATGACGAGAAGAGGGCGGCGGATGACGAGCAAGGGAGTTGTCCCCGCCGGTCGAGCCCGCAGGCGACCGGCCCGGCCCGCCACGCATTCAGCCCGCAGCCGCGTCGGCCTCGGCCAGCGCCTCCTTGACGGCGTTCTTCAGCCGCTCGTAGCCGCCCGCGCCTTCGAGCAGCCGGCGGTTGACGACGTAGGTCGGCGTGCCGGCGACACCGAGCGCATGGGCGGTCGCGAGCGTCTTTTGAATGTATTCCTCGATCGCGGGATCGCCCATGTCCCGCTTCAGCCGGTCGAGATCGCAGCCGGCCTCCTGCGCGAGGCGCAGGATCCGCTCCTCGCTCAGTCCCCCGCTCGCGGTCATGACGGCGTCGTGGTAGGCGGGAAAGCAGCCCTGCCGGAAGGCCGCCACCGCCGCGCGCGCGGCGGTCGCCGAGACCGGGGGATCACCCGGCCGGTCCAGCACCGGGAACTGCTTGAAGACATAGCGGATGCGCCCCTCGAACTCCTTGAGCAGCCGGGCCGTGTCCGCGTGCGCGCGGCGGCAGTAGGGGCAGCGGTAGTCGTAGAACTCGATCACTGTCACCGGTGCATCCTGCGGCCCGATCACGGGCGAGAAGCCGTCATGGGCGAGCTCGCGCCAGGCGGCGCCGATGCGCCGGCTCTGCTCGCGCTCCACATCCGCCATCTGGCTGCGCTGCCAGCGCTCGATCGCCTCCAGCACCACGTCCGGGTGGGCGAGGAGATAGCTGCGGATCTCGTCTCCCTTCTCGCGCGGCTCGGCGGGCGTGCCGCGCGCGCCGGCGAGCGCGAGCAGGATCCCGCCGCCGAGCAGGAGCAGGAAGACGACGAGCGCCGGCACGAGACCGCGCCGGCCGCCGGTGTCACTTGCCGATGACATCCGCGATACCCTCCTTCACGCGGGCGCACACCCGCGACCTGCCCGCGACCGCCCCGGCCCGTCCTTATCCGCGCCGCGCGGGCGATGCAAGGGCGCGTCCGAAGCGCATGCCGCGACCGCCTTTCTCACTGCGGCCGCCGCCGGCCCTTCTCGTTCTTCGCCAGCTCCTCGGCGGCAAGGGAGATGTCCTGGGCGCGCAGCCAGGCCGGCGAGCCCTCGGGCAGCTTCTCCATGGCCTTCTTCGCCATGGCGGCCGCCCGCGCCCCCTGGCCCAGCAGCATGAACCGCTCGGCGCCGGCCAGGGCCGCCTGTCCCTCCTCGCCGAGGCGGGTGTAGACCTCGGCAAGCTGGAACCAGGCGAAGGGATCATGGCGATCCAGCGCCACCGAGCGCGAGAGCACCTCGACGGCCTTGCGGTCGGTTTCCGGTGTCTCCATCGCCACCAGCGCCCGGCCGTAAAGCGCCAGGATGAGGGGCTGATCCGGCGCGAGCTCTGCCGCCCGCGCAAGATCGGCGAGCGATTCCGCCACCCGTCCGTTCTCGAACAGCATCTGGCCGCGGATCTCGTGAAAATACGGATTGTCGGGTTCTGCGGCGATGAGCGCCTCGGCCTCCTCGAGAGATTTCCGCCATTCCAGCATCTTGTTGTAGGCGTAGACGCGCGCATAGCGCGCGGGGATGCTGGTATCGGAGGGCGGATACTTGCCGAGCGTGGATCGCGCCGGCCAGACATAGCCTTCCAGCTTGGCCTTGATGCGGCGGAACCACTCCTCGAGCTTCGGGTCCGTCGGGGCGTCCCAGAAGGGCGAGGCCTTCAGCTTCGTCTCCAGATTGCTGATGCGCTCGCTCGAAAGGGGGTGGGTGAGCACGTAGGGGTCGAGGCGGTTGCCGTAGCCGACCAGCTCCTGATAGCGGAACTTCTCGAAGATCTCGAGCAGCCCCCGGCCCGACTGGTGCGTCCGGAGCAGAAGATCGGCCGCGGCCTGGTCGGCCGAGGCCTCCTGCACGCGCAGGAAGCGCAGCACCGTGCGCTGGGCCATGCTCTGGCCGCCCATGATGATGCCGGCCCCGGCGTCCGGCGCACCGGCCGCGATCGCCGCCGCCCCGAGCAGCAGGGACAGGATCGTCATGCTGGTCGCCGGGGTCAGGGCCTCGTCGATGCGCTGGACGTGGCCGCCCAGCATGTGGCCGGTTTCATGGGCGATCACGCCGACGAGCTGGGAGACGTTGTCCGCCTGGAGCAGGAGACCGGAATGGATGAAAATCGCCTGGCCGCCCGCATAGAAGGCGTTGAGGGAGGTGTCGTCGACGATGACGATCGTGACGTTGCGCGGATTGAGGCCGCCGGCCGCGAACAGCGGATCGGAGATCCGGTGCAGGAACGCCTCGGTCTCCGCATCACGCAGGATGCGGATGTTCTGGGCCGAGGCCGTGCCCGCCGCCTGCCACAGCAGGGCGGTCAGCACGATCACCGCCAGATGGCGCAGAAGCCGCCGCACGTCGCTCACCCTCCGCTGGCCGCAAGGACCCCGCTCTGCCCGGGCAATCCGGCCAGAACATGGCAAGCCCCCGCCTTGCACACAAGGGGCGGGCGGCCGCGATGCGCCGAAACGTCCGGCGCAGGCGGCCGGCGGCGCGTCAGATCCCGAGCGCCTTCTGCCACCAGCCCCGCCTGCGCCGGCGGGATTCGGCCACGCCTTCGGCCTCGCCCCCGGAGGTTTCGGCGGGCTTTCCGGACGCCGCAGCTTCGACATGAGCCTCCACGCCGGTCTCGGCCGCGGTTGCGGCCGCAACGGCCGCCCGCTCTTCCTCGGCCCCACCGGCATCGGCATCGGCTGCCGCGGCGTCGGGAGGGGCGGGCTGTGCGGGGGCCGGCGCGAGCGCGGCGTCCTCGGCCTCGTCCGCCACCGCCTGCTTCTTCGTGCTGCGCCGACGGCGGGTCGTGCGCGACCGCTTCGCCGCCGCTTTTGCGGGCGCGGCCTCGTCCTCGGAGGCCGGCCGTGCCGGCGGGTTCATGTCGGCGGGCGCCTCGCCCTCTGGCGTCTGCGCCGCAGCAGTCTCTTCAGTCGCGCCACGAAAGGAGCGTGAGGCCGCCTCCCCGGCGGCCTCGGTGGAAGCGGCAGGCGACTCCTCCTTCACCTCCTTCGCATCCCCGGCGCCGGCGGCCGCAGTCGCGTCGTCCGCCCGGGCGGGCCGGGCCGCGGCGTCCTGCGCGCTTTCGGCCGGCTCCGTCACGGCGGCGGCCTCCTCGCGCGCCCGGTCTTCCGCCCGGCCCGCGCGCGCGCGCCGGCGTCCGCGGCGTCGGGAGCGGCGCTTCTCGGACGCTTCCTCCTCGGCGCCGGCCGCTTCCGCCACGGCGGGCCCGTCGGCCCCCGCGGGCTGCGCGGCTCCGGTTGCGGCCTCATCTTCGGGCGATGGCCCGGCCGCGGGTTCGCGGGCGGCTTCGGCGGCCGCATCGGCCGGTGCCCCGGAGGCCGTTCCAGCCGCCGCCTCTGCCGCCGCCCCGTCCTGACGGCGTGCGGCCGCGCGGCCGCGTCCGCCGCGCCGGCGCCGGCTCCGCCTTTCCGCGCCCTCGCGCCCGGCCCGCTCCGTCGCCTCGGCCTTCGCTCCGGCATCCCGGGGCCCGGTCCGCCCGGAGGCTTCCGCCGCCTCCTCGTCCGCCATGGCTCGCGCCGCGCCCTCCTGGGTGGCGGGCCGGTCCTCGGACGGCTCGGCCGGGGTGCTGCGCGGCGTGCGCTCGAGCTGATAGGGTTCCGCCCCCAGGACGTCGGAGGCCTCGATCGTGATCTTGAGGCCGTACTGGCGCTCGAGATCCGCCAGCGCCGCCCGCTTCTCGTTGAGCAGATAATGGGTGACGTCGGCCGGGGCGCGCACGCGCACGGCCTCCGAGCGGTCGCGCACCCCCTCCTGCTCGATCGCGCGCAGCACGGTCAGCGCACCCGACTGGACCGAGCGCACCACACCGGCGCCCGCGCAGCGCGGGCAGGTGATCATGCTGGCTTCCACGAGATTGGGCCGCAGCCGCTGGCGCGACATCTCGAGCAGGCCGAAGCTCGAGATCCGTCCGAGCTGGATGCGCGCGCGGTCGCTGCGCAGGGCCTCGCGCAGCCGGCGCTCGACGGCGCGGATGTTCTGGCGGTTCTCCATGTCGATGAAGTCGATGACGATGAGGCCCGCAAGGTCCCGCAATCTGAGCTGGCGCGCGATCTCCTCGGCCGCTTCCAGATTGGTCTGCAGCGCGGTCTCCTCGATGTGGTGCTCGCGGGTGGCCCGGCCGGAGTTCACGTCGATGGCCACCAGGGCCTCGGTGGGGTTGAAGACGAGATACCCGCCCGACTTGAGCTGCACGACGGGGCTGTGGATCGCCTCGAGCTGCTGCTCGACCTGATAGCGCTGGAACAGCGGAATCGGCTCCTTGTAATGCTTCACCCGGCGCGCATGGCTCGGCATCAGCAGGCTCATGAATTCGCGCGCCGTGCGATAGCCCTCCTCGCCTTCGACCAGCACCTCCTCGATGTCGCGGGTGTACAGATCGCGGATCGCCCGCTTGATGAGATCGCCCTCCTCGTAGATCAGCGCGGGCGCCAGCGAGTTGAGCGTCTTCTCACGGATCTCGTCCCACAGCCGCAGGAGATATTCGAAGTCGCGCTTGATCTCGCTCTTGGTGCGGTTGAGGCCCGCGGTGCGGATGATCACCCCCATGCCCTCGGGTACCTCGAGGGTGTTGAGGATCTTCTTGAGCTGCCGGCGGTCCTTGGGGTTCGAGATCTTGCGCGAAATCCCGCCGCCGCGCGGGCTGTTCGGCATCAGCACGCAGTAGCGGCCGGGCAGCGACAGATAGGTGGTCAGCGCCGCGCCCTTCGAGCCGCGCTCCTCCTTGGCCACCTGAACCAGCAGGATCTGGCGGCGCCGGATCACCTCCTGGATGCGATAGCGCCGGCGCAGGGTACCGGGACGCAGGCTGCGCCGCGGACGGCGCTCCTCCTCGTCGTCGCCGCCGACGGAGACGACCTCCTCCTCGCCTCCCTCGCCCGCCCGCTCGGCGAGCGCGTCACCCTCGGCCTCCTCGGACTGGGCGTCGGCGCGGGCCTCCTCTTCCTCCTCCTTGAGCAGCGCCTCGCGGTCCTCGACCGGGATCTGGTAGTAGTCCGGATGGATTTCGCTGAACGGCAGAAAGCCGTGACGATTGCCGCCGAAATCCACGAAGGCCGCCTGCAGGGAGGGTTCGACCCGCGTGACCTTGGCGAGATAGATGTTGCCCTTGATCTGGCGCTTGGTGACGGACTCGTAATCGTATTCCTCTACCCGGTTGTTGCGCACGACCGCCACCCGCGTCTCCTCGGGATGGCGGGCGTCGATGAGCATTCTCGTCGACATCTGTTCCTGCTCCTTGCACGGCCCGGTCCTGCCGGCGCGCGTCCTGTCGCGCCGGCGGCGGCCGTGATCCTGACCGATGGTGTCGTGGACCCGTGGCGGGCGGGACGGATGGCCGCGCGCTCCGGCCCGCGCGCATGCACGCGCGTGCCCGGATGCGTCCGCCCCGTCTTCGTGATCGCCCCGCTCGCCAATGGCATCACTGTTCCTTGCCTCCGCCGGACGGCGTCATGCCGCGCGGCATCGGATGCACGGGATCCCGTGCGCCGGAGGCGCGAATGTCGCGGGGAAAGGCAGGCATGCGTGCGTGCCGTCGTGCCGCCCGTCGTGCCTATGCGCCCGGAAAACGTCCTGCGGGCGGAACCCGTGGCGCGCGTCGTCCTTGCGGGTTCGCGCACATCCGCCCGGCCGGACGCATGTCCGAACCTGCCATGCCTCGTCGCGCTCGCCGATCAAGGCAGCGCCCGATGCGGAAGGGGAAGACCGTCGGCTTCACTTGCATTCCGTCGTTCAGCGGCTCTAAACCTTGATCGCGATACACATTCGGCCTCACGGGGCAATCTAGTGCCGGTGCCGCGAAAACACAACAAGCTTTGTGGGTTGTGATGCGCCGGCGTTTTGCGGATTATGCGACAGGATTGCGCATGCGCCCGATGCCGAACCGCAGCAGCAGACGAGACCACGACCCCATGCGCGCGGCGATCGCGGCCATGAGGCGGGTTGCACTGCTCGTCGCCGTCCTTCTCCTGCGTCCCGTGGACGGGCATGGGGCCGAGGCGCGGGTGGACGGGCTCAGACTCGGCGAGAATCCGGGGTTCACCCGCTTCGTGATCGACGTCGACCGCCGCATCGCGCCGCAGGTCTTCTTCCTCGACAGCCCCGCGCGGATGGTGGTCGATCTGCCGGAGGTGGAGTTCACGGGCGACCTCAGGCGCGCGGGAGGACGCGGCCTCGTCGAGGCGCTGCGCTACGGCCTGTTCCGGCCGGGCACCTCGCGCATCGTCCTGGATCTGAAGGGTCCGGCGAAGCTGATGCGCCAATTCACGCTGCCGCCCGCCGGCACCGGGCGCTACCGGATCGTCTTCGATCTCGCACCCACCGACGCGGCCGGTTTCGCGCAGCTCGTAGACGCGGCCCGCCCGTCGCCCGCCGCCGGCGCACCGGCCGCAGGCCCGCCCGTGCGGCGCGTGGAGGGCATGCCCGTGCCGGCCCGGCCCGTCGTCTATCTCGATGCCGGGCACGGCGGCATGGATCCCGGCACCATGGGCGCGCTCGGCGTGCCGGAGAAGGACATCACGCTCGCGGTCGCCCGGCGCGCCGCCGAGGTGATCAACGCGAGCAACCGCTACCGCGCGCGGCTGACCCGCGACCGGGACGTGTTCCTGCCGCTGCGCGAGCGGATCCGGATCGCGCGGGCCGGCGGCGCCGATCTCTTCATCTCCCTGCATGCGGATTCGATCCGCAACAGGCGGGTCAGGGGCGCCACGGTCTACACGCTTTCCGAGACGGCCTCCGATGCCGAGGCCGCGGCGCTCGCCCGGCGGGAGAACAAGGCCGACGTCCTGGCCGGGCTCGAACTGGACCACCAGCCGCCGGAGGTGGCGGACATCCTGATCTCGCTGGCGCAGCGCGAAGTCATGAACCGCTCAGCGCATTTCGCGAACCTGCTGGTGCCCGAGCTGCAGCGCCGGGTGCTCGTGCGCTCCAACCCTCACCGCTTCGCCGGCTTCGTGGTGCTGAAGGCGCCCGACGTGCCCTCGGTGCTGGTGGAAATGGGCTATCTCTCGAACCGCCAGGATGCCGCCTTCCTGCACTCGCGGCGCGGCCGGCAGGAGATCGCGGAGGCCCTTCTTGCGGCCATAGACGGCTATTTCGAGGCGCTCAGACTCGGCCGTCTCGAATAGCCTTGCCTTGGCCATATTGCGGCCCGATATCGAAGGTCGGCCGCCCCGGGCGGCGACGGAATTGATGAGGACGACGGACGGACCCGCCGATGGCAGGTGAAACCGAAAGCCCGCAAACCGGAGCCGAGGGGGCGCCGGCCGAGGCCGTACGCCCGCCGCGGCGCTGGCGGCGGCGCATCGCATGGACGGCGGGTCTTGTTGCGCTTGCGGGCGTGCTCGGTGCGGCCGGCGTGCTCGCGATCCTCGTCATCTACGGGCGCGACCTGCCGGACTATCGCCAGCTCGCCCATTACGAGCCGCCGGTCGCCAGCCGGCTGTATGCCGCCGACGGCTCGCTGCTGCGCGAATACGCGCGCGAACGGCGTCTGTTCGTGCCGATCGAGGCGATCCCGCGCCCGCTGGTGGCGGCGTTTCTCTCGGCCGAGGACAAGAACTTCTACGAGCACGGCGGGCTCGACTGGCGGGGGATCATGCGCGCGGCCGTGCTCAACCTGCGCAATCTGCTGACCGGCCGCCGGCCCATGGGCGGCTCCACCATCACCCAGCAGGTGGCGAAGAACTTCCTGCTGACGAACGAGGTCTCGCTCTCGCGCAAGATCAAGGAGGCGATTCTTGCGCTGCGCATCGAGCGGGCGTTCACCAAGGACCAGATCCTCGAGCTCTATCTGAACGAGATCTATCTGGGCGAGGGATCCTACGGCGTCGCCGCCGCGGCGCTCACCTATTTCGACAAGGCGCTGGACGAGCTGACGCTGCCCGAGATGGCCCTGCTTGCGGCCCTGCCCAAGGCGCCGGCCGCCTACAGCCCCTGGCGCAATCCGGACCGCGCGCTTGCGCGGCGCAACTGGGTTCTCGATCGCATGTATGAGAACGGCTACATCGACCGCGCGAGCCTCGAGGCGGCGAAGGCGGCGCCTCTCGCCACCCGCCGCGCCCGGCCCGTCGAGCCCTTCCGCGCCGACTACTTCGAGGAGGAGGTCCGCCGCGAGCTCGTGCGCCGCTATGGCGCGGACGCCGTCTACAAGGGCGGCCTCGTCGTCCACACCACCCTCGTCCCGCGGCTCGAGACCATCGCCGAGCGGACGCTGCGCCGCGGGCTCATCGCCTATGACCGCCGCCACGGCTGGCGCGGGCCGGTGGCCCGGCGCTCGATCGAGGGCGACTGGGCGACGCGGCTCGCCAATGTGCCCGTCGATCCGGGCGTACCGGAGTGGCGGCTTGCGCTGGTGCACGACGTGCGGGCGGAAGGCGCCGTCGTCGGCTTCAAGGACGGCAGCTTCGGTTTCGTCCCCTTCGAGACCATGCGCTGGGCGCGGCCCTGGCGGCCGGGCGAGCGGGTCGGACCCGCGCCGAAGGGGCCGGAGGACGTCGTCAATGTCGGCGACGTCATCGTCGTCTCACCGCTGACCCGCCGCGATCGCGTGGCGATCGCCGGCTTCTTCGACGCGGCCGGCCGGCCGCTTGCGCCCGTGCCGCAGTATGCGCTGGAGCAGATCCCCGAGATCGAGGGCGCGCTCGTCGCCCTCGACCCGCACACCGGCCATGTGCTCGCGATGGTGGGCGGCTTCTCCTTCGCGCGCTCGCAGTTCAACCGCGCGACCCAGGCGCGCCGCCAGGCCGGCTCGGCCTTCAAGCCCTTCGTCTACGCGGCGGCGCTGGAGGCCGGGTTTACGCCGTCCTCGCTCGTGCTGGACGCCCCCTTCGTCATCGACCAGGGCGACGGCCAGGGCAAGTGGAAGCCGCGCAACTATTCCGGCAAGTTCTACGGCCCGTCCACCCTGCGCCGGGGGCTGGAGCTGTCGCGCAACCTCATGACGGTGCGCATCGCCCAGTACATCGGCATGGACAGGGTGATCGCCATGGCGCGCCGCTTCGGCCTCGACGACGGGATGGAGCCGACGCTGGCCTATGCGCTGGGTGCCGGCGAGGTGACCCCGCTGCAGCTCACCGCCGCCTATGCGATGCTGGTCAACGGCGGCAGGAGGATCGTGCCGACCCTGATCGACCGCATCCAGGACCGCCGCGGGAAGATCATCTGGCGCCATGACCGGCGGCCGTGTCCGGGCTGTTCGGCGGTCTTCTGGTCGCCCGGCATGCCGCCGCCCGAGGTGCCGGACGAGCGCGAGCGGGTGCTCGATCCCCGGATCGCCTATCAGATCGTGCACATGCTCGAAGGCGTCGTCGAACGCGGGACGGGACGGGCGATCCGGGATCTGCCCTGGCCGCTCGCGGGCAAGACGGGCACGAGCAACGAGGCCATGGACACCTGGTTCGTCGGTTTCTCGCCGGATCTCGTGGTGGGCGTCTTCGTCGGCTTCGACCAGCCGCGCAGCCTCGGCCCCGACGAGCAGGGCGCCTCCACGGCGGTGCCGGTGTTCAAGGACTTCATGGCCGCCGCACTCGAGGGCACGCCGCCCATTCCCTTCCGCATGCCGCCGGGCATCCGGCTCGTGCGCGTGGACGCCGAGACTGGGCTTCCGGCCGCCGCCGACGACGGCCACACCATTCTCGAGGCCTTCATCCCGGGCACCGAACCGAAGCTGGGCGACCGGCCGGTTCTGGACGGCGCGCTCGCGCTCGACCAGAGCCGGATCAAGAAGGGCACCGGCGGGCTCTACTAGATCGGGCGCGATCGCTGCGGGCGCTCAGGGACGGCCGGCGAGGATGACGGCGGCCCCCAGCAGCGCGAGGCCCGCACCGGCAAGATCCGTGGCCCGCAGCGCCTCGCCCTCCACCACCCGCAGCCACGCCAGGGAGGCGGCGATATAGACCCCGCCATAGGCGGCGAAGCTGCGGCCGGCGAAGGCGGCGGGGCTGCGCGTGAGAAGCCAGGCGAAGGCGATCAGCAGGCCCGAGCCGAGCAGCAGGAACAGCGGCGAGCGTCCCAGCCGCAGGCTCAGCCAGTAGCCGTAACAGCCGCCGATCTCGCAGAACGCCGCCGCGACGAAGATGGCGAGCCCCTTGAGCGCCGCCAGGACCCGGGGCCACAGGCCGAAAAGTTTCATGCCGGCTTCTCCCGCGATCCGCCTCACCGCCGCGCATCACAGCCGAATCGGCCGGGCGGGACAAGCGGGAATGACGCCCGACGGCGCGGCACCACACGCAGGCAAGGGGGGCGCCGGGCGGAAGACGGGGAGGAGAGGTCCGGTTCGGGCGGCCTAGCGCAGGATCAGGCCGTCGCGCTCGAGACGCTTGCGCTCGGCCTTGCGGGCGCGGCGGATGGCGGCGGCGCGTTCGCGGGCCCGGCGCTCGGAGGGCTTCTCGTAGAAGCGGCGGCGCTTCATCTCGCGGTAGATGCCCTCGCGCTGGAGCTTCTTTTTGAGCGCCTTCAGCGCCTGATCGATGTTGTTCTCGCGAACGACGATTTCCATGACGGTCCTGACGCTCCCGTTCTGAGACCTGATCCCGTCCGCCCGGCAGCCCGGGCGGGACATCGGGGCGAGCGCTTAGCAGAGCGCGCCCCGCCCCGCAAGGGAAAATTGGCGGACCGTGCGGCGCCCCGCCCACGGCCCGGCAGGCCTGAAAAGTCTTGAAACAACAGGGCTGCCGCGCCAAGAGTGGTGCGGGGCAGGGAAGGGAGAGCGGCGATGCCGATCCGCCTCAATCCGGAACTCGACCGCGAGGCGATCGCCCGCGCGCTCGCCCGCGACCGGCGGGCGGTGGTATCGGACGTGTTGACCCCGGACGGCGCCGAGAGGGTGCTGGGCTGGCTCGAGCGCGAGACGCCCTGGTCGTTCACCTGGTTCGAGGACCGGGCGGCGATCCTGCCCCACGACCGGCTGGAGAGCGTAACGCCGGGCGAATGGCAGGCTCTGCAGCGGCGCATCTTTCTGCGCGCGCGGGAGGCCTTCGCCTATGCCTACCATGTCTACACCCTGGGCCGGCCGGCCCCGCTTCAACGCCGGGGCGTGCCGGTGGAAGCCTTTTTCGACTTTCTGAACGGCGAGGAGATGCTGGATTTCATCCGCACGGTCCTGGACGAGCCGGAGGTGAAGGCGGCCGACGCGCAGGCGACCCGCTTCGGCCCCGGCCAGTTCCTCGGCCTGCACAACGATCTGGCGCCCGGGCACGACCGCCGGGTGGCCTACGTCTTCCAGTTCACCCCGCGCTGGCGGCCGGACTGGGGCGGCGAGCTGGTCTTCCCGACGACGGAGAGCGGCCGCGGAGAGGTGTTTCTGCCCGGCTTCAACCGGCTTCACCTCTTCCGCGTGCCGCAGGATCACCATGTCAATGTCGTCGCGCCCTTCGCCGGCGGCTACCGTTATGCGATCTCGGGCTGGTTCACCGCCTGAGGCGGGCGTGCCCGCCGTCGTCAGGGCCGCGCCGCGATGCGCGGGGCCGCCAGCTCCTTGAGGCGGCGGGAGAGATATTCGTCCACCACCGCGTCGAGCTCCTCGAGGCGTCCCTGGAAGAAGTGGTCGGCGCCTTCGATCACCTTGAGCTCGACGGTGATGCGCTTCTGCTGGCGCAGCTTCTCCAGGAGCTTTTCGACCGCCTCGAGCGGCACGATGTCGTCGCGGTCGCCCTGGACGATGAGTCCCGAGGTGGGGCAGGGCGCAAGGAAGCTGAAATCGTAGTGGTTGGCGGGCGGCGCGACCGAGATGAAGCCCTGGAACTCGGGCCGGCGCATCAGGAGCTGCATGCCGATCCAGGCGCCGAACGAGAACCCGGCGACCCAGGCGAACGGCGCATCCGGGTAGAGGGCCTGGAGCCAGTCGAGCGCGGCGGCCGCATCCGCCAGTTCCCCCACGCCGCCGTCATAGCGGCCCTCCGAGCGCCCCACGCCGCGGAAGTTGAAGCGCAGCGTCGTGAACCCGTGGCGCACGAAGGTCTGGTAGAGATGGTAGACGACCTTGTTGTTCATCGTGCCGCCGTACTGCGGATGCGGGTGCAGCACGATCGCCAGCGGCGCGTTGCGGCTGCGCCCCTGCTGCAGGCGTCCCTCGAGGCGTCCTTCCGGTCCCGCGAAGATGACCTCAGGCATCGCTGGTCTCCAAGCTGTTCCGTGTCCCGTTTCCTCCGTCAGCCGGGTCGGCGGGAAGACGGGAAGCCGCCCGGATCCGGCGGCCGGTGCGGTGACCCGGCTGGCGCCCCGGTTCCGGGGCGTCGTGAAGCGCGCCTTATATAGGAGGCGGGCCCCGGCGCACAAGCGCGCGCCGGCGGTACGGCGTTGACGGGGGCGCACACGAAGCCCATCTTCGCCGGAGAGTGCAGCCCCGATGGAGTGGCCATTGCGGGACGGACGGGAAGAACCGGTCTATCTCGACCACAATGCGACGACGCCGCTGCGCGAGGAGGCGCGCGAGGCGGTGACGGAGGCCGCGGCGCGCTTCGGCAACCCTTCTTCCGTCCACCACTTCGGGCGCGAGGCCCGGGCGATCGTCGAGGACGCGCGCGAGGCGGTGGCGGCGCTGATCGGCGCGGAGCCCGCCGAGATCGTCTTCACCTCCGGCGGCACGGAGGCCGATGCGCTGGCCGTCCACCAGATCCCGCCCGGCTGCCAGGTGCTCGCCAGCGCGGTCGAGCATCCCGCGGTGCGGGACAATCTGCGCCGGCGCGAGGACGTCGATCTCGTCTGGCTGCCCGTGGACGGGACCGGCGTGGTGGATGACGGGGCGTTCGCGGACGCGCTGGCGGCGCTGGATCCGGACCGGCCGGTCTTCGTCGTTGTCATGCTTGCCAACAACGAGACGGGGGTGGTGCAGCCGGTCGCGCAGCTCGTGACGCTGGCGCGCGCCGCGCATGGGCGGGTGCTCGGATTTTCCGATGCGGTCCAGGCGGCCGGCAAGCTGCCCGTCGATGTCGGCGGGCTCGGGGTGCACTATCTCGCCCTGTCCGCCCACAAGATCGGCGGACCGAAGGGGGTCGGCGCGCTCTGGCTGCACCCCGAGGCGCCGTTCGCGCCGCTGTGGCGGGGCGGCGGCCAGGAGCGGCGCCTGCGCACCGGCACCGAGAACGTCATCGGCATCGCCGGTTTCGGCGCCGCCGCGCGGGCGGTCGGCCGGCGGATGGAGGAGGAGGCGCGGCGGCTCGCCCGCCTGCGCGGCAGGCTCGAAGACGGGCTGAGGGCGTTGCGCCCCGATGTCGTGATTCTCGGGGCCGACGCGCCCCGCGTGCCGAACACCACGCTCTTTGCCGTCCCCGGCACGCGCGCGGAGGTGCTGGTGATGCGCTTCGACCTGGCGGGGGTTGCGGTGAGCACGGGCGCGGCCTGTTCCTCCGGGCGCACCGAACCCAGCCATGTGGTGGCGGCGATGACGGCCGATCCCGCGATCCGCGAGGCGGCCGTGCGCGTGAGCCTCGGCTGGTCGACGAGCGAGGACGACATCGACCGCTTCCTCGCCGCCGCCCGCGAGATCCTGGGGGTCGGAGCGCCGACCGATCCGGTCGCGCCGTGAAGCGCCGAGGTGTCATGCCGTCCGCCGTGCGCACGCCCGTCTATCTCGACTACCAGGCGACCACGCCGGTGGATCCCCGGGTCGTCGCGGCCATGCGGCCGTGGCTCGAGGAGCATTTCGGCAACCCGCATTCCGCCGACCATGTCTTCGGCTGGGTGGCCCATGAGGCGGTGGAGGCGGCGCGCGCCGCCGTCGCGGAGCTGATCAACGCGCCGGCGCGCGACGTGATCTTCACCTCCGGCGCGACCGAATCGAACAACATGGCGATCCGCGGCGTCTTCGAGGCGGCGTTTCCGGCGCGCGACCATGTCGTCACCGTCGCCACCGAGCACAAATGCGTGCTCGAGAGCGCGCGGCTTGTCGCGCGGCTGGGCGGGCGGGTGACGATCCTGCCGGTGGACGGCACGGGCCTCGTCGATCTCGACCGGCTGGCCGATGCCATCGACGACAGGACGGCGCTCGTTTCCGTCATGGCGGTCAACAACGAGATCGGCACGATCCAGCCGCTGGCCGAGATCGGCGCGCTCTGCCGTGCGCGCGGCGTGCTCTTCCACACCGATGCCGCCCAGGGCTTCGGCAAGATCCCGCTGGATGTGGAGGAGATGCGCATCGACCTGATGTCGATCTCCGGCCACAAGATCTACGGGCCGAAGGGGATTGGCGCGCTCTATCTGCGCTCCGCGCGGCCGCGGGTGCGCATCCGGCCGCTGATCCTGGGCGGCGGGCAGGAGCGCGGGCTGCGCTCGGGCACGCTCGCGCCTCATCAATGCGCGGGCCTGGGCGAGGCGGCGCGGATCGCTGCGCGCGAGATGGACCGGGACGCCGCCCATGCCCGCACCCTGTTCAGGCGTCTGTGGGCGGGGCTCGAGAAGGCGGTGCCGGGCATCGTGCTCAACGGCCATCCGGAGCGGCGCTGGTGGGGCAATCTCAACGTCACGGTGCCCGACCTGCGCGCCGAGGAGCTGATGGCGCGGCTGCCGGATCTTGCGATCTCGAGCGGGGCCGCCTGCGGCTCGGGCTCCGGCGAGCCGTCCTACGTGCTGCAGGCGATCGGCCGCAGCCGGGAGGAGGCGGAGCGTTCGCTGAGACTGGGCTTCGGGCGGTTTACGACGGAAGCCGAAATCGACTTCGCCGTCGCGCGCATCGCCGAGGCGGTCGAGGCCGCCCGCCGCACCGGCACCGCGGCGCTGGCTCGCGACCCGCGCTGAGGTCGGTCATCGGTCATCGGTCGTCAGTCATCAGCGATCGGCATCGCGCCTGCCGCCCGCCGGCTCTCCTTCTTCGCCACGCGGTGGCACAATGTTCCCTCGTCACCCGCCGGCCTGACCGGCGGGTCCAGCGGGCGGCGGGGACAATCGCCGGTGCCGGAGCCGTCACGCATGGAGGCTGGATTCGCCGCTTTCGCGGCGAATGACGAAAAAGAGCGTCACCCGCCGGCCCTCTCCCTTCGTCCCCCGCCGGCTTGACCGGCTGGTCCGCTCCCTTTCCCTCGTCACCCGCCGGCTTGACCGGCGGGTCCAGCGGACGGCGGGGCCAACGCCCTGCGCCGGTGCGGGCGTCACCGCCTCATGGGTTCGCCGGTCAAGCCGGCGAACGACGCGAAGGGGGAGCATCACCCGTCGGTGCGCCCCGCGGACGTCGGACGCGAGGTTGACCCGTGGGCTCGTATTCCCATCGTCACCCGCCGGCTTGACCGGCTGGTCCGCTCCCTTTCCCTCGTCACCCGCCGGCTTGACCGGCGGGTCCAGCCGCCGGCGGGGCCAACGCCCTGCGCCGGTGCGGGCGTCACCGCCTCATGGGTTCGCCGGTCAAGCCGGCGAACGACGCGAAGGGGGAGCATCACCCGTCGGTGCGCCCCGCGGACGTCGGGCGCGAGGTTGACCCGTGGGCTCGTATTCCCATCGTCACCCGCCGGCTTGACCGGCTGGTCCGCTCCCTTTCCCTCGTCACCCGCCGGCTTGACCGGCGGGTCCAGCCGCCGGCGGGGCCAACGCCCTGCGCCGGTGCGGGCGTCACCGCCTCATGGGTTCGCCGGTCAAGCCGGCGAACGACGCGAAGGGGGAGGGACGCCCGTCAGTGCGCCCCGCGGACGTCGGACGCGAGGTTGACCCGTGGGCTCGTATTCCCATCGTCACCCGCCGGCTTGACCGGCGGGTCCAGCCGACGGCGGGGCGAATTGCCGGCGCCGGAGCGGGCACGCCTGGCGGCTGGATTCGCCGCTTTCGCGGCGAATGACGAAAAAGAGCGTCACCCGCCGGCACATTATTCTCTCGTCACCCGCCGGCTTGACCGGCGGGTCCAGCGGACGGCGGGGCCAACGCCCTGCGCCGGTGCGGGCGTCACCGCCTCATGGGTTCGCCGGTCAAGCCGGCGAACGACGCGGGGGGGGCGCGCCGGCTTGTCTTCCGTGTCTGAAGACTGATGACTGATGACTGATCACCGATGACCGGCAAGGTTCGCCGTTCGCGCGGGCGCACGGTGTGCGGGAACCGTCCGGCGGCGGGAGTCCCCCGGCGTCGCGCATGTCGCGAACGGGGGCCGGCGAGCGATGCCGGCGAGACGGCACGGGTGTCTAGTGGACGCTGCGGTCGGAGCCGAGGTCGTGGAAGAATTCCTTGAGACGCGCGAAGAAACCGGTGGATTCGGGCGAATGCGTCTCCTCGCCGAGCTCTTCGGCGAGCTGGCGCACGAGCTCCTTCTGGCGGCGCGTGAGGTTGACGGGAGTCTCGACGCGGACCTCGACGATGAGATCCCCGCGCACGCCCGTCTCGAGCTCGGGCATGCCCTTGCCACGCAGCCGGAAGCGCTTGCCGGTCTGGGTGCCCTCCGGGATCTTCACGCGCGTGCGGCCGCCGTCCAGCGTCGGGATCTCGATCTCGCCGCCGAGGATCGCCGTCGTCATCGGCACCGGCACGCGGCAGAACAGATGCGCCCCGTCGCGCTCGAAGATGGGATGGGGCCTGACCGCGACGAAGATGTAGAGATCGCCCGGCGGTCCGCCTTTGAGCCCCGCGCTGCCCTCGCCGGCGAGCCGGATGCGGGTGCCGGTGTCGACACCGGCGGGAATGTTGACGGCGATGCTGCGCGTCTTCTCGTTCAGGCCGCGCCCGGCGCAGTCGGGGCAGGGATCGCCGATCACATGGCCGGCGCCGCCGCAATGCGGACAGGTCTGCTCGAGCATGAAGAAGCCCTGGCGGTGCCGCAGCCGGCCGTGGCCATGGCAGGTGGGACAGACCTGCGGGCGCGAGCCGGCGCGCGCGCCGGAGCCGCCGCAGGACTCGCAGCTGACGAGGCTGTTCAGACGGATCGTCTTGCGCACGCCGGTGAAGGCCTCCTTGAGGGTGAGCTCCACCTCCACCTTGTGGTCGGCGCCGCGGCGGCGGTGGCCGCGGGCGCGCCGGCCGCCCATCATCTCGCCGAAAAACTGCTCGAAGATCTCGGAGAAGCTGTCCGCATCGAAGCCGCGCGCAAAGCCGTCAAAGCCGGGGCCCGGGCCGCCGTTCATGAAGGCGGCATGACCCATGGCGTCATAGGCCGCGCGCTTCTTTTCGTCCTTGAGAACCTCGTAGGCGGCGTTGATCTCCTTGAAGCGGGCCTCCGCATCCGGATCGCCCGGGTTGCGGTCGGGATGGTATTTCAGCGCGAGCTTGCGGTAGGCCTTCTTGATGGTCTCGGGGTCCGCGTCGCGGGGAACGCCCAGGACCTCATAGAAATCCCTCTGCATGCCGCCGTCCACGCCTCAGCCTTTCGCGAGGCCCGCTCCCCGGGCCGCCTGTTGCGCGCCAATCGCACCCTTCTATGGTGACGCCCGCCCCAAATTTCCAGAGGGCCGCGGCGCCTCGGCGGATGCCGGAACGCGAGGGGCGCCGAACCGTTCCGGCCCGGCGCCCCCGCGATCGTCCCGTCCCGTCAGGACTTCTTGTCCTCGTCGACCTCCTCGAACTCGGCGTCGACGACTTCCTCCTCGCCGGCGGCCTCGGCCGTCGCCGCGCCGTCACCGCCGGATGCGGCCTGCTGCTGGCCGGACTTGTAGATCGCCTCGCCGAGCTTCATGGCCGCCGCGGCCAGCGCCTGAGTTTTGGCGTCGATGGCCGCCTTGTCGTCGCCCTTGACGGCCTCTTCCAGCTCCCGGATCGCGGCCTCGATGGCGTCGCGGGTGGCCTGATCCACCTTCTCGCCGTGCTCCTTCAGATTCTTGCGCGTCTCGTGGATCAGCGCATCGGCCCGGTTCTTGGCCTCCACCAGCTCGCGGCGCTTGCGGTCTTCCTCGCGATGCGCCTCGGCCTCCTTGATCATCCGCTGGATTTCCTCCTCTGTCAGCCCGCCGGAGGCCTCGATGCGGATCTTCTGCTCCTTGCCGGTGGCCTTGTCCTTGGCGGAGACATGGACGATGCCGTTGGCGTCGATGTCGAAGGTGACCTCGATCTGCGGCACGCCGCGCGGCGCGGGCGGGATGCCGATGAGGTCGAACTGGCCGAGGAGCTTGTTGTCGGCCGCCATCTCGCGCTCGCCCTGGTAGACGCGGATGGTCACCGCGGTCTGGTTGTCCTCGGCGGTGGAGAAGATCTGGCTCTTGCGCGTCGGGATCGTCGTGTTGCGCTCGATGATCTTCGTCATCACGCCGCCCAGCGTCTCGATGCCGAGCGAGAGCGGGGTGACATCGAGCAGCAGCACATCCTTGACCTCGCCTTTGAGGACCGCCGCCTGGATCGCCGCGCCCACGGCCACCACCTCGTCGGGGTTGACACCCTTGTGCGGCTCGCGGCCGAAGAACTCCTTCACCGTCTCGATGATCTTCGGCATCCGCGTCTGGCCGCCCACCAGGATCACCTCGTCGATGTCGGAGGGCTTGAGCCCCGCATCCTGGAGCGCCTTGCGGCAGGGCTCGAGGGTGCGCTCGATCAGATCCTCGACGAGGCTTTCGAGCTTGGCCCGCGTCAGCTTGATGTTGAGGTGCTTCGGCCCCGTCTGGTCCGCGGTGATGAAGGGCAGGTTCACCTCGGTCTGCTGCGAGGAGCTCAGCTCGATCTTCGCCTTCTCGGCCGCCTCCTTGAGGCGCTGCAGCGCGAGGCGGTCGTTTCTCAGATCGATCCCGTGCTCCTTCTTGAACTCGTCGGCGAGGTAATCGATGATCCGCTTGTCGAAGTCCTCGCCGCCGAGGAAGGTGTCGCCGTTCGTCGCCTTCACCTCGAAGACGCCGTCGCCGATCTCGAGAATCGAGATGTCGAAAGTGCCGCCGCCCAGGTCATAGACGGCGATCTTGCCCGACTTCTTCTTGTCGAAGCCGTAGGCCAGCGCGGCCGCCGTCGGCTCGTTGATGATGCGCAGCACCTCCAGCCCGGCGATCTTGCCGGCGTCCTTGGTCGCCTGGCGCTGGGCGTCGTTGAAGTAGGCGGGCACGGTGATGACCGCCTCCTTGACCTCGTGGCCCAGGTGCCGCTCGGCCGTCTCCTTCATCTTCTGCAGCACGAAGGCCGAGATCTGGGAAGGAGAATACTTCTTGCCGCGCACCTCCACCCAGGCGTCACCATTCGGCCCCGGCACGATCTTGTAGGGCACCATCGCCTTGTCCTTCTGGACGATGGGGTCGTCGTAGCGCCGGCCGATGAGGCGCTTGATCGCGAACAGCGTGCCTTCCGGATTGGTCACCGCCTGGCGCTTGGCGGGCGCGCCGATGAGAACCTCGCCGTCCTCGGTGAACGCCACCATCGAGGGCGTGGTGCGCGCGCCTTCCGCATTCTCGATCACCCGGACATCGCCGCCTTCCATCACGGCGACGCAGGAATTGGTCGTCCCCAGGTCGATGCCGATCGCCTTCGTCATGTTCCGATCCTCCTCGGTGTGCACAGATCCTGTTTCATGCCGGGCCGGTCGCCGACGGCCGCGGGGCGCACGCCTCCGGCCCTTCCGGTCCGCTCGGTCGCCCGGCCCCGCTCATGGATGCGAACGCAGCCGGCCGGCCCTTTGTTCTGCGCGCGGCCCCGTGCCGGGCATCCGTGGGCCTCGTGTCGGCGCACTAGATGGGCGCCGCGGCGCCGGGCTGCAAGGGGTCACGCCTCGGTGTCGAGCCGCGCGCCTTCCTCACCCGCCTGCTCGCCCTCGCCGCGCGGCTGGCGGGCGACCGCGACCATGGCGGGCCGCAGCAGCCGCTCGTCGAGCACGTAGCCGGTCTGATAGACCTCGGCGATGGTGCCGGGCTCGCGCTCGGCGGTCTCGACCTCGGCCACCGCCTGCTGCGTCGTGTGATCGAAGCGCTCGCCGGGCTCGGGGGCCACGCGGCGCACGCCATGGCGCTCGAAGACCGAGAGCAGCTCGCGCTCGGTCATCTCGACGCCGTCGATCAGCGCCTTGAACGCGGCGTTCTCGCGCGCCTCGGCCGGCACGGCTTCCAGTGCGCGCCGCAGATTGTCGGCGACCGGCAGGAGATCGCGGGCGAACGCCGCGATGGCGTATTTCGCGATCTCGGCCTTCTCGCGCTCGGTGCGCTTCAGGACGTTCTGCACCTCGGCCTTCGCGCGCAGCAGATGATCGCGCAGGGTCTCCACCTCCGCCTGCAGCTCTTCCAGCGAGCGCTCGGCCTCGGCCTCTTCGGCGGTGGCCTCTTCACCGCCCGCCGCCTCCCGGGGCGTCGTCCCGGGCTGCTCCGGCCCGCCGCGCGCGCCGTCGGTCTTCCTTTCCTCGTCCGCGCTCATGCCTTGCCTTCCGTCTGCCTCGTTACCGGTCCATGATCCTCACACGATGCGGCTCATCACCTGCGCGGTGTAGTCCACGACGGGCACGATCCGCGCATAGTTGATGCGCATCGGTCCGATCACGCCAACGACGCCGACGACGCGATGTTCCGAATCGCGGTAGGGCGCCACCACCAGCGACGAGCCGGACAGCGAGAACAGCTCGTGCTGGGCGCCGATGTAGATCTTCACGCCCTCGCCGGCCTCGGCGGATTCGAGCAGCTTCACGAGATCGCGCCGCGTCTCCAGATCCTCGAGCAGCCGCCGCACGCGCTCGAGATCCTCGAGCGCCTTGACGTCGTCGAGAAGATGCTGATGGCCGTGGACGATGAGCAGCGGCAGCTCGTCCTTCTCGCCCGCCCAGACCGCAAGTCCCCGCTCCACGACCCGCGCCGCGCAGGCATCGAGCTCCCGGCGCACCGCCTCGATCTCGCGCTGGACGGTCTCCACCGCCTCCTTGATCGTGCGGCCCTGGAAGCGGGCGTTGAGATAGTTCGCCGCCTGCACCAGCGCGCCGGCGGGCAGTCCCGGCGGCAGGTCGATGATGCGGTTCTCGACCTGGCCGTGCTCCTCCACCAGCACCGCGAGCGCGCGGTTGCCCGTCAGCGGCACGAATTCGATGTGGCGGATCGGTGCATCGATCTTCGGGGCGGTGACCAGACCGGCCGCGCGCGCCAGCCCAGAGACGACGCGGCTCGCCTCCTCCAGCACCTCCTCGCGCGGGCGGCCGGAGGAGGCGCACTGCTCCTCGATCTTCCGGCGATCCTCATCCGTCAGCTCGCGCACCTCCATCATGCCGTCGACGAAGAGCCTGAGCCCGAGCTCCGTCGGCAGTCGGCCGGCGGAGGTGTGCGGCGAGTAGATGAGGCCCAGCTCCTCCAGATCCGCCATGACGTTGCGGATCGAGGCGGGGGAGAGATCGACGCCCGGCTTGCGCGAGATCGTGCGCGAGCCCACCGGCTCCCCGTGCTCGAGGTAGCCTTCGACGATATGCCTGAAGATCAGCCGCGCCCGCTCGCTCAGATCCTCGATCGTCATCGGGCGGTTCCCGCATTCAACCGGTCTCGCAGGAAGGGCGGCCGCGCGCCGGCGGCGTCGCGGCCCCGCCCCATGTAGGTGGGCGGACGGCGGGCGTCAATCGGCGCACGGGCCGCGGTCCGCTTGTCAAGGCCGGGTCCCCCGGCTAGGAGGGGCGCCGGGACGACACGGTTTTTTCGGCTGTGAGGGAGCGATGCCATGCGGCCATCCGGACGCGCGCCCGACGAGATGCGGCCACTCGCCTTCATTCCGGGTTTCGCCAAGCACGCGGAAGGATCCTGTCTCGTGAAATTCGGCGACACCCATGTCCTGTGCACCGCGACCCTGGAGCAGCGGGCGCCGGGCTGGCTGCAGGGCACGGGCAAGGGCTGGATCACGGCCGAATACGGCATGCTGCCGCGCGCAACCCACGAGCGCACCGAGCGCGAGGCGGCGCGCGGGCGCCAGTCCGGCCGCACGCAGGAGATCCAGAGGCTGATCGGCCGGGCGCTGAGGGCCGTGGTGGATCTGGAGAAGATCGGCGAGCGGCAGATCCGCATCGACTGCGACGTGCTCCAGGCCGACGGCGGCACACGGACGGCGGCGATCTCCGGCGGCTTCGTCGCGCTCCATGAGGCGCTGCGCTTCATGAAGGACGCGGGGCTGATCGAGACCATCCCCGTGCGCGAGACGGTGGCCGCCGTCTCCTGCGGGATCGTGGACGGCGAGCCCGTGCTCGACCTCGACTACGCCGAGGACAGCGCCGCCGAGACCGACGCGAACTTCGTGCTGACCGGCTCGGGCCGGATCGTCGAGATCCAGGCGACCGCCGAGCGGGAACCCTTCGACGAGGAGACCTTCCTGCGGCTCCTGCGGCTGGCGCGCATCGGCTGCGACGAGATCACGAAGGCGCAGAAGCAGGCGCTGGGGCTGCGATGACGGCGCAGGTCTCAAGCCCCCCGTTTGCCGATCTCGCCGCGCGGCTGCGGCGCGACGGGCTCGTGATCGCCAGCCACAACCCCGGCAAGGTCCGCGAGATCGCGGAGCTGCTGGATCCCTTCGGCATCGCCGTGCGGTCGGCGGGCGAGCTGGGTCTGCCCGAGCCTGACGAGACGGGCGCAAGCTTCGCCGAGAACGCGCGGATCAAGGCGGAATCGGCGGCGCGCGCCGCCGGCCTTCCGGCGCTGGCGGACGACTCCGGGCTTGCGGTCGCGGCGCTCGGCGGCGCGCCCGGGATCCATTCGGCGCGCTGGGGCGGGCCGGAACGCGACTTCGCGCTGGCCATGCGCCGGGTGTGGGAGGCGCTGGAAGAGCTGGGTCGGCGCGGGGAGGACGGCGGGGTGCCACGGGATGCCGCCTTCATCTGCGCGCTGGCGCTGGCGCTTCCGGAAGGCCCCACCCATGTGTTCGAGGGGAGGGTGGACGGCGAGATCGTCTGGCCGCCGCGCGGCGGCAGGGGCTTCGGCTACGATCCGATCTTCGTGCCGCGCGGGCATGCGCTCACCTTCGGCGAGATGGAGCCGGCCGCCAAGCATGCCATCAGCCACCGCGCCGACGCCTTCCGCAAGCTGGTGGCGGCGCTCTTCGGCGCGCGGGGATGACGGCCGGGGCACCGGCCCGCCCGGCGGCCGCAGCCGGGGCGGATGCGGACGCCGTGCTCGCGGCGCTTGATCCGGCGCCGGTCGTCGGGGTCTACATCCACTGGCCCTTCTGCGTGACCAAATGCCCCTATTGCGACTTCAACAGCCATGTCGCGCGCACGGGCGGTCCTGAGCAGTGGGCCGCCGCCTACCGCCGGGCGATCGCGGCCTGGCGCGCGCGGCTGCCCGGGGCGCGTCTCGCATCCGTCTTCTTCGGCGGCGGCACGCCGAGTCTGATGCCGGTGGAGGTGGTGGGCGCGGTGCTCGACGCCCTCGTCGCGGCCTTCCCGCCGGTGGACGGGAGGGTCGAGGTCACCCTCGAGGCCAATCCGACGAGCGTGGAGGCCCGGCGCTTTGCGGGCTACCGCGCGGCCGGCGTGAACCGGGTCTCGCTCGGCATCCAGGCCCTCGACGATGCGGCCCTGCGCCTTCTGGGCCGCCCGCATGACCGCGCCGAGGCGCTCGCCGCCTTCGCCGTCGCCGCGCGGCATTTCGCGCGCGTGAACATCGACCTCATCTACGCCCGCCCGGGCCAGACGCCGGGCGCCTGGGTGCGCGAGCTCGAACACGCCCTGGGGCTCGGGGCCGGGCACATGTCCTGCTACCAGCTCACCCTCGAGCCCGGCACGCGCTTCTGGTCGCTCGCCCGGCGGGGGCGGCTCGCGCTTCCCGACGGCGAGGCGACGGCGCGGATGTTCGCGTTCACCCGCGCGCGGCTCGCGGATGCGGGTCTGCCGGCCTACGAGGTCTCCAACCACGCCCGGCCGGGCGAGGAGTGCCGCCACAATCTCGTCTACTGGCGCTACGGGGCCTGGATCGGCATCGGCCCCGGCGCCCACGGCCGCCTGCCGCTCGTGGCGCCGGGCGCGATGCTGGCCACCGCGGCGCTGCGCGATCCCGCCGCCTGGCTCCGCTCGACCTTCTCCGGCGACGGGCTGGCGCTCGCCTCCCTGGAACCGCTCGAGCCGGCGACCGCCGCGCGCGAGGCGCTGCTGATGGGCCTGCGGCTCGCCGAGGGGGTGGACCTGGCGCGGCTTGAAGCGCGCTTCGGCCTGAGTGCCTCGCAGATGCTGGACGTTGCGCGCGCAAGGGCGCTCGCCGCCGAGGGCCTCGTGCGTCTTGCCCGCGGGCGCCTTGCCGTGAGCGAGCGGGGCGTCGCGCTTCTCGACCGCCTGCTTGCGGAGATCGTCCGCTGACGGGCGTCCGCCTTCGCCGGCCGGCACCCGTTGTTGGTCACCCGCCTACGCCCCATCACGTCACCCGCCGGCTTGACCGGCGGGTCCAGCGGGAAGCGGGGGCGGCCGCAAGCGCCGGGCTCGTCCTTGGCGGCGGCTGGATTCGCCGCTTTCGCGGCGAATGACGAAAAAGGAGAGCGTCACCCGCCGGCGTCCTTTCTTCGTCACCGGCCGGCTTGACCGGCGGGTCCAGCGGAAGGCGGGGACAGCCGCAAGCGCCGGGCTCCTCCTTGGCGGCGGCTGGATTCGCCGCTTTCGCGGCGAATGACGAAAGAAGAAAGCGTCACCCGCCGGCGTCCTTTCTTCGTCACCCGCCGGCTTGACCGGCGGGTCCAGCGGGAGGCGGGGGCGGCCGCAAGCGCCGGGATTGTCGTCATGGGCGGCTGGATTCGCCGCTTTCGCGG
This sequence comes from Rhodothalassiaceae bacterium, assembly GCA_026004935.1. NCBI lineage: Bacteria > Pseudomonadati > Pseudomonadota > Alphaproteobacteria > Rhodothalassiales > Rhodothalassiaceae > Rhodothalassiaceae bacterium. The sequence continues at coordinate 1,551,106 of BPKC01000001.1, forward strand.
CGAATGACGAAAGAAGAAAGCGTCACCCGCCGGCGTCCTTTCTTCGTCACCCGCCGGCTTGACCGGCGGGTCCAGCCGGCGGTGGAGCCAACCCCGGTACCCGTGCCGCGTTCACCGCCTCATGGGTTCGCCGGTCAAGCCGGCGAACGACGCGTAAAGGGAGGGCATCCGTCGGTGCCTACTCCCAATCGTCACCCGCCGTCACCCTTTCTTCGTCACCCGCCGGCTTGACCGGCGGGTCCAGCCGGCGGTGGAGCCAACCCCGGTACCCGTGCCGCGTTCACCGCCTCATGGGTTCGCCGGTCAAGCCGGCGAACGACGAGAGAAAGGAGCGTCACTGCCGGCTTGTCTCCCGTTTCTGATGACTGATGACTGATCACCAACGACCGGCCGGGTTCGCCGGTCAAGCCGGCGAACGACGCGTAAAGGGAGGGCATCCGTCGGTGCCTACTCCCAATCGTCACCCGCCGGCTCGACCGGCGGGTCCAGCCGGCGGTGGAGCCAACCCCGGTACCCGTGCCGCGTTCACCGCCTCATGGGTTCGCCGGTCAAGCCGGCGAACGACGAGAGAAAGGAGCGTCACTGCCGGCTTGTCTCCCGTTTCTGATGACTGATGACTGATCACCAACGACCGGCCGGGTTCGCCGGTCGAGCCGGCGAACGACGCGGGGGGTGCGCCGGCCTGTCTTCGGTATCTGAAGACTGGTGACTGATCACCGGCGACCGGCAGCGCTCGCCGGTCAAGCCGGCGAACGACGCGAAAGGAGAGGGCACCACCCGCGCGCGCGTGCTCTTGGCCCGTCGAAGGTGGCCGTCCCGCGCCCCAGCTCGCACCACCCGCGCGCGCGTGCTCTTCTCGTCTGCCCGCCGGTCCAGTCGTCTGCGCGCCGGTCCGGCCTTGCGGTGCCGGCGATGGATGACCGGCTCAGCCCAGGGCCGCGCGGCCGGCGAACTCGGCGGCGGTATCGAGCTCCTCCTCGATGCGCAGGAGCTGGTTGTACTTGGCGACGCGTTCGCTGCGGCAGGGCGCGCCCGTCTTGATCTGGCCCGCATTGGTCGCCACCGCGAGATCGGCGATGGTGACATCCTCGGTCTCGCCCGAGCGGTGCGAGATCACGGTGGCATAGCCGGAGCGCTGGGCGAGCTCGATGGTCTCGAGCGTTTCGCTCAAGGTTCCGATCTGGTTGAGCTTGATGAGGATGGCGTTCGCCACCTCCTCCTCGATGCCGCGCGCAAGCCGCTCGGGATTGGTGACGAAGAGGTCGTCGCCGACGAGCTGGCAGCGCTCGCCGAGGACGGCGGTGAGCTGCTTCCAGCCCTCCCAGTCGTCCTCCGCGCAGCCGTCCTCGATGGAGACGATGGGGTAGGCGGCCACGAGCTCCTCGTAGTAGCGCACCATCTCGTCGGCCTTCAGCGTCCGCCCCTCGCCGGCGAGATGATAGGCGCCGTCGCGGTAGAATTCGCTGGCCGCCGCATCGAGCGCCAGCGCCACGTCCTCGCCCGGGGCATATCCCGCCTTCTCGATCGCGGCGACGAGCAGGTCGAGCGCCTCGCGGCTGCTCTTGAGCTCCGGCGCAAACCCGCCCTCGTCGCCGATCGCGGTGGACAGCCCCTTCTCTTTGAGCGCGGCTTTCAGCGCGTGGTAGACCTCCACACCCATGCGCAGGGCGTCCGCGAAGGTGGACGCGGAGACCGGCATGATCATGAATTCCTGCAGATCCACGGCGTTGTCGGCGTGGGCCCCGCCGTTGAGCACGTTCATCATCGGCGTCGGCAGCAGGCGCGCCATCGGGCCGCCCAGATAGCGGTAAAGGGGAAGCCCCAGGGACCGCGCGGCGGCGTGGGCGGTGGCCAGCGAGACGGCGAGGATGGAGTTGGCGCCGAGCCGCGACTTGTCGGGCGTGCCGTCGAGGTCGATCAGGACCTGGTCGATCTCGCGCTGGGCGAGCGCATCGAGGCCGGAGAGCGCGTCGAAGATCTCGCCGTTGATGGCCTCGACCGCGCTCTGGACCCCCTTGCCGCCGTAACGCGCGCCGCCGTCGCGCCGCTCGAGCGCCTCATGCGCGCCCGTGGATGCGCCCGAGGGCACCGCCGCGCGACCGATGCTCCCGTCCTCGAGATGGACCTCCGCCTCCACCGTGGGATTGCCCCGGCTGTCGAGAATCTCGCGCCCGATGACATCGAGGATGACGCTCATGGCCCTTCGTCTCCCGCATCTGGATTGTCCGGCCCGGCCGGGCCGCGGCCCGGCGCCTTCCTAGTCCGGCCGCGCCGGGACCGCAAGGCGTTGCTCCAGCGTTTTCTGCTTCGCCCGAGGCGCACGCCGAGCCGGCGCGACAGCCGCCGCACGCGCGGCGAATCGGCCCCGAGAAGCGCAAGCCCGATGGGAATCATCCAGAAGCCGACGATCGGCAGGAAGCCGAGGACCCCGCCGATGAGGAACAGCACGCCGAGGATGCGCCGCAGGAGCGGCGAGTCCGGCAGCCGGTCGAGGATCCGCGACCGCCGGATCGCCCCGCGGGGGCCGAGGTCAGGTCGCCTGCGCTCACCGGTCATGCGTCGGCGGCCGATGGTGTCTTTTCCCGCTCGCGGGCTTCAAGAGCGCGCTCGGCGATCGCAAAGAAGCTCGGATTGTCGACATCGATGGGACCGTAGGGGAAGGGCTGGTCGATGATCGCCGCGCTCACCCCGAGATTGCGGCCGACGCGGCAGATGAGGCCGGAAAGCGTCGTCGCCTTCAGCTTGTAGAGCAGGAAGGGCATGAGCCCGCAGCTCTTCAGGATCCGCCAGTGGCGCTTGCCGAACTGGCCGCCGGAGCGGAACACCTCGGCGGCCTTGAGCGCCCGCTCGTTGCGCAGCCCGTAAAGGTTCGTGGCCGACCAGCCGCCGTCCTTGAGGCGATGATAGGCGAGCCCGACCTCGGGGAACGCGCTTTTCACCACCTCCTCGCGGGTGAACCCGATCGCGACATCCTCGTGCCCGGCAAGGAACGCGTCGACGAACTGGCGCACGAGCTCGGGCGTCTGGAGCGCATTGTCGCCGGTCAGCACCAAGAGGGGGAAGGGTTCCGGCATGGCGCGCACGGCCGCGAGCACGGAGTCGGCCAGATTGCCTTCGGACCGGACCCAGCGGATGCGCCCCTCGTCCAGCCAGGCCTTCAGCCGCTCCGTGGCCCGGAGCAGGTCGGCGCTTTCGATCGAGATCCAGATGTCGGCGACGACGCCGCTGTCGATGAGCGAGTCGATCACCCGCTCCAGCATCACCCTGCCCGCGATCGGCGCAAGGCATTTGTGGGACACCCCGGCCTGGCGCGCCACCGGATCGTCCGCCCCCTTGCGGCTTGCCGCCAGCACCAGCGCCTTCACCTTCTCGGTCATGACTACCGCCGCTCCCGCCTCGCCCGTCAGGGTCCCGGTCCGCATGCCGCCGCTAAAGCGCGCAGGCGAGCGGCGCCATCAGGGTTCCGACGTGATCCAGCTCGCGCAGTTCTTCCAGCGCGGCGCGCACCCACTTGATGCGGTCCGGCGACAGCACGCCGGTCACGCATTCCTCGAACTTCTGCCAGTAGACCTTGTCGGGGAAGGGCTTCCACTTGGACCCTTCCGGCCATTCGCGCTCCTCGACGAGCTCGCGCCCGTCCGCAAGCCGCACGGTGACCTTCGTCGGCGTCTCGCCCTCGAGACCCTCCACCGGTTCGCGCACCACCTTCGCCATCGCCGCGCGCACCGCCGGATCCCGGACCGCCTCGTCGGTGAACTCGGGAATTCCGGCCCGGCCGCGCACCAAGAGCGTCGCGAGCGCATATTCCATGGAAAACTTCGCCTGCAGGCCCGTCTGCGGGTCCGTATACATCAGGTTGTTGAGATGCACCGCCGGCGCCCGCACCGTGATCCGCTCCACCTCCTCGGCCCGGAAGCCGTGCGTGGCGATCAGGTGGAGGAGGGCGTCCATCGCCCGGTGGGCGCTGCCGCAGTTCGGGAAGCGCTTCACCCGGAAGCCGTGCTCCAGGATCAGCAGCGGCTCGCCGACCTTCGCGGTCTCGAAACGCATGGTCTGGCCGTGGTCGATGTGGGTGAGGCCGGCCCGCAGCTCCTCGAAATCGGGCCCGACCATCAGCCGCTGCATGCCCTGGGGGCCGTCGAGCACCCCGAGCCCCGCCGTGAGCCCGCCTTCGGCGAGCCGCGCGGCGATGATCCCGGCCTTGGCCGCAAGGCCCGCATGCAGCGGCTTCGTCATGGTGCCGAACTGCGACATGAAGCCGGAGGCCTGGGAGACGGCGATCGAGAGCGCATGGGCCGCGCGCCCGGCGTCCAGCCTGAGCAGCCGCGCGCAGGCGGCGGCCGCGCCGATCGCGCCGGTGGTGGCCGTCGCATGCCAGCCGCGGTTCCTGTGATACGGGTTGATGCCCTGGCCGACGCGCCCCTGGATCTGCAGGCCGACGATGTAGGCGTCGAGCGCGTGGCTGCCGCCGAGCCCCAGCTCCTCCGCCAGCGCCAGGATCGCCGGCACCAGCACCGTCGTCGCATGCGCCTTGGGCGGGTCGAAGTTGTCGTCATAGTCGAGCGCGTGGCCCGCCGTGCCGTTCACGAGCGCCGCCCAGGGCGCGGCGAGCTTCACCGGGTGGCCGACCGCGGTGGACGGGCCGAGGCCCCAGCGCGCCGCCGTCTCGCGGGTGATGCGGGCGGCCGGCTCGCGCGCCCCGGCGATGGTGACCGCGATCTGGTCAATGAACTCGCGATGCGCCGAATGCCAGGCCCCCTCCGGCCAGACCGGCGGCACGCTCGCGATCCAGGAGCCGAAGGCGGAGAGGGGATCGGTTCCGCCGCCCGCCGGCTCGGTCCTCCGCTCTGAAGCCGTCGTCACGCTGCTCTCCCTGTCACCTCGGCCGCCGCGCGGCGCCCGCGGCGCCGGATGGGGCGGCGGGTCCGGTCCGCATGTCCGGCGCGTCATATAGACCCTGGGTTCCGTCAGGAAAAGGCTTGACGGCACCCCTTCGGGCCTGCCCCAATCCGGCCACAGTTGCACCCCACATAGGCGGCGCTGCGGGGTGCCAAGGGATGAACGCGCGGACATGACGGCTCTCTTTGCGCTTCCGGATCACGAGGTGGTGCGCGGTCTTCTGCCGGACATCGCCGGGCGCCGGCTCGACCGCGAGGCGGCCCGGCGGCGCATTCTGGCGTCGCGCGGCGTCGTGCCGGCCGCGATCGACCCGCGCGGGCAGGGCGCCGTCTACTGGATCGACATCGGCGATCACCGCTTCCGGCATTGGCAATACGTCTTCACGATCGACCACCTGGCGCGCAGCGGCGGCATCCGGGACCATTTCTCCTCGCCCGTCGAGCTGCTGGACGAGGATGAGCTGTTTAAGGACGCCGTGCCGGTGGCCGGGCTGATCTTCCATGTCTCGCGCTGCGGCTCCACATTGGTGACCAAGGCGCTCGGCCGTCTCGACCGTCATGTGATGATCTCGCAGGGTGCGCCTCTGCAGCGCGGCTTCTGGGCGCACGCGACCGCGGGCTGGACGCGTCCGCTCGGGCGCGACGACATGACGCTGCGGCGGCTGCGCAATCTCGTGCGCGCGATGTGCCGGCGCCGGCATCCGGAGGAAGAGCGGGCCTTCGTCAAGTTCATCAGCTGGAACACGATCCATGCCCGGGAGATCCGCGCCGCGCTGCCCGGCGTGCCGGCGATCTTCCTCTACCGCGATCCCGTGGAGGTGATCGCCTCCGTGCGCCGCGACACGACGGCGGTCTTGGAGGCGCGCGGCACGGGGCTGGACAGGGTGCTCACCGGGCTCGACGAGGCGTCGCTCGCCGACCTCGATGAGGTGACGTATCTCGCCCACTGCTACCGGCGCTATTTCGAGGTGGCGGCGGCCGAGGCGGGCGAAGGCTTTGCGCTGCTGAACTACCGGGATCTGTCGGCCGAGCGCTTCGGCGACGTTCTGCGCGCGGCCTTTGGACTCGATTTCGCCGCCGAGGAACTGGCGGAGATGCGTGCGCAGTTTGCCGTCCATTCCAAGGACGACAGCGGCCGGCGGAGCTTCAAGGACGACCGGGCGGCAAAGCAGGCGGCCTTGAATCGCGACGAAAAGGCCGTTATTCGCGAGATTTGCGGCTGCGCGATGGCGGCGCTGGAGGAACATCCGGCAAATCTGTACGCCCGCAGACGGGCGGCGTGAGGAACACGCGGCAATATTCGGGAAGGACCGGGAGACGATGACGGTGCTGGCATTTCCGCGGCTGGTCTCGGTGATCATGCCCAACTACAACTACGGCCGCTTCATCGCGCACGCGATCGAGAGCGTCATCCAGCAGGACTACCGGCCGATCGAGCTGATCGTGATCGACGACGGCAGCACCGATGACTCGCTCGAGCGCATCGCCACCGCCCTGGAGCGTCCGCACGAGCTCTCGCGCGCCGAGGTCGTGGCGTTCCCCGAGAACCGCGGCAAGATCGCGGCGATGAACCGCGGCATCGAGCTGGCCTCGGGCGAATACAGCATCATCCTGGACGCCGATGACTTCCTGTCCAAATCCTATGTCAGCCGCTGCGTGGCGGAGCTCGAGAAGGCCCGCGCCGAGGACGAGACGATCGGCTTCGTCTATACCGACTGCAACCTCATCTCCGAGCATGGCGACTATCTGGAGCGCGGGCGCTCGACCGCCTTCGATCCGGCGCTGATCGAGCACTACAGCTTCATTCCCGAGCCGGCCGTGGTGCTGACCGAGGCGCTCAGGGCCTGCTGGCCCTATGACGAGACGATCCGCCGCGGCACCAAGCATCACAAGTGGCGCCGGGTCATCGAGGCGGGCTGGGCCGGCCGGCATCTGCCGGAGCCGCTGTTCTACTACCGCATGCACGGGCAGAACCTGTCCGGCATCGGCAACCGCGTGCTCGGCGAGATCCGCGGCGGCCGCCAGGGCGAACGGATCCTCTCCGGCTACTGGCCGACGCAGGCGCGCTGAGCCCGCAGGCCGCCTTCCGCGCCACGGGCTGCGGGATCCGACCACCGGCAGAGCGCAAGAGCGCCCCGGCGGGCCGCACAAGCCGCTTGCGCCGGGCGCGCGCATGTGATTCCATGCCCTGAAATGGCGAAAGGCGTGGATGACATGCGCTGGCAGATGCGCGGCATGCTCTGGCCCCTGATCCTGCTGATCCTGCTCGGCTATTTCGGGCATCTCGCCTGGCAGGGCCGCGCCGGGCTGGCCGAGCAGCGGGCGCTCGCGGCGCGGGCGGCGGCGCTGAAGATGCGGCTGGCCGAACTGCGGGCAGAGCGGGCGCGGCTCGAGGCCCGTGTCGCGGCGATGCGCCCGCGCAGCCGGGATCTCGACCTGCTCGACGAGGTCGCCCGCCGCAATCTCGGGTATCTGCGTCCCGACGAGCGCGTCATCGTCGTGCCGCCCGCCGAGCCGGCCGCAGCCGCCGCGCGCTAGGCCGGTGTGAGCTGCGCCGTGCGGCCGGCGCAAGGCTGATCTGCACGCCGGGCCGGGTCAAGGCCGCCCAAAGCCTTTGAAATTCCGCCCCGAAGCCGATAAGGAGGGATGCGCCCGGGGGCCGGGCGCGGGCCGGGCTGATGCGGTCCGCAGGCGAGGACAGACACGGGCAGGACGCATGGCGGGCAACGACAGGGGCGCGGGCACGGGTCGGCCCGGCAAGCGCGCGGCGAAGACGGCCGCGACGAAAAAGGGCGCGGCGAAGAAGGCCGCCGTCGCGCTGAAGCCCGGGCACGACCATCGGGACCCCTACGCCCATCTCTTCCGCGACGAATACCATCGCGAATACGACGCCTCGCGCGAGGAGATGCTCGGCTTCTACCGGGACATGCTGCGCATCCGCCGCTTCGAGGAAAAGGCGGGCCAGCTTTATGGCCTCGGCCTTATCGGCGGGTTCCTGCATCTGTACATCGGCCAGGAGGCGATCGCCGTCGGCTTCGAGCGCGCGAGTGCCGAGCAGGACCGGGTCGTGACGGGCTACCGCTGCCACGGCCATGCCCTCGCCGCCGGCTGCAGCGCGCGCGAGCTGATGGCGGAGCTCACGGGCCGTGCCGCGGGCCTGTGCAAGGGCAAGGGCGGCTCGATGCATCTGTTCGCCGCGGGCCGGCGCTTCTACGGCGGCCACGGCATCGTCGGCGCACCGGCGCCGCTCGGCACCGGCCTCGCCTTCGCCGCCAGATACCGCGGCGAGGATGCCGTCTCGCTCACCTTCTTCGGCGACGGCGCCGCCAACCAGGGCCAGGTCTACGAGAGTTTCAACATGGCCGTGCTGTGGAAGCTGCCGGTCGTCTACATCATCGAGAACAACCACTACGCGATGGGCACCTCCGTCGACCGCGCATCGGGCCAGAAGGATCTGCACAAGCGCGGCGAGAGCCTCGGCGTGCCGGGGATGCTGGTGGACGGCATGAACATCTTCAAGGTCCGCGCGGCCGCGGAAGAAGCGATCGGCTACGTGCGCTCGGGCCGCGGGCCGATCCTGGTCGAGGTCAAGACCTACCGCTACCGCGGCCACTCCATGTCGGATCCCGCGAAATACCGCCCGCGCGAGGAGGTGGAGGAGGTGCGCGCCCACCACGACCCCATCGACTTCCTGCGTCTGCGCATGCTGGAGGCCGGGATCGCGGAGGACGAGATCAGGGCCATCGAAAAGGAGGTGAAGGCCGAGATCGAGGACGCCGCAGATTTCGCCCGCAACGCGTCCGAGCCGGAGCTTGAGGAACTCTATCGCGACGTCTGGGTGGGAGAGGCGGAGCCGCTGCCGCGCTGGCCCGCGCTGGTGACGGACAAAGGGATCTAGGGGGAGCGGGCGCCATGCCGATCACGATCACGATGCCGGCGCTTTCACCGACGATGGAGAAGGGCACGCTGGCGCGCTGGCTCGTGAAGGAGGGGGACGAGGTGCGCGCGGGCGACGTGATCGCGGAGATCGAAACCGACAAGGCGACGATGGAGGTGGAGGCGGTGGACGAGGGTCGGGTCGGCCGTCTTCTGGTGGCGGAGGGCACGGAGGACATTCCGGTCGGCGAGCCGATCGCGATCCTCCTGGAGGAGGGCGAGGACGAGAGCGCCCTCGATGAGGCCGCCGCGGCACCGGCCCCGAAGGCCGAGGCGGCGCCCGCGGAGCCGGCCAGTGGCGCGCCGGCGCGGGGCGAGGCCGCGCCGCGCCCGGAACCCGCTCCCCGCGTGGAGCCCGCCCCGCGTGCGGACGAGCCCGACATTCCGCCCGGCACGCCGATGCGCAAGATGACGGTGCGCGAGGCCTTGCGCGATGCGATGGCGGAAGAGATGCGCCGGGACGAGCGGGTGTTCCTGATGGGCGAGGAGGTCGCCCGCTACCAGGGCGCCTACAAGGTCAGCCAGGGCCTGCTCGACGAGTTCGGCGAGCGGCGCGTGATCGACACGCCGATCACGGAATACGGCTTTGCGGGACTCGGCGTGGGGGCCGCCTTCGCCGGTCTGCGCCCGATCGTCGAGTTCATGACCTTCAACTTCGCCATGCAGGCGATCGACCACATCGTCAATTCCGCCGCCAAGCAGCGCTACATGACCGGCGGCGGCATCGAGGTGCCGATCGTCTTCCGCGGACCGAACGGCGCCGCCGCGCGGGTCGCCGCCCAGCATTCCCAGAACTACGCCGCCTGGTATGCGCAGGTGCCCGGCCTCAAGGTGATCGCGCCCTATACGGCCGCCGATGCCAAGGGCCTTCTGAAGGCCGCGATCCGCGATCCCAATCCGGTGGTCTTCCTCGAAAACGAGATCCTCTACGGCCACAGCTTTCCGGTGCCCGAGGTGGAGGACTGGGTGGTGCCCATCGGCAGGGCCCGCATCGCGCGGGAGGGCTCGGATGTCACCATCGTCGCCTATTCGATCGCCATGGATGCGGCGCTCAAGGCCGCCGAGGCGCTGGCGGCGGAGGGGATCGAGGCGGAGGTCATCGATCTGCGCACGCTCAGACCTCTCGACATGGACACGGTGATCGCCTCGGTGAAGAAGACCAACCGCTGCGTCATCGCGGAAGAGGGCTGGCCCGTGTGCTCGATCGCCTCCGAGGTCTCGGCGCGGCTGATGGAGGAGGCCTTCGACTGGCTGGACGCCCCCGTCCTGCGCTGCACCGACGCGGATACGCCCACGCCATACGCCGCCAATCTCGAGAAGGCCTGGCTGGTCAGCGCTGACGACGTGATCCGCGCCGCCCGCGCGGTGTGCTACCGCCGGTGACCGCCCATCCGTCACCGGCCAACGGCCTTCGCTCATCAAGAGGAGAGGGCGGGCCGGCGCGGCCGCTCCGCATTCCGATCGCCGAAGACCGGCGACCGACGACCGATCGCTGAACCGTCGCGCGCCCGCTTGACCGGGGAACCCTTCCAGTCGTCGGTCATCGGTCATCAGTGTTCAGTTTCATCTTGGGGACGGACGCACGGGCGGTGCCGCCTTCCCCGACGCGTCGTTCGCCGGCTTGACCGGCGAACGCAGCCGGCGGTGGTGACCATCCCGGCTTTGGCGGTTGGCCCTGCTGCCCGCTGGATCCGCCGATCAAGTCGGCGGATGACGGAGAAAGCCAGCACGGAGCCGCCGGTCAAGCCGGCGGGTGACGAAGAGAGAGTGCCGCCGGGTGACGCTCTCTTTGTCGTCATTCGCCGCGAAAGCGGCGAATCCAGCGGCCGCGGGCAACGATCACTTCGCTTGGGGTTGGCCCCCCATCCGGCTGGACCCGCCGGTCAAGCCGGCGGGTGACGAAGAGAGAGAGTGCCGGCGGGTGACGCTCTCCTTTTCTCGTCATTCGCCGCGAAAGCGGCGAATCCAGCCGGCGGTGACGGCAGCTCCGACGCTCGCGGTTGGCCCCGCATCCGGCTGGACCCGCCGGTCAAGCCGGCGGGTGACGAAGAGAGAGAGTGCCGCCGGGTGACGCTCTCTTTCTCGTCATTCGCCGCGAAAGCGGCGAATCCAGCCGGCGGTGACGGCAGCTCCGACGCTCGCGGTTGGCCCCGCATCCGGCTGGACCCGCCGGTCAAGCCGGCGGGTGACGAAGAGAGAGAGTGCCGCCGGGTGACGCTCTCTTTCTCGTCATTCGCCGCGAAAGCGGCGAATCCAGCCGGCGGTGACGGCAGCTCCGACGCTCGCGGTTGGCCCCGCATCCGGCTGGACCCGCCGGTCAAGCCGGCGGGTGACGAAGAGAGAGAGTGCCGCCGGGTGACGCTCTCTTTCTCGTCATTCGCCGCGAAAGCGGCGAATCCAGCCGGCGGTGACGGCAGCTCCGACGCTCGCGGTTGGCCCCGCATCCGGCTGGACCCGCCGGTCAAGCCGGCGGGTGACGAAGAGAGAGCGCCGGCGAGTGACGAGGAGGAAGGTGCCGACGGGTGACGATGGAGGGTGCAAGCGGTGCGTCCCGATTTTCGCCACAAACGGATGCGACGGAATGCCGCGTCAGCCCGCTGCGGCGGCGTCACGGTGGCGACGGCGCATGGGGGAGGCGGGCTCTCCCGGCGATCCGCAGCGGCGTGATGCGGGGCGGTCAACGAGGGGGACGGACCATGCGGGATGTGGGGTTCGCGTGGACCGGGTGCGGCCGGAAGCGGCACGAGGGGCGGATGGCCGCGGCAATGCTCGCGGCCGCGATCGGGCTTGGCGGTCTCTGTGGCGGCGGCGCGGTCGCCGAGGATGCGGGCGATGACGACGCCCCCTATCCGCCGAGCTGGCATTTCAGCGGTTTCAGCATCGGCATCGGCGGGGGAGTTGCGCATGTCCGCGCCCGCGGGGCGACGGGCGGTGTTGCCATAAAGGGCGATGTGACCGACGGCGACGGATGGCTCTTCCTGAACTGGAATCTCCGGCTCGACCATCACTGGCTGTTGGGGGCCGATCTGGAATTCACGCTGGGGGCGGACACGCTCGAAATCTTCGGGCCCGACGCGCGGGTTCCCGACGAGTGCTTCCCCTTTTGTGCCGGGGGGAACATCAGCCTGCGGGTGAGCTACGCCTACACCGACCGTCTGGCCGCCTACGTCCGCGCGGGTTACGCGGGCACGGAGGTGGCCAACGCCGGTTTTGACGGCGGGCAGATTGCGGCCGGCGGCGAGTGGCGCCTGACGGGCGGCTTGGCCCTCAGGGGTGAACTCGCCTACGGCGTCTTCGAAAACCGGCGTTTTTCGACCGTCGATCTCGATATCCGGCGGCCCAGACGTTTCTTCGCGGGGCTGGCTGCCCTGTACCGCTTCTAGAACGGGTCCTCCTTCCGCGATCGGCTGCGGGTGTTCACGAGGCGGGGCCGTCCGCCGCCTCCTCCCCGTCCTCGTCGGCATCCGCCTCGGCGATGCGGGCGACGGAGACGACCCGCTCGTCCTCGCCGATCCGGAACAGGGTGACCCCCTGGGTCGCGCGCCCCATGATCCGGATGTCGGAGACGGGGATGCGGATCATCTTGCCCCGGTCGGTCACCAGCAGAAGCTGGTCGCCGTCGCGCACGAGCCGCGAGGCCACCACCGGCCCGTTGCGCGCGGAGGTGACAATGTTGACGATTCCCGACCCGCCGCGGTGCGTCGTGCGGTACTCATAGGCCGAGCTGCGCTTGCCGTAGCCGTTCTCGGTCACGGTGAGCACGAATTCCTCGGCCGCCGCCAGCTCCGCCACCCGCTCGGGGGCAAGCCCGACATCGGCCGGGTCCGGCCGGTCTTCGCCGCTCTTCCACGGCGCGACCTTCAGATACGCGTCCCGCTCATCCGGATCGAGATGGAGCCCCGAGAGGATCGACAGCGAGATCACGGCATCGCCTTCCTCCAGCTTCATGCCGCGCACGCCGACCGCCGTGCGGCCCTTGAAGACGCGCACATCCGAAACCGGAAAGCGGATGCACTTGCCGCCGCGCGCCGCCAGCAGCACGTCCTGATCCTCCCGGCAGACGGCGACCCCCACGAGCTGGTCGTCGGATCCCTCCTCGAAGCGGATCGCGATCTTGCCGACGGACGGCACATTCACGAAATCCGACAGCCGGTTGCGCCGCACGTAGCCGTTGCGGGTGGCGAACATCACGTGGAGCTCGTCCCAGCTCGCCTCGTCCTCCGGCAGGGCCATCAGGCTCGTGATCGTCTCGCCTTCGGCCAGCGGCAGCAGATTGACCAGCGCCTTGCCGCGCGCCTGCGGGGCGCCCAGCGGCAGCTTCCAGACCTTGAGCTTGTAGACCTGCCCGGCGGACGAGAAGAACAGGATCGGCTGGTGAGTGTTGGCGACGAAGACGCGGGTGACCACGTCCTCATCGCGGGTCGCCATCCCGGCGCGGCCCTTGCCGCCGCGGCGCTGCTCGCGATAGGCGGCGAGCGGCGTGCGCTTGATGTAGCCGTTGTGGGTGACGGTGACCACCATGTCCTCGCGGGCGATCAGCGCCTCCTCGTCGATCTCGGCGAGCTCCTCGGTCGAGATCTCCGTGCGCCGCGCATCCGCATACTTCTCGCGCACGGCCTGAAGCTCCGCCTTCAGTACGGCGAGCAGCTTGTCGCGCGAGCCCAGGATCGCGAGATACTCGGCGATCTTCCCGGCGAGTTCCTCCAGCTCGCGGCCGATCTCCTCGCGCCCGAGCTGGGTGAGCCGGTGCAGCCTGAGTTCCAGGATCGCCTTCACCTGCGCCTCGGACAGCCGGTAGCGCCCGTCTTCGAGCGCACGGCCGCTGTGGTCCTCCACGAGCTTCAGATAGGGCGCCACCACCGCGGCGTCGAAGCTGCGCGCCAGCAGGGCCTCGCGGGCCTCCGCGGGCGAGGAGGCGGCGCGGATGATCGCGACCACCTCGTCCAGATTGCTGACCGCGATCACGAGCCCGAGCGCCAGATGGGCCCGCTCGCGCGCCTTGGCCAGCTCGAATTTCGTCCTCCTGACAATGACTTCCTCACGGAATCTGAGAAAGGATTTGAGGATCTCGGCGATCCCCATCTGGCGCGGCCGGCCGCCGTCGAGCGCCAGCATGTTGATGCCGTAGGAGACCTGGACCGGCGTGTACCGGTAGAGCTGGTTCAGGACGACGTCGGCCACCGCATCGCGCTTGAGCTCGATCACGACGCGTACGCCGCGCCGGTCGGATTCGTCGCGCAGATCCGCGATGCCCTCGATGCGCCTGGATTTTACGGCATCGGCGATCTTCTCGATCATCGCCGCCTTGTTGACCTGATAGGGCACCTCGGTGATCACGATCGCCTCGCGCCCGCGCACCTCTTCGACATGCGTGCGCGAGCGGATGACGATCGAGCCGCGGCCTTCCGCATAGGCCTTCAGAATGCCGGCCCGGCCCATGATGATGCCGCCGGTCGGAAAATCGGGGCCGGGCAGGCGCTCCATGATCTCGGCCAGCTCCGCATCCGGCCGGTCCACCAGCAGCAGGGCGGCGTCGATCACCTCGCCGAGATTGTGGGTGGGAATGTTGGTGGCCATGCCGACGGCGATGCCGGCCGCACCATTGACCAGAAGATTGGGAAAGCGCGCCGGCAGCACCTCCGGCTCCTGTTCGGAGCCGTCGTAGTTGGGCCGGAAGTCCACCGTGTCCTTGTCGATGTCGGCGAGCAGCTCGGCGGCCGCCCTGGCGAGCCGCGCCTCCGTGTAGCGCATGGCCGCCGGCGGGTCGCCGTCCATGGAGCCGAAATTGCCCTGGCCGTCGATGAGCGGCAGACGCATGGCGAAGTCCTGGGCCATGCGCACGAGCGCATCGTAGATCGCCGCGTCCCCGTGGGGGTGATACTTGCCCATCACGTCGCCGACGATGCGGGCCGATTTGCGGTAGGGCTTCGACCAGTCGTAGCCGTTCTCGTACATGGCATAGAGAATGCGGCGGTGGACGGGTTTGAGTCCGTCGCGCACGTCGGGCAGCGCGCGCGCCACGATCACGCTCATCGCGTAATCCAGGTAGCTGCGCTCGAGCTCGTCCTCGATCGCAACCGTCGGGATCGGCGCACCGGCCGCGGGCGGTGTGATCTCGTTCACGGAAGGGCTTCCCGTCTTCGTCTGTCGTGGACCGGATGTCGCGGCGGTCGTCTCGCGGCCCGCGCGGCGAGGGGCCCGCGCGGCGGCCGGCGTGGCCGCGACCCGGGGTCCTTCTTGCACGAATGCGCAAGCCCCGGCAAGCGGAAGGGGCCCGTCGCGGCGGGGCGCAGGGGCCAGCCATGCGCGGGATGCAGGGCTGGGCGGTCCGCGATGTCGATTGAGCTTGCCCGGTGATTGTGCAAAAAGGGCGCGGGACCGCCGCCGCCGCGGCCGGCAGGCGGCAGGGATCCGTCGCCTGCCGGGCGGGCAGAGCAGGGGAAGGAATCGCCGATGCCGATCACGATCACGATGCCGGCGCTTTCACCGACGATGGAGAAGGGCACGCTGGCGCGCTGGCTCGTGAAGGAGGGGGACGAGGTGCGCGCGGGCGATGTGATCGCGGAGATCGAAACCGACAAGGCGACGATGGAGGTGGAGGCGGTGGACGAGGGTCGGGTCGGCCGTCTTCTGGTGGCGGAGGGCACGGAGGACATTCCGGTCGGCGAGCCGATCGCGATCCTCCTGGAGGAGGGCGAGGACGAGAGCGCCCTCGATGAGGCCGCCGCGGCACCGGCGAAGAGCGAACGGCCGGCCGAGGAAAAGCCGGCGGAGATCGAGATCGGCCATCGCGTCACACGCAAGGAGCAGCCGGCATCCGAGCAGGCCGAAGCAGCGCAGGCCGTTTCCCCGCCGACACCCGCAGCTCCGATGTCCCGGGCAGGTGATGGCGGGAGCGCCGAGGAGGGGCGGATCTTCGCCTCCCCGCTCGCCCGGCGGCTGGCGAAGCAGCTGGGCGTCGATCTTGCCGCGGTCAAGGGAAGCGGGCCGCGCGGCCGGATCGTGGCGGCCGACGTCGAGGCGGCTGCCAAGGGCCGCGCCGCTCCCGAGCGCCCCATGGCGGCACCGGCCGCCGCCGCGGTGCCGGCGCCGGAAGGCTTCACGCCGCCGGCGGACGTGCCGTACGAGGAGGTGCGGCTCAGCTCCATGCGCAAGGTCATCGCCCGGCGGATGACCGAGTCCAAGACGCAGGTGCCGCATTTCTATCTCACCATCGACATCGAGGTGGACCGGCTGCTCGCCGTGCGCCGGGAGCTCAACGGGCGGCTGGCGGAAGACGGGCTCAAGATCTCCGTCAACGACTTCATCATCCGCGCCGCCGCCCTCGCCCTCAGGAAGGTGCCGGAGGCGAACGTCATGTTCGCGGGCGACCGGATCCTGCGCTTCAAGCGGGCCGACATTTCGGTGGCGGTCGCCGTCGAGGGCGGGCTCGTGACCCCGGTGGTGCGCGCGGCCGACACCAAGGGGCTGGCCGAGATCGCGCGCGAGATGAAGGAGCTGGTGGAGAAGGCGCGGACCGGCAGGCTGCTGCCGGAGGACTATCAGGGCGGCACCTTCTCCATCTCCAATCTCGGCATGTTCGGCATCAAGGAATTCGAGGCCGTCATCAACCCGCCGCAGGGGGCGATTCTGGCCGTCGGCATGGCCGAGAAGCGCCCGGTCGTGCGCGATGACGCGCTCGCCATCGCGACGGTCATGACCTGTACGCTCTCGGTCGACCACCGCGCGCTGGACGGCGCGATCGGCGCGCGCTTCCTGCAGGCTCTCAAAGGTCTGCTGGAAGATCCGCTCACGATGCTGCTCTAGTTGCCGAGCAGCTCATCCCAGCGAGACGGGAGACATCATGGCCGAAGACGCCTTCGATCTCGTCGTGATCGGTGCGGGCCCCGGCGGCTATGTCGCCGCGATCCGCGCCGCCCAGCTGAAGCTGAAGACCGCGATCGTCGAGCGCGAGCATCTCGGCGGCATCTGCCTCAACTGGGGCTGCATCCCCACCAAGGCGCTGCTCAGGACGGCCGAGATCGCGCATCTTGCGCGCGAGGCCGGTGCCTTCGGGCTGAAGCTGAAGGAGCCGGAAATCGACTGGCCGGCGGTGGTCAGGCGCTCGCGGGCCGTCGCCGCCCAGCTCAATGCCGGGGTCAAGACGCTGCTGAAGAAGAACGGCGTCACCACGATCATGGGCACGGCGCGGCTGGCCGCCCGCCATCTGGTGGTGGTGAGCGATGAGAAGGGCGGCGAGCGGCGGCTCAGGGCCCGCCACGTGATCCTCGCCACCGGGGCGCGGGCGCGCGCGCTGCCCGGCATCGAGCCCGACGGCCGGCTGATCTGGACCTACAGGCACGCGCTGGCGCCGGAGACGCTTCCGAAGTCCCTCGTCGTCGTCGGCTCGGGGGCGATCGGCTCGGAATTCGCGAGCTTCTATGCCGACATGGGCGCGGAGGTGACGCTGGTCGAGCTGCTCGACCGGATCCTGCCGCAGGAGGACGCGGAGGTCTCCGAATTCGTCCGCAAACGCTTCGAGAAGCGCGGGATTGTGGTCAGGACCGGCACGACGGTCAAAAAGGCGACGCCGAAGGGCGACGGGCTTGCGGTCACGCTCGCGCCCGCCGGCGGCGGCAAGGAGGAGACGATCACGGCGGCGCGCATGATTCTCGCCGTCGGGATCACCGGCAATGTCGAGGATCTGGGGCTGGAAGCGATCGGCATCCGCGTCGAGCGCGGCCATGTCGTCGTCAATGAATGGGCGGAGACCGGCGTGCCCGGCATCTACGCCATCGGCGATCTCGCCGGCCCGCCCTGGCTCGCCCACAAGGCCAGCCACGAGGGCATCATCGCGGTCGAGCGCATCGCCGGGGTGAAGGGCGTGCATCCGCTGCGCACCGACCGCATCCCCGCCTGCACCTTCACCCGCCCCCAGGTCGCATCGCTGGGGCTGACCGAGGAGAAGGCGAAGGAGCAGGGCATCCCGGTGCGCGTCGGCCGCTTCCCGCTCATCGGCAACGGCAAGGCGCTGGCGATCGGCGAGCCGGAAGGCTTCGTCAAGACCGTCTTCGACGCGAAGACCGGGGCGCTGCTGGGCGCGCACATGGTGGGGCCCGAAGTCACCGAGATGATCCAGGGCTTTGCCATCGCCATGGGACTGGAGACGACCGAGGCCGAGCTGATCGAGACCGTCTTCCCGCACCCGACCGTCTCGGAGGCGATGCACGAGAGCGTGCTTGCCGCCTACGGCCGCGTCATCCATATCTGACCGGATCCGGCAACCGTCAAAGCAGGAAAGCCGCACCAGCATGAGCGAGGTCACTCCCATCAAGCGTGAGCGCCCGGGGCCGCGCAAGCCGCCGTGGATCCGCGTCAAGGCGCCGACGTCGCCCGCCTATGCCGAAACGCGCCGGCTCATGCGCCGCCTCAACCTGCACACGGTCTGCGAGGAGGCGGCCTGCCCGAACATCGGCGAGTGCTGGGCGGGCCGGCATGCGACGGTGATGATCCTGGGCGAGATCTGCACCCGCGCCTGCGCCTTCTGCAACGTCAGGACCGGCATGCCGGGGCCGGTGGACCCGCTGGAGCCGGTGCATGTGGCGGAAGCCGCGGCCGAGCTGGGCCTGAAGCATATCGTCATCACCTCGGTGGACCGCGACGATCTGCCCGACGGCGGCGCGCGGCAGTTCGTGCGGGTGATCGAGGAGCTCAGGGCCAGAACGCCCGAGACCACGATCGAGGTGCTCACCCCCGACTTCCGCAACAAGCCTGGGGCGCTCGAGATGGTGGTCGCCGCCCGGCCCGACGTCTTCAACCACAACCTGGAGACGGTGCCGCGGCTCTATCCGACGATCCGCCCCGGGGCGCGGTATTTCCATTCGCTGAGGCTGCTCGCGCGGGTGAAGGAGCTCGATCCGGCGATCTTCACCAAGTCCGGCATCATGGTCGGGCTGGGCGAGGAGCGCCAGGAGGTGCTGCAGGTGATGGACGACATGCGTGCGGCGGATGTCGATTTTCTCACCATCGGCCAGTATCTCCAGCCCACGCCGCGCCATGCGCCGGTGGCGCGCTATGTGACGCCGGACGAATTCCGCAGCTACGAGCAGATCGCGCGCGCGAAGGGCTTCCTCATGGTCTCCGCCTCGCCGCTCACGCGCTCGAGCTATCATGCCGGAGAGGACTTCGCGCGGCTCAAGGCGGCGCGGGCCGAACGGCTGAAGGCGGCGGAAGAGGGCTGAGGCATCGTGCATCGGCATGCCGAGCGCCGGCATCTGCCCTATCCGCCCGAGGCGGTGTTCGACCTCGTGGCCGATGTCCGCCGCTATCCCGAGTTCCTGCCGTGGCTGCGCGCGGCCCGCGTCTACAACGAGCGCCCCGACGGCTTCGATGCGGATCTCGTCGTCGGCTTCAAGTTCTACACGGAACGCTTTACCTCGCGCGTGCATCTGGAGCGGCCGCGGCGGATCCATGTGGACTACATCAAGGGGCCGCTGAAGTATCTCCACAACGAATGGCGCTTCGCGCCGGCGGATGACGGCGGCACCATCGTCGATTTTTCGGTGGAATTCGCATTCCGCTCACCGGTGTTCGAGAAGCTGATGGGCGCGGTGTTCACGGAGGCCGTGCACCGCATGGTCGCCTCCTTCGAGGCGCGCGCCCGTGAGCTCTACGGGCCGGCGGCACCGCAGGGCCGGCCCGCCTGGCCGGTCGACGGCCGCCGCAGCCGGTGACGCTCAGGCGGCGGGGGCCGGCTGGGAGACGCCTGCCAGCCGCTCGATGACGGCATCGGTCACCGCGGCCGTATCCGCCTCTCCCCCCAGGTCCGCCGGCAGCACCCCGTCGCCGAGCGCGCGCGCGACCGCCTCGTCCATGATCCGCGCGAGATCGGGCCGCCCAGCGCTCCATTCGAGCATGAGGGCAAGCGAGCCGATCATGCCGAGGGGATTGGCGATGCCGCGCCCGGCGATGTCGGGGGCCGAGCCGTGGACCGGCTCGTAGAGGCCGGGCGCGCCGTCCTCGCCGAGGGAGGCGGAGGGAATGAGGCCGATGGAGCCGGCCAGCACGCTCGCCTCATCCGTCAGGATGTCGCCGAAGAGGTTCTCGGTGACGATCACGTCGAAGGCGCGCGGCTCCTTGATGAGCCGCATGGCGGCGGCGTCCACGAGCTGGACGTCGAGCGCGACATCCGGGAACTCCGCGGCGAGGATCCGCTCCGTGACGCGCCGCCAAAGCCGGCTGGTCTCCAGCACATTGGCCTTGTCGACGAGGGTGAGCCGGCTGCGGCGGCCGCGGGCAAGCCGGGCCGCCAGCCGCACCACGCGCGCCACCTCCTCTTCGGTGTAGCGGCAGACGTCATAGGCGCCCCGGCCATCCTGGCCCTTTTCGCCGAAATAGAGTCCGCCGGTGAGCTCACGCACGAAGAGAATGTCGACGTCCCGCAAAAGCTCGGCCTTGAGCGGCGCGCGATCGGCGAGCGCGCGATGGCAGCGGATGGGGCGCAGGTTCGCGAAGACGCCGAGCGCCCGGCGCAGCTGCAGCAGACCGCGCTCGGGTCTCAGGTGGCCGGGCAGCCCGTCCCACGCCGGCCCGCCCACCGCACCGAGCAGCACGGCGTCCGCCTCGAGCGCGGCCTCGAGCGTGCGGTCGGGCAGGGGCACACCTTCCGTTTCGATCGCCGCACCGCCGACCAGCTCCTCGCGCCAGGAAAAGCGCCATCCGGATTTCAGCGCGAGCGCGTTGAGCACCCGGCGCGCGGCGGCCATCACCTCAGGGCCGATGCCGTCACCAGGCAGCGCCAGGATCCGGAAGGTCATGCTGCGGTCCTCCCTTGCTTGTTCGTGGTTCCCGCGCCGTGCCCGTCACTCCGCCTGGCGCGCGGCCGCCTGCTGGGGCAGCGGCGTGACCTCGGCCTCCAGCGGCTCGAGCCAGCCCCAGCGGTCGGCGGTGCGGCCGTCGAAGAGGCCGAAGAAGGCGTCCTGGATGCGGCGCGTGATCGGCCGGCTGCCGTCGCCCACCGGGATCCGGTCGACCGAGCGGATCGGCGTCACCTCGGCGGCCGTGCCGGTGAAGAAGAGCTCGTCGGCGATGTAGAGCATCTCGCGCGGGATGGGCTGCTCGATCACCTCGATCCCCATCTCGCGCGCGAGCGTGATCACGGTGTGCCGGGTGATGCCGGCCAGGATGGAGGCGGCGGCCGGCGGCGTGTAGATGCGCCCCTCGCGCACCACGAAGATGTTCTCGCCCGCGCCCTCGCTCACCAGGCCGTCGTGGGACAGCCCGATGCCTTCCGCAAAGCCGCGGGATTTCGCCTCGAGCGAGATCAGCTGGCTGGAGAGATAGTTGCCGCCCATCTTGAGCCCGGCCGGGACCGTGCCGGGCGCGACCCGCCGCCAGCTCGACACGCACACGTCGATGCCGTTCTTCAGCCCCTCCTCGCCGAGATAGGCGCCCCAGGGGAAGGCCGCGATCGCGACGTCGATCCGGCACCCCGCGCCGATGACGCCGATCCCGCCGTAGCCCTTGAAGGCGATGGGCCGCACATAGGCGCTGGTGAGATCATTGACGCGGATCACCTCCTTGGCCGCGGCGACGAGGGCCGGCGCGTCATAGGGAATCTCGATCCCGTAGACGCGCGCCGCATGGTACATGCGCCGGATGTGGTCGGTGAGCCGGAAGACCCGGGGGCCCAGATGCGTCTCGTAGCAGCGGATGCCCTCGAAGACGGAGGAGCCGTAGTGCAGGGCGTGGCTCAGCACATGGACGGTCGCCTCCTTCCAGGGGACGAGGCGGCCGTTCATCCAGATCCAGTCGGTTTCGGCGATCGGCATGGCGACAGGGTCCCTTCACTTGGTCAGAAGGCTGCCAGCGCGGGATCGAGCCGGGGCTTCGCCCCGGCGCCGGCGCGATCCTCGCGCAGGATCCGGTTCAGAGCATCGAGATAGGCTTCGGCCGAGGCGACGATGATGTCCGTGTCGACGCCCGAACCATGGGCTCCGCGCCCGGCCGCATCGAGACGCACGTCGGCCCAGCCCTGGGCGTCGGAGCCGGCGCCGATCGAGCGGACGGAAAAGTCGATGAGGCGCGCCTGCGCGCCCGTGGCCGAGCGGATGGCGGCGAACACCGCCTCGATCGGGCCGTGGGCGAGTGCGGAGGCCTGCACCAGCCGGCCGTCCTCATGGGCGAGCGCCACGGCCGCCGTGCTCATCTTGGAGTCGCCCGAGGACGCCGCCACCTGCAGCGCCTGGAGCCGCCAGGGGCCGGTGGACTTGACCTCGCGGCCGAGAATCAGCCCCTCGATGTCGGCATTGGTGACGAGCTTCTTGCGGTCGGCGAGCTCCTTGAAGGCGCGGAAGGCGGCGTCGATCTCCTCGTCGGAGAGGCTGTAGCCCAGCGCCTCCACCCGGCGCTTGAAGGCGTGGCGGCCGGAATGCTTGCCCAGCACGAGCTGGGAGGCCGGCACGCCCACGTCCTCGGGCCGCATGATCTCGTAGGTCTCGACATTCTTCAGCACGCCGTCCTGGTGGATGCCGGACTCGTGCGCGAAGGCGTTGTCACCCACGATCGCCTTGTTGCGCGGGACGGGCTGGCCGGTCAGCGAGGCGAGCAGGCGCGAGACGGCGTAGAGCCGGCGGGTGTGGACGCCGGTCGCCACCCCGAAATGGTCGGCCCGCGTCCTCAGCGCCATCACGACCTCTTCCAGCGCGGCGTTGCCGGCGCGCTCGCCGATGCCGTTCAGCGCCACCTCCACCTGCCGCGCACCGGCCTCGATCGCGGCCAGCGAGTTGGCGACCGCCAGCCCCAGATCGTCGTGGCAGTGGGCGGAGAAGATCACCTTGTCCGCGTTCGGAACATTCTCCCGCAAGTATCTGAAGATGCGGCGGATGTCGTCGGGCATGGCGTAGCCCACGGTGTCCGGGACGTTGACGATGCGCGCACCCGCCTCGATCGCCGCCGAGAAGATCTTGACGAGAAACTCGGGTTCGGTTCTGAGCGCATCCTCGGCGCTGAACTCGACCTCCTCGGTGAGCTCGCGGGCCTGGCGCACGGCCTTGACGGCCCGGTCCAGCACCTCCGACTGGGAGAGCTTCAGCTTGTCCTTGCGGTGGACGGGGGACGTCGCGATGAAGGTGTGGATGCGCCGGCGCGCGGCCGGACGCGTCGCCTCGCCGGCGGCGCGGATGTCGCCTTCCGTCGCCCGCGCCAGCGCGCACACCGTCACGCCCTCCACCGTGCGGGCGATGGTCTCGACCGCCTTGAAGTCGCCGGGCGAGGCGGCGGGAAAGCCCGCCTCGATGATGTCGACGCCGAGGTCCGCCAGCGCGCGCGCGAGCTTCAGCTTCTGCTCGAAGTCCATCGAGAACCCCGGCGCCTGCTCGCCGTCGCGCAAGGTCGTGTCGAAGATCCAGACCCGCTCGGGCGCGGGGCGAGGATCGGCTGCGGATACGTCTGCGCTCATCATGCGGCTCCCATGGCATTCTCACCCACAAATCCCGGACGCGGCGCCCCGGCGAAGACCGGCGCGCCGGGTTCCGCACCCTCGATCGCGCGCACGCACAGCAGGCGGTTGAGCTGCGCGCGCAGCACCTCCAGCCGCGGCCGCGACCAGGGCTGCGGCTCTACCGCCACGATCAGCCGCTGGCCGCTGTTGCCGGCCGGCATCAGCGTTGCCGCCTGGATGCGCCAGCCGCGGCGTTCGATCAGCCCCAGCACGCGCAGCACGGCGCCGTGGGAATGATCGATCTCGATCGTCAGCGTCTCGGTCATCGGCCTTCTCCTTTGAGACCTTCGAGCATCTCGTCGTTGCGCGCGCCGGGCGGGACCAGCGGCCAGACGTTCTCATCCGGGTCGATCTTGACATGCAGCAGCGCCGGTCCGCGCTGGGCGAGCAGCCAGTCGAGCGCGGCCTCCGCCCTCTCGCGCCGGTCCAGCGTCCGGGCGGCCAGGCCGAAGGCGCGCGCCAGGGCCGCGAAGTCCGGATTGTCGTCGAGAGAGACCTGGCTGCGCTTGCCGGCGAAGAAGAGGTCCTGCCACTGCCGGACCATGCCGAGCGACTGGTTGTCGATGAGCAGGATCTTGAGCGGCAGGCGGTAGCGCACGAGGGTCGCGAGCTCCTGGATGTTCATCATGATAGAGCCGTCGCCGGTGACCGTGACGACGGTGGCGTCCGGCTCGGCGAAGAGCGCGCCGATCCCGGCGGGGATGCCGAAGCCCATGGTCCCGAGCCCGCCGGAGGTCAGATGCGCCTCCGGGCGCGGCAGACGGCAGTGCTGGGCCACCCACATCTGGTGCTGGCCGACGTCGCAGGTGATGATGATGTCGTTGCCCCCCTTCTCGGCGAGGCGTTTGAGCAGATGCGGGGCGTAGACGCCCGTGCCGGGCGCGTCGTAGCGGAAGGCGTGGAGACGCTTCCATTCGGCGACCTGTTCCTGCCAGGGGCCGATGGGCAGCTCCTCGACGTCGAGGGCGTCCAGCGCCCCGCCGAGATCGCCGAGAACCGCGAGATCCACGCCCTTGATCTTGCCGATCTCGGCCGGGTCCCGGTCGAAATGGATGATCCGGGCCTTCGGCGCGAATCCGTCGACGCGCCCCGTCGCGCGGTCGTCGAAGCGGGCGCCGAGCGCGATCAGCAGGTCGCATTCCTGCACCGCGAGATTGGCGGCGCGGGTGCCGTGCATCCCGAGCATGCCGAGAAAGAGCGGATGATCCGGGTCCGGCGCCCCGAGGCCCTTGAGCGTCGCCACCGCCGGGATGCCGCTGCGGCGCATGAAATCGCGCAGGGCCGGCACCGCGCGCGCCAGCGCGACGCCCCCGCCGACATAAAGCAGCGGCCGGCGGGCGCGGCGGATCATCTCGCCCGCACGCGCAAGCTCGGCGGGGTCGGGCGCCGGCGGCCGCTCCGGCAGCGCGACGGGCGGATGCTCGGGAAGCGGGATCGCCGTCTGCGCGACGTCCTTCGGCAGATCGATCAGCACGGGGCCCGGGCGGCCGCTCGTCGCGATCCGGAAGGCCTCGGCGACGACGTCGGGCACGTCGGCCGGATCGGTGACGAGATAGCTGTGCTTGACCACCGGCAGGGTGATCCCGAACATGTCGACTTCCTGGAAGGCGTCGGTGCCGATGAGCGCGAGCGGCACCTGGCCGGTGATCGCCACCACCGGCACGCTGTCCATGAAGGCGTTGGCAAGCCCGGTGACGAGATTGGTCGCGCCGGGGCCGGATGTCGCCAGACAGACGCCGACCCGGCCCGCCACCCGCGCATAGCCGTCGGCGGCCAGCGCCGCGCCCTGCTCGTGGCGGGTGAGCACGTGCTGGAAACGGGCGTCGAGCAGGGCGTCATAGACCGGCATGATCGCGCCGCCCGGGTAGCCGAAGACGACCTCCACCCCCTGCGCCTCCAGCGCGCGCACGAGCGCATGCGCCGCCGGCCGCACCGGCCGGGGAGGCGGGGGTTCGAGGGGCGCTCCGTCTGCTGCCGCCGCCGATCGCATCGCCTGCCGTTTCCCGCCTTCCGCCGTTGATCAGGCCGCCGCCGGATCCTGCGCGGGCGCCTCCTCGGCGCGCGCCGTCTGCTCGTTGTGGTCGGCCGAAAGCCAGCCCATGCGCGCGCGCAGTTCGGCACCCACCTTCTCGATCGGATGCGCGAGATCCTTCTCCCACAGCGCGTGGTAGCGCGGCCGGCCGGCCTGGTTTTCGAGGATCCAGTCGCGCGCGAAGGCGCCGGAGCGGATGTCGTCGAGCACCTCGCGCATGCGCCGCTTCACATGCTCGTCGATGACCCGGGGGCCCGAGACGAAATCGCCGTATTTCGCGGTCTCGGAGACGAAGTGGAGCATCTTCTTCAGGCCGCCCTCCTGCATGAGATCGACGATGAGCTTGAGCTCGTGCAGGCATTCGAAATAGGCGACCTCGGGCCGGTATCCCGCTTCCACGAGCGTCTCGAAGCCCTTGATGACGAGTTCGGAGACGCCGCCGCACAGCACCGCCTGCTCGCCGAAGAGATCGGTCTCGGTCTCCTCGCGGAAGCTCGTCTCGATGACGCCGGCGCGCGTGCCGCCGATGCCCCGGGCATAGGCGAGCGCCTTCGCGAAGGCCTCGCCGCTCGCATCCTGGTGCACCGCCGCAAGGCACGGCACGCCGCGCCCCTGCTCGTACTCGCGGCGCACGAGGTCGCCCGGACCCTTCGGGGCGACGAGGATGACGTCGATGTCGCGCGGCGGCACGATGCGCCGATAGAGGATCGTGAACCCGTGGGCAAAAAGCAGCGTGGCACCGGGTTTGAGGGCGGGGGCGATGGATTCGGCGAACACCGCCTCCTGCGCCATGTCGGGCACCAGCATGGCGATGAGATCCGCCCCGTCCGCCGCCTCCCGCGGTTCGGCGACGGTCAGCCCGTCGGCCTTCGCCCGCTGCCAGCTCGCCCCGCCCCGACGCAGGCCGACGACGACATCGAAGCCGGAATCGGCGAGGTTCAGCGCGTGCGCGCGGCCCTGGCTGCCGTAGCCGATGACGGCTATGCGGGCACCCGCCAGCGGGTTCGCCTTCACGTCCGCGTCGGTGAAGATCTTCATGCGGTCATCTCCTCTCATGCCGTTTCCTGAAGGGCGGTTCGCCTGCATCCCTCTTTTCGTCATCCGCCGGCTTGACCGGCGGATCCAGCGGCCGGCGGGAGCGGTTCCCCGGCCGCCGCCAGCGCCTCGGCGGCCGGCTGGGCCCGCCGATCAGGTCGGCGGGCGACGCCAGGAGGGGGCGGTCCCTCACCGGCGCTGCGGCCGGCTGCCTCGGAAGCCTCGTCGCCGGACGCGAGGGGGATCGTCACGGCGCCATCGGCCGCGCTCGCGACATCGCGCGCGTATTTCGCGAACACGCCGGTGAGCGCCCGCCGCGGGGCCGGGGCGGGCGTGCGGGCTGCCAGATCCGCATCGACATCGAGGCGGCGGCGGGCGATGTCGATGGTGATACGGTCACCGTCGCGCAAGCATGCGAGCGGCCCGCCGGCCGCCGCCTCGGGGGCGACATGGCCGACCATGATCCCGTGGGTTGCGCCCGAGAACCGGCCGTCGGTGACGAGCGCCACGCTCTCGCCCAGCCCCCGGCCCTGGATGGCGGCGGTGACCGCCAGCATCTCGCGCATGCCGGGCCCGCCCTTCGGCCCCTCGAAGCGGATGACGACGACATCGCCGGGTCCGATGCGCCCGTCCTGGACGGCGGCGAAGGCTTCTTCCTCGCTGTCGAAGACCCGTGCGGGACCGGAAAAGGAATCGGCATCGACACCGGCGAGCTTCGCCACCGCGCCGTCGGGTGCGAGATCGCCGAAGAGGATGGCGTAGCCGCCGCGGGGCTTGAGCGGGTCGGCGAGCGGGCGGATGACGTCCTGCTCCCCGGCGGGGCGCAGCGTGGAGCGGGCCGCCTGGAACAGGCTCTCGCCCGTCACCGTCGGCACGTCGGCGAGATGGCCGGCCTCGGCGAGTTCGGCAATGAGCAGGGGGCTTCCTCCCGCCGCGAAGAAGTCCACCGCCGTGTAGCGGCCGGCGGGCTTGAGATCGGCGATCACGGGGGTTGCGGCGGCGACCCGGTCGAAATCGGCAAGCTCGAGCCGGACGCCGGCCTCGCGGGCGATGGCGAGCAGGTGGAGCACGAGATTGGTGGAGCCCGCGGTGGCCGCGCCGACGGCGATCGCATTGAGGAGCGCCTCGCGGGTGAGAAACCGCCGCGCGCTCACGCCTGCGCGCAGCATCCGCATCAGCTCGCGCCCGCAGCGGGCGGCCACGCAGGGTTTTTCGGGATGGGTGGCCGGCACGTCGTTCGCCCCCATCGGCGACAGGCCCATGGCGGTGAGCGCGAGCGCCATGGTGTTGGCCGTGAACTGGCCGCCGCAGGCGCCGGCCCCGGGACAGGCCGCACGCTCGATGGCGAGAAGCTCGTCTTCGTCGATGCGGCCTTCGGCGGCCGCGCCCACGGCCTCGAAGACGTCCTGGATGGTGAGCCGGCGGCCGTTGAGCTCGCCGGGTGCGATCGAGCCGCCGTAGAGGATGATGCCGGGCAGATCGAGGCGCGCGAGCGCCATGGCGGCGGCCGGGATCGTCTTGTCGCAGCCGACGATCACCGCCACCGCGTCGAGGCAGTGGCCGCTGACGGCCAGCTCGATGGAATCGGCGATGACCTCGCGCGAGATCAGCGAGGCGCGCATGCCGGGCGTGCCCATCGCGATGCCGTCGGTCACCGAGATGGTGTTGAAGCGGAAGGGCGTGCCGCCGGCCGAGCGGATCGCATCCGCCAGCGGCACGGCCAGCGTGTCGAGATGGATGTTGCAGGGGGTCACATCCGTCCAGCAGGTGACGACGCCCACATAGGGCCGCTGCAACGCCGCATCGTCCAGCCCCGTCGCCCGCAGCATCGCGCGTGCCGGCGCGCGGCTGCGCACCGCCGCGCTGCGAAGCGCGGTCTGCGATCCGCCGGCCGCGTCTTCTTCAGGCCTCCCACCTAGGCGTCTGTCCTCCGTCATCGTCCGTCCGTTCCTGCCCTGACCAGCCTTGCGTCCCCCTGTTTCTTGACAGCCGAGGCGCCGGATCCGCTCCTGCGGGGCTTTCGCCACCCCTTCCAAAAACGAACCCCCGCGAGGGCTTCGCGGGGGCCGGGGTTGCTCGGTGCTGCTCGTCGATCGCGCACTACAGGCCCCGGCCACCTCCAATCAGAAGCAGCCCCAGAAGCGTTACCAGCAGCAGCGTCCATGCCGCCGGGATCTCGAGGGAAAGCACGGCTGCGCGCGGGCTCGCCCGCCCGTGGGGACGGCGCGGGCGTCCGCTCTCATCGATATGCTGCGTTGCACACATCATGGCGCCCAATTTACGCAAGTTTCCTTCCCTGTCAACACCAAAATCGCAAAAAGATTACGGCGCGCCGACAGGATCCTTCGCACGGCCTGCCGGGGTCCGTCCCCTCCCGGGACACAGGGCGGCTTGGCCGGCAAATCCTTTTCCTCATCAGTCATCGATCATCAGTCATCGGTCATCAGTCATCGGTCATCAGTCATCGGTCAGCGGTGATCGGTTTGATGCTCGTGCAGAACGCACGGCGGGTGACGCCCCTCCCTCTGCGTCGTTCGCCGACTTGATCGGCGAACCCAGCCGCCATGCGTGACGTCTTCAACGCTTGGGGTCGCTCGGCTTCCCGCTGGACCCGCCGGTCAAGCCGGCGGGTGACGAAAACATGGCACCGGCGGGTTACGCTCGCCATCCCGCTCACTGATGACTGACGACGAAGACCGATCACTGAATCGTCGTTCGCCGACTTGATCGGCGAACCCAGCCGCCATGCGTGGCGCCTCCGACGTCTGTGGCTGCTCGGCTTCCCGCTGGATCCGCCGGTCAAGCCGGCGGGTGACGAAAACATGGCACCGGCGGGTGACGCTCGCCATCCCGCTCACTGATGACTGACGACTGAAGACCGATCACTGAATCGTCGTTCGCCGACTTGATCGGCGAACCCAGCCGCCATGCGTGGCGCCTCCGACGTCTGTGGCTGCTCGGCTTCCCGCTGGACCCGCCGGTCAAGCCGGCGGGTGACGAAAACATGGCACCGGCGGGTGACGCTCGCCATCCCGCTCACTGATGACTGACGACGAAGACCGATCACTGAATCGTCGTTCGCCGACTTGATCGGCGAACCCAGCCGCCATGCGTGGCGCCTCCGACGTCTGTGGCTGCTCGGCTTCCCGCTGGATCCGCCGGTCAAGCCGGCGGGTGACGAAAAAATGGCATCGGCGGATGACGCTCGCCATCCCGCTCACTGATGACTGACGA
This sequence comes from Rhodothalassiaceae bacterium, assembly GCA_026004935.1. Lineage (NCBI taxonomy): Bacteria > Pseudomonadati > Pseudomonadota > Alphaproteobacteria > Rhodothalassiales > Rhodothalassiaceae > Rhodothalassiaceae bacterium. The sequence continues at coordinate 1,580,720 of BPKC01000001.1, forward strand.
CTGAAGACCGATCACTGAATCGTCGTTCGCCGGCTCGACCGGCGAACCCGGCTGGCAGGGGGGGGCAACCCCGGCGGCAATGATTGGCCTCGCCGCCGGCTGGACCCGCCGGTCAAGCCGGCGGGTGACGAGGGAATATTGCGCCAGCGGGTGACGCTCGCCATCCCGGTCACTGATGACTGACGACTGGCGACCGATCACTGAATCGTCGTTCGCCGACTTGATCGGCGAACCCAGCCGCCATGCGTGACGTCTTCAACGCTTGGGGTCGCTCGGCTTCCCGCTGGACCCGCCGGTCAAGCCGGCGGATGACGAAAAATGGCACCGGCGGATGACGCTCGCCATCCCGCTCACTGATGACTGACGACTGAAGACCGATCAATGAATCGTCGTTCGCCGACTTGATCGGCGAACCCAGCCGCCATGCGTGGCGCCTCCGACGTCTGTGGCTGCTCGGCTTCCCGCTGGATCCGCCGGTCAAGCCGGCGGATGACGACAGGAAACCGCGGGCGGATGACGAGGGGAGACGGTGCCGGCGGATGGCGAGAAAAGAGCGTACCGGCGGATGATGGCGGGACAGGGTGCCGGCAGGGGGACGTGGCATTCAGTTCGCCTCGACGGGATGGGCCGCCTCGAAGGCGGTGATGTAGTCGCGGGTGAGCGGCACGGCGTCGACGGCGGGGCTCATCTGCGCCTGGGCCACGACGTGGCCGCCGTGGCGGAAGGCCATCTCGGAGCCTGCGAGATAGAACTCCCACATGCGGCAGAAGCGCTCGTCATGGAGCGCCGCCATCCGGTCCCAGGCCGCCTTGAAGCGCCGGCGCCAGTGGGCGAGGGTCTTCGCATAGTGCAGGCGCCAGATCTCGAGATCCGTGAGATACAGGCCCGCCCGCTCGATGTGGGGCTGGAACTCGGACACGGCCGGAATGTAGCCGCCGGGGAAGATGTACTTGGCGATGAAGGGGTTGGTGACGCCCGGCCCGTCCGCGCGCGCGATGGTGTGCAGCAGCGCGATGCCGTCATCCACGAGCAGCGTGCGCAGCCGGCGGAAGAAGGTGCCGTAGAAGCCGACGCCCACATGCTCGAACATGCCGACGGATACGATGCGCTCGAACGGCCCCTTCGTTTCCCGGTAGTCCTCCAGCCTGATCTCGACCCGGTCCTCCAGCCCCTCGCGCCGCACCCGCTCGCGGGCCCAGGCGGCCTGTCGTTCGGACAGGGTGATACCGACCACCCGTGCGCCCAGCCTCTTGGCGAGGTAGATCGCCATGCCGCCCCAGCCGCAGCCGATGTCCAGCACGCGCATGCCCGGCTCGATCAGCAGCTTTGCGGCGATGTGGCGCTTCTTCTGCTCCTGGGCGCGCTCGAGGCTGTCGTCGTCGCGGATGAAATAGGCGCAGCTGTACTGGCGGTCCGAGTCGAGGAAGGTGGCGTAGAGTTCGTCGGACAGATCGTAGTGATGGTGGACGTTGCGCCGGGCGCGCGGGCGCACGTTCCACTGCTGCAGCCGCCTGAGCAGCCGCCGCAGCCCGCGCAGGAAACGCGCGCTCGCCGGATCGCCCCTGAATGCGCTGCCCATGTTGCGGCCGATGAGGTCCAGGAGATCGGCGATCTCGCCCTCTTCCATGACCAGCCGGCCGTCCATGTAGGCCTCGCCGAGCGCCAGATGGGGATCCAGCGCGATCCGCCAGGCGGCCGCGCGGTCGGTGATGCGGATCGCGACCGGCCGGCCGCCGCCGTCCCCGAAGCGATGGCGTGCCCCGTGCCAGTCCACGACGGTCAGATCGCCCTCGCGGACCAGGCGGTCGAGAATGCCGAACAGCATCATCGCGCCAGCCTCCAGCCCCTTCGCGCGCATTCTAGCACGGGATGCGGGAGCGAGGCGAGAGCCGTGGATGCGCGATTTTTCGCTCTTGACAAGCATTCGCAAAAGCGGCATGGGGAGGATGCAAATGCGATCCGTTCGCATGTGACGCGGGCGCCGAACCGGGCGTATCCGTCGGAAGAAGAAGGCGCGGGCCATGTATCTGTGCGTCTGCCAGGCGATCCGGGAAGCGGACATCGATGAGGCCGCGGCCGCCGGTCTGCGCCCGCGCCGCGCGCGCGAGCTGTTTCTTGCGCTCGGCAAGCGGCCGCAGTGCGGCGTCTGCCTCAGGCATGTCCAGGACCGGCTGAACCGGATGGGCCACGGCGAAGCCGCGGCCGGCCGCGCGCAGCCGACGGCGGCGGAGTTTCCCGCGACGCCGGCCTGCGTGCCGGATGCCGCGCGCGAGGAGGCCGCCTGAGCACACCGGCTGGCCGCGCCTTCTGCCACCCCATGTCCCGCGCCGGCCTGCGGGGCGGGAGCCGCGGGCCGGGTCATCCGCCACCGGCTCACGGGTTCGCCGGTCGAGCCGGCGAACGACAATTCAGTGAACGGTTATCGGTCATCAGTCATCAGCGGCCGAGATGGCAAGCGCCACCCGCCGGCACATTATTTTTTCGTCGCCCGCCGACTTGCTCGGCGGGTCCGTCTCCTTAACACGTCACCCGTCGGCTTGACCGGCGGGTCCAGCGGCAAGCGGACCCATTCGCAAGCGCCGGCGCGGTCACGCCTGGCGGCTGGATTCGCCGCATTCGCGGCGAATGACGAGAAAGAGGACGTCACCCGCCGGCTCGACCGGCGGGTTCGCTTCCTTTCCCTCGTCACCCGCCGGCTTGACCGGCGGGTCCAGCGGGAAGCGAACCAATCCTCGGTACCGGAGTCATCGCGCCTGGCGGCTGGATTCGCCGCATTCGCGGCGAATGACGAGAAAGGGGACGTCACCCGCCGGCTTGACCGGCGGGTTCGCTTCCTTTCCCTCGTCACCCGCCGGCTTGACCGGCGGGTCCAGCGGGAAGCGGACCAATCTTCGGTGCCGGAGTCATCGCGCCTGGCGGCTGGATTCGCCGCATTCGCGGCGAATGACGAGAAAGAGGACGTCACCGGCCGGCATCCTCTCTCTTCGTTACCCGCCGGCACTCTTTCTCCTCGTCACCCGCCGGCTCGACCGGCGGGTCCAGCGGGAAGCGAACCACTCTTCGGTGCCGGGGTCATCACGCCTGGCGGCTGGATTCGCCGCATTCGCGGCGAATGACGAGAAAGAAGACGTCACCCGCCGGCTCGACCGGCGGGTTCGCTTCCTTTCCCTCGTCACCCGCCGGCTTGACCGGCGGGTCCAGCGAGCGGCCGCGCCAATCACGGGCGGCGGGATCCCCTGCCATGCGGGCCGGTTCAGCCGGCCGGCGACTCGCCCTCGAGATCGAGCCGCAGGCGGTTGAGCCTGAGCGCGTTGCCGACGACCGAGACGGACGAGAAGCTCATGGCGGCCGCCGCGATCATGGGGTTCAGCAGCAGCCCGGTCCAGGGATAGAGCACGCCGGCGGCGATCGGCACGCCGAGGGCATTGTAGGCGAAGGCGAAGAACAGATTCTGGCGGATGTTGCGCATGGTCGCGCGTGCAAGGCGCACCGCCCGCCAGACGCCGGTGAGATCATTGGCGAGCAGCGTCACGTCGGCGCTCTCGATCGCGACATCGGTGCCCGAGCCCATGGCGATGCCGACATCGGCCGCGGCCAGCGCCGGCGCGTCGTTGATGCCGTCGCCCGCCATCGCGACGCGATGGCCCTGCTGCTGGAGCTCCTTGACGATGCCGGCCTTGTCCTCCGGCGAAACGCCGGCGAACACCCGTTCGATTCCCACCTGCCGGGCGACGGCGCGCGCCGTCGGCTCCTGGTCGCCGCTCGCCATGATCACGGCAATCCCGAGCCGCTTCAAGGCCGCGACGGCGGCGCGGCTGGTGGGGCGGACGGGATCGGTGATCGCAAGCCAGGCGGCGGGTCTGCCGTCGACGGCGACAAGCACCACCGTGGCGCCCGACCGGCGCTGTTCCTCGATCCCGGGCGAGCCCGCCATCAATTCCTCGCCGTCGGCACCCGTTTCCGCGGCGACAAAGGAGGGCTTGCCGATCGCCAGCCGCCGGCCGTCAACCACGCCGCGGATGCCGGCGCCCGTGACGTTTTCCACCTCCTCCGGTTCGGCGAGCGCGAGTCCCCGCTCGCGCGCGGCCGCCACCAGCGCGAGCGAGAGCGGATGGCTGCTGGCCCGCTCGAGACTCGCGACGAGCCGCAGCAGCTCGTCCTCGCCCACGTCCGCCTCGTCCAGAAGGCCGAGCGCGGCGAGCCGCGGCCGGCCTTCGGTGATCGTGCCCGTCTTGTCCACGACCACGGCGGTGACCTTCTCCAGCCGCTCGATCGCCCGGGCGTTGCGGATGAGCACGCCGTGCTGCGCGCCCTTGCCGGTCGCCACCATGATCGACATCGGCGTGGCCAGCCCCAAGGCGCAGGGGCAGGCGATGATCAGCACCGCCACGGCGTTGACGAGCGCATGGGCGAGCCGCGGATCCGGCCCCCACAGCCCCCAGACGATGAAGGTGACGATGCTCACAAGGACGACGACGGGGACGAAGACGGCCGCCACCCTGTCCGCCAGCGCTTGGATCGGGGCACGCGAGCGCTGGGCCTCGGCGACCAGCTGCACGATGCGGGCCAGCACGGTGTCGGTGCCGACGCGCTCGGCCTTGATCACGATGCTGCCGCGCAGGACGACGGTGGCCCCCGTCACGGTGTCGCCGGGACCCTTCTCCGCCGGGATCGGCTCGCCCGTCACCATGGATTCGTCGATGACGGCGGTGCCCTGGACGATGCGGCCGTCGACCGGGATCTTCTCGCCCTCGCGCACGCGCAGCCGGTCGCCCACCCGCACGTCCGCCACCGGTACCACCTCGTCGCTGCCGTCGGCGCGGATGCGCACGGCTTCGGGCGGGGCGAGCGACAGCAGCGCGCGGATGGCGCCCGAGGTGCGGTGCCGGGCCCTGAGCTCCAGCACCTGGCCGAGCAGGACCAGCGTCGTGATCACGGCGGCCGCCTCGAAATAGACGGGCACAGAGCCGTCCGCCTCGCGGAAGGCCGGCGGGAAGATCCCGGGCCAGAGCGCCGCGACGAGGCTGTAGGTCCAGGCCACCGCAACCCCGAGGCCGATCAGCGTGAACATGTTGAGATTCAGCCCCTTGAGCGACTTGACGGCGCGCACGAAGAAGGGCCAGGCGCCCCAGAGCACCACGGGGCTGGCGAGCAGAAGCTCGAGGAGATGCTGCGCGCGGCTGTCGAGCCCGAGCCAGGCCGCGACCGGCAGGCCCACCCAGGGCCCCATCGCGATCAGAAGAAGAGGAACGGAGAGAACGGCGCTCACCACGAAGCGCCGCCACATCATCCGGTATTCGGCATCCTCCTCAAGATCCGCCTGCGCCAGCGCCGGTGCCAGCGGCTCCAGCGCCATGCCGCAGATCGGGCAGCTGCCCGGGCCCTTCTGGCGCACCTCGGGATGCATCGGGCAGGTGTAGATGGCGTCGGGATCGGCGGGCGCGGCCCGGCCATGGTGATGGTCATGGTAATGATGACAGAAATGGGGCATGGTTGCCGGCATGATCGTCGTGGCCGGCATCCGCGCGCGGCTGGCGGTCGTGATGGTGGCAGGCGCGTGGCACGCCGTCTTCCTCACGGGCGGCTCCGGTCCTGGTCGACGGCGTGTCCATGCCGGTGGGGTGGTCGTGGTTCGTCATGATCGTCGTCCCTTGCGGCGGTGCGGATCCATGCGATAGGCTATTTGTCACATACGGGTATAGGGTATCATGCTCGCGGCGTGAAATCAAGGAGACCTTCTCATGGCGGGCAGCCAGCTCAGAACGAAGGACAAGCTCAACCGGCTGCGGCGCATCGAGGGGCAGGTCCGCGGCCTGCAGCAGATGGTGGCCGACGACCGCTATTGCATCGACATCCTCACGCAGCTCCAGGCGGTGAAGGCGGCGCTGACCAGGGTCGAGCTGATGGTGCTGGAAGACCACATGCGCAGCTGCATCCGGGCAAGCCTCGCCTCCCCCGACGAGGCCGACCGCGAGGCCAAGATCGCCGAGCTCGTGACGCTTCTTACCCGCGCGCTGCGCTAGGCCCGCTCCCGGCCTGCCGGCCGGGACGCTCTCCTCTTTCGTCATTCGCCGCGAAAGCGGCGGATCCAGCAGGCGGTGAAGGCGATCCGTGTGCTGGTGAGCGGCCCGGCTGCCCGCTGGATCCGCCGATCAAGTCGGCGGATGACGAGGTGAGGGGCTGGACCCGCCGGTCGAGCCGGCGGGTGGCGAGAAAATAGTGTCCCGGCGGGTGAGGACATGAGAACGTGGCGGGGCTGATGCGCAGGGAAAAGGCGCCGGCGGGTGACGTTCCCGCCTTCGCGTCGTTCGCCGACTTGATCGGCGAACCCATGAGCCGGTGACGCCCGCACCGGCGCAGGGCGTTGGCTCCGCCGTCGGCTGGACCCGCCGGTCGAGCCGGCGGGTCACGACTGGGGGGTGCGCGACGGCGGGCGACACCGTCTCATACGCGTCGTTCGCCGGCTTGACCGGCAAACCCATGAGACGGTGACGCCGGCACCGGCACAGGGCGTTGGCTCCGCCGTCGGCTGGACCCGCCGGTCGAGCCGGCGGGTGACGCCTTCTTTTTCTCGTCGTTCGCCGCGAAAGCGGCGAATCCAGCCGACGGTGAAGGCGATCCCGGTGCTGGTGGGCGGCCCGGCTGCCGGTTGGATCCGCCGATCAAGTCGGCGGATGACGAGGGAAGGGTTGGACCCGCCGGTCGAGCCGGCGGGTGACGAATAAGAGAGGGACGGCCCGTGACGACAAAAAACGAACAGGCGGCGGGCGATGGAGAAACGGACGCAGCGCCGCGGGCAGAAAGGCCGTCGTGGAGACGAACCGGAGGGCCGGCAGGTCCCGAAGACACGGCCGCGGGCGGCCGCGCCGCGGGCCGAGGACGCGTCGCTCAGGCCGCCGGTTCGGGGTGCACGCCCTCCTTGCCGACGGTCCAGACGTGGCCGCGGCGGATCCAGGCGGCGAAATCGGGCCGGCCCGTCTTTTCGCGGATCTCCGCAAGCTGGCGGTTGAACGCCTCCTCGTAGGCGTCGCGCGGATCCCGGTAGATCACGCCGATCGCGACGGGGAAATCCGGGCCCTCCATCTCGATCAGCATCTGCGCGAGATGGGGATTGGTCTCGTCATGCACGAGGATGTCGGACTCCGAGACCCCGTCCTTGCCGATCTCGACCACCTCGAGCCGGCAGCGCGCGGGATCGACCCTGAGCCCCCGGTTGCGGGCCGCGCCGAAGATCAGCGGTTCGCCGTGGCGGACCTCGATCGTGCGCTCGGCGCGCACCTCGCGCGCGGCGAAATCGTCGAACACCCCGTCGTTGTAGACGATGCAGTTCTGGAAGATCTCGACGAAGGCGGCACCGGGATGCGCATGCGCGGCTTTCAGCACCTCGGGCAGGTGGCTCTGGTGGGTGTCGATGCTGCGGGCGATGAAGCTCGCCCGCGCACCGAGCGCGAAGGCGCAGGCGCTCACCGGCGTGTCGATCGAGCCGTAGGGCGTGGACGGCGAGCGCGTGCCGCGGGCCGAAGTGGGCGAATACTGGCCCTTGGTCAGCCCGTAGATCTCGTTGTTGAAGAGCAGGATCTTGAGGCCGACGTTGCGGCGGAGCGCATGCAGCAGGTGGTTGCCGCCGATCGACAGGCCGTCGCCGTCACCCGTGACCACCCACACGTCGAGCGCCGGATTGACGAGCTTGATGCCGGTCGCGATCGCCGGCGCGCGGCCGTGGATGGTGTGAAAGCCGTAGGTGGCCATGTAGTAGGGAAAGCGCGACGAGCAGCCGATGCCGGAGACGAACACCGTCTTCGCCGGATCCGCGCCGATCTCGGCGAGCGTGCGCTGGACGGACTTGAGGATCGCATAGTCCCCGCAGCCCGGGCACCAGCGCACCTCCTGGTCCGAGGCGTAGTCCTTCGCGGTGAGCTTCAAGGGCATCTCGTTCATGGCATTCACTCCGCCGCCTGCGGGGTCTCGCCGGCCGCCGCCTCGGTGATCGCCGCCAGCACCTCGCGCACCTTGAAGGGCTGGCCGGCGACCTTGTTGAGCTGGCGCACCGGGATGAGGAAGCGGTCGCGCAGAAGGGTCGCGAGCTGGCCCATGTTGAGCTCGGGCACCAGCACCCGGTCGAAGCGGGAGAGCAGCGTGCCGAGGTTCTTCGGCATCGGATTGAGGTGGCGCAGGTGGATGTGGCTGACCTCCAGCCCCTGCGCACGCGCCAGCCGCACCGCCTGGTCGATCGCCCCGAAGGTGGATCCCCAGCCGACCACCGCAAGCCGCCCGTGATCGGGCCCGAAGGAGACCTGCTGCTCGGGAATGAAGTCCGCCACCCGCGCGATCTTCGCGGCTCTGAGCTCCGTCATCTTCTGGTGGTTGGCGGGATCATAGGAGATGTCGCCGGTCTCGGCCGACTTCTCGAGCCCGCCGATGCGGTGCATCAGCCCCGGCATGCCGGGCACCACCCAGGGGCGCGCCAGCGTCTCCGGGTCGCGCATGAAGGGGTTGAAGGGCGGCGTGATGCTGCCCGGCGCCGGCTTGCGGTTCGCGATCGCGGGCAAAGCGTCGAGATCCGGCAGCCGCCAGGGTTCCGCGGCATTGGCGATGTAGCCGTCGGTGAGCAGGATCACCGGCGTCATGAACTGCAGCGCGATCCGCACCGCCTCGATCGCGACATCGAAGCAGTCGCCCGGGGTCGAGGCCGCGAGCACCACGAGCGGCGCGTCGGCGTTGCGGCCGAAGACGGCCTGGTAGAGGTCCGACTGCTCCGTCTTGGTGGGCAGGCCGGTGGACGGTCCGCCGCGCTGGGAATTGATGACGACGAGCGGCAGCTCGACGGCGATCGCAAGGCCCAGCGCCTCGGTCTTGAGGGCGATCCCGGGCCCCGAGCTCGAGGTAACCCCGATGGCGCCCGCATACGACGCACCGATCGCGGCGCAGATGGCGGCGATCTCGTCCTCGGCCTGGAAGGTCTCCACCCCGAAGGCCGGCATGCGCGCGAGTTCATGCAGGATCGGCGAGGCCGGCGTGATGGGATAGGAGCCGAAGAACACCGGCAGATCCGCCTTGAGCCCGGCCGCGACCAGCCCCCAGGCGATGGCCTGGGAGCCCGTGATCGTGCGGTACTCGCCGGGCTCCACCGGCGCCGGCGCGACGCGGTAGCGCGGAATGTGGAAGCCGAGCTCCGCGGTCTCGCCGAAGGCGTGGCCGGCGTTCAGCGCCGCGATGTTGGCGTCGCGGATCTGCGGATCGTTCGCGAACTTGGCATGCGAGCCAGTCGATCACCGGCTTGCGCGGCCGCGTGAACATCCACAGGACGAGGCCCAGCGTCCACATGTTCTTGCAGCGCAGGGCCTCCTTGTTGGACAGCCCGAAGTCCTTCACCGCATCGAGGGTGAGCTTCGAGATGTCGATGGCGAGCACCTGGTACTTGCTCAGCGTCTCGTCGGTAAGGGGGTTCGTCTCGAAGCCCGCCTTCTGCAGGTTGCGGGTGGTGAAGGCGCCGGTGTCCACGATCACCAGCGCCCCTTCGCGCAGGGCCGGAAGATTGACCTTGAGCGCGGCCGGATTGAGGGCCACCAGCACGTCCGGCTCGTCGCCGGCGGTGAGCACCGAGCCCGAGCCGAACTGGATCTGGTAGGCGGAGACGCCGAACGTCGTGCCCGCGGGCGCGCGGATCTCCGCCGGATAGTCGGGGAAGGTGGCAAGATCGTTGCCGGCCAGCGCCGTCGCCGAGGCGAACTGGGTGCCGGTGAGCTGGATCCCGTCGCCCGAATCCCCCGCAAAGCGCACGACCACGCGGTCGAGCGCCGCCAGTTCCCGAGAGGGCAATCCGCTGTCCATGATGGTTCGCCGGTCCTCGCCATTCATCGCCCCGGCGCCCGTGCCGCCCCGGAGCCGATTCACCCGTGGCGCGGCGCAGGGCCGCTGTCAAGGCCGCCGCATTTCAACAGGCCGCCGCCGCGCGCGCAAGAAAAAGCGCCTGCCGGCTCGCGAAAGCCCGGCTTAACCGCCCGCTCACGCGGCCGCGCCGCCGCCACCGCGCAGCCTTGAGAGCAGATGGCGCCGCCCGAGCCTTCCCGCAAGCCCGCCTTCCGGAGTCATGGACTTGTAGAGGCCGCGCTCTTCGGGCAGATAGCCGATGCGGCGCGTCTGGTTGAGCGGCTCGGGATCTCCGAAGACCGCGCGCGTGCCCGCGTCCGGGCGCAGGATCCCGAGCGCGATCCTGATCGCGGTGGTCTTGCCGGCGCCGTTGGGCCCCAGAAAGCCCAGGATCTCGCCGGCCCGTGCCTCAAGCGAGATGTCGGCCACCGCCTCGGTGCTTCCGAATCGCTTGGCGATGTGCGAGAGTCGCAGGACGGGATCGGTCATGACCGAAGAGCGCATCAGCCCCCCTTCCTCACCTTCGGCCGCGCCTGTTTCGGCGCCGACGCCTGCCACGGACGGTGCGGGCGCATCAAGGGCGGCGGACGCCGGGGCGCAGCAGGCGGTGGCCCTGACGCTGCATCATGCGCTGTTCGACGCCCCCTCGCTCTATGTCCGCATCCTGCTTGCCGAGAAGGGGATCGCCGCCGCGCTCCGGCGCGAGAAGCCGTGGGAGCGGCCGGACCACATTCTGCGGCACGCCCCGGACGGGCGTCTGCCCGTGCTCATGGATGGCCGGCGGGGGCTCGCCGATGCGGTGGCCATCGGCGAATACGTCGAGGAACGCTGGAGCGAACCGCCGCTCATGCCGACAGACCCGGCCGCGCGCGCGGAAGTGCGCCGGCTCGTGCAGTGGTTCCTCGGCAAATGCGTGGCCGAGGCGACGCGGATCATCGCCGGCGAGCGGTTTCTCAAGCGCTTCCTCAGACTCGGCGAGCCGGACAGCCGCGCGCTCAGGGCGGGCCAGCGGAACCTGCGCACCCATCTGGCCTACATCGGCCATCTCGCCGAGCACCGGCATTACCTGGCGGGCCGGCGGTTCACGCTCGCCGACGCCGCCGCGGCCGCCAATGTGCTCGTGCTCGACTATTTCGGCGACATCGACTGGGCGCGCCACGGGGCGGCAAAGGAATGGTATCTGCGCGTCAAGTCCCGGCGCTCGGTGCGCGGGCTGCTGGGCGAGCGGCTGCCGGGTCTGCCGCCCGCGCCCCATTATGCGAAGCTGGATTTCTAGGTGACGCCGGCGGTGGCCGATAGGGGAAGGGAGGCGAAGGCGGCGCTCGCGCCGGAAGCCATCCGCGCGCGCCTGCTGGCTGCGGCGCGCGAGCTGGGCTTCGCGGCGGCCGGCATCGTCGCCGCGGACGCGCTGGCGCGCGAGGGGGCGGGTGCGCGTCTTGAGGAGTGGCTGCGGCGCGGCTGCCACGGGGAGATGGCCTGGATGGCCGCGCGCGCCGAGGAACGGGCCGATCCCCGCCGCTACTGGCCGCCCGTGAAGAGCATCCTGATGCTGGGCTTCAGCTACGCCCCGGCCGGGGACCCGCTCGCCGCCACCACCCGTGGGCGCGAGGCGGCGATCTCGGTCTACGCCCGGCGCAAGGACTACCACAAGGTCGTCGGCGGGCGGCTGAGGCGGCTCAAACGCGTGGCCGAGGAGCTCGGGCTCACCGCCCGGATCGCGGTGGACACCGCCCCGCTCATGGAAAAGCCTCTCGCGCGGCTGGCCGGGATCGGCTGGCAGGGCAAGCACAGCAATCTCGTCTCGCGCCGGCACGGGTCCTGGCTGTTTCTGGGCGCGCTGCTCCTCGACCGGCCGCTGCCGGCCGACGAACCGCATGCGGACCATTGCGGGCGCTGCCGGCGCTGTCTGGACGCATGTCCGACGGATGCCTTCCCCGCGCCCTACGTGCTCGATGCGCGGCGCTGCATCTCGTATCTGACGATCGAAAACCGCGGGCCCATCCCGCGGGCGCTGCGCCCGCTCATCGGCAACCGCGTCTTCGGCTGCGACGACTGTCTGGCGGTCTGCCCGTGGAACAAGTTCGCGGCCGCCGCGCGGGAGACGGCGCTCGCGCTGCGCCCGCAGCTTGCGGGACTGCCCCTTGCGGATCTGCTCGCTCTCGAGGCGTCCGACTTCGATGCGCTGTTCGCCGGCACGCCGGTGCGGCGCGCCGGCCATCACGGCTTCCTGCGCAACCTGCTGGTGGCGGCGGGAAACAGCGGCGACCCGGCGCTCGCGCAAGCGGTGCGGCCGCATCTTGCGCATCCGGAGCCGCTGGTGCGCCTCCACGCCGTGTGGGCCTACGGCCGGCTCGCGGATGCCGCCTCATGGCGGGTCGCCCGGCGCCGGGGCGAGGCGGCGGAGACGGATCCCGCCGTGCGCGCGGAATGGGCCGAGACGGCGGCCGAACGACGTATCGGTCATCAGTGATCAGTCATCAGTGATCAGTGATCAGTGATGAGTCAGCAGCGATCCGTCATCAGTGATCGGATCGGCCGGCGGCTCCCGGCACTCCCTCTCCGAGCGTCACCGGCCGGCTCGGTCGGCGGGTCCAGTCCCTCACCTCGTCATCCGCCGACTTGATCGGCGGATCCAACAGGCAGCCGGGCCGCCCAGCAGCACCCGGATCGCCTGCATTGTCGGCTGGATTCGCCGCTTTCGCGGCGAATGACGAGAGAGGAGAGGGTCAGCCGCCAGCACCATCTCTTCGTCACCCGCCAGCACCATCTCTTCGTCACCCGCCAACATGATTTTTCGTCACCCGCCGGCTTGACCGGCGGGTCCAGCCGGCGGCGGGCCGATCTCCCGAGCCGGGTGCCGTCACCACTGTGGGCTGGGTTCGCCGGTCAAGCCGGCGAACGACGCGAAAGAGCCGTATCACCGCCGGCGCCCCCCATCGTTCCCTGCCGGCGCGCGCTCGCGATCATCACCTGTGTCGACGCATCTTTTTCTTCGTCACCCGCCGGCTTGACCGGCGGGTCCAGCCGGCGGCGGGCCGATCTCCCGAGCCGGGTGCCGTCACCACTGTGGGCTGGGTTCGCCGGTCAAGCCGGCGAACGACGCAAAGGGGGGCGTTACCGCCGGTGTGCCCCCTACCTCGTCACCCGCCGGCTTGACCGGCGGGTCCAGCCGGTGGCGGGGCCGATCTCTTGAGCCGGGTGCCGTCACCACTGCGGGTTGGGTTCGCCGGTCAAGCCGGCGAACGACGCATATGGGAGATGTCGCCTGCCGAGGCGCACCGGCCGGCCGGGTCGGCGGTCACATGGGCGCTGGTTCACTCGGCCGGGTGCGCGCCATGCGCCTTTGCGGCCAGCTCGCGTTCCTGCCGGGCGAGCCGCGCGGCCTCGTAGCCGGGCGAGCGCGTGAACGGCGCGAGCAGGTCGTAGATCACGGGGATGACCAGCAGCGTCAGGAAGGTCGACAGGAACACGCCGCCGAAGATCACGAGCCCGATGGTCAGCCGGCTGGCGGAACCCGGCCCCGTGGCGAGGATGAGCGGCACCGCCCCCATCACGGTCGAGAACGAGGTCATGAGGATCGGCCTCAGCCGGATGCCGGCGGCCTCGATCATGGCCGGGCGCACATCCCGGCCCTGATCGCGCAGCTGGTTGGCGAACTCGACGAGCAGGATGCCGTTCTTGGCGGCCAGCCCGATCAGCATGATGAGACCCACCTGGCTGTAGATGTTGAGCGTGGACCCGCCGAGATACAGCGCGAGCAGGCCGCCGGCCGCCGCCATCGGCACCGTGAGCATGATCACGAAGGGGTGGATGAAGCTTTCGAACTGGGCCGCGAGCACGAGATAGACGACGAGGAAGGCCATCGCGAAGGTGAAGGCGACGGCCCCGCCCGCCTCCTTGAACTCGCGGCTTTCGCCCTTGTAGTCGATGCTCACCGCATCGGGTATGCGCTCGCGCACCACCTTCTCGAGCGCGGCGAGCGCCTCGCCCAGCGTCGCACCCGGCGCAAGCTGGGCGGAAAGGGTCAGCGCGCGCACGCGGTTGTAGCGGTTCAGCGTCGCCGGGCCCGCCTCCTCGACCATCTTCACGACGCTGGAAAGCGGCACGAGCGCCCCGGTGCGCGCGGAGCGGACGTAGATGTTGGCGAGATCCGAGGGCACCTGCCGGTCGGCGTCCTCGGCTCTCAGCAGCACGTCGTACTCCTCGCCGCGGTCGATGAAGGTGGTGACCCGGCGCCCGCCCAGCAGGGTCTCCAGCGTGCGGCCGATGACGGCCACCGAGACGCCGAGATCCGCCGCCCGGTCGCGGTCGACCCGCACGCGCAGCTGCGGCTGGGTCTCGCGGTAGTCGAAATCGGGCTCGACGATCTGCGGGATCCTGCGGACCTCCTCGGCGAGGATCGCCTTGAAGCGGGCGAGATCCTCATAGGTGTCGCCGCCGATCACGAACTCCACGGGGGATCCGCGCCCGCGCGCGATCGCCTGCGGCATCACGACGAAGGCGTCCAGCCCCGTGACGTCCGCATAGCGCCGGCGCAGCTCATCGATGATCTCCTCGGCCGAGCGCTTGCGCTGGTGCCAGGGCTCCAGCACGACGATGCCGAAGGCGGTGTTGTCGCCGTCGGTGCGGGTGATGACGACCCGCGCCTCATGCGTCTCGTTGACGAGATACATCGTGCGCTTTTCGATCTCCTGCACCCATTTGCGCATGTAGTCGAAACCGGCGCCCTCGGGCCCGCGCAGGCTGATGAAGAAGGAGCCGCGGTCCTCGCGCGGGGTCAGCTCCTGCGGCAGCACCCTGATGAGCCCCGCGATCAGCGCAAAGAGCGCGAGGAACAGGCCGAAGACGAGCAGCCGGCGGTCCATGAGATCGACGAGGACGGCCTCGTAGCCGCGCTTGAGCCGCGCGAACTGCCGGTCGAGCCAGCGGTTGAAGCGGGGCTTGGGCCCCTCGCGCACCAGCATGCGCGCGCACATGACGGGGGTCAGCGTCAGCGCGACCAGCGAGGAGAAGCCGACCGCGGCCGCCATCGCGATCCCGAGCTCGGCGAACAGCCGGCCGACATTGCCCTGAAGGAAGGCGATGGGCACGAAGACCGCGATCAGCACGAGCGTGGTCGCGATCACGGCGAAGCCCACCTGGCGCGTGCCGTGGAAGGCGGCGTGCAGCCGCGGCTCGCCTTCCTCCACGCGCCGGTAGATGTTTTCCAGCACGACGATCGCGTCATCGACGACGAGCCCGATGGCCAGCACCAGTGCCAGCAGGGTGAGCAGATTGATGGACAGCCCGAAGGCCGCCATCACGGTGAAGGCGGCGATGATCGAGACCGGCACGGTCACCGCCGGCACCAGGACGGTGCGCACGGAGCCGAGGAAGAGGTAGAGCACCAGCACCACCAGCCCCATGGCGATGAACAGCGTCTTGTAGACCTCGGCGATGGCCGCCGAGATGAAGATGGTGGAATCGAAGCTCTCCTCGAGCGTCACGCCCTCGGGCAGCGTCTCGCGGATGCGCTCCACGGCCTGGTGCACGGCTCTCGCCACCGCCAGGTCGTTGGCGTTGGATTGCCGGACGATGCCGATGCCCACCCTGGGCACGCCGTTGCCGCGAAAGGCCGTCTTGTCGTTGAAGGGGCCGATCTCCACCCGCGCGATCTCGCCGAGGCGCACCAGATGGCCGTCGGCGCCGCGGGCGATGACGAGCTGGGCGAAGTCCTCGGGGCGGTTGTAGCCGCGCTCGATGCGCACGATGAGATTCCGGGCGCGGGACTCGAGACTGCCGCCGGGCAGCTCGACGTTCTCGCTTCTCAGTGCCGCCTCCACGTCCGCCACCGTCAGAGCGCGCGCGGCCATCGCCTGGCGGTCGAGATAAATGCGCATGGCATAGCGCTGCTGGCCGCCGATCTGGACACGGGCGACCCCCTCGACCACGCTCAGCCGGTCGACGATGTTGCGCTCCGCGAAATCGGTGAGCGCCGGCACGTCCATGGCCGGCGAGGACAGCGAGAACCACATGATCGGCCGCGTGTCGCTGTCCACCTTCGCGATCTCGGGCGGATCGGCCTCCTCGGGCAGCCGGTCGAGCACGCGGCTCACCCGGTCGCGCACGTCGTTGGCGGCGGCGTCGATGTCCCGGCTCAGGGTGAATTCGATGACGACATTGGACGAGCCGTCCTCGCTCGTCGACGAGATCGACTTGATGCCCTGGATGCCAGCCACCTGGTCCTCGATGACCTGGGTGATGCGGGTTTCGACCACGGCCGCCGACGCACCCGGATAGTCCGTGCGCACGGAGACGATGGGCGGGTCGATGTTGGGCAGCTCGCGCACGGGCAGGCGCGTGAAGCTCACGATGCCGAAGACGACGAGCAGCAGGCTCACGACGGTGGCGAACACCGGCCGCTTGACCGCGATGTCCGAGATCAGCATTGCCGCGCCTCCCTCCTCACGAGACCGCCGCCTGCGGCTCCTGCCCGACCGGCGGATGCTCCTTGAGGATCCGGACCTTCACCCCCGGCCTGAGGCGCAGGATGCCCGCGACCACCACCTTCTCGCCGGATTTCAGCCCCTGCGTGATCTCGACGATCCCCGGCAGGCGCTGGCCGATGGCGACCCGCCTCTGTTCCGCCGTCCCGTCCGGGCCGATCACATAGACGTAGTGCTGCCGGCCGATCAGCAGCAGCGCCTCCTCCGGCACGGCGAGAGACGTGCGCTCGCGGCCGATCACCTCGACGGTGAGCAGCATGCCCGGGCGCAGGGCGCCGTCGGCATTCGGCAGCTCGGCCCGCACGGTCACCGCGCGGGTGACGGGATCGACCCGCGAGGCGATCGCGACGATGCGCCCGGTGAAGAGGCGGTCCGGAAACGGCGCGGCGTGCGCCCGGATCGTCTGGCCGACGCGGAGCGCCGACAGAAACCGCTCCGGCACCGAGAAATCGAGCAGGATCGGGTCGATGTCGTCGATGGTGGTGATGACCGTGCCCGGGGTCACCAGCGCGCCGAGGCTGACCTGGCGCAGGCCCAGCACGCCGTCGAAGGGGGCGCGGATCACCCGGCTTGCGATGCGCGCCCGGGCCTGGGCGACGCGGGCGCGTGCCTGGGCGACGTCGCGCAGCTGCTGGTCGAGCGCCGCCTCGGTGGCGTTCCCGCGCGCGACCAGCTCCCGGATGCGCTTGAGCTGGCGCTCGGCCTCCTTGAGCTGGGCTTCGGCTTCGGCGAGCTGGGCGTCCTCTTCGGCATGGTCGAGCTCGACGATGATCTCGCCTTCATGCACCAGCTGCCCGTCCTCGAAATTGATGCGGGTCACCGTCTCCGTCACCTGGGCGGTGAGCGTCACCGACTGGTTGGCGATCGCCGTGCCGAGCGCCTCGATCCGGTCGACGAAGCGCATGGACGCGGCCGGGGCGACCTCGACCCCCGGCGTGTCCTCGCCCCAGCCGCCGCGGCCACCGTCGCGGCCGCCGGCCCACAGCAGCCAGCCGCCGAAGCCGAAGGCCCCGACGGCCATGACGATCAGAAGGATGGTAACGGCCTTCCTCATGTACCGGTCCGTCCACATGCCTGCCGCCCGCAGCAGGCGCACACGGGCGCTGCTCCGACCCGTTGCCGGGCTCTAGGACCTGCGTGCGGGCCCCCGCAAGTCCGCTGCGGCCACCTGTCGCCTTCCTGCGACGGCGGGCCTGTCGGCCGGGGTGGCCGGCTCAGCCCCCCGTCACATGCATGTGGCGGGCGAGGGCGGGTTCGGCGCGGTCCATTTCGCTTTCGAAGGCGTGGCGCGCCGGTTTGACCCGGATCAGGCGGTCGAGCAGACGATCGAGTCCGCTCACCCCCTGCGCGCGCAGCGTGCCCTTGAGGTCGAAGCCGTCGCCCGAGCCCAGACACAGATACAGCCGGCCCGTCGCGCTCACCCGCACGCGGTTGCAGCCGGCGCAGAAGTTGTGGGAGAGCGGCGTGATGAAGCCGAGAAGACGCCCGGTTTCCTCCACCCGCACATAGCGCGCGGGACCGCCGGTGGAATGATGGGGCAGGGGAGTCAGCGTCCAGCGCCGCGCCAGCTCCTTCGCCAGCTCCACGAGCGGCACGAACTGCAGGCTGCGCGGGCCGTCCTCGCTGGCGCCCAGCGGCATCGGCTCGATCAGGGTGAGATCGCAGCCCTGCCGGCCGGCGAAGGCGATCAGCTCGTCGAGTCCGGCATCATTCACGCCGCGCATCACGACCGCATTGAGCTTGACGCCGAGTCCCGCCGCGCGTGCGGCCGCGATGCCGTCCAGTACCGGCGCGATGGCGCCGCCGCGGGTGATCCGCGCGTAGGTCACGGGATCGAGGGTATCGAGCGAGACGTTGATCCGCCGCATCCCCGCATCGCGCAGGATCGGGGCGAAGCGGACCAGCTGCTGGCCGTTGGTCGTGACCGACAGCTCCTCGAGCCCCCGGCCGAGCCGCGCGCCGAGGGCGGCGATCAGCCTCTCCACACCCTTGCGCACCAGCGGCTCGCCGCCGGTGAGCCGGATCTTGGTCACGCCCCGGGCGATGAAGGCGTCGGCGATGGCGACGAGCTCTTCCAGACTGAGCACCTCGGCCTTCGGCAGGAAGCGCGGGCGCGCCGGCATGCAGTAGCGGCAGCGCAGGTCGCAGCGGTCGGTCACCGACAGCCTGAGATAGGTGATGCGCCGGCCGAACGGATCGACGAGCGGGCGCGCCGCATCAGCGGCTCCCGGCTCCGGCGGGGTGGGGAACAAGGCAGCGTCCATCGCCCGTCCTCATCTGCGGCCCCGCCAAGATGGAGCCTTGCCAGCGTCCGCGCAAGGGGTGAAAAAGGCGGGCACAGGAAAGGAGCATCCGCCGGTGTCGCCGGCGGCGCGTGCGGGAGGTCGAGGCCATGCGCAAGTTCGGCATCGGGCAGCCGTTGAGACGGCGGGAGGATCGGCGGTTCCTGACCGGCCGCGGCCGCTATACCGACGACATCCGTCTCGACGGCGAGCTCGTCGGCCTCGTGCTGCGCGCGCCCTTCGCCCACGGCCGGATCACCGAGCTCGACGTCTCGGAGGCGGCGGCGGCACCGGGGGTGACGGCGGTGCTGACCGCGGCCACGCTGAAGGAGATGGGGGTTGCGAACGAGATCCCCTGCCTGGCCCCGCCGCAGGACGGCGTGGTCCACGGCCGGCCGGTGTTCGCGGACGGAATCGTGCGCCATGTCGGCGAGGCGCTCGCCTTCATCGTCGCCGAAACCCGCGCG
Organism: Rhodothalassiaceae bacterium; assembly: GCA_026004935.1. NCBI lineage: Bacteria > Pseudomonadati > Pseudomonadota > Alphaproteobacteria > Rhodothalassiales > Rhodothalassiaceae > Rhodothalassiaceae bacterium. Next base: position 1,599,824 of record BPKC01000001.1, read on the forward strand.
GCGGCCGAAGCGGCGCGGGATCTCGTGATGCTCGACTACGAGCAGGAAGACGTGGTGGCCGATGCCGCGCGCGCGGTCGAAGACGGCGCCCCGCTCGTTCACCCGGATGCCGCGGGCAACCGCGCCTTCACCTGGCGCTTCGGCGATCGCGGGGAAGTCGAGGCGCTGTTCGCGAAGGCCGCCCATGTCACCGAGATCGCCATCCGCAATCAGCGGGTCGCCCCCTGCGCGATGGAGCCGCGGGCCATCGTCGCGCGCTTCAGCGCCGGGGAGGGATACACCGCCTGGCTCGGCAGCCAGGGGGTGGAGGGGCTCTTGCATCAGCTGGCGCGCATCCTCGGCGAAGACGAGGCGCGCATCCGCCTGATCACGCCCGATGTCGGCGGCGGCTTCGGGATGAAGAGCTTTCTGTATCCCGAATACGTGATGGCGATGGCGGCCGCCCGGCTGCTCGAACGGCCCGTGCGCTGGACGGCGGACCGCAACGAATCCTTCCTGTCCGACACCCACGGCCGCGACCTCGTCACCCGCGCGGCGCTCGCCTTCGATGCCGACGGCCGCGCGATCGCCTACCGCATCGCCACGCTGGCGAACATGGGAGCCTATCTGTCGAACTACGCGCCGGCGATCGCGACCCTTGCGCCGCTGCAGGTGGTGCCCGGCCCCTACCGCATCGAAAAGGTCTTCCAGGAGGTGACCGGCGTCTACACCCACACCCAGCCGGTGGACGCCTACCGCGGCGCCGGCCGGCCCGAGGCGGCCTATCTGCTGGAGCGGCTGATGAACCGGGCCGCGCGCGAGCTGGGGCTCACGCAGGACGAGATCCGGCGCCGCAATTTCGTGCCGGCGGACGCCATGCCCTACACCAATGCGACCGGCGCCACCTATGACAGCGGCGACTTCCTCGGCACCATGGAGGAGGCGATGCGCCGCGCGGACTGGGCGGGCTTTCCGGCCCGCCGCCGCGAATCCGGGGCGCGCGGGAAGCGCCGCGGCATCGGCATGGCCTATTACGTGGAATGCACGCTGGGCGCGCCGACGGAGGAGGTGGAGCTGCATTTCACGGACGACGGCCGGATCGAGCTTTTGGTGGGCACCCAGTCCAACGGCCAGGGCCACGAAACCGCCTGGCCGCAGGTGCTGGCCGATCGCCTCGGCATCGATCCCGGGCGGATCACCGTGGTCCAGGGGGATACGGCAAGAAAGCCGACCGGCGGCGGGACCGGCGGCTCGCGCTCGCTGCAGATGATCGGCAACGCCTGCGTCGCCGCGGCCGAGGATCTCATCGCGCGCGGGCGCGCCGTCTGGGCGGCGCTGGAGGGTCTCGATCCCGGGGCCATCACTTATGCGGACGGCGAGTTCGCCACCCGCGCCGCCAACCGCCGCATCGATCTCTTCGAGCTGGCCGAGGAGGCCCGCCGGCGCGCCGCGGAGCTGCCGGAGGAGCTGCGCGGCGGCCTCGACGTGCGCACCACCTATCGCCGCGCCGCCTCCACCTTCCCGAACGGCTGCCACATCGCGGAAGTGGAGGTGGACCCCGAGACCGGCGAGGTGGCGCTCCGGCGCTATACGGTGGTGGATGATTTCGGCGTCGTCATCAATCCGATGCTGGTCGCCGGCCAGGTGCACGGCGGCGTCGTGCAGGGGATCGGCCAGGCGCTGGGCGAGGCGGTGCTCTACGACGAGGACGGCCAGCTGCTGACCGGCAGCTTCATGGACTATCCGCTGCCGCGCGCCGCCGATCTGTGCCGGATCGACTTCACCTGGCGCGAGATTCCCTGCCGCACCAATCCGCTGGGCATCAAGGGCTGCGGCGAGGCGGGCACAATCGGCGCGTGCCCGGCCGTCATCAATGCGGTGCTGGACGCGCTGTGGGAGGACGGCGTCACCCACATCGACATGCCGGCGACCCCCTGGCGCGTCTGGCGCGCGCTCCAGGCGGCGGGCGCGGCCCGGGCCGCCTGAGCGAGAAGGCGGGCGGCGCTCAGCTGCGCCGCAGCCGGTCGAGCAGCAGGCCGAGGGCGATCCCGAGCACGCCGCCGATGAGCGCCCCGGGCGCGGGGCTGGCGAAGCCGAAGCCGCCGATCGCGCCCCCCGCGACCAGGCCCACCGCCATCAGCACGCCGACCGCGCTCGTGGAAGGCGGGCGCGTATCCTTCGTCCGATCCGTCATGCGCGATTCCGTCCGCCTGTGCCTGAAGGGAACCCGTGCGGCCGCGATAGCGTCGGTTCCGCCGCATGGCAAGGCGTGATGCTTGCCAATGGTCGGGCAGGGGAGTAGGGAAGACCGGAATGCTGCGGCGCAGCAGATCGGGCGCCGGGACGGCACGCATGAGGGAGAGCGATCATGGCTGACAAGGATCCGGTTGTCATCGTCGGTGCGGCGCGCACGCCGATGGGAGGGCTGCTCGGCGAGCTTGCGCCGCTGCAGGCCTGGGAGCTGGGTGCCGCGGCGATCCGCGCGGCGCTGGAGCGGGCCGGCGTGTCTGCGGAGGACGTGGACGAGACGATCATGGGCTGCGTGCTGCCGGCGGGCCAGGGCCAGGCGCCCGCACGCCAGGCGTCCAAGGCGGCCGGCATCCCCGACAAGGCCGGGGCGGTCACCGTCAACAAGATGTGCGGCTCGGGCATGAAGGCGGTGATGATCGGCCACGACTCGATCCTGGCCGGCACCAACCGCATCGTCGTGGCCGGCGGCATGGAGAGCATGACCAACGCGCCCTACCTGCTGCCCAAGGCGCGCGGCGGCTATCGCCTCGGCCACGGCGAGGTCAAGGACCACATGTTCCTCGACGGGCTCGAGGACGCCTATGACCGCGGCAAGCTGATGGGCGTGTTCGCCGAGAACACCGCCCGTCACTACCAGTTCACCCGCGAGCAGCAGGACGCCTATGCGCTGGAAAGCCTGAAGCGGGCGCTGAAGGCGGGCGAAGACGGCTCGTTTGCGGCCGAGATCGTGCCCGTGAAGGTGCCGACGCGCGGAGGCGAGGTGGAGATCGCGATCGACGAGCAGCCCCGCAAGGCGAAGCCCGAGAAGATCCCGCAGCTCAAACCCGCTTTCGCCAAGGACGGCACGGTGACGGCGGCGAATGCCTCCTCGATTTCCGACGGGGCGGCGGCGCTCATCATCATGCGCCGGTCGGAGGCGGAAAAGCGCGGTCTGCCGGTGCTCGCGGAGATCCGCGCGCATGCGACCCACTCCCAGGAGCCGGAGTGGTTCACGACGGCTCCCGTCGGCGCCATCCGCAAAGTGCTGGAGAAGGCGGGCTGGGGCAAGGACGAGGTGGATCTCTACGAAATCAACGAGGCCTTCGCGGTGGTGACGATGGCGGCGATGAAGGAGCTCGGCCTGCCGCACGAGAAGGTGAACGTCTATGGCGGCGCCTGCGCGCTCGGGCATCCGATCGGGGCCTCCGGCGCGCGGATCATCGTGACCTTGCTGAATGCCCTGAAGCGCACCGGCGGCAGGCGGGGTGTGGCCTCGCTGTGCATCGGCGGCGGCGAGGCGACGGCGGTGGCCGTCGAGCTCGCCGCCTGAGGGGCCGCGATCGCCCCGGTTTGAAACAGGGCGAAATACCACAACTGGAAGAATGCCGCATGCTGAGCGCCCGTCCCGGCTGCGGGGGCGGGCGCTTCATTCGCATGCTCTTGTGATCATTATGGTTAACGAGACCGCCGTTCACACTTTCGTAGGATTTTGCATGAATTTTCACGCAAACAACGACAAACGAATCGCGACGCCAAAGGGACAATGAGCGGAACGGCAGGGGGCGGTGCCATGCGGAAGGGAACCGTTCATGTCCAGGCTGCGCCGGCGATCCAGCTCGGGAACGGGGTGCCGGACCCCTCGAGTCTGCGAATTTCTCCGGCGGCCGCAAGCCGCAACGGTGTCGCGGCCATCGGCTCCTGACAATGCGCGGAACGTCGGCGGCAGGCGGTCCCGGGAGCCTTTTTACCACAAATCATTTGTCATTTTCCGCCAATCACAACTCGAATCTGTGAAATGGTCTGAACCTGGGATGTATACGTACCGGCGGCAGAGTATTCTCTTAACCTTAGAGGTTCATGCCCAATAGATCTTTCGGAATTGGGGCTGTTGCCTGAGCGGCGGGCGAAATGGACCGGACTCCCGTCCCGCATGGAAACGGGTCGGGGATGAGGGCGTGAAAGGGAGAGTGTCGATGCGGCTGGCATCTGCGGTTGCAGGGAAAATCCGGAACATGAGCATTTCCGTAAAGCTGTTCGCGGCCTTCGGGGTGCTCAGCGCGGCGTTTCTCGTGCTCGCGGTCGAGACGGAGACGTCTTTGCTGAGAATGGAGAACAACCTCGAGGATGCACGGCGGCTCGGAACCGTCGTCAAGAATGGTGTCGTGCCGCTCGTCCGGCAGCTCGGCGAAATCCAGCGCGCCATCATTCAGGTCCAGCAGTTCTTGACGGACATCTCGGCCACGCGCGGGCGCGACGGACTCGACAGCGGCTTCGACGAGGCCGCCGAGAACGCCGAGCGCTTTCATGCCGCGATGGCCGAGGCACGAAAGATCGCCGCGGATCTCGGGCTGGATTCGCTGCTTGAGCGTCTCGACGCGGTCGATGCGGCGTTTCCGCCCTTCTACGAGATGGGCCAGAAAATGGCGCGCGCCTACATTGCGGAAGGCCCGGCGGGCGGCAACAGGCTGATGGGCGAGTTCGACGCCACGGCGGCCAAGCTGGACGAGGCGGTGGGCGCCCTGATCGCCGAGGGCAACCGCTATTCGGATGCCCGCATCGCCGCTCTTTCCACCCGGCTCGACGAAGCGGTCGATCTTGGCCGTGCACGATCGCGCCTGACGCTGATCATCAGCGCGCTCGGGCTGCTGGTCGCGCTTCTGTGCGCCGGCTTCCTGCGTGCCAACATCGCAAAGCCCGTTGCCGACGTGACAGCTGCCCTCGAGTCCGTGATCGGGGGCGATCAGCAGGCGAGGATTCCCTATCAGGATCGTGGCGACGAGGTCGGCACGATGGCGCGGGCGATCCAGCGCTTCCGCGAGGTGCTGGCCGAGCAGGCGGAGCTCGAGGCGGCCCGCGCCCGCGAGGAGGCGGCCCGCCGGGAGCAGGAGGCGCGTCTCGAGCAGGAGCGGCGCGAGGCCGAGCTGAGGCGCCAGCAGGAGGAGGCCCGGGCCCGCGAGGAGGCCCGCCGCCGCCGGCGCGAGGAGCTGCTCGCCCTTGCGGCGCAGTTTGAAAGCTCGGTCAAGGCCGTCGCCGAGCAGGTGGCAAGCGCCTCGATGCAGGTGCGGGGTGCGGCGAAGAACATGGTCGACCGCACGGAGAAGATGAGCGCCGTTGCCGACACCACGCATCAGGCAACCGAGCAGGCGGCCAATAACGTGACGGTGGTCGCCGCAGCCGCCGAGGAGCTCACCTACGCCATCAACAACATTCTGGAGCGCGTGAAGGATTCCGCACGCGTGGCGGATGAAAGCACCCGCAAGGCGGAGCAGGCGAACCTGCGCATCACCTGGCTGGCCGATGCCGCCCAGAAGATCGGCGAGGTGGTCGAGCTGATCAACGACATCGCCGCCCAGACGAATCTTCTGGCGCTCAATGCGACCATCGAGGCGGCGCGCGCCGGCGAGGCGGGCAAGGGCTTCGCCGTGGTGGCGGGCGAGGTCAAGTCGCTCGCGGCCCAGACGGCCAAGGCCACCGACGAGATCGCCGCCCAGATCTCCGCCATTCAGGAGGCGACGCGCGAGGCAGTGGTGGGCATTCAGGAGGTCACGCGGGCGATCAAGGAACTCAACGAGATCGCGGGCGCGATCTCGGCCTCCGTCGAGGAGCAGAGCGCGGCGACCCGTGACATCTCCCAGAACACGCAGCATGCCTCGCAGGGTACGCAGGAGGTGATGCAGGGCATCTCCACCGTGAAGTCCGCCGCGGACGAAAGCGGCAGCCAGGCGCGCGAGGTTCTGGATGCCGCGGACTCGCTGACGCGCGAGGCCGAGCGGCTGCGCCACGAGGTCGACCAGTTCCTCCACCGCGTGCGTTCTGAGGAAGCGGCGTGACACGAGGCGGGCAGGGGGCGACCCTGCCCGTCGCGCGCCGGCTCCCCTCACCGGCCCGAGCGGCTTGGCCCCAGAATTCCGATCTCACCTTGGCTCCTCGTCGGGCCGCCGGCGCGCCGAACGTGTCCTCAAAGAAAAGCGAAGCCCATGTTCAAGGGACAAACTCGCCCTCGGGCGCGGAGAAAGGTTGCGTCACCTGCCGTGCGTTGCATCTTGCACGTCGGCGCGTTCATGCTGACTTTCCCCACCGCCATGGCTCAGAGCGGCGGAGAGGCGGCCCCGTTTGTGCCGCCCATCGCCGAACCGGCCGCGGTGGTCATGGCCGAAGCGGACATACCCGCGCCCGAACCCGAGCCGCAGCGCACGACCGAGGGCCGCGAGGCCGCGCACGACCGGGATGAGCGCGGCGCGCGCTGGTACGACCCGATCGAGTTCGAGGTCGTCTACACCGGCGAGATCTGGGGGAATCTCAGCGGCGGAATCCGGCGGGATGCGCGCCATCTCGACAATCTCGACCTGATGCTCACCGTGCCCTCTGAGACCTTCGGGGCGGACGGCGGCACATTCTTCTTCTACGTGCTCCACAACAACAAGAAGACGTTCTCCGATATCGTCGGAGACCTTCAGGTCGTCTCGAACATAGACAACGACCGCATCTGGCGGATCTTCGAGGCCTGGTACGAACAGAACCTGTTCGCGGACCGTGTGAGCGTGAAGCTCGGCTTCATGGATCTGAACGCCGAGTTCGACGCCATCGAGCCGGCCGGGCTCATGATCCTCAGCTCGCACGGCATCGGGCCCGACTTTTCGCAGACCGGCGAGAGCGGTCCCTCCATCTTTCCCATCACCATGGCGGGTGCGCGGATCCAGCTTGCGCCCGATGAGCGGTTCTCGCTGCGCTTCGCCGCCTTCGACGCGGTCGCCGGCACCCGGAACCATCCCCGCCGCGCGGCGCTGAAGTTCACGGACGGGGAGGGCGAGCTGCTCGTCGGCGAGGCGGATCTTCATCTCGCATCGGGCTGGCGCTTCGTCGTAGGCGCCTGGGGCTATACCGCGCGCTTTGCCGGCATCGAGGAGGCGCTGGGCCTGCCGGCCGAGCGGCATCGCGGCAACAACGGCCTTTATGCCTTCGTTCATGGCCCGCTCTACCACGAGCATGGGGATGGCGATCAGGGGCTGCAGGGCTGGGTCCGCTTCGGGATCGCGGACGGGCGGATCAACCGGCTCGACCAGTACATCGGCGCAGGCCTCGTCTACACCGGCGCCATCCCGGGACGCGATGCGGACCGGATCGGGCTGGCGGTTGCCGCCGCGCGCAATGGCGACAGTTTCCGGCGCTTCGCCGCTCTGACGGGCAATGCCGTCGAAAAACGCGAGATCAATGTCGAATTCACCTGGCGCATCGAGGCCGCCGACTGGCTGGCGCTGCAGCCGGACTTCCAGTTGATCATCAATCCCGGCACCGATCCGGCGCTCAAGAACGCCTTTGCGGCGGGTCTGCGCGTCGAGGTCGGCTTCCAGCTCTTCTAGACCGCCTCGCCGTTTCTGGCGGCAGCGGGCGCTTTCTGCTAGAAGCGCCGGCCGGATGGCAGCGGCCGGGAGCCGAGCGATGATCCTGACCGACGAACAGCGCATGGTGCGCGAGATGGCGCGGGCGTTCGCGCGCGAGCGGGTGCGCGCCGAGGCCGATTCCTGGGAGCGCGCGGGCCGCGTGCCGGCCGACTTTCTGCGCGAGATGGGCGCGCTCGGCCTGCTCGGGATGACGGTGCCCGAGGAATGGGGCGGGGCCGGCACGGACACCGTCTCCTACGCGCTCGCGCTGATCGAGATCGCGGGCGGCGATGGCGGGCTGTCGACGATCATGAGCGTCAACAACTCGCCGGTGTGCGCCGCGATCCTGAAGGAGGGCACCGACGAGCAGAAGGAACGCTGGCTGAAGCCGCTCGCCAGCGGCGAGATCATCGGCGCCTTCTGCCTGACCGAACCGGAGGCCGGCTCGGATGCGGCGGCGCTGAAGACCCGCGCCCGGCGCGACGGCAACGGCTGGCGGATCACGGGCACGAAGCAGTTCATCACCTCGGGCGCGATCGCCTCGGTCGCGATCGTCTTCGCGGTGACCGATCCGGATGCCGGCAAGCGCGGCATTTCCGCCTTTCTCGTGCCCACCGACGCACCCGGCTTCAGGGTCGCGCGCATCGAGGAGAAGATGGGCCAGAAGTCGTCGGATACGGCCCAGATCGTCCTCGACGACGTGAAGCTGCCGGCGGATGCCCTGCTGGGCGCGGAGGGCGCGGGCTACCGCATCGCGCTCGCCAATCTCGAGACGGGCCGCATCGGGATCGCCGCCCAGTCCGTCGGCATGGCCGCGGCCGCGCTGGAACACGCGCTCGCCTACGCCCGCGAGCGCCGGGCCTTCGGCAGGCCGATCGTGGAGCATCAGGCGGTGGGCCACCGTCTTGCGCAGATGGCGACCGAGGTGGAGGTGGCCCGCCAGATGGTGCTGTATGCCGCGGCCCTCAAGGATGCCGGCGCGCGCTGCCTCAAGGAGGCGTCAATGGCGAAGCTGTTCGCCTCGGAGATGGCCGAGCGGGTGGCGAGTGGCGCGATCCAGGTGCTCGGCGGCTACGGCTATCTGAAGGACCATCCGGTCGAGCGCATCTACCGCGACGTGCGGGTGACCCAGATCTACGAGGGCACCTCCGAGATCCAGCGTCTCATCATCCTGCGCGAGCTTCAGCGCGAGGCGGATGCCGGCTGAGGCGTCGCTTGCGCGGGGCGCGCTGCCTTGAAACCGCCGCCGATTGCGCGCATCAATGGGTTGACGGGCCGGGCGCCTCGTGGCGCGGGGTGCGGTGTTCGCGAGGAAGGGAGCGTGGTGGTGCGCATCATCGGTGCGGTGGCGGTGGCCGCGGGCATGGCCCTTCTGGCGGGGACGGTGGCGGCCGCGGAGCCGCCGGAGTCCGGGCCGGGGATCGGGAGCGTGACCAATGACGATCCGCGGCGCGCCGACGAGACGCCTCCGCCGCCCGCATTCGGCCCCTGGCTCGAGGAGCTGAAGGCCGAGGCGCGCGCCGCCGGAATCTCGCAGGCCACGCTCGAACGCGCGCTCGCCGGGCTCGAGCCCGATCCCGAGGTCATCGCGCGCGACCGCCGGCAGCCGGAATTCACCCAGACGGCCGCCCAGTATCTGGCCGCGCGGGTCAGCGACACCCGCATCGCCAGGGGGCGCGAGATGATGCGCCGGCACCGCGATCTGCTGCGCGCGGTGGAGGAGGCCTACGGCGTCCAGGCGCGCTTCATCGTCGCCATCTGGGGGCTCGAGACGAACTACGGCGGTTTTACCGGCGACTGGTCGGTGGTGCGCTCGCTCGCCACATTGGCCTGGGACCGGCGGCGGTCCTCCTTCTTCCGGAGCGAGCTCATCGCCGCGCTCAGGATTCTCGATGCCGGCCACATCACGCCCGAGGCGATGCGGGGCTCCTGGGCGGGCGCCATGGGCCAGAGCCAGTTCATGCCGTCCTCCTTCCTGCGCTATGCCGCCGACTTCTACGGCGACGGCCGGCGCGACATCTGGACGGACGAGGCCGACGTCTTCGCCTCGATCGCGAACTACCTGAAGGAAGCGGGCTGGCGTCCGGACCTGACCTGGGGCCGGCCCGTCAAGCTGCCGGCCGACGCCGCCGCGCTGTGGGAGAGGGTGCGACGGCGCGAGCCGCCCGCAAGCTGCGGCCGCGCGCTCAGGGACCATTCGCGCCTGCTGCCGCTCGGCGAATGGCAGGCGCTCGGCGTGCGCCGGCTCGACGGCCGGGATCTGCCGAAGCGCCCCGATGTCGAAGCCTCGCTCGTGCAGCCGGACGGACCGGGCGGACAGGCCTATCTGACCTATGCCAATTTCCGGGCCATTCTGCGCTACAACTGCTCCAATCTCTACGGGCTCGCCGTCGGGCTGCTCGCGGACGCATTGAAGACGGAGGAGCAGGCTCAGCGATGACAGGGGCGGCACCGGCTGCTGACCGGATGCGGCCGCCGGGCGCGGGGACGGTGATGCGGCGGCGGGCGGGACATGCCGGCGCGCTGGTGCTGCTGCCGCTCCTGCTGCTGGCGGCCTGCGCGGGGCCGCATTTCCCGACCCGCACCAGCCCGCCGCCCACGGTCGCGAACCCGAAGGTCGGCCAGCCCTACCAGGTGGCCGGCAGATGGTACGTCCCGCGCGAGGACTGGAACTACGACGAGGTCGGCATCGCCTCCTGGTACGGCCCCGGCTTTCACGGCAAGCGCACGGCCAGCGGCGAGATCTTCGATCAGAACAAGCTCACCGCCGCGCATCCGACCCTGCCGCTGCCCAGCTATGTGCGCGTCACCAATCTGGAGAACGGGCGGGCGATCAATCTCAGGGTCAACGACCGCGGCCCCTTCGCCAAGGGCCGGATCATCGACGTCTCGCGCCGCGCCGCCCAGCTTCTCGGCTTTGCCGCGAAGGGCACGGCGCGGGTGCGCGTCCAGATCATCCGGCCGGACGGCACCCTCGGCGACCGCAGCAAGGCGCCGCCGCCGCAGATCGCATCGGCCGAAACATCCGTGCATCTGCCCGTCTATGTCCAGGTGGGGGCCTTCGCGAGCCGGGAGAACGCCCGCGCCGTCAAGCGCCGGGTGGCGGAGCTCGGGCGCGTCGTCATCGTCCCGGTCTCCACTCCCGGCCGCACCCTTTACAGGGTCCGGATCGGCCCCTATCAGGACCTCGAGAAGGCGCGCCGGGTGCTGGAGCGCGCGATCCGCATCGGCTTCTTCGAGGCGCGGCTGTTTTCGGCCGATGCGGAAGGCTAGGGCGGGCAGGCCCGCGCCCCCGCGCTGACGGGCCTCGTGACAGGGGAGCTCGAGCTTTGCTTCGCAGAATCCTGAACAGATTGCTGTTCTGCGCGCTGGTCGTGACGACAGGGGCGGTCGCCCGCGCCCATGCCCAGGGCATGACGACGGCGGCCGAGCACGCGATCCTGGTGGAATACGAGACGGGCGCGGTGCTCTTCGAGAAGGCCCCCGACGAGCGCTTTCCGCCCGCCTCCATGGCGAAGATGATGACGCTCTACATCGTCTTCGAGCAGCTCAAGTCCGGGGCGCTCACTCTCGACACCACGACCCGCGTATCCGAGGCCGCCTGGCGGCGCTGGGCGGGCAGCGAGGGCTCGCTCATGTTCCTCGGTGTCGGCGAGGAGGTGACGGTCGAGCAGCTGATCCGCGGCATCATCGTCTCGTCCGGCAACGACGCCTGCACGGTGGTGGCCGAGATGCTGGCCGGCAGCGAGGACGCCTTCGCCCAGTGGATGAACGCGAAGGCCGAGGAGCTGGGCATGACGAACAGCCGGTTCCAGAACGCCTCCGGCTGGCCGGCGCCCGACCAGTACACCACCGCCCGCGATCTCGCGACGCTGGCCGCCCGCACGATCCGGGACTTTCCCGAGTATTATCACTACTATGCGGAAAAGACCTTCACCCACGGCACCGATTTCCGCACCGGCAAGCCGATCACCCAGCGCAACCGCAATCTTCTGCTCTGGCGCATGGAGGGTGCGGACGGGCTCAAGACCGGCCACACGAGCGCCGCGGGCTACGGGCTTACCGCCTCGGCCAGGCGCGGGGACCGGCGGCTGATCGTCGTGGTCTCGGGGCTGCGGTCGGAATCCGAGCGCGCGCGCGAGGCCCAGGCGCTGCTCGAATACGGGTTTAGGGCCTTCGACACCTATCGGCTGTTCGCGGCGGGCGAGCCGGTGGCACGGGCCGACGTGTGGCTGGGCGAGAAGGCCTCGGTGCCGCTGGTGCCGGCCGAGCCGGTGGCGCTCACGCTCAGCCGGCGCGATCGTGCGGGGCTGAAGGTGACGGTCCGCTACCCGAACCCGGTGCCGGCCCCGATTGCGAAGGGCGAGCAGATCGGCGAGCTGGTGCTGAGCTGGCCGTCGCTCGACGAGCCGCGGCGGATTCCTTTGCTCGCGGGCGAGGATGTCGCGCCCGTGCGCGGCTTCGGCAAGATCGCGGCGGCGCTGGAGTATCTGGTCTTCGGGGCCTCCGGCGGCGAAGGATCCTGAGCGCATGGCGCGGCCCTGGTTCATCTCCATCGAGGGAGGCGAGGGCGTCGGCAAGTCCACACAGGCGCGCCGGCTCGTGCGCTGGCTCGAGGAACAGGGCGTGGCCTGCCTGCTCACCCGCGAGCCGGGCGGCGCACGCGGGGCCGAGGACATCCGCCGCCTGCTCGTCGAAGGCCCGCCGGAGCGCTGGACGCCCATGGCCGAGGCGCTGCTGCACACGGCCGCCCGCGTCGAGCATGTGGAGGAGACCATCGGCCCGGCGTTGCGGGCGGGACGCTGGGTGGTATCCGACCGCTTCGTCGATTCGACCATCGTCTATCAGGGCATCGTCAAGGGGCTCGGGATCGAGACGGTGGTGCGCCTGCACGAGCTCGCGCTCAACGGCGTCTATCCGGATCTCACCCTCATCCTCGACCTGCCGGCCGAGGAGGGCCTTGCGCGCGCCCGCGGGCGCGGGAGCGGCGAGGACCGCTACGAACGCCACGGCGACGCCTTTCACCGCCGCATCGAGGAGGGTTTTCGCGAGATCGCCCGCCGCTGGCCGAAGCGCTGCCGGCTGATCGACGCGAGCGGGGACGAGGACATGGTCGCGGCCCGAATCCGCTTCGCCGTCGCCCCGCTGATCGCGGGCGAACGCGGCGGGTGAGGGAAGGGGACGCGTGATGGCGGGCGCGGCCTCCCGGCGCAGGGGCGAGCGGGCCGACGAGGCGGCGCTGGTCGCGGTCCGCCGCCCGCGCCTTGCCGACGACTTCATCGGCCATGAGGACCAGGCGCGCCAGCTCCTCCAGGCTCTGCGCGCGGGCCGGGTGGGGCATGCCTGGCTGTTTGCGGGCGAGCGGGCGCTCGGCAAGGCGACGCTCGCCTTCGCCTTCGCCCGCGCGCTGCTCGCGCATGAGGGCACGGCTGTGCCGGAGGGCGGCTCCCTCTTCGGCCCGCAGGACCGCGCGGAAGAGGCGGAGGGCGGGGGCGCCGGCGCGGCGCTGTGGGCCCTCGGCGCCGACGAGGGGCTGATCCGGCGGCTGGCAGAGGGCACGGAGCCGCGGGCGGTCGTCATCGACCCGGCCGAGATCGCGATCCGCGAGGGCGGCCGGGCGAGCCAGCAGATCCGCGTCGATGACGTCCGGCGGATCCAGCAGTTCCTCCAGATGCGGGCGGCACCCGGCGAACGCCGCGTGATCCTGGTCGACGATGCGGACCGGATGACGCCGGCGGCGGCCAACGCGATCCTCAAGATGCTGGAGGAGCCGCCTGCGGACGTCGTCTTCCTGCTCGTGGCGCATCGCTTGCACCGGCTGCCCGCCACCATCCGCTCGCGCTGCCGGCTGCTGCGCTTCGAGCCGCTCGCCGTCGAAAGGCTGGTGCCCTGGCTGGCCGCGCGGGTGCCGGACGGCGACGAGGAGGACCGCCTGGCCGCGGCCGCTCTCGCGGGCGGGGCGCCGGGACGGGCGCTGCGCCTGTTGGAGGGCGATCTCGTCGCCCGCTATCGCCGGCTGGTCGCCGCGCTGGCACAACCGCTCGAGGACGAGAAGGCCTTCCGCGAGCGGGCGTCGGCGATCGCCGCCGTCACGGAATGCGAGGAAGAGGACCGCGCGCTGCTGCTCGATCTGCTGCGCGGCCTGCCGCTGCGGCTTGCGCGCGCGCTGGCGGCGGGAGAAGGGGCGGGCGCGCGGCTCATCGACGAGGAGCGGGCGGCGGCCCGGCGGCTGGCGCCAAGGGGCGCGGAGGCGGTCTTCGCCTTCCGGGACCTGCTCGCGGCGCGCCTCGACGAGGCCGAGCGGCTTTATCTCGATCTCAAGGCGGTGCTATGGACGCTCGTTGCGCGATTCGACGCGCTGGCGGCCCGCTGAGCGGGCGGCACGGGGTGCGCGGTGAGACCGCCCGCGCACGGATCCCCGCGAAAAGAGGGAGCAGCCCGGCGCCATGACCGACGAAACGCCGCGATACTACGTGACGACGCCCATCTACTATGTGAACGACGTGCCGCACATCGGCCACGCCTACACGACGCTCGCCTGCGACGTGCTGGCGCGCTTCCACCGCCTTGACGGGCGCGAGGTGCTGTTTCTGACCGGCACCGACGAGCACGGCCAGAAGGTGGAAAAGGCTGCGGCCGCCGCCGGGCTCGACCCGCAGAGCTTCTGCGACCGGGTATCGGAGCGCTTCCGGGCGCTTGTCGATGTCATGGATTTTTCGCCCGACGACTTCATCCGCACCACCGAGCCGCGCCACATCGCCGCCGCCCAGGAGCTGTGGCGGCGCATGGAGGCGAACGGCTGGATCTACGAGGGCGTCTATGCCGGCTGGTATTCCGTGCGCGACGAGGCCTTCTACCAGGAATCCGAGCTCGTCGAGGGGCCGGACGGCCGCAGGCTCGCGCCCACCGGCGCGCCGGTGGAATGGGTCGAGGAGCCGAGCCTCTTCTTCCGCCTGTCGGCCTTCGAGGACCGGCTGCTCGCCTTCTATGACGCCCATCCCGACTTCGTGCTGCCCAGAAGCCGGATGAACGAGGTCAGAAGCTTCGTCGCCGGCGGGCTGAAGGATCTGTCGATCTCGCGCACGAGCTTCACCTGGGGCATTCCGGTGCCGGGCCATGACGGCCACATCATGTACGTGTGGGTGGATGCGCTCACCAACTATCTCTCGGCGCTGGGCTTTCCGGACGAGAGCGCGCCGCGCTTCCGGCGCTTCTGGCCGGCCGATCTGCACATGGTCGGCAAGGACATCCTGCGCTTTCACGCCGTCTACTGGCCGGCCTTTCTGATGGCGGCGGGCCTCGAGCCGCCGCGGCGCGTCTTCGCCCACGGCTGGTGGACGAACGAGGGGCAGAAGATCTCGAAGTCGCTGGGCAACGTCATCGATCCCTTCCGGCTCGTCGAGGAATTCGGCGTCGATGCCGTGCGCTACTTTCTGCTGCGCGCCGTGCCCTTCGGCCAGGACGGCGATTTCGCCCGCCAGGCCTTCGTCGAGCGGGTGAATGCGGATCTCGCCAACGACTTCGGCAATCTCGCGCAGCGGGTGCTCTCAATGATCTACAGGAACTGCGAGGCCCGGATCCCGGAGCCCGCCGCTCTTCAGGATGAGGATTGCGCGCTGCTGGATTCGGCTGCGGCCGCGCTGGAGGAGATGCGGGCGGCGCTCGCCGTCCAGGCCTTCCACCAGGCCATCGAGGCGCTGTGGGCGCGGGTGGGGGCCGCGAACGGCCATGTCGCGAACACGCAGCCCTGGGCGCTGAAAAAGACGGATCCCGCGCGCATGCGCACGGTGCTGTGGACGGCGGCCGAGACGATCCGGCGGCTGGCGATCCTCGCCCAGCCCTTCACCCCGCGGGCGATGGCGCGGCTTCTGGATCAGCTCGGCGTGCCGGCTGATCGCCGCCGCTTCGCGGATCTCGCCGATCCGGCCGCCCGGCTTGCGCCCGGCACCGAAATCGCGCGCCCCGAGGGCGTGTTTCCGCGGCTTGCGCTGGAAGAGGCATGATGAGCGAGGCTCCCCTGCTCGTCGACAGCCACTGCCACCTCAACTACGAGGGGCTGAGGGAGGATGTCGCCGGCGTGCTGGCCCGGGCCCGCAACGCCGGCGTCGGCTGGGTGCTCACCATCAACACGCGGCTGTGCGAGGCCGAGGAGGTGCGCGCCATCGCCGCCGCGCATCCGGGGGTGTTCGCCTCGGTCGGCGTCCATCCGCACGAGGCGGAATCGGGCGGTGTCACGGACCCGGCCGAGCTCGTCGCACGCACGGCGGACCCGTTGGTCGTCGGCATCGGCGAGACGGGGCTCGACTATTACTACGAGCATTCCCCGCGCGCCGCCCAGCGCGAAAGCTTCGCCGCCCACATCGCCGCGGCCCAGGAGACGGGGCTGCCGCTCATCGTCCACACCCGCGAGGCCGAAGAGGACACGGCCGCGATGCTGAAGCGCGCCATGGCCGCGCGCCCCTTCCGCTTCCTGCTGCACTGCTTCACCGGCTCGCGCCGCTTCATGGAGGAGATGGTGGAGATCGGCGCTTACGTGTCGCTTTCCGGCATCGTGACCTTCAAGAGCGCGCGGGAGCTGCAGGAGACGGCCCGCCACATCCCCGCCGCGCGGCTGCTGGTGGAGACGGATGCGCCCTATCTCGCCCCCGTGCCCCATCGCGGCAAGCGCTGCGAGCCGGCCTATGTGGCGGATACGGCGCGCTTCGTGGCCGAGCTGCGGGGCGAGACCCCGGCCGAGCTCGCCCGCCGCACGACCGAAAACTTCTTCCGCCTCTTCGAGAAGGCCGCCGCCCACCGCACCACCCGCGGCCCGATCCCCGCAGCGGCTTGACGGGGCTTTGCGGGATCCCATTTAAGTGATATCACATGTGATGTGAAGCTGGTGCTCGATCCCGATGTCGTCGTCGCGGCGATGCGCAGCCCGGCCGGTGCATCCGCGGAGCTGCTGAGGCTTGCGGTCGCGGGCCGGGTCAGGCTCGCGGCGAGCGTCGCCTTGGCGCTCGAGTACGAGGCGATCTGCTCCGACCCGAAACACTGGATGGCGGCGGGACTGACGCGTGATGAGGTCCAAATCTTTATCGATGCGGTGATTGCGCTGATGGAGCCCGTCGCGATCCACTACCGGTGGCGGCCTCAGCTCAAGGATCCTGTTGACGAGATGGTCCTGGAAGCCGCGATCAATGGAGGCGCCGAGGCGATCGTGACCTTCAACCGTCGCGACTATGGTCGAGCGCCCGAGAGGTTCGGCATGGATGTCTGGTTGCCGGGTGAGGCGTTGGAAGAATGGCGAAAGCGCAGGAAGTGAAGAATGTTGCGAGCTATCCGCTGCGTCTGCCGCGTTCCCTGAAGGCCGCGGCGGAACGGCTGGCGCGCGAGGAAGGCACGAGTCTCAATCAGTTCGTGGCGATGGCGGTG
The DNA here is from genome assembly GCA_026004935.1 of Rhodothalassiaceae bacterium. Classification (NCBI taxonomy): domain Bacteria; kingdom Pseudomonadati; phylum Pseudomonadota; class Alphaproteobacteria; order Rhodothalassiales; family Rhodothalassiaceae; species Rhodothalassiaceae bacterium. The sequence continues at coordinate 1,616,827 of BPKC01000001.1, forward strand.
GCAGAGAAGGTCTCGGCCCTGGAGACGGCCGCGTTCTTCGAGAAACGGCGGGCCCGAGCGGACATGCGGGCGTTCATGCGGATTCTGAACCGCGAAGGTGGCGTGCCACCGCGGCCGGGCGACGAGATCCCGCCCGCGTTCGGGACAGAGGGAAGGGATGCGAAGCCCGGCATGGCTGGCCGCTTTCCGTTCGGCGATCCAAAGGCGATCGAGAAATGGGCCGAACGCTACTGGGATGAGGAAACCGACAAGAACAATGAGTTGGAGCGCCAGATCCCGGACATCGTGAAGGGGGCGAAGAGCCGTGGGCACTTGACGCGCAAGGAGTTCCTGCACCTCGTGCGGTGGAAGAGCGCGCGGCGGCTGGATCGGGCGGAAATGAACAGCGAGGCGACCATCAAGTCGGTCACCCGCGAGGCGCTCGCCGAACCGGATCGGGAACGGGCATTGCGGATATTGGACCGGCTTTTTGGCGTCGGACTGCCCGTGGCGACGGCCATCCTGCACTGGTTCCGGGACGATACGCCCATCGTTGATGTGCGGGTCTGCAAGGCCTTGGGGCTTTCTGAACAGCAGGCCGAAACGAAGCGATACAGCTACCGCTTCTACCGGGAGCTGGCGGATACCCTCGTCGCCGAGGCGCGCCGGGCGGGTGTCGATCTGCGCACCCTTGATCGCGCGCTCTGGGCCTGGGACAGGGCCGGCAGCGGCAAGCGCAGGCGCCGGTTCTGCCGATGATGAAGGTGACGGTGCTGGGCTGCGGGACGTCGTCGGGGGTGCCGCGGCTGCCGGGGCTGTGGGGCGCCTGCGACCCGGCCAATCCGAAGAACCGGCGCCGGCGCGCCTCGCTGCTCGTCGAGGCCGCCGACACCCGCATCGTCATCGATTGCGGGCCGGACTTCCGCGCCCAGCTTCTGGACCACCCGATCCCGCGGCTCGATGCCGTGCTGCTCTCCCATGACCACGCCGACCACGCCCACGGCCTCGACGACATCCGCGGTTTTGCGAAATACCAGAAGGAGCGGATTCCGATCTACGCCGCCGCGGAGACGCTCGCCGTCATCACGCGGCGCTTCGACTACGCCTTTGTCGGCGGCAACGGCTATCCGCCAATCGTGGAGGCCCGCGAGATCCGCCCGTTTGCGCCCTTCAGGGTCGGCCATCTCGAGGTGCTGGCCTTCCGCCAGCTCCACGGGCCGGTGGAGTCGCTGGGATTCCGCATCGGCCCACTCGCCTACTCCACCGATGTGAAGGCGCTGCCGGAGGAATCCTTCGCGGCGCTCGAAGGGGTGAAGCTGTGGATCGTCGATGCCCTGCGCGAGCGTGAACACCCGACCCACGCCTCGCTGGCCGAGGCGCTCGCCTGGATCGCGCGGGTGAAGCCGGAGCGGGCGCTGCTGACCCATCTGTCCGAAGAGATGGACTACGACACCCTGCGGGCGAAGCTGCCCGCGGGCGTCGCGCCCGCCCATGACGGCCTCGTCGTCGAGCTCGCCTTCGGCGGCGGCTGAAGCGCGCCGCGGCTATCGGCCCGTTTTCGCCTGTTCGGTCCGGATCCAGGCGTCGACGCGCTGCTCCAGCACGCTCATGGGCACCGCACCCGCCTTCAGCACGACGTCGTGGAAGGCCTTGATGTCAAAGCGTTCGCCGAGCGCCTGCCGTGCCTTCTCGCGCAGCTCCAGGATCTTGAGCTGGCCGAGCTTGTAGCCCAGCGCCTGCCCCGGCCAGGCCATGTAGCGCTCGATCTCGGCCACCACCTCCGAGCGCGCCGAGCCGGTGGTGCGCAGCATGTAGTCGATCGCCTGCTCGCGGGTCCATTTCTTCCAGTGCAGCCCCGTGTCCACGACGAGCCGCACGGCGCGGAACAGCTCGTCCTGCAGGCGACCGAGATCGCCGAGCGGATCGTTCTCATACATCCCCATCTCGGCGGCGAGCCGCTCGGCGTACAACGCCCAGCCCTCGGTATAGGCGTTGAAGGGCGCAAGCCGGCGCATCAGCGGAAGCTCGCCCTGGCTCATCTGGATCGAGATCTGGAAGTGATGGCCCGGTACGGCCTCGTGATAGGTCAGCGTCTTGAGACTCCATTTCGGCCAGGCCGTCATGTCGCGCAGATTGATCCAGTAGATCCCGGGCCGCGTGCCGTCGAGGGAGGGATTGGTGTAGAAGCCGCCCGCCTCGCCGGCCTCCGAGAACACGGGGATGCGCCGGATCTCGAGCTTCTGCGTCGGAATGGTCGCAAACCAGTCCGGGATCTTCGCGTTCACCTCGTCCACGAGATGACGCAGATAGGCAAGGATCGCCTCGCGCCCCTCCTCGCTGTCCGGAAAGAGCTGGGACGGGTCTTCGCCGAGCTTCGCCATGCGTTCGCCGACGCTGCCCTCGGTGTAGCCCAGCCGCTTCAGAGTCGCGTCCATCTCGCCGGTGATGCGCTCCACCTCCTCGAGCCCGATCTGGTGGATCCGGTCGGGGGTGAGATCGGTGTCGCCCAGCATCTTGACCGCGAAGAGATAGAACTCGCGCCCCTTCGGCTGCGCCCAGATCCCGTCCGCCCGCGGCGCGCGGGGCAGCAGCGAGGTGAGGGTGGCCAGAAGGTCGCCATAGGCCGGGTAGACGGCGTTGCGCAGGGCCTCTTGCGCGTCATCGAGAAGCGCGGCCCGCTCGGCCGGGCTCAGCTCCCCGATCGCGGCCAGCTTGCGGGCGAGGGCCAGATAGAGCGGGTTGCGCCGCGGCGGATCCGCGATGAAGTTGCGGATGGGGATCAGCGTGTGCTCGACCAGCACCCGCGGCGGGATCACGCCGGCATCCGCGTCGGCCTCGATCTTGCGGATGATCCCCGCGAAGGCGTCGCGGAATCCGGCAAGCCGCGCGATGTAGTCCTCCGCGTCCCGGCGCGAGGCGACCCGCTGCTGCGACTGCATCAGCTTCGGGATGTCGAGATGCGGGCCGGAGATCTGGCTGACGACATAGGGCACATGGCCGAAGTAGCTGTCGATGAGCCCGTAGTCGATGCCGGGCGCGCCGGCGTAGTAGCGGAAGACGCGTTCGATCACGTCGAGATTGGTGCGCGTGCGCTCGTCCAGACCGTCGCGGGCGATGCGCGAGAGGCGGTCGGCCGCCGCCGCGGCGACCGCGCGCACATGCGCGAAGCCCTCGGGCGAATAGTCGGTGATCCGGGCGTTGTACGGGCCGCCGGCCTCGGTCTCCGGCAGATCGTTGAAGCTGGCGAGCAGCGGCTGGGTGGCGAGAAAGGCGCGCGTTTCCTCGCCCACCACGGCCATCGCGGCCTTGTCATCCAGCCGGAGCACCTGCGCACCGGCCGCCTGGCCGGGGGCGCCCGCCGCGGACCGGGTGGCGGGCGCGGCTTCTTCGCCGCCGCCCGCATCCCCGCCCCCGCGCTCGCAGCCCGCGACGAGGAGCGGCAGCCCCGCGGCCAGCGCCACGGCCAGCAGTCGATGGTGATGACGCATGCGGATTCCTCCCTTTGCCTGCAACCCGGGCCCGCGCCCGTTCGAGCAGAATGCGCGCGGCCGCGCAAGCCCGTCCCGCGCCGGTCTATTCGTAGCGCAGCGCCTCGATCGGGTTCTGGCGCGCGGCGCGCCGCGCCGGGTAGAAGCCGAAGAAGATCCCGAACAGCGCGGAGAAGCCGACGGCGAGCAGAATCGTCGGCAGGTCCACGCTCGCCGGCCAGTCGGCGAAGCGGGCGATGCCGCGCGCGAGCGCGATCCCGAGCAGCACCCCGATCGCGCCGCCGATGACCGACAGCGTGATCGCCTCCACGAGGAACTGCGAGAGGATGTCCCGCCGGCGCGCGCCGAGCGCCATTCTCAGCCCGATCTCGCGCGTGCGCTCGGTCACCGAGACCAGCATGATGTTCATGATCCCGATGCCGCCGACGAGCAGCGAGATCGAGGCGATGGAACCCAGCAGCATGCTGAAGATGGTGGTCGCCTGATTGCCGAACTCCTGCATCTCGGCGGTGTTGGCGATGCGGAAGGGATCCTCCTCGCCCGCGCGCACCCTGAGGCGCTGGCGCAGGATCTCGCGGATCTTCTGCTCGACGACGGGCACCGCCTCGCGACTGCTCGCCTTGACATAGATGATGTTGACGGCGTCTCCGCGACCCTGGCGGCCGCCCAGCAGGCGCTTGATCGCCGTATGGATCGGGACCAGCACGATGTCGTCCTGATCGGAGCCCAGGCCGCTCTGGCCCTTCTCCTTGAGCACGCCGATGACGGTGACCGGCGTGCGGTTGAGGCGGATCACCTGACCGGTCGCGAGCGACTCGCCGAACAGCTCGCGCGCCACCCGCGCGCCGATGACGGCGACCTTGGCGGCCGCCCGGTCCTCTTCCTCGGTGAAGAAGCGCCCTTCCGCAAGCTCCAGATCCCGGGCGGTCCGGTAGGCCGGGGTGACACCGGCAAGCTGCGTCGCCCAGTTCAGATTGCCGGCCACCGCCTGGACGCCGCCGCGCACCATGGGGGCGACGGCCGCCGCCTCGGGGATGCCCGCGGCAAGGGCGGCCGCGTCCGACATCAGGAGCGGCCGGCCCTGGCCCGCGCCGCGCACGGGCCCGCGGAAGCCGCCGCCGGGAAAGACCACCAGCAGATTGGCGCCGAGCGCGTTGATCTGGTCCTCGATCATGCGCTGCGCGCCCTTGCCCACGGACACCGCGCCGATCACCGCGCCGACGCCGATGATGATGCCGAGCATGGTGAGCAGGCTGCGCATCAGATTCGTGCGCAGCGCCACGAGCGCGACCTTCAGATTGGCGATCAGCCGCTGCATGCCGTTCAGGTCCCCTGATCCGCGACCGGCCTCACGCCAGAACCTCCTCGTGCGGGCCGGCCTCCTCGGCCGGCAGGGCGGCCAGCGCCGCGCGGGCATCGAGGGGATCGGGATTGGCCGCGTCCGAGACCAGCCGGCCGTCGCGGAAGGACAGGATCCGCCGGGCGCAGCGGGCGATGTCCGGCTCGTGGGTGACGAGCACGACCGTGCGCCCTTCGGCGTTGAGCTCCTGGAAGAGGGCGAGGATCTCGAGGCCCGTGCGGGTATCCAGCGCGCCCGTCGGTTCGTCGGCGAGCAGAATCTCGGGGTCGTTCACGAGCGCGCGGGCGATCGCCACCCGCTGCTGCTGGCCGCCGGAGAGCTGGCTCGGCATGTGCCCGGCACGGTCCGCCAGCCCCACGCGCTCCAGCACCGCGCGCGCCCGCCGCCGGCGCTCGGCGGCCGGGATCCCGGCGTAGATCAGCGGCACCTCGACATTGTCGCGCGCGCTGGTGCGGGCGAGCAGATTGAACTGCTGGAAGACGAAGCCGATCTTGCGGTTGCGCAGGCGGGCCAGCGCATCGCTGTCGAGGCTCGCCGTGTCCACGCCGTCGATGAGCAGCTTCCCGCGCGTCGGCACGTCGAGGCAGCCGACGAGATTCATGAAGGTCGACTTGCCCGAGCCGGACGGCCCCATCACCGCCGCGAACTCCCCCGGCGCGATGTCCACCGTGATGTCGACGAGCGCGTGCACGACGGTGGCCCCGAGATGATAGTCCTTGGCCAGATGCCGCGCCGCGATCACGGGCCCGCTCATGCGCCGTCTCCTCGCGCTTATCGGCCGGGACGCACGCGGATCGCGCCGCCGCGCCGCTCGCCGCCGGCCGAATCCGCCGTCATCCGCCGGGCGCCGATGACGATCTCGTCACCGGCCTTCAGTCTTGTCGGTCACCACCTCGACCCAGGCGTTGTCGGCGATCCCGAAGCGCACGGGCACCGGCTCGAGATGCGCGCCGTCGGCGGCCTTGAGCCACAGCAGATCACGCCCCGCCCGGGCCGGACCATCCGCCGGGCCGGCCGCGGCCGCGCGGCGCGGGCCCTGTGCGGAGAGCGCGTTCCCCGCAACGAATTCCGGCCGCGGCCGGAAACGCATGGCCGCCACCGGCGCGCGCAGCACGTCATGGCGCTCGGCGGTGATGATGGAGACCGTCGCCGTCATGCCGGGCAGCAGCTTCTCCCCGGGATTGGCGGCGGAGATGATGACCGTGTAGGTGACGACGTTCTGCTCGGTCTTCGGCGACTTGCGGATCTGCACGACCTCGCCGGTGAAGGTCTCGTCGGGGTAGGCGTCGACGGTGAACTCCGCCTTCTGGCCGAGCTTCACCTCGCCGATGTCCGCCTCGTCCACCGAGGCCTCCACCTGCATGCGCGTGAGATCCTCGGCGATCCGGAAGAGGGTGGGGGTCTGGAAGCTGGCCGCCACCGTCTGGCCCGGGTCCACGGCCCGCTCGATGACGATGCCGTCGATGGGCGAGCGGATGATCGTGCGCGCGAGATCCACCTTCGCCTGTTCGAGAAAGGCCTCGCGCTGGCTCACCTGGGCCTTCGCGGTCGCGATCTGGGCCTCGGCCGTCTTCACCTGCGCGCGGGCGTTCTCCAGCGCCAGCGCCTGGGTGTCGAGATCGGACTGGGAAAGATGCCCCTCCTCGCGCAGACGCCGGCGGCGCTCCATCTCCCGCTCCTCGCGCCTGAGCGCGGCGCGGGCGCGCGCGAGCTCCGCCTCGGCCATCTGGACATTGGCGCGCGCGACCGCAAGCTCGGCCTCGGCCTGGCGCACGGCGGCCTCGAAGCGCGCCGGATCGATGCGCGCGATCGGCTGGCCGGCCGTGACGCGGGAGTTGAAATCCACCCAGATCTTGTCGATCTGGCCGGAGACCTGCGAGCCCACCTCCACCGTCCGCACGGCGGAAAGCTTGCCCGTCGCGGTCACCACCCGGCGGATGTCGCCGCGCGTGAGCTTTGCCGTCTCGAAACGGATCGGCGCGCTTTCGCCGCCGCCGGGCAGGAACAGCCAGATCAGGCCCGCGGCGAGCAGGCCGAGGATGGCGCTGGCGACGGGATGGCGCCGCACCGCGCCGATGGCGCCGGCGATCGACCGGCCACCGGACTTCGTCGCGTCGGTTGTCATCGTCAGGAACCGTATCTCGTGATTCCCCGCTGTCGTGGAAGGGCGCAACCCCGCACCGCCGGAGCCGTCGCCCGGGCATGCCCGCGCCCTTCTTGCGCATTCTGGTGACACATGCGAGCAAAGTCCATGTAAACGATGGATTCGCGATGACAAGGGCGGCGGCGGGCGCCGGCCCGGTGGTGCGGAAGGCGGGCGCGATGGTCGCGGTGGTCGAACGGATCCCGGAGCTGCGCGAGCGGATCGCGGACTGGCGCAGGAGCGGCGCGCGGGTCGCGCTGGTGCCGACGATGGGCGCCCTGCACGCGGGCCACCGGGCGCTCGTGCGGCTGGCGCGCGAGGCGGCGGAGCGCGTCGTCGTCTCGATCTTCGTCAATCCGCGGCAGTTCGGCCCGAACGAGGATTATGCCCGCTATCCGAGGACCCTCGAAGCCGATCTCGAGGCATTGCGGGAAGAGGGGGCGGATGCGGCCTTCGTGCCGGCGGTGGCGGAGATGTATGCGCCCGGGTTCGCCACGGAGGTCGACCGTGCGGGGGCTCGAGCGAGGAGCTCGAGGGGGCGCACCGGCCGGGGCATTTCGACGGGGGTTGCGACGGTGGTGACCAAGCTGCTGATCCAGAGCCTGCCGGATGCGGCCGTCTTCGGCGAGAAGGACTGGCAGCAGCTCGTGCTCGTGCGCCGGCTGGTGGCGGATCTGGACCTGCCGGTGCAGCATCCTGCGCGTGTCCCGATCGTGCGCGAGCCGGACGGGCTGGCGCTGTCGTCGCGCAACCTCTACCTGTCGCCGGCCGCGCGCCGGATCGCACCGCGCCTCTACGAAACGCTCCGGCACCTCAAGGCCGCGGCCGAGGCCGGCGAGGCGCCGCTCCGCGCGCTCGAGGACGAGGGGCGCCGGCGGCTGCTTGCAGGCCGGCTTCGAGGCCGTGGACTATCTGACCTTCCGCGATGCCGACACCCTCGAACCCGTCGCCGATCTCGCGCGGCCGGTGCGCCTGCTTGCGACCGCGCGGCTTGAAGGCGTGCGGCTGCTCGACAACCTCGCCGTCGGTCCCGCCCAGGCGCGCGCGGCGCGCGGCCGTGAGCGCCGCAACTGCACCATGGATGAGGGCGCGCCCCTCTGGGCATCCGGCGCGAATTTTCCGTAGGAGCGGCCATGGAGCGGACGGATGGAGCAGGGCGGGGGCCGGCGCGGTTCCGGCTCGACGGAGACCTCGGGAGGAGCGGAAGATGATCGCGAGCAGAGCGGACCCGCGTGCTCGCCACGTGATGCCGGCGGCGGCCGCGCTGATGGCCGCGGGCGCCGTCCTTGCGGCCTGCGATCGCGGCGGCGAGAAGGCGGGCGGGAAAGCGGAAGAGGCCAACGGCACGGTGTCGCAGCAGCAGACGGCCGAGCATGCCCCATCTCTGGCTCGAGGACATCCAGGGCGAAAAGGCGCTCGCCTGGGTGCGCGAGCAGAATGAAAAGAGCCTGAAGGTTCTGGCCGGCGACCCGCGCTACGAGCCGGCGTACGAGCGTATCCTCAAGATCCATCAGTCGCCGGACCGCATTCCCTACGGCGTTTTGAGGGCCGGCCACGTCGACAATTTCTGGCAGGACGAGACGCATGTCCGCGGGCTGTGGCGGCGCACGACGCTCGCCTCCTACAAGACGGATTCCCCGGCCTGGGAGGTGCTGCTGGATGTCGACCGGCTGGCGGAGCAGGAGGGCGAGAACTGGGTGTGGAAGGGCGCGACCTGCCTGCCGCCCGCCTATACCCGCTGCATGGTCTCGCTTTCGCGCGGCGGCGGCGACGCGGTCGTGGTGCGGGAGTTCGACACGACGACGAAGAGCTTCGTCGACGGCGGCTTCGTCGCTTCCCGAGGGCAAGCAGTGGCTCGCCTGGATCGACGCCGACCACCTGCTGGTCGCAACGCCCCATGCCGGCGGCATGGTGAACACCTCCGGCTATCCGCGCACGATCCGGATCTGGAAGCGCGGCGAGCCGCTGGAGAAGGCGCCGACCATCTTCACCGGCGCCGAGACGGACGCCTTCGCCTTTCCCGTCGTCGACCATGCGCCGGACGGCAGCCACGAGGCCTTCGTGATCCAGGCGCCGGACTTCTTCCACCAGACGGTCTACCATGTGGGTGCCGACGGCACGCTGCACCGGCTGCCGCTGCCCGATGACGTGGATTTCAAGGGCGTCTTTGCCGGCCAGGTCATCGTCCAGCTGCGCTCGGCCTGGGAGCTGGGCGAGGTCGCGGGCCGGCTGGCGGAAGGCGCCGTCGTGTCGGTGCCGCTGGCCGAGCTCGTCCAAGGGCCGCACCGACGGCGCGTCCGTCGTCGTCGCGCCCACGAACCGGATCACGGTGCGCGACGTCGCGATCGGGCGCGATGCGGTCTTCGTCGAGATCCTGGACAATGTGAAGGGCCGGCTGCTGCGCGTGACGCCGCGGGCCCGGCGGCTGGCGGAGCGCGCGCGTGGATCTGCCGGGCGACGGCACGGTCTCCGTCACCTCCACGGATGCCTTCACCGACGCCGTCTTCGTGAACTACGAAAGTTTCCTCGAGCCCGACACGCTCTACGTGATCGAGGGCGCGGGCGCGCCGCAGGCGATCAAGGCCCTGCCGCCGCAGTTCGACGCGGGCCCCTATGTGGTGGAGCAGTTCTTCGCCGAGAGCGAGGACGGGACCCAGGTTCCCTATTTCCTGATCCACCGCCGGGACATGCCGCTACGACGGCACGACGCCGACGATCCTCTACGGCTACGGCGGCTTCGAGATCGCGCTCACCCCGCAGTATCTCTCGCCGCTCGCGATCGAGTGGCTGCGCGAGGGGGGCGCCTATGCGGTCGCCAACATCCGCGGCGGCGGCGAGTTCGGCCCGCGCTGGCACCGGGCGGCGCTGAAGGAGAACCGGCCGAAGGCCTATGCGGACTTCGCGGCGGTGGCCTATGACCTCGTGGCGCGCAAGGTCACCACGCCGAAGCGCCTCGGAATCTACGGCCGCTCGAACGGCGGGCTGCTGGTGACCGCCACCATGGTCCGCTACCCCGAGCTCTTCGGGGCCGTGGCGGCCGGCGTGCCGCTCACCGACATGCTGCGCTACCACAAGCTGCTCGCCGGCGCGTCCTGGATCGGCGAATACGGCAACCCGGACGATCCGGCCGAGCGCGCCTTCATCGCGACCTACTCGCCTTACCAGAACCTGAAGGAAGGGGTGGCCTATCCGCCGATCTTCTTCATCACCTCGACGCTCGACGACCGGGTGCACCCGGGCCATGCCCGCAAGATGGCGGCGAAAATGATGGCGATGGGCAAGGAGGTGCTCTATTACGAGAACACCCAGGGCGGCCACGCCGGGGCGGCGAACCTGCCCGAGCGCGCCCGCTACGACGCCCTGATCCTCGTTTTCATGCTCCAGAAGCTGAAGGACCCCTTCGCCGCCCCCGCCGACGGCGGCGGGCAGGGGGCTGACGCCGGCGGCTGAGCGGGAGGGCGCCCGGTCGCCGCCGGGAGACCGGTCGCCGCCGGGAGAACTGGCACGGGCCCGCAACGAGGGGGCCGGCGGCTCGCGCCGGCCCCCTTTTCTTGCGTGCGTCCGATCCTAGATTCTGTCATCCGGTTCAAGATGCTGTGCCGCGATGGCAAGCTGGCGGACGGGTTGTTGGAGCAGGGAGGAACAGCACATGTCGTGGGCACTGCAGGGCGCTTTCCTTCGCCTTCTCGTGTGCATGCTTGCTGCGCTTGCGCTGGCCGGGTGCCGGCCATGACGCCGCCGGTCGCCTGGTCGCAGGTGATCGAGGGCGCGAGCGAGCGCCAGCATTTCACACCGGGCGACAGGGTGATCTATGAAGCCGATCTCGTGCGTTGTCCGGTCGGCGAGTTCCTGCCGGAATGGCGGATCCTGCGCGGCAGCTATGAATGCGCGCGCTTTGCCGACCGCATGTGGATCCGCTCGCTCGCGCACGGCACGACGCTGGCGCTCGTCCTGTCCGAGCCGCTGCCGGCGGAATTTTCCATCGAATTCGTGATCCACGGGTTTGCGCCGGGCAATCCGCGCCTCGAGCTCGCCCTGCATCCCGACAGCGTCCTGCCGGCGATGGAGGCGGGCGATGCAATATGCGGCCGGGCGCGACCAGCTCGTGTTCGCTTAACCTGCCGGCGGAGGGAGATGCGATCTTCGCCGCCAAGGACCAGCCGGCCGGGTGCTCTGGCCGGCCGGGCGGATTTCGAGGCGCGGCTTGCGCCCGGTCCGCGATCACGCGATCGCGCTGCAGCTGCGGCGCGGCCAGATCCGCTTCTTCGTCGACGGCGCACGGGTCGGCCACAGGCCGCTGCGGCCGGGCGCGCCGATCCGGGTGATGACGATGCGCTTTCTGGCGCAGCTTCGATGCGCCCCAGCCCTTCGCCGAGGCGCCGGTGCTGGTGGGCGGCATCCGCATCGCGGCCTACGGCGGCGCGGAGGCCGCGCCGGAGGCCTGAGGCCGATCTCATCCGCGCGCTCGGCGCCGAGCGGACGGCGGAGGGGCTCAAGGTGACGCTGGCCGAGGCGATCCTCTTCGATCTCGGCCGCTGGGAGCTCAAGCCCGAGGCCGGGCGGGTGCTGGACCGGCTGGCGCGGCTAGCGAGGCTGCGGCAGGGCGAGGTGCTCGTCGAAGGCCACACCGACGATCTGGGCTCCGAGAGCTTCAACCGCGTGCTCTCCGAGCTGCGGGCGCATGTGGTGGCGCTGGCGCTGGCGCGCCGCGGCGTGGATCCGGCCCGGATCATCGGCGCGCGGCTGGGGCGAGGAGCGGCCGCTCGTGCCGAACACATGCGTCGGACGAGAACCGCGCGCGCAACCGCCGCGTGGAGGTGCTCCTGCGCGAGCCGCAGGCGGATCGGCGCTAGCGGGCCGCGGGCGCCGGGATCAGGGGTCGCGGCCGACCGCATAGAGCGCCCAGGTCGCCGCCTCCACCGCAAAGAAGCAGGAGCATCGCGGGCACAAATCCCGCCTCGCCGAAGGCACAGCCAGATCGCGATGGCCCCCAGCGAGAAGCGCGGCGAGCACCAGCGCCAGCATCGAGGCGGGAAGGCGGCGAGCGGCCGGCCGGTGCGCGCCAAGATCCAGCGCCCGCGCCAGCGGGCTGCCGCAGGGCGTGGAGCAGCCCGAGCGGCGCCACATGGGCGACGAGCAGGCCGCCGGCGAACAGGCCGATGAGAAGCGCGTTCGCGTATTGGCCGGGGTGCCGGTCCGAAAGCGCCATGCCGAAGCCGAGGACGACCGCCAGGAACGGTCCGGCGGCCAGCAGCACGCCCCGCAGCATGACGATGCCGCCCGCAATCAGCGCGCAGGAGAGCGGCTCGGGGATCCTGTCCCGGCCGGCCGCATCCGCGAGCAGCCGCACGAAGAGGATGACGAAGGCGCAGAAGAGGGCAAGGCCGAGTCCCACGCCCGGAAGCAAGAGGCGGCCGGTCGCGGCCAGCAGCGGCAGCAGCAGATCCCACCGCCGGCGGTTCCACGAGCAACCGCATGATCCGCAGCACAAGCAGTCTGCCCATGACCGCGTCTCCGGCAGTTCCGCCTCTCCTCTTGCGGGCCGTGTCCCGCGCATCAGCCGCTCGTTTCCGCGGCAGCGGCGGCCGACAGCCGCGCGACCGGCCCGGCGCCGGACGCGCTCGGTGGCCGACTTCAGTTGTCCACAGGCAGCCATGATGTCGCGCCCGCGGGGCGTGCGGATCGGCGCCGAGATGCCGGAGGAGAAGATGATCTCGGAGAAGCGCGCGATCCGCGCCCGGTCCGAGCAGACATAGGGGCTGCCCGGCCAGGGATTGAAGGGGATCAGGTTGACCTTGGCCGGAATGCGCCAGGCGCGCGCAGCAGCCGCACCAGCTCGCGGGCATCGGCGTCCGAATCGTTGACGCCCTTCAGCATCACGTATTCGAAGGTGATGCGGCGCGCGTTGTTGGCGCCGGGATAGCGGGCGCAGGCGTCGAGCAGCTCGGCGATCTTCCATTTGCGGTTCAAGGGCACGATCTCGTCGCGGATCTCGTCGCGCACGGCGTGCAGCGAGACGGCGAGATTGACGCCGATCTCCTCGCCGCAGCGGGCCATCATCGGCACGACGCCGGCGGTGGACAGCGTGATGCGCCGGCGCGAGAGCTGGATGCCCGCCTCGTCCATGACGGTGAGCAGCGCCTTCTTCACATTGTCGAAGTTGTAGAGCGGCTCGCCCATGCCCATCATGACGATGTTGGTGATCCGGCGCTCGGCCGTCGGCGCCGCCCAGTCGCCGAGCGCGTCGCGGGCCAGCATCACCTGGCCCAGGATCTCGGCGGATGTGAGATTGCGCACGAGCCGCATGGTGCCCGTGTGGCAGAAGCGGCAGTTCAGGGTGCAGCCGACCTGGCTCGAGACGCACAGCGTGCCGCGGTCCTCGTCGGGGATGAAGACGGTCTCGATCTCCGACCCGTCGGCCAGTCTGAGCAGCCATTTGCGCGTGCCGTCGGTGGAGGTCAGCGCGGTCACCACCTCGGGCCGCGAGATGCGGAAATGTTCCGCCAGCCGCGCGCGCAGGTCCTTCGCGATGTTGGTCATGGCCGCGAAATCGGTCGCGCCGCGGTGATGCACCCAGTGCCAGAGCTGCTGCGTGCGCATCCGCACCTCGCGCTCCGGCACGCCGAGCCGCAGGAGCGCGGCCTTCAGCTCGTCGCGCGAAAGCGCGAGAAGGTCCACGCGCCCGTCACCCGCCGCCGGATCGGGGCGCGGGACGACCACGGGCTCCACCGGCCCCGGTGCCGCCATCGGTGCTGTCGCGGTCATGACCTGCCGTCCGCTTCCGCAAGAACCGCCGCCGGCGGCCACTGCCGCCCGCCGGCGTGACATAGGGGCCGTCGGCCCCCGAATCAATCGCTAGGATACCCCGCAGGCCCGGGAGATGGCGTTGTAGGCGGCGGTGAAGCCCCTGAGCGAGTAGCGGTCCGTGGTAGTCGTCCCGCGCTCGGAGACGCCGACGACCGTCATCTCGAGGCCGCGCTTCATGGCGGCGACCAGCCGCCGGTCGTCCTTCTCCGAATAGGTCCAGGCGCCATCGCCCTCGGTGAAAAGCTTCACCCGCGTCCCGCCATCGACGGTGACCGTGACCTCCGAGCCCTTCTTCAAGGGATGGCCCATCACGAAGTTCACCTGGTCGCGGATCTTCGCCCGCGGGCGATGGGTGACGGTGACGTAGATCTTCCCGCGCCGGGCGTCCCTGCGGCTGGCGGACCAGGATTTCGGCACCGAGACCATGTAGCAGATCTTCTGGCCGTTGCGTTCATCAAGCGTGAAGGCGTCCCAGTCATGGTAGCCGCCGAGAAACTGCGGCTTCGTATCCTGGGCCGGGGCCGGGCCGGACGGCGCGGCCAGCAGCACGGCCGCCAGCAGCCCCGCCCGCAGCGCCGGACGCCGCCGGCCGATCCTTTCCGTCGCGGTCTGCGCCATCGCCTTGCGTCCGCCTTCCGATTCCGCCTGCCGGATCCTCACCCGCCCCCCGCAAGATGCCGGCGGAAGCGGACGTCGCCGTGGACGTGCGGTGGCAGCTTCTCGCTCGGTCCGCCGGCGCGCACGGGGCGCGGGGCGAAGCGACCGTAGGAGATCAGCCGGTCATACATCAAGATCGCGCCGGCGGTGGCCACGTTCAGCGAAAAGCGCGTCGGGATCTTCACCACGAAATCGCAGCGCGCCAGCGTCTCGGCCGACAGCCCCAGCCGCTCGCCGTTCGCTCATCCTGGGCCAAAGACCTGGTCCAAAGGCCGGTTCCGCCAAAAGCGGGCGCGAGGCCAGCCAGATTTAACAGGGAAATCCCGTAAAACATGCGCAACGCATACGAATTGCACGTTTTTGTTGACAAAGCTTGTGCACGCAGGTATCCTGCCAATGCATTTGGGGAGCGGGGGAACATCACATCGCTAGTCCGCCGGCACGTGGCGAGTCGCGCCTTTGCGCAACGGTTGCGCGGTCGACGCCGCATTCGGCGAAAAGCCTGGCGACTTGCAGGGAGTGGCTCACTTGGCGTCCGGTCGCAGGCACTGCATGAAAGGGAGCATCATGATGGAAAAGGGCAAAACGAAACTTCTCATGTCAGCGACGGCAGCGGTGGTGAGCGGCGTGTTGTCGGCCCCTGCCTTCTATCAAGGGGCGGTAACTGCGCTGCAGTTTGATGAGCACGGCCGTGTGGAGGCTGTTGCTGAGCGTGTAACGAGCGAGTCTCAAGTGCAGGATGAAACCGTGCCGGGAACCTCGTCGGCTGTTGATTTCTTAAACTTGGATAAAGAAAATCGGCAGAGGTTCAAAGAGTTCTGGTTGGCAAACAACGGAACCTGCAAAGGAAATGGTCAATGTTGCTGTAGCAACCCGAAGTTAGCCTAGGACATGCGCAAATGAAGGCGGAAGGGGGCAATCCCCTTCCCCTTCTTCGATATCATCATCAACAAGAAGGATGGGCTCTTAAATGTTTAACGATCGATTTATAGATCAAAGAAAGGAAGAAATATTATATTACTTGTTATCGCCGAGGTTTCTTGATCTTATTATCCTACCAACTGAAAAATGCAATTTTAGATGCAGGTATTGCTATGAGTCGTTTTCTATAGGGAAAATGGGTCAAGAAGTAGTTGATGGAATTATGAATCTTATCAAGGCCAGAGCACCGTCTTTAGATTTACTAACCATTCATTTTTTTGGTGGGGAACCTTTGTTGGCACATAGCCACATCGTCCGAATTTGCCGGGCATCGATGGCTGCTATGGAAACGGGGAAATTTTTCTATTATGCGATGGCAACTACGAATGGGTATTTATTAACACAAGAACGCGCGAATCTGTATTATTCGATTGGTCTAAAGAGATATCAAATTACGTTTGATGGAACCAAGAACGTGCACGATTTGTGGCGGGCGAAATATGGGGGTGGAGGTACCTTTGACACAATATGGTCTAATCTTAAAGGACTTAGATCGCTACCGCATGATTTAGAGGTGCTCGTGCGCTTGCATTTGATGCCAGGAAGGGAGGATGATGCGGAGAGATTTGTTGTAATGTTTGGTCAGGAATTCGGTGGAGACAAGAGGTTTAAGATTTTCTTCAAGGAGGTGGCTCATTTGGGTAGCAACAATGATAAAGAAATAGAAGTGTTTAATCCTGCATCAAATGAGTATAACAGTCTTGTGTCATATCTAGCATCGTTGCTTCCGGTAGAAAACTTGGACAATCAAGAAAGCGATGCATCTATAATAGTGAATAATATTTGCTATGCATCTAGGGCAAATTCGTTTGTAATTCGTGCCAATGGTGATATCGGGAAATGCACAGTCGCCTTGGATAGCGATCGGAATCGCGTTGGCAGGATTCTTCCGGACGGTCGCATCATCCTCGATCCGGAAGCCGTGGGGCAATGGCTGGTCGGCTTGGATACTCTGCGCCCCGATGATTTGCGCTGCCCCTTGCATGCCGTGAGCAGCACGCCTACGCCGAAAGTCGGGCTCGCCGGGCGAGCGATGGAAGAGTGAGCATTGGGCTGGGAGGGGTGCCGTGACGCGAGGGATGGCAACAGTCGGGCTCGCAATCGCTGGCGTTTTCGTTTTTCTTGCGGCATTTTTCGCATACTGGAATGCGAGCTACAACCGGTGGATGCCGCACCACGACCGGATCTTCCGGATCCATGGTACCCTTCTGCTTCCGGGCATGGAACCGCAGAGCTTTCCGTACGCGCCCGGGCCGTTGAAGGATGCGCTTGAAGCGCAGCTGGAAGGGCGGCGCCTTAAGGGGGTCGTGCGGATCTTCGCACAGGAGGTGCAGCTGCGTACGCCTGAGCGCACGCTGGATGCGCGCGTCCACTACGCCGATGAGAGCTTCTTTACCGTTTTCGACTGGCCTCTCGCTGCCGGTGATGCGGAGCGGTTCGCCTCCAATCCTTCAGCGGTATTCGTCACGGAACGCATGGCGCACAAGCTCTTCGGCGGGGCCCCGGCGATCGGTCGACGGATCACCGTAACCGATGGGAGCCGCAGGCGCGAGCTGGTCGTGGCGGGAGTCATGCGAGACTGGCCCGAGAACACGACTGAAGATCTGCGCATCGACCTTCTTGCACGTATCCGCGAATCCGATTTTCAAAACGAGCCGTGGGTGTTCCGATACTGGCTCGGCCTCAACGACACCGTCTTCATCAGGCTCCGCCAACCGGAGCCGGCCGCCGCTCTCGACGCCACGCTTGAGAGAGTGCTTGCTCGCCATCTGCCGGAGCGTTTTTCCGGCCGGCTCGCCCTCAGAGCCACGCCTCTCGGTCGAATTCATTTCTGGGGCCTGACCGCCAAATCACGGGCGGAGAATGCGCGCCGTCTTGCACTCGTCACCGGTCTTGCAGCCCTGGTGTTCATCGTCGCCATGGCCAATTTCAGCCTGATCCACGCCGAGCGTGCGCTTGAGCGCGAGCGAGCCTTTGCGGTCCGGCTTCTGTTGGGGGCCGGGCGCGTCCGGATCGCCTCGGCTGTCGTGGCGACGATCGCGACGGATGCCGCCTGCGCGATGGCGCTCGCCGCGCTTCTCGTGAAGGCGAGCGGTGCCGTGGTCCCCGAGCTGGCGCAACTGCTGCCGGTCGACCGGGAAGTGCTCCTGCGGGCCGTGCTGACTGCATTGCTGGCCGCGGTCACGGCGGTCGTTGCGGCAACCTCCGTCTCCGTTGCGCGCATTGCGCGACTGCCGCTTGCCAAGACACTGCGGGGGGTGCGCGGCCCGACCGGACTGGCACGCAGACCTCTTCGGACGGTGCTGGCCGCAAGCCAGTTCTTCGCCGCGGTCGCGACGGTCGCGCTCGCTCTTGTGGCAGCGCGACAGCTGGGCTTTGCCGGTACCGTGGATCGCGGCTTCAGTGCGGATGGGGTATTCATCATCGACCACCTTGACTGGCCGGCGGCCATGAGCCGGGCCGAACTTCTGCGTCGGCGGGTGGCGGAGCTCCCCGGTGTTGCAAGCGCCACCCTTTCGGGCACCGCGCCCCCGGATGTGGGCGGCGACCTGGTAACCGTGCGGCTGGATGACCGTGACGTGCGGGAGGTCAATGTACGTCAGGCGACCATAGATCCGCATTATCTTGAGACATATGACATCAGGCTGATTGCCGGGCGGAACCTTGATGAGAACCGGCCCGGCGATCGGGAGCCCGACGCCCACGAGACGATCCGCGATTTTTCCATCCTCATCAATCGGACTGCCGCGCGTCTGTTGGGCTTCTCGCAGCCGGAGTCGGCGGTGGGACGGATCTTCGTGATCCGGCCGGGAACGGACAGGGAGGCCCGCGTGCATGTCGCGGGGGTCGTGGACGACGTCCTGCTGGAAGGCGTCTACCGGCCGATCGAACCCACCATCTATTCCTGGCAGCGCAGCAGCATCGGCGTGTTGAGCGTGCGATACACCGGCCCCGATCGGACATCGTTCAGGACGGCCGTGGAGGCGATATGGCGGGAGCTCGTGCCGGAGGTGCCCTTCCGGATGGAGAGTGTGGCGCAACGGATCGTCGCTCTTGACGCCGAATCGCAACTGCGTGGCCGGGCGCTCGCCTTTTTTGCAGGGGTGACGCTGTTTCTGGCCGCGATGGGAATCTTCGCGCTGGCCTATCATCAGCTGGAGGAAGAGCGCGTCATATTCGCTCTTCACAGGCTGCTCGGCGCGTCGGCCATGGCGCTGGCGGGCCTGTTCGCGAGTCGCTTGGGGCGACCGTTTCTTGCCGCGGCACTGCTCGCTCTTCCGCTGGCCTGGGTGCTGGCGGAGCGCTGGCTGGAGGGGTTCGCCTATCGCATTGCGCTCACCCCGCTGCCGTTCATCGAGGCGCTGGGGCTGGTGCTGGCGGTGGCCGCGATCACCGTCTCGGGGCACATGATCCGGCTGCTCACCACCCGGCCGGTGATGGTCCTGCGCGCGGGCTGAGCGGACGGGGGCGGATTCCGGAAGACGTGCGGCCGGGACCGGAAGGCCGGGTGCCGTGCGAGCTCCGGGCGTGCCGCGGCTTCCCCCGCCTCGGATCAGCCGTTCCCGCCCCCCGCAAGATGCCGGCGGAAGCGGACGTCGCCGTGGACGTGCTCCGGCAGCTCCTCGCTCGGTCCGCCGGCGCGCACGGGGCGCGGGGCGAAGCGACCGTAGGAGATCAGCCGGTCATACATCAAGATCGCGCCGGCGGTGGCCACGTTCAGCGAAAAGCGCGTCGGGATCTTCACCACGAAATCGCAGCGCGCCAGCGTCTCGGCCGACAGCCCCAGCCGCTCGCCGCCCAGGATGTAGGCCGCGCGCACGGGATGGCGGAAGCTCGGCAGATCGATGGCGTCATCGGTGATCTCGACGCCGACCAGCCGGCAGCCCTTCGGCAGCACGAGCTCGTCGATGGACCCGTATTCGTAGTAGGGCAGGGAGTCGGCCGAACGCGCGGTGTCCGAGAAGGCCTTCGCGATCTCCGGGCCGGGGTCCGTCCTGTAGTTCGGGCGGATGGCGAAGACGAAGGCCGCCCCGAAGCCGTGGGCGGTGCGGATCAGGTTGCCGACGTTGCCGGGTTTGGAGACCCGCTCGATTCCGATCGCGAAATACCCGCGCATGATCTCAGGCCATGTCCGTCATTCCGGCGCGCCGGCCGGTCCCGGATGCCCGCCGCCGGCGCGCCCCGGTTCTAGGCCGATGGCGCGCGCGCCGCAACCGGCGGCCGCGGACCGGCGCCGCCGCCGCCGCCCGCATTGCGGATCCTGCGGCCTCGATCGTCCATGGGTGGGAGCACGCCCGAACACGCGCCCCGCGCCCCGCCTTGACCCCGCGGGCGCGCTGGGCCAAGAGCAGGCGGGGTGCGCGGGCGACACCCGCGGCAAGGCTGCGCAGGAAGGCGGGAAGGACCATGGCGAACAAGGTCTACGAGAATGCGGCGGCCGCGCTCGACGGCCTGCTGTTCGACGGCATGACGATCATGGCCGGCGGCTTCGGCCTGTGCGGCATCCCGGAGAACCTGATCCTCGCGATCCGCGATTCCGGGGTGAAGGATCTGACCGTGATCTCCAACAACTGCGGCGTCGACGACTGGGGCCTCGGCCTGCTGCTGAAGACGCGCCAGATCCGCAAGATGGTCTCCTCCTACGTCGGCGAGAACAAGGAGTTCGAGCGCCAGTATCTGGCCGGCGAGCTGGAGCTGGAATTCAACCCCCAGGGCACGCTGGCCGAGCGCATCCGCGCGGGTGGCGCGGGCATTCCCGCCTTCTACACGCCGACGGGGGTCGGCACCGTCGTCGCCGAGGGCAAGGAGACGCGGGAATTCAACGGCCGGCTGTATGTGATGGAAACGGCGCTGACCGCCGATCTCGCCATCGTCAAGGCCTGGAAGGGCGACCGCCACGGCAATCTCGTCTACCGGAAGACCGCGCGCAACTTCAATCCGCTGATGGCGATGGCGGGGCGGGTGACGGTGGCCGAAGTGGAGGAGCTCGTCGAGCCCGGCGAGATCGACGGCGATGCGGTGCACACGCCCTCCATCTTCGTGCAGCGGATCATCGCGGGCACCCACGAAAAACGCATCGAGCGGCGCACCGTGCGCCCGCGGCCTGCGGCCTGAGCGCGGGCCGGTTCGGGACGGCAAGAGCGGAGGAGGCGGCAATGGCCTGGACGCGCGAAGACATGGCCCGGCGGGCGGCCCGGGAGCTGCAGGACGGCTTCTACGTCAATCTCGGCATCGGCATGCCGACGCTGGTCGCGAACTACATCCCCGATGGCATGCAGATCACGCTGCATTCCGAAAACGGCATGCTCGGCATGGGGCCGTATCCCTACGAGGGCGAGGAGGACCCGGATCTGATCAACGCCGGCAAGGAGACGGTGACCGAGCTGCCCGGCTGCAGCTACTTCGATTCGGCGACATCCTTCGCGATGATCCGCGGCGGCCACATCGATCTCACCATCCTCGGCGCGCTGGAGGTGGCGGAAAACGGCGATCTCGCGAACTGGATGGTGCCCGGCAAGATGGTCAAGGGCATGGGCGGGGCGATGGATCTCGTCGCGGGGGCCAAGCGGGTCGTGGTCATGATGGACCACACCGCCAAGGACGGCTCGCCCAAGCTGGTCAAACGCTGCAGCCTGCCGCTCACCGGGGTTGCCTGCGTGGACCGGGTGATCACGAATCTGGGCGTCTTCGACATCGCGGAAGGCGGCGTGAAGGTCGTCGAGCTCGCGCCCGAGGTCACCCTGGATGAGGTCCGCGCGAAGACGCAGGCGACGCTGCTCGCCTGAGGCTTTCCGCTTCGAACCGCCGAGATCGACGGGGCGTCCGCCTCAGCGCCGGAAGGCCGCAAGGCGCTCCCAGGCCTCCGTCGGGAGATTCCAGGGTTGTGCTGCGGGCGGCTCTCCTGCCGGCGGCGGCGGGGCTGCGGCATCGGCCGTGCCTGCGGGCGCAAACCGCGGCGCCGGTGCGGGCAGGGGGCCGAGCGCCGTCGTCTCGATCACGCGGCGCGCCGCCAGATGCGGGTCGCCGGCCATCTCGGCATAGTCCGTGACCGGGGCCACGCAGGCGTCCGAGCCGGCGAACAGGGCCTCCCATTCATCGCGCGTCTTCTCGCGGATGCGTGCCGCGATCGCCGCGCGCATCTCGGGCCAGGTGGCCGGGTCGTACTGGCGCTGGCAGGCGGGATGGTCGGCAAGCTCCGCGATGCGCAGGAATTCCGCATAGAACTGGGGCTCGAGACAGCCGACGGCGAGCCAGCGGCCGTCCTTCGTCTCGTAGACGGCGTAGAACGGCGCGCCGCCGTCGATGAGGTTGGATTCGCGCGCGGACCGCCACAGGCCCATGTTGGCGAGCCCGAAGACGATGGTCATCAGATGCGCGACCCCGTCCACCATCGCCGCATCCACCACCGCGCCGCGGCCCGAGCGCTCGCGGGCATAGAGCGCGGCCAGAATCCCGGCGATGCAGTAGAGCGCGCCGCCCCCGAAGTCGCCGACGAGATTGAGGGGGATGGCGGGCGGTCCGTCGCGGCGGCCGATGGCGGCGAGCGCGCCGCTGAGCGCGATATAGGTGATGTCGTGCCCGGCCTCGCCCGCGCGCGGGCCCGTCTGGCCCCAGCCGGTCAGCCGCGCGTAGACGAGGCGGGGATTGACGGCATGGACCGCATCGGGGCCGAGACCCATCTTTTCCATGACGCCGGGGCGGAAGCCCTCGATCAGGACGTCGGCGGCCGCAACAAGCGGGCGGATGGCGGCGCGCGCCGCCTCGTCCTTGAGGTCCATCTTCAGCACGGCCTCGCGTCCTCTGAGCAGCGGGTCGCGGGCGGGATCCAGCGCCAGCGCGCCGCCGCCCGGGCGCGCGATGCGGATCACGCGCGCGCCCATCTGCGCCAGCCACATCACCGCAAAGGGCGCCGGGCCGATGCCGGCGAATTCCAGAACCTTGAGGCCCTCGAGCGGCCGCAGCGCCGTCCCGCTCACGTCTCGTCCTCCCGTGCCTGCCGCATGCCGAGTTCCGTTCCTGCCACAGCCGGCGGCGCGGGAAAACGGCCGCCGGCTTACGGTATCGGCGGCGGACGGGCGCGGCTCGAGACTCCGGCGCGGGCGGGTCTGCATTTTCATGATTGACATGGAGCACTTTGCCGTATAGAGTACTTGGGCATGGTCACCGAAACGGTGTTCCGCCGACGGCATGAGACCGTGCGGCCCGAGATCCGACAGCGCAAAGGAGGATTCCGCCATGACCGATCCGAAAGCGACCGCGATGACGCCGGGGCGGCCCGAGGGCGAGGCGGCGGGGGATCCGGCGGCGGTGCTCGCCGAGATCACCCGCATCGAGGAGCTGAGCCGGCGCCTGCACGGCTATGCGGAAGGCGCGCCCCACATGCTGCTGTGGGGCGCGATCTGGGTCGTCGCCAATCTGAGCGACCAGTTCCTGCCGGCGCTCGGCGGGCTCGCCTGGCCCGTGCTGGTGCTCGCCGGCACCCTCGGCTCGACGGTGCTCGGCGCGCGCCGCAGCGGCCGGGCGAAGGCGGCGGCCGCGGCACGCTGGCTCGCAAGCGCCGTGGCGGTGGCCGCTGGCCTTTCTCTCATCATGACCATTCTGCCGCCCGACGATCCCGCCCAGGTCAATGCCGCCATCTCGCTCGCCGTGGCGACGGCCTATGCGCTGCTCGGGATCTGGCGCGGACCGGTGTTCCTGCTGCTCGGCATCGTCATCGCTGCTGCCGTGATGGCGGGCTGGTTCCTCGCGCGGGAAGTCTTCCCGCTCGTCATGGCGCTCGTCGGAGGCGGCGCGCTCATCCTGGGGGGCTGGCTGCTGATGCGGGAGGACCGGGCATGACAACCGAGATCGACGAGGTCATCCACCAGCCGCTGCGGCTGAAGGTCATGGCGGCGCTCGCGGCGCTGCCGGAGGGCGAGATGATCCCCTTCGTGCGGCTGAAGAACTTGACCGGTGCGACCGACGGCAATCTCTCGCACCAGCTCAAGGTGCTCGCGGATGCCGGCCATGTCGCGATCGTGAAGGACTTTCACCGCAACCGGCCGCGCACCCGCGTCCGCCTCACCTCCCGGGGGCGCCGAGCGTTCGCCGATTACGTGGACAACCTCAAGGCGCTTCTGGAGGGCGCCGACGGCGCGAACGGGAGCTGAAGGATCACCCCCGCCCGGGCCGGGCCGGAGGAGGACGGGGGGACCGAGGCGCCGGCCCGGCCGGCGGGTAACGGGAAGGGGAACGCGGGCGAACGACGAGGATGGAGGGGCGGCGGGTGACGAAGAAAGAACATCGACGGGTGACGCCCTCGTTTTTCGTCATTCGCCGCGAAAGCGGCGAATCCGGCAGGCGGGGACGACGATCTCGGTGCTTGCGGCTGTCCCCGCTTCCCGCTGGATCCGCCGATCAAGTCGGCGGATGACGAGGTGAGGGTCTGGACCCGCCGGTCAAGCCGGCGGGTGACGTTCCCGCCTTCGCGTCGTTCGCCGGCTTGACCGGCGAACCCATGAAACGGTGACGGCAGTCCCGGCGCCGGTGCTTGGGTCCCCTTTCGGCTGGACCCGCCGGTCAAGCCGGCGGGTGACGAACGAATGGAGAAGGACCCGCCGATCAGGCCGGCTGTTGACGCGGAAGAAGGAGCTCCCGGCGGGTGACCCTCTCCCAACACGCGTCGTTCGCCGGCTTGACCGGCGAACCCATGAAACGGTGACGGCAGTCCCGGCGCCGGTGCTTGGGTCCCCTTTCGGCTGGACCCGCCGGTCAAGCCGGCGGGTGACGAAAGAAGGGGGAAGGACCCGCCGGTCGAGCCGGCGGCTGGCGCGGGAGAAAGAGGGCCGGCGGGTGACGCGGGAAGGACGGGGGGCGGCAGTCGAGCCGGCGGGTGGCGCGCGCCATTCCGGTCGCCGATACTCGTGGCCGATCACCGAAAGCCGACAACCGACAACCGATCAGCGACGACCGATCACCGACGCGTTCGCAGGATACCGGCTCTTCAGCAGCGCCTCGAGACAACCGCCAACCGATCACCGACAATCCGCAGCCGACGACCGATCACCGACGACCAATGACCGGTGACCGGTGACCGCGCGGCCGTCATCCGCCGGTGAGGTACCGGGCCGCCTCGTCCTTCTCGAAGAGGTGAAGGAGGATCCGCAGCGCCGGTCCGCGCGGGCCGACGAGGTCCGGGTCCTGCTCCATCACGAGACGCGCGTCGCGATGGGCCAGCGCCAGCAGATCGGCATGGGCGGCGAGATCCGCCAGCCGGTAGTCCGGCAGGCCGGTCTGACGCGTGCCGAGCAGCTCGCCGCCGCCGCGCAGCTTCAGATCCGCCTCCGCTATCGCGAACCCGTCGTCGGTGCGGCGCAGCACGTCAAGGCGTTCGCGCTGGGTGGCGCTCAGATCCTCGCCTCTGAGCAGCAGGCAGCGCGGCCGGCCGCCGCCGCGGCCGACCCGCCCGCGCAGCTGGTGAAGCTGGGCGAGCCCGAAGCGCTCGGCATGCTCGATGACGATGATGTTGGCCTCCGGCACGTCGACACCGACCTCGACCACCGTGGTCGCAACGAGCAGCCGGCAGCGGCCGTCGGCGAATGCGGCCATCGCGGCGTCCTTCTCGGCCCCCTTCATGCGCCCGTGGAGCAGGCCGACCGCGTCTCCGAGCCGGGCCCTCAGCATCGCAAACCGCGCCTCCGCGGCCGCCAGATCGCTCGCCTCCGATTCCGCAACCAGCGGGCAGATCCAGTAGGCTCGTGCGCCGGCGGCCAGCGCGCGCGCGAGGGCCGCAACCACCTCCTCCAGCCGGGCGAGCGAGACGACGCGGGTGTCCACCGGCTGCCGCCCGGGCGGTTTTTCGATGATGCGGCTTGCGTCCATGTCGCCGAAGGCGGCGAGCATCAGGGTGCGCGGGATGGGGGTGGCCGTCATCACCAGCATGTCGGGCCGGTGCCGGCCCTTCTGCGCGAGCTTCAGCCGCTGGGCGACGCCGAAGCGGTGCTGCTCGTCGATGATGACGAGCCCGAGATCGCGGAACCGCACCGGATCCTCGATCAGCGCATGGGTGCCGATGACGAGATCGATCCCGCCGGCCGCGAGCGCCGTCAGAATCCGCCGCCGCTCGGTCCCCTTCTGGCGGCCCGTGAGCAGGGCGGTGCGGATGCCGTGGGACCCGAGCAGGCGCTCGGCGGTGGCCATGTGCTGGCGCGCAAGAATCTCGGTCGGCGCCATCAGCGCGGCCTGGGCGCCGGCCTCGATGACGTCCGCGGCGGCGAGCAGCGCGACGATCGTCTTTCCGGAGCCGACATCGCCCTGCAGCAGCCGCAGCATCGCCGTCTCGCGGGCCAGATCCGCCTCGATCTCGCCCAGCGCCCGGCGCTGGTCGCCGGTGAGCGGGAAGGGCAGCGTCGCGACGATCCGCTCGCGCAGGCTGCCGGTGAAGCGGCGGGCGAGCCCCGCCTCGTGCCGGAACTGCCGGCGGGTGAGCGCCAGCGCGAGCTGGTCCGCCAGCAGCTCGTCATAGGCAAGCCGCCGGCGGGCCGGATGCGCCGGCAGCAGCGCATCGCGGCCGGCGGGGGCATGGACGGCGGTGAGCGCGGCCGCAAACGACGGCCAGCCCTCGCGGGCGAGAACCTCGGGGCGGATCCACTCGGGTAGCTGCGGCACGCGCGAAAGCGCCGCGCCGGCCGCCTCGCGCAGCACGAGCTGGCCGAGCCCTTCGGTCGCCCCGTAGACGGGCGCGAACGGGGCGAGCCCGTCGGCGCGTTCCGGCGCGAGCACCTGCTCGGGATGGACGATCTGCAACCGCCCGCCGAACTGCTCCAGCCGGCCGCAGACGATGCGGCGCGCGCCCTCGGGCAGGCGGCTCTGGACCTGCGCCTTCTCGGCATGGAAGAAGACGATGTCGACCCGCTCGCCCTCGGCGCTGCGCGCGACGACCCGCCAGGGCCGGCGGGTGCCGCGCGGGGCCGGCTCGTGCCGCAGCACCTCCAGCAGGAAGGCTCCCTCCTCGCCGAGATGCGCGGCGAGCGGCCCGGCGCGCAGGCGGCGGTCGACGACGTCCTTGGGCAGGTGGAACAGAATGTCCCTGACGCGGGCGATTCCGAGCCGCGCGAACAGGCGCGCGCGCTGCCGGCCAATGCCCGGCAGGCTGGCCAGCTCGGCGAACAGCGGATAGAGGACCGGCGGTCTCATCGGCCGCATTTGAGCCGATTGCCCGCGCGCCCGCAACCATCCGCCGCCTCTGGACAGCACGCGCGCGAGGGCCTAGGCAGGCGGCGGACGCGAAGGCCCCGGGCAAGGCGATGAGCGTGGATACGGACGATCTCACCAGCCGGCGCAAGCGGCTGCTCTTCAGGGCGACGCATCGCGGGATCCTGGAGGCGGATCTCGTGCTCGGGCGCTATGTCGCCCGGCATGTGGACGGCTGGGGAGCCCGGGAGCTCGCCTGGTGGGAGCGGCTGATGGAGGAGCCGGACCGCGCGATTCTGGCCTGGATCACGGGCGCGGAGCCGACACCGGAGATCTTCGAGACCCCGATGATGGCGGACCTGCGCCGCTTCACCCGGGAGCATGCGACGCGGCTCAGGCTTCGCGACCGGCGGGCGTGAAGGCGGACGATGGCGCTCTTGAGCCTGCCAGCGGATGCGCTCGACCGGCTGCTCGAGGCGGACCGGCGGCCCGAGGCGGGTCGCGTGCCGCCGGGCTTCGAGGCGGTGCTGCTGCCCGCGCTCCTGCGGCGGGCGGCGGAGACCGGGACGCGGCCCGCGCGTCTGCTCCACATCGCCCGCGACGGCGGCGAGATGACGCGGCTTGCGGCCCTGCTGCGGTTCTTCGCCCCGTCCCTCGAGATCGTCACCCTGCCGGCCTGGGACAATCTGCCCTATGACCAGAACTCGCCCAGCGCCGACGTCATGGGCGCCCGGGTCAGGGCGCTCGCGCGGATCACGGAGCTGGGGCGCGAGGAGCGGCCGGCGCTGGTGCTGACGACGCTGGCGGCGGCGATGCAGCGGCTGCCGGATCCCGCCTTCGTCGCCGCCCATGCGCTCGCGCTCCGTCCCGGCGTCGCCATCGCGATGGACGACCTCGCCTCCCGCCTTGCGGCCGCGGGCTACCGCGCGGTGAGCGAGGTTCAGGCGCCCGGGGAGTTCGCGCGCCGCGGCGGCCTGCTCGACATCTTCCCGCCCGGCGAGGAGGAGCCGCGCCGGCTCGACTTCTTCGGCGACGAGCTCGAGCGCATCCGCCGCTTCGACCCTCTGGATCAGCGCTCCACCGGCGAGGTGGAGGAGCTGCGGCTGCTGCCCGCCGGCGAGCTGGTGCTGACGGCGGAAACGATCCGCCATTTCCGCCAGGCCTACACGGCCCGCTTTTCGGGGGCCGCGCGCGAGGACCCGCTGTATCAGGCGGTGAGCGAGGGCCGGCATCCGCCCGGGCTCGAACACTGGCTGCCGCTCTTTCACGAGCGCCTTGCCCCGGTCTTCGCGCATCTGCCGGCCGGGACGATCGTGACCGTGCCGGCGGGCCTCGACGAGCTGTTCGCCGAGCGGCGGCTTCAGATCGAACAGGCGTGGGAGGCGCGCCATGCCCTGTTCGAGAGGGACGGCAGGAGCGGCTTCGAGTCCCGCCCGCCCGGCCGGCCGCTGCCGCCGGAGGCGCTCTATCTGTCCCGGGACGAATGGACGGATCTGCTGGACGAGGCCGCCGCCATCACCCTTTCGCCCTTCGATGCCGGCACGCCCGGCGCATCCTTCGCCGCCCGGCCCGGTCGCGACTTCGCCCCCGAGCGCGCCGAGCGCGGGCGCAACGTCTATGAGGCGGCGGTCGCGCACATTGCGGAGCTTGCGGCGCACGGCCGCCGGGTGGTGCTGACCGGCGCGGCCGCGGGCGCGCTGGAGCGGCTGGCTTCCGTGCTCGCGGACCACGGGCTTCGCGCATGCGTGCCGGTCGGGACGGCGGGCGAACTCGCCGCCCTGCCGGCCGGCGCGGTCGCGCGCGCGGTGCTCCCGCTCGAACACGGCTTTACCGTCGGCGATCTCGCCTTCGTCACCGAAGAGGACATCCTGGGCCCGCGGGAGATCCGGCCGCGTGCGGGCCGGCGGGCGAGGCGGGCCGCGATTCTCGAGGGGCTGACCCAGTTCCACCCGGGCGATCTCGTGGTGCACCGCGACCACGGAGTGGGGCGCTTTCTGGGGCTGGAGACGATCACCGTCGCCGGAGCCCCCCATGACTGCCTGGTGATCGCCTATGCGGGCGACGACAAGCTCTATGTCCCCGTCGAGAACATCGAGCTGGTCTCGCGCTTCGGCGGCGGCGAGGAGACGGCGGTCGAGCTCGACCGGCTGGGCAGCAGCGCCTGGCAGGCGCGCAAGGCCCGGGTGAAGAAGCGCATCCGCGAGATCGCCGGCGAGCTGATCCGCATCGCCGCCGCCCGCAAGCTGCGCGAGGCGCCGGTCATGGAGGTGGAGCCCGCGCTTCTCGAGGAGTTCGCCGCCGGCTTCCCCTATGCCGAGACCGAGGACCAGGCGCGCAGCATCGCCGAGGTGCTCGAAGACCTCAAGCGCGGCGCACCCATGGACCGGCTGGTGTGCGGCGATGTCGGCTTCGGCAAGACGGAGGTGGCCATGCGCGCCGCCTTTGTCGCGGCGATGAGCGGCTGGCAGGTCGCGGTCGTCGTGCCGACGACCCTGCTGGCGCGCCAGCACATGGCAACCTTCTCCGAACGCTTCCGGGGGTTTCCCGTGCGCATCGGCCAGCTTTCGCGCCTCGTGTCGGCGAAGGAGGCGCGGCAGGTGAAGGAGGAGCTTGCCGCCGGCCGCCTCGACATCGTCATCGGCACCCACGCCCTCTTGGCAAAGGACGTGCGCTTCAAGCGTCTGGGGCTCGTGATCGTGGACGAGGAGCAGCATTTCGGCGTGCGCCACAAGGAGGCGCTGAAGCGCCTCAGGGCCGAGGTGCACGTGCTGACGCTGACCGCCACCCCGATCCCGCGCACGCTCCAGCTCGCCCTTGCCGGCATTCGCGATCTCTCGCTCATCACGACGCCGCCCGTCGACCGGCTGGCCGTGCGCACCTTCGTGCTGAAATTCGATCCGCTGATCCTGCGCGAGGCGCTGCTGCGCGAGCATTACCGGGGCGGCCAGTCCTTCGTTGTCGCGCCGCGCATCGAGGATCTGCCGCAGCTTCAGCGCTTTCTCGAAGAGGAGGTCCCCGAGGTGCGCTTCGTCGTCGCCCACGGCCGGATGCGCCCGCGCGAGCTGGAGGAGCGCATGCAGGCCTTCTACGAGGGCCGGGCGGACGTGCTGCTGTCCACCTCCATCATCGAATCCGGGCTCGACATCCCGCGCGCGAACACCCTGATCGTCCACCGCGCAGACCGCTTCGGGCTGGCCCAGCTCTACCAGATCCGCGGCCGCATCGGCCGCTCGCGCCAGCGCGCCTACGCCTATCTGATGCTCCCCGCACGCGGCGGGGTCACCGAGCAGGCGAGAAAACGCCTCGAGGTGCTCTCCGCGCTCGATACGCTGGGTGCCGGCTTCACGCTCGCCAGCCACGATCTCGACATCCGCGGCGCCGGCAATCTGCTCGGCGAGGAGCAGTCCGGCCACATCCGCGAGGTCGGGGTCGAGCTCTACCAGGAGATGCTGGAGGCGGCGATCGCCGAGCTGAAGGCCGGCATCGGCGAAGCGGCACAGGAGGCACCGGAGGAGATTTCGCCGCAGATCCAGCTCGGCGCCAAGGTGATGATCCCCGAAAGCTATGTCGCGGATCTGGATCTCAGGCTGCAGCTCTATCGCCGGCTCGGCCAGATCCGGGACGAGCGCGAGATTCCCGCCTTCGCCGAGGAGCTGGAAGACCGCTTCGGGCCGCTGCCCGCCGAGGTCGGGCAGCTGCTCCGGATCGTGCAGATCAAGCTCGTGGCCGCGCGCGCGCATGTGGAGAAGCTCGAGGCGGGGCCGAAGGGCTTCGTCATCCGCTTCGCGGGCGGCCGCTTCCCCGATCCGGGCGGGCTGGTGGCCTGGCTGTCCTCAGGCCGGGCCGAGGCGCGGCTGAGACCCGACCACAGCCTCGTCATCCATGCGCGCACGACGGGCCTCCAGGAACGGCTCGATCTGGTATTGCGCGTCTTGCGCATGCTTGCCAGGATCGCAGACCGGCGGTCGGACGGCGGCCGGCCGGCGGCGATGGCGGCGAAGGGCGGCTGAGCGGAAGCGGGCGCGATGTTCCCCATCCAGACGTCGGTGATGCTGCGCTACGTGCCGGTCGTGACCTGGGCGCTGATCGGCGTCAACGTGCTGTTCTTCCTGTACGAGGTTTCGCTGCCGCCGCCGGTGCTGGAGGCCTTTCTGCACGAGCACGCGCTGGTGCCGGCGCGCTACTTCGTGCCGGGATACGCGCTGGAACGCGGTCTCGACCCCGGGGATCTCTCTCCCTTCTTCACCAACATGTTCCTGCACGGCGGCTGGTTTCACCTGATCGCCAACATGTGGACGCTCTACATCTTCGGGCCGGCCGTGGAGGACCGCATCGGGCCGCTCAGATTCCTCGTCTTCTACATCGTCTGCGGCCTCGGTGCCTCCTGGGCCCATGCGGCGGTCAACTGGAACTCGACCATCCCGGCGCTCGGCGCCTCGGGAGCGATCGCGGGGGTGATCGGCGCCTTCATGCGGATGTTTCCGCTGGCACGCGTCATCGTGCTCGTGCCCCTCGTGTTCATCCCCTGGTTCTTCGCGATGCCGGCGGCGATCTACGCGGGCTTCTGGTTTCTGCTCCAGCTCGTCCAGGGGCTGGGCAGCCTCGTCGCCGGACCGCTTCAGGGCGGGGTCGCCTGGTGGGCGCATGTCGGCGGCTTCGCCTTCGGCTGGCTGATCATTCCCCTGCTCGTCAGCAGGCGCCATCATCCGCGCCGCCCCCAGCGCGACGAGGGGTGGCTGGGATTTCCGCCGCACGGGCGCTACTGACGAGGGACGGGCGGCGGCAGACAGGGAGTGCGCGCGATGACGGTGATGGATCTGTTCTGGCTGTTCTTCATTCTCTCGGCGCTGCAGCCGGTTCTGCAGCAGCGGCTGCTGGAGGCGATGCGCCAGCGCAAGATCGCACAGATCGAGCGCGAGCGCGGCTCGCGCGTGATCCTGATGGTCCACCGTCAGGAGACCATGCGTCTGCTCGGTTTTCCGCTCATGCGCTTCATCGACATGAGCGATTCCGAGCAGATCATGCGCGCCATCGACATGACCGACAATGACGTCCCCATCGACCTCATCATCCACACGCCGGGCGGGCTCGTGCTCGCGGCGTTGCAGATCGCGCGCGCGCTGAAGAAGCATCCGGCGAAGGTCACCGTCTTCGTGCCGCACATGGCGATGTCCGGCGGCACCCTGATCGCGTTGGCGGCCGATGAGATCGTCATGAGCGCTCACGCGGTCCTGGGGCCGATCGACCCCCAGCTCGGCCAGTGGCCCGCCGCCTCCATCCTGCGCGCGGTCGAGACGAAGCCGGTGGAGCGGGTCGACGACCAGACCCTCATCATGGCCGATGTCAGCAGGAAGGCACTGGAGCAGATCCGCGAGGCCGCGGCCGAGCTCTTGGAGGGCCGCATGGAGCGGGCGAAGGCGCGCAAGGTCGCGCGCATGCTCTCCGAGGGGCGCTGGACCCATGATTACGCCATCACGGCGGATGCCGCGCGCGAGTTGGGACTCAATGTGAACACTTCCGTGCCGAAGAGCGTTCTCGAACTGATGGCGCTCTACCCGCAGCCGGTGCGGGCGCAGCAGGGGGTCGAATTCCTGCCGCAGCCGCGCCGGGCGCGGCCCGACGGCCGGGCCTGAGGCGGCCGTCGGACGCCGGCGGGCGGAGCGTCACAGGAAGGTCTTCGGCAAAGGGAGAACGGAACATGATCGAGCGCACGCGCGAGCTGCCGCGGGAGAGCTGGCACGCCTATTTTGATGCCCTCTCGAGGGTCGTCGCCGGCCATCCGGCCGAGGTGGAGGTGGAGAGCCTGAAGCTCGGCGATCAGGTAGAGGCGCACTGGGTCCCGCTCATCGGCGTCACCTATGACCACAAGGACGACGTGCTGGAGGTGGCGCTGGAAGGGCTGGATCACCTGATCCACCGGCCGCGCCGGATCTGGGTCGAGGAATCGGGGCCGCATTTCGTCGCCGCCGAGATCGAGCGCGCCGACGGGGTCACCGAGATCATCCGCCTCAAGGAGCCGCTGGCGCTGCCCGCTCCTGAAAACGCACGCAGCTGAGCGGCGTCCGCCGTCGCTGCGCGCCGGCATCCTTCCCTCGCCACCCGCGGGCTCGACCGGCCGGTCCATCTCTTTCTCACGTCACCCGCGGGCTTGGCCGGCTGGTCCAGCGGATAGCGGAGCCAGTCACAAACGCCGGGCGACGGCCTCACCACCGGCTGGGTTCGCCGGTCAAGCCGGCGAACGACGCGACTGGGAATGCGTCATCCGCTGGTACGCACTTCCGATCGTCACCCGCCGGCCTGATCGGCGGGTCCTTTCCCCTTCTTTCGTCACCCGCCGGCTTGACCGGCGGGTCCAGCTCTTTCTCACGTCACCCGCCGGCCTGACCGGCGGGTCCAGCCGACGGCGGAGCCGCTCGTCAGCCCCGGTGCCGGCACCGCCGCCTGATGGGTTCGCCGGTCGAGCCGGCGAACGACGCATCAGGGGAGGGCATCCATCGGTGCCTGCCCCCAGTCGTCACCCGCGGGCTTGGCCGGCTGGTCCAGCGGGCAGCGGGGCCGATTCCCAGTGGCGGATGCTGCCTCGCATGACGGCTGGATTCGCCGCTTTCGCGGCGAATGACGAGAAAGGGGACGTCGCCCGCCGGCACCCTCTCTCCGCGTCACCCGCCGGCCTGACCGGCGGGTCCATCTCCTTCTCACGTCACCCGCCGGCTTGACCGGCGGGTCCAGCGGGCAGCGGGGCCGATTCCCAGTGGCGGATGCTGCCTCGCATGACGGCTGGATTCGCCGCTTTCGCGGCGAATGACGAGAAAGGGGACGTCGCCCGCCGGCACCCTCTCTCTGCGTCACTCGCCGGCCTGACCGGCGGGCCCAGCTCTTTCTCACGTCACCCGCCGGCTTGACCGGCGGGTCCAGCGGGCAGCGGGGCCGATTCCCAGTGGCGGATGCTGCCTCGCATGACGGCCGGATTCGCCGCATTCGCGGCGAATGACGAGAAAGGGGACGTCGCCCGCCGGCACCCTCTCTCCGCGTCACCCGCCGGCCTGACCGGCGGGTCCAGCGGGCGGCGGCCCCAACGCCCGCCACCAGGGTGGCCGTCGCCGCCTGATGGGTTCGCCGGTCAAGCCGGCGAACGACGCGGGAGGGGCGCATCACCCGGCGCTGCGCGCCTTCAGACGTTGGCCGTGCCACGTGCTCCCCGTCGTCGCCGGGCCCTCAGGCGGTGCGCCCGCGGCGCCGGTGCCAGAGCAGGATCCCGAGCAGCCCGGCGAGCAGCAGGATGAGCTGCTCCGGCTCGGGAATCGGCGCCTGGGCGACGACGCGGATGAGAAGGGTCGCGACGGATGTCAGGATCGGCGTCGTGCCGTCGCCGAAGAAGGTGACGAGCAGCGTGATCTCGTAGAGGCCGGGCACGTCGAAGGGCGTGCCGGGACCGGTGGCCATGTTGAAGAGAAAGCCGGTCCCGATGAGCTCGCCGTTGAAGAACCACTCCGCCGTAAATCCCGTCAGCGCCCCCGATTCACAGGCGCTGCCGAAGGCGGCCGCCAGGGCCTCGCCGTTGAAGAGGGTGTCGCAGCCGTTGAGCAGCGCCGTCTCACCGAGCAGGACTTCGGCCGGACCCGTCGCCACGGCCTGAAGGGTGTTCGCGGGCGCCGGCGGGGGCACGGTGGTCACGCCGGGCTGGGAGATCGGCGGCTGAGGCGGGCCCGGCTGCTGGCGCGGCGCCGGGCGCCCGGGCCGGTTCGGCCCCGTCGCACCGCCGTCTCCTGGCGGCGCCGCGCGCGTGCGCGGACTCGAGTCGAACCCCGGCCCGGCGCCGGGACGCTGTCCGGCCGCCGGGGCAAGGCGGGCCAGGATGTCCGCGATCCGCTCCGCCGTCTTCTCGTCGACGGTCTGCTCCTCTTCCGGATAGACCACGATCGCCGTCACATAGGTCGGCACGTCCGCCGGATTGAGGAGAATGGAGAGATTGCCGCCGGACACCTTGACCGGCACGGACAGCGCAACCGCCGAAACCTCCTCGGAATCATTCGGCATCTCGGGGATGAAGTCCTCGACGAAGAAGTCGCTCTCGCGCAAGGTCGCATAGAGCTTCCTGGGGGTGTTGAGCGCATCCTTGATGGGAACCGCGGTGCCGCTCGCCTGCACGCTCGTGCCGAAGGGGTAGGGGGTGATGTTCCGCCCCTCGGGCAGGGTGATCAGCGTCACGCGGTAGTTGCCGTCCTCGAAGGGATGGTCAAAGCTCGTGATGTTCATCAGCCCGTCGGAGACCACGGCCGGCCCGTCATCGGTGACGAGGGCGCTGGTGCCGCGGTTCACCCAGTCCGTGCCCGGATGGACGCGCGTGAAGCCGGGCTGCGCCGGACGCCCCTCGGGCCCGAGATCGAAGCCGAGGGCGGGCTCCTTGACCATGAGATCGACACGCATGCGCGTGCGGTAGAGGTAGGCGGACTCGTAGGACCGGTTGGCGAGCTCGACGATGTCGGCGGCCCTGGTCGCGAACACCGCGGGATCCTGCATGCCGGGATCCTGCGACAAGGCATCGAGAAGCTGCACGACCCGTTCGCGCAGCTTCTGGATGTCGCCGCCCGAGGCATCGAAGAACCGGCCGAGCGTCTTGATGTCCTCCGGGCCGCCCGCTTTCGCCGCCGCAACCGCCTCTTCCAGCGTGACGGGTTCCACGGGATCGGCGATGGGGGTTGCGATCCCGGCGGGCGGGGCACTGGTCTGCGGGCTGCCGGCGGCCGGCGGCTGCTGGGGGGTGGGGCCGAGGCCGAGGAAGGCGAACAGCGACTCCACCGGTGTCGCCCCGGTTTCACCTTCATCCGCGGCGGCATCCTCCTTCGGGACCGTGAGCAGCGACAGCCAGGTCGCCAGCGCGGCCGCGGCGCCGAAGGCGAACACGACGCCGATGGCGCCGGCGACCACCAGAAAAAGGGTGCGATTGCCCCGCATGCGTAGAGCTCCGATTCCGCCCCGGCGCCCGGCACCCGCCCGATCGCCGGCGGCGCCGGCCGGGTTCATCAAG
Organism: Rhodothalassiaceae bacterium; assembly: GCA_026004935.1. Taxonomy (NCBI): domain Bacteria; kingdom Pseudomonadati; phylum Pseudomonadota; class Alphaproteobacteria; order Rhodothalassiales; family Rhodothalassiaceae; species Rhodothalassiaceae bacterium. The sequence goes on from BPKC01000001.1 coordinate 1,652,442, forward strand.
ATGACATAGCACCGCAGCGAGAATTTTTCCAGCAGTCATGCATGACGGGAGCAAAGAATAACGGCGTGTTTGTTCCTGTCGATGTCCGGTCATGGTAAACGAGAACTTGATCATCACGCGGTCCCGCGATGGAACCGGCCCGATGTGCCTGCACGACTCCGCACGCCCCGCGCATCCGTGTCCGTACCACCTGCTCCCCGAGGCCGGATGCCGTCACGCGCGGCGGCTGGATTCGCCGCTTTCGCGGCGAATGACGAGGGAAAAAGGGCGTCACCCGCCGGCGTTCTCTCTTCGTCACCCGCCGGCGTTCTCTCTTCGTCACCCGCCGGCTTGACCGGCGGGTCCAGCAGGCCGTGAAGACAACCTCCTGCGCCCGGGGTCGCGCGACCGTCCCATGGGTTCGCCGGTCAAGCCGGCGAACGACGCCAAGAGGCAAGCGGGACCGCCGATGCCTACTTCCCCTCGTCATCCGCCGGCTTGATCGGCGAGTCCCCCCTTTGTCTCGTCACCCGCCGGCTTGACCGGCGGGTCCACCCTTTGCCACGTCACCCGCCGGCTTGACCGGCGGGTCCAGCAGGCCGTGAAGACAACCTCCTGCGCCCGGGGTGGCGCGACCGTCCCATGGGTTCGCCGGTCAAGCCGGCGAACGACGCCAAGAGGCAAGCGGGACCGCCGATGCCTACTTCCCCTCGTCATCCGCCGGCTTGACCGGCGGGTCCACCCTTTGTCTCGTCACCCGCCGGCTTGACCGGCGGGTCCACCCTTTGCCACGTCACCCGCCGGCTTGACCGGCGGGTCCAGCAGGCCGTGAAGACAACCTCCTGCGCCCGGGGTGGCGCGACCGTCCCATGGGTTCGCCGGTCAAGCCGGCGAACGACGCCAAGAGGCAAGCGGGACCGCCGATGCCTACTTCCCCTCGTCATCCGCCGGCTTGACCGGCGGGTCCACCCTTTGTCTCGTCACCCGCCGGCTTGACCGGCGGGTCCACCCTTTGCCACGTCACCCGCCGGCTTGACCGGCGGGTCCAGCAGGCCGTGAAGACAACCTCCTGCGCCCGGGGTGGCGCGACCGTCCCATGGGTTCGCCGGTCAAGCCGGCGAACGACGCCAAGAGGCAAGCGGGACCGCCGATGCCTACTTCCCCTCGTCACCCGCCGGCTTGACCGGCGGGTCCACCCTTTGCCACGTCACCCGCCGGCTTGACCGGCGGGTCCAGCGGGCCGCGAAGACAACCTCCTGCGCCCGGGGTGGCGCGACCGTCCCATGGGTTCGCCGGTCAAGCCGGCGAACGACGCCAAGAGGCAAGCGGGACCGCCGATGCCTACTTCCCCTCGTCATCCGCCGGCTTGATCGGCGAGTCCACCCTTTGCCACGTCACCCGCCGGCTTGACCGGCGGGTCCAGAGGGAAGCGGGTCCACTACCGGCCGCGGTTGTCACGCACGGCGGCTGGATTCGCCGCTTTCGCGGCGAATGACGCGGTGGGGGAGGGTCAGCCGCCGGTGCACATCCTCCCTCGTGACCCGCCGACTTGATTGGCGGGTCCGCGTCTTTCCATCGTCACCCGCCGGCTTGACCGGCGGGTCCAGCCGGCGGCGAAGCCGATCGGCGGCGCGCCGGAGGAGGCGGCAGCGTCAAGCCAGTGGGTCTCGCGCGTCAGCAGCGCAGCCAGCCCACCATGCGGATGCGATCCTGCTCGGCCTCGGGCGTGCCCGGCTCCGGGCGCCGCTCCTCGAGCAGGATCTGGCAGCCGGACAGCAGACGGCGCATGGCGAGCTGGTCGCTGGTGCTCCCGGGCCGACGGTCCTGCCGGGCCAGCGCCTGCTCGACCGCCGAGATCACGTCGTCGCGGGTGAGCACGCGCGCGCGGTCGGCCTCCGCCGGGCGGTCGTGCAGCAGCACCGCAACCGCCAGTGCCCACAGCCCGCCGGCCAGAACGAGAAGCACACCCCTTTGCCGAAGTTTCTCTTTGCCGGGAGCGGCCATGTCGCGGCCCTCCTTTCCTTCCGTCACCCGCGCAGGAGGCCGCACGCCGGACCCGCCGCGGGTTGCGTGCACCCGAGTCTAGCACGACAAATCCGCACTGTCGCCTGTGAATTGTCGCATCTTGAAACAATTTGACGCCGCTCCCCGGGCGCCGGACGCAGCGTTCGGCGGGCTCAGGCCGCAGGCGGCTGCCCGTCCCGGGGCTGTTCGCCGGGCCGGGAGTCTTCCGCGAGGGCCGCGTGGCCCAGCTCGGCGAGGATCGTCTGCAGATGCCGCATGGTCTCGCGCGCCGAGCGGCCGAGCGCGGCCAGCACCGCGTCGGCCAGCGCAAGGCCCGCCGCCTCGGCCTCCGGATACACGGCCGTGGGCTTGAGCGCGCGGATCGCCGGCAGATACTCGTCCACGGTGAGGCTGACGTAGATCTCGATCTGGGGCTGGCGGCGGCGGGCATGGGTGATGATCTTCGCCACCCCCGCCGGATCGTCGAAGGTGATGACGAGCAGCCGGGCGCGGGCGATGCCGGCGGCATCGAGCACGCGGCTGCGGCGGCCGTCGCCGTAGATGACGGCGAGACCCAGCCGCTGCGCCTGGCGGAAGCGGTCGAAGTCGGCCTCCAGCAGCAGATGGTCCACCTCGAGGCGCTTGAGCACCGTGCCGACGACGCGCCCGACGCGCCCGGCACCGATCACCAGCACGTGGCGGTCGAGCTCGCGATGGGATTCGAGATCGGCGATCGTGCGTGCGGCGGCCGAGTGCGGCGAGCCCCGGAAGAGCCGCGCCACCAGCGGCCGGCTCGCCAGGATGAAGATCGGCGCGAGCATGAGGGAGAGGGTGACGGCGAGCAGCAGCGTCTGGGCGAGATCGGCGGGCAGCAGCCCCGCCGCCGCCCCCTGGGTGCCGATCAGCAGCGAGAACTCGCCGCCGTGGGCGAGGATCAGCGCCGCGCGCAGGCTGACGTCCCGCGCGCTGCCGATGATCGCCCCCACGGCGAGGATCACCGCGGCCTTGAGCAGGATGAGCCCGGCGAGCAGCGCGAACGTCAGCCCGGGATGCGCGGCGAGCGTGCCGAGGTCCACCTGCATGCCGATGGTCACGAAGAAGATGCCGAGGAAGAGATCGCGGAAGGGACGGATGTCCTCCTCGATCTCGCCCTTCACGTCGCTCTCGCCCGCCACCATGCCGGCAAGAAAGGCGCCGATCGCCGGCGACAGGCCCGCAAGATGCGCAAGGCTTGCGGCACCGGCCGCAAGAAGCAGCGCGCTGATCAGGAACAGCTCGCGCGAGCGCAGCCGGGCGACCTGGATCAGCAGTTGCCGGATCGCCGGCCGCAGCAGATAGCCGAGCACCGCGACGAAAGCGAGCGCCAGCACCACGTCGCCGAGAATGGGCAATAGACCGCCTGCGCGCCGGTCCCACTCGGCCGCCGCGCCCACATAGGCGAGAAAGGGCAGGGCGGCGAGGTCCTGGAACAGCAGCACGCCGATCGCGAAGCGCGCGGGGTGGCTCGCCAGCTCGCCCTGGTCGGCGAGCTGTTTGAGGACGAGCGCCGTCGACGACATCGCCGCCATCCCCGCGATGACGGCGGCCCCCGCGGGCGCGACGCCGCACGCGATCGCGATCGCGGCCGCCGCAAGCCCGGTGATCGCGACCTGCAACCCGCCGCCCGCGAACACCGCCCGCCGCGCCGCCAGCAGCCGCGGCAGCGAGAACTCGAGCCCGATCATGAACAGCAGCAGGATGACGCCGAGTTCGGCGAGCCCGTGCAGCGCCACGGCGCTGTCGATGAGGCCGAGGCCCCCCGGGCCGAGCAGGAGTCCCGCGGCGAGATAGGCGAGGATGGGCGGGGCTCGGAAGCGGGCCGCCAGCGCCAGCATCACCGCCATGCCGGCCAGCAGGAGGAGCAGGATTCCCTCGATCGCGGCCGCGTTCACGCCCGCGACTCCTTGCGCGCGGGCGCCGGGTCCTGCGCGAACAGCGCCTCGAGGAAGGGGCAGGCGGGCACCGCCGTCGCGTCACCACAGCGGGCGAGATGGTGCTGAAGGACGGCGGCGATGCGTTCGAGATCGCGGATGCGGGCGCGGATCGCGGCCAGATGCGCGGCGGTGATCCGCTGGACCGTCGCGCAGTCCGCCACGCCGCCGTCGGCGAGCTCCAGCAGCGAGCGGATCTCATCGAGCGGAAAGCCGAGCGCGCGCGCCCGGGCGATGAAGCGCAGCCGGTCGCGGTGGCGGGCGTCGTACTCGCGGTAGCCGTTTGCGCGCCGGGCCGGCGCCGGCAGCAGGCCGATGCTCTCGTAGTAGCGGATGGTCTCGGGGTGGACGCCCGTGAGCGTCGCAAGCTCCCCGCGCCGCCACCCGCGCCCCGGGCGCCCGGCGGCAGGGGTACCGGCCGGGCGGGCCGTCCGCTCGCGCGGGGAGAATGCGGATGCAGGACTGCGCATCGGTCTCGACCTTCCGCCACCACGCTGCTTGACCCTGTAGCGTCTACAGGATGCAGAAACAAGCTGCGACTCGCAAGAGCCCCGGCGGTGGTGGAACTCCGCGCGGACGGATGGTGGGAACGACGATGAGCGACAGGGCCGCATCGGCAGGCGAGGGGGGCGGACGCGAAACCGCGGGTCTGGAGACCGCAACGGGATGGGGCGCGCTGGCGGCCGCCATTCTCGCATCGAGCTGCTGCGTCCTGCCGCTCGTGCTGTTTCTGCTCGGGGTCGGCGGGGCCTGGATCCGCCATCTGACGGCCCTCGCCCCCTGGAAGCCGTGGTTTCTCGCCGCATCCGTGGTGCTGCTCGCGATCGGCTTCACGCAGGCGTACCGCCGGCCGAAGCCCTGCGCCGACGGCGAGGTCTGCGGCACGCCTGCGAGCCGCCGGCTCACCCGGGTGATGCTGTGGGTGGCGGCGGCGCTTGTCGCCCTCTCGGCAGGCTGGGACTGGATCGCGCCCCGGCTCCTCGGCTGAGGCATGGTGCCGGAAGGAGGATCGAAAGGAGGTTCGCCATGACGATCCCGACCATCCGCACGGCGGCGGCCGTCGTGTTGACGCTCGCCCTCGCCGCGGCGCCGGCGCTCGCAAAGGAGCGCAGGGTGACTTTCGCCGTCGAGAACATGACCTGCGCGTCCTGCCCCTTCATCGTGAAGCAGGCGATGCGGCGTGTGGAGGGGGTGAAGGAGGTCACCGTCTCCTTCGAGAAGAAGACCGCGACCGTCGTCTTCGACGACGCCCGCACCACGCCCGAGGCCATCGCCCGGGCCAGCACGGAGCAGGGCTATCCCGCCCATCCGCTCGCGGATGATGCGTCCGGTACGCGTGAATGACACCGGCGCGTGCATCATTCACGCTATTTGTCCAGTTGCTTAAAGGCAGGAGTTCACATGGCGGATGAAAGGCGAAAGAAAGACCGCGGCGCGAGCCCGCACGCAGGAAGGTCCTTCGATCTCGTGGTGGTGGGCGCCGGATCGGCCGGGTTTTCGGCGGCGATCGCGGCGGCCGAAGAGGGGGCGCGGGTTCTGCTCGTCGGCCACGGCACCATCGGCGGCACCTGCGTCAACATCGGCTGCGTGCCGTCGAAGGCGCTGATCCGCGCCGCCGATGCGCTGCATGCCGCCCGGGCCGCCGCGCGCTTTGCCGGGATCGAGGCCGGCGCGCGGCTCCGGGACTGGCCGGCGCTCGTCGGGCAGAAGGACGAGCTGGTGGCGGCGCTGCGGCGGAAGAAGTATCTGGACCTGCTGCCCGCCTATCCGACGGTGAGCTATCTTGAGGGCCGGGCGCGTCTCGTGCCGGGCGGGGTGGAGGTGAACGGCCGGGTGATCGCGGCCGAACGGGTCGTGATCACCACCGGCGCGCGCCCGGCGATCCCGCCGATCCCGGGGCTCGACGAGGTCCCGCATCTGACGAGCACGACGGCGCTGGAGCTCAAGGCGCTGCCGCGGCATCTGATCGTGCTGGGGGCGGGCGCGATCGGCTGCGAGCTGGGCCAGGCCTTCCGCCGTTTCGGCTGCGAGGTGACCATGATCGACATGGCGCCGCTGCTCGCCCCGGCCGAACCCGAGATCCGCGATGTCTTGCGCGCGGCCTTCGCCGCGGAGGGCATCGCGCTCCACGAGAACACCCGCGTCGGCGCCGTGCGCCGGGCGGGGCGGCGGATCGAGGTCGTGCTGGAAGGCGAGGGGCGAGAGCGCGTGGTCGCCGGCGACGCCCTGCTGGTCGCGACCGGGCGGCGGGCGAATACGGAGAACCTCGGGCTCGAGGCGCTGGGGATCGCGACCCGGCGCGACGGCGGCATCGTCGTCGACGCGCACATGCAGACGACGCGGCCCGGGATCTATGCGGCGGGCGACGTCACGGGGCGCGATCTCTTCGTCTACATGGCCGCCCACGGCGGCCGGATCGCGGCGCTGAACGCGCTTTCCGGCAACCGCCATGTCCATGACGATGCCGTGGTGCCCTGGGTGGTGTTCACCGATCCGGAGATCGCGGGCGTGGGGCTTGCGGCGCGGGCGGCCGAGGAGGCGGGGCACGAGGTCGCAACGCGGGTGCTGCCGCTTTCCGAGGTGCCGCGGGCGCTGGTCGCGCGCGATGCGCGCGGCGCCATCAAGATCGTCGCCGAACGCGAAAGCGGGCGCATCCTCGGCGTTCAGCTCGCCGCACCCGGCGGCGCCGACGTCATCCAGACGGCGGCGCTGGCGCTGCGCGCGGGGCTGACGGTGGACGGGCTCGCGGGCCTCATCTTCCCGTATCTGACCTTGGCTGAAGGACTGAAGCTTGCGGCCCAGACCTTCTCGAAGGACGTAGCCCGGCTCTCCTGCTGCGCCGGGTGAGCTTGCCGACATGCGCCGCCCGTGGCATGAGGGCGCCTGCGATGGCCGGCAAGGGAGGCGGGGCGGCATGGAGCCCGAAGATTCGCACGGCACGGGCGCAATCGCGGCGGCCGGAGGGCGGTGGCAGCGGGTGGATCCGGGCTATGCGGCGGCCCGCATCGCGGGCCAGGTGTTCTTCTTTTCGCTGATGGCGCTGGTGATGGGCGCCACCGGCGTCTTCGCCGGCGCTCCGGTGGAGGCCAGACTGGCGCTGACGGGGGCGCCGCTCGTGGCGCTTGCGGGCGCGGTGGTCCACAGCGTCCTTCTGGTGCGCCGGCTCGCCTGGCGGCTGGATGCGGATGCGATCCGCTTCAGAAGCGGTGTCGTCTGGCAGCGGGACGTGACCATTCCCTTCTCGCGCATCCAGCACCTGGCCCGGCACCAGGGACCGCTCGAGCGCATGTGGGGCCTCCATGACCTGCTCATCTACACGGCCGGCGCCGCCAGCGCCGACTGCACGATCCCGGGGCTTCGGCGCGCCACCATCGACCGGCTGGAGGCGACGATCCTGAGGATGCTGGACGCCGCCCCGACGGCGACGGCGGGCGAGGAACCCGCGCTGTCGACCGCGGCGACCAGGGATGCCGGCGGGTGACGAGGGGGGGGAAGGACCCTCGGGTCGAGCCGGCGGGTGACGGTGGAAAGCGCGCACCGGCGGGCGACGCTCCCCTTTTGCGTCGTTCGCCGGCTTGACCGGCGAACCCATGAGGCGGAGAGGGCAGCCCCGGCGCAAGAGGCTGTCTCCACCACCCGCTGGATCCGCCGATCAAGTCGGCGGATGACGAAGGAAGGGGAGTGGATCCGCCGATCAAGTCGGCGGATGACGAGGGAGGGGAGTGGACCCGCCGGTCGAGCCGGCGGATGACGAGGGAGGGGAGTGGATCCGCCGGTCGAGCCGGCGGATGACGAGGGAGGGTGCGCACGGGCGGTGCCGCCTTTCCCGACGCGTCGTTCGCCGGCTTGACCGGCGAACCCGTGAGGCGGTGATGGCAGGCCCAGCGCCCGTGATGGGCTCCACCACCCGCTGGATCCGCCGATCAAGTCGGCGGATGACGAGGGAGGGGAGTGGACCCGCCGGTCGAGTCGGCGGATGACGAGGGAGGAGAAGGATCCGCCGATCAAGTCGGCGGATGACGAAGGAAGGGGAGTGGATCCGCCGGTCGAGCCGGCGGATGACGAGGGAGGGTGCGCACGGGCGGTGCCGCCTTTCCCGACGCGTCGTTCGCCGGCTTGACCGGCGAACCCGTGAGGAGGAGAGGGCAGCCCCGGCGCAAGAGGCTGTCTCCACCACCCGCTGGATCCGCCGATCAAGTCGGCGGATGACGAAGGAAGGGGAGTGGACCCGCCGGTCAGGCCGGCGGATGACGAGGGAGGGGAGTGGACCCGCCGGTCGAGCCGGCGGATGACGAGGGAGGGGAGTGGATCCGCCGGTCGAGCCGGCGGATGACGAGGGAGGGTGCGCACGGGCGGTGCCGCCTTTCCCGACGCGTCGTTCGCCGGCTTGACCGGCGAACCCATGAGGCGGAGAGGGCAGCCCCGGCGCAAGAGGCTGTCTCCACCACCCGCTGGATCCGCCGATCAAGTCGGCGGATGACGAAGGAAGGGGAGTGGACCCGCCGGTCAGGCCGGCGGATGACGAGGGAGGGGAGTGGACCCGCCGGTCGAGCCGGCGGATGACGAGGGAAGGAGAGTGGATCCGCCGGCCGGCAGGCGGCGCGGAGGAAGCCGGGCGCGCGGATCATGCCGGCTCTTGACGCCGCAGCAAGGCGCGGATGAGGTGGGAAGGAGGCCGCGCGCGGCGGTGCGAGGGCTGTCGAGGAAGGCGGGCGATGAGCGAGCAGGGGCCGGACGGGAAGGCGGAGGTCGCATGGCAGAGGCTTCCCCCGTTTGCCATGCTGCCGCTCGTCATCAGGGGGGCGATCGACATCGTCCGCAACGCCTGGCAGGGACTCGCGGGCATGGCCGCCGCGGTCCACTTCACGACCGACGGGACCGGCCCCGTCTTCTGGAGCATTCTCGGCATTCTCTTTCTGCTGCTCGTGATCACGGGCGGCATCCTGCAGTGGTGGTACTTCCGCTTCGCGCCCGGCGCGCGGGCCATCACGCTCAGGCGAGGGGTGTTCTCGCGCCGGGTGGTCCATCTCGAATATGCGCGGGTGCAGAACATCCGGATCACGGCACCGTTCTATCTGCGCCCCTTCGGCGCCGTGACGCTCGCCCTCGATTCGGCCGGCAGCGCGGGGGCGGAGATCATGCTGCCCGCCGTCTCGCGCGCGCTCGCGGACGAGATCGCCGCGCGCGTGCGCGCAAGTCAGGATGACGCCCGCGACGCGGGGGCGGCCGCGTCGGCGGCCGCAGGCGGCCTTGCGCGCACATCCGCCGAGGAGGCCGGGGATGCCGGCGGGGCGGTGATCATGGCCCGGAACACCCGCGCCCTCCTGCGGCACGGGCTTGCCAGCAACACGGCCTGGGCGGCGGCGGGCCTGTTCGCTTCCCTGCTTGCGAGCAATCCCGATCGCGTGGGACGGGCGATCATCGGCGCGGTCGAGTCGGTGGTGGGCGGGATCGACGCGCTCGGCTGGACCGCGACCGCGGCGCTTGTGCTGGGCGGCATCGTCGCCGTCGTGGCCCTCGCGCTGCTTCTGTCGGTGCTGGGCAGCATCCTGCATTTCCACGGCTTCGTGCTGCGGGAGGAGAAAGGCGCCTGGCGCGCGAGCCATGGCCTTCTCGAACGCCGCGAGACCGTCGTCGGCAAGAGCAAGCTGCAGGCGCTGGTGCTGCGCCAGACCGCGGTCGGCCGCCTCATGGGGCTGTGGGAGGTGCAGTTTCACCAGGCCGGCGGCATCGCCGGGGCCGATGCCTCCTCCGGCGAGCGGGGGCCGGCGCGGCGGCTCGTGGTGCCGGGGCTCGAGGCCGCGGCACTGACGCGGCTGCTTGCCGCCGTCATGCCCGGAGCCGATCCCTTCGCGCCCCCCGCCGGGCGGCCCGATCCCTTCTTCGTCACCCACGAGGCGCGGCTTGCGGCTCTTGGTCTCATGGGCCTTCTTGCGGTCGTGCTCGGGCTGCGCATGACGCCGGTGGCGGCGGATTCGCTTGGCGGCGGCGTGGTCGCGTGGGCGGCGATCGCGGCGGTGACGCTCTGGCTTGCCGTTCTGCTCGTGCTCATCCGGCGCCGGCGGGAGCACGGCTGGCGGCGGGAGGCCGATCTGATGGTCGTGCGCGAGGGCCTGCTCGGCCGCCGGATCTTCCTGTTCCAGCCCTTCAAGACCCAGTGGATCGCGCTCGAGACCAGCCCGGCCCGGCGCCGGCGGCAGCTCGTCGATGTCGTCGTGGCGCTTGCGGGCCGGCGCCTGCGGCTGCCCTATGCTCGCGCGGACGAGGGCGAAGGCCTGCGCGCCGTCCTCGCGCGGGCGGCCGCGCGGGATCCGCGGCCCTGGCTGTAGGGGTCAGCCGGCGCGGGCTCAGCCGGCCCGGTCCTCCTCTTCCGGCCCCGGTCCGAAGGGGAAGGGCAGGGACCGCGCCTCGCCCTCGGCCTTCAGATAGCCGAGGATCTGGGCGAGATACCGCGCCATCCAGTCGAGCCATTGCCCGAGCCGGGCATTGGGCCGGCCGTTGACCAGCAGCACGAGGATCTGGAGCAGGCCGATGGTGAAGGCGAGCCCGAGCACCAGGCCGGCCAGCGCGCCGAAGACGAACCAGGCGCCGAGCCGCCAGAGCACCGGCACGATGCGCTCGGAGCCGCCCATGCGCTCGTAGAGCGCGCGGCCGGAGCGCTTCACGCGCGCCACCACGTCCTCCGTCTCCTCCTTCGGACGATGGGTCTTCTCGCGCGTGCCGTGGCGCAGCTTCTCGAGCTTCTCCTTCGCCTCCTCGGACAGCTCCTCGACCTTCTCCCTGACCTCTTCGGCGGCCTCGCGCACCTCCTCGCCGACCTCCTCGGCAAGCTCCTTCGCCGTCTCGGCGAGCTTGCGGCCGGCAACCGCGCCCTTCATGTCGGAAGCGGCCTTCGCCGCCTCGGCCTTCGCCTTCGCCCCGGCCGCGCTCCGGCGCCGCGCGGTTGCGGCCTTGCGCGTCGTCTTCGCGCCGGCCTTCGCACCGGTCTTCGCACCGGTCCTGGTGCCGGCCGCGGCGGACTTCCTCGTCGCCGTCCTGCGCCGGGTGCCGCCGGCCGCCGTCTTGGTCTCCGCGGCCGCCGTCTTGGTCTCCGCGGGCGCCGTCGTGTTCTCCTCGGGCGCGGGCGTGGTGTCGTCCTGCTCCGCCATGGGTCGCTCCTTCCCCGTCCATTCCCACGGGCCGCAGCGCGCCGGCCGTGGCTCCGCTGCATCGTGATATGAGCGGGCCGCGCCGCGTTTCAAGAGCGATGGGGGGCGCGCTCCTCGCGCAGGAACAGGGCGAGCGCCTCGCCTTCGGGCAGGGGACGCGCGAAATAGAAGCCCTGGCCCATCCGGCAGCCGAGCCGGCGCAGGAGATCGACCTGGGCGCAGCGCTCGATGCCCTCGGCAATCAGCACGAGGCCGAGGGTGTCCGCGAGCGCGGCGAGCCCCTTCACGAGCTGCTGGCGCTCGGGTTCATGCTCGAGGTCGAGGCAGAAGCTGCGGTCGATCTTGACGAAGGAGATCGGAAAGCGGTGGAGGTAGTTGAGGGAGGAGTAGCCGGTGCCGAAATCGTCGAGCGCGATCAGCACGCCCTCATCATGGAGCGCCTTGAGCGTCGCGGCCGCCTGCTCGGGCTCGCGGATGAGCACGGATTCGGTGATCTCGAGCCGCACGGCCGGGCCGTCGAGGCCGTGGCGCGCGATGGTTCCGCAGATCCGGCGCGCCAGCCCCGGATCGTGAAACTGGTGGCCCGAGACGTTGACCGACACCGACAGGCGCCGGCCGGGCGCGAATTTGCGGCGCCAGCGGGCGAGCGTCGCGCAGGCGGTCTCCAGCGCCCATTCCCCGAGCGCATCGATCAGCCCCGCGTCCTCGGCCAGCGGAATGAACTGCGCGGGCGAGACGGGACCGAGCGCCGGATGCGTCCAGCGCGCAAGCGCCTCGAAGCCGAAGATGCGGCCCGCCCCGAGCTCGACGATGGGCTGGTAGGCGAGATGGAGCCCCTCGCCGCTCGCAAGCGCCCGGCGCAGCGCGCCTTCCATCTGGAGCGGGGAGAGCGGCAGCAGGCGGCGCTCGCGCACGTACAGGTCGACATGGCCGCGGCCGCGCGCCTTCGCCCGGTGGACGGCGACATCGGCGTCTCTCAGCAGATCGGTGGGGTGGCAGGAGCCGGTGGCCGTCGTCGCGATCCCGATGCAGGCGGACAGATGCAGCTCCTCGCCGCCGACGGTGACCGGCACCCCGATCACCGCGCGGATCCGCTCGGCGCAGGCCCGCGCGGCCTCCACCACCCCGTCCGGCGCCGTCAGCAGCAGCGCGAACTCGTCTCCGCTGAGGCGTCCCACGGCCTCGCCTTCTCCGGCAAAGCCCGCGAGCCTTCCGGCGATGTCGACGAGGACCGCGTCCCCGCGCGCATGGCCGAAGCTTTCGTTGACGCGCTGAAAACGGTCGAGGTTGATGAGCAGCACCGCACAGTCGCCGCCCCCCTCGCGCCCGCGCGCGATCGCCTCCTCGAGCGCGCCGAGGAAGCCGTCACGGTCGAGCAGACCCGTCAGCGGGTCGCGGTTGGCGGCCGCCGCGTCCTGCCCGCGGGGCGCCTCGATCAGGGTGAGCAATACGGGTCCGTGGGGGCGGCCGCCGAGCAGCGCGGCCTCGACGGTCCAGCCCGGCGCGGCGAGGGTGAAGGATGCGGGCGCGGCGCTGCCGGCGTCGGCGGCCATCGCCATCAGGCGGGCCCGCGCCGCGCGCAGGGCCGGGGAAAGCGGGTGGTCGCTGCGCAGCTCGAGCGCCGTCCTGCGCATGCCGCGGGGAAGGGAGAACCGGCTGCGGGCGGCGGGACTTGCGGCGAGAAGCTGCGGCGGCAGATCGGCGTCCGGAAAGGCGCAGAGCAGGGCGAGCGCTGGCCAGGCCTCCACCGCCCGCCCGAGCCCCGCAAGATCGGTGTTCACCCCGGGATCCGCGTCCGTCGCCGGAAGCGGAGACGGCGTCTCGCCGGGCATGGCTGACGCGCTGAGCTTCTGCAACACCTTCACCCCGCCGTTTTGCGTGGCGCGCCACAACCGGCCCGTGAGAATCGGACATGGCGCCATCGCACCATCCTTGCCATCCGGCGCCTTAAGAAAGCCCAAACAGCCGTGGTTAACGCGCGGCTACCTTGACCTGTCGCCCACCGGCGCGGCCGGCGGGTCCAGCAGGCGGCACGGCCGGTTCCCCGCGGCGGATGCCCTCACGCATGGCGCATGGATTCGCCGCTTTCGCGGCGAATGACGAGGAGGAAGGGTGTCACCCGCCGGCTACTCTCTCTTCGTCACCCGCCGGCTTGACCGGCGGGTCCGTTCACCATTTCTCGTCACCCGCCGGCTTGACCGGCGGGTCCGTTCACCATTTCTCGTCACCCGCCGGCTTGACCGGCGGGTCCAGCGGGCGGTGGAGCGTTCACCGGCGTCGAAGCCGCCCTCACCTTCGGCTGGGTTCGCCGGTCAAGCCGGCGAACGACGCGAAAGGGGGCAACCGCTGGTGCGCACGCCCCACCGTAGTGCGTCAGGTTGACCGGAAGGTCCGTCTCCCCTGCGTCACCCGCCGGCCACTCTCTCTTCGTCACCCGCCGGCTTGACCGGCGGGTCCGTTCACCATTTCTCGTCACCCGCCGGCTTGACCGGCGGGTCCAGCGGGCGGTGGAGCGTTCACCGGCGTCGAAGCCGCCCTCACCTTCGGCTGGGTTCGCCGGTCAAGCCGGCGAATGACGCGAGAGGGGAGCATCAGCGCCGGCTTGTTCCCCGTTCCCGAGGACCGCAGGCCGGACACCGGATCACGAGCCGCAGAAACGGGCGCGTTCGGCCTCGGCCTCGGGCAGCCACTCCGCAAGGCGCTCGGCGCGCCGTTCAGGGTCCGGGTGCGTCGACAGAAACGCCGGCGCGCGGGCCTTGCCCTCGGCTGCAAACCGTTTCCAGACGGTGATCGCGGCGGCCGGGTCGAAGCAGGCGCGGGCCATGTAGAGCTGGCCGATGCGGTCTGCCTCGGACTCCTGCGCGCGCGAGAACGGCAGCAGCACGCCGATCCCGGCCAGCCCGGCGACGAGACGGGTGACGTCCTCATCGCCCGTGGCGGCCCCCACGGCGACGAGGCCGAGCTCGGCGACGAGCTGCTGGCTGACCCGCTCGGCCCCGTGACGGGCCGTCACATGGGCGATCTCGTGGCCCAGCACGGCGGCCAGCTCGTCATCCGTCTTCACCATCCGGAACAGGCCCTTGAACACGCCGACGTCGCCGTTGGGCAGGGCGAAGGCGTTCGCCTCGTCCTTGTCGAAGAGGACGAAGCGGTAGGCGCGTCCGCCGGGTGGAGGCGGCACCACCGCCTTCAGCCGTTCGCCCACCCGCGCCACTATCTCCGCTTCCGGCCCGGTGGTGACCACGGGCACCGTCCGCTGCAGCTCGGCGAAGGTCTGGTCGGCCGCCAGGGTGAGCTGCTCGGCCGGCACCAGGATGAGCTGCTGGCGGCCCGTCTCGGTGACCGTCGTGCAGGCCGAGGCCGCGGCAAGGAATCCGAAGGCCGCCGCCGCCAGCCGCCGGATGCGTCCCGCCCATGCTTGCGCCATCGCCGCCCTCCCTGCCGGGATCGCCGACACCGCCTCTTCCTAGCACGGAACCGGCGCGCGGATAAGAGGCGCAATGCCGGGTGAGCGTGCCGGATCCTGCACGACATGCGGGAACAATTCCGCGCGGGAATCGTTTGCGCAGGTGGATACGGCGGAAAGGGCGGTCCACCGCGGAATCCCCGGACGGTGGGCCGGGCGCCGTGTCGATCGTGCGGTCTGGTCGCAGAGCCGAGAGGGAGACGAAGGAAAGGAGGTGGAGCCATGTTCGAGCTGCTGCCGCGGTTGACGACTCGTCGTACGGTTGCGCCCGTGATGCAGGATCCCTTCGTCGACCTGCGTCGGGACGTGATGCGGCTGTTTGACGAGTACTTCGGCGGGCCGCTGAGCTTCTTCCGCGAGGAGGAGGAGGCGCTGTGGCCGAAGGTCGACATCATGGAGACCGAGAAGGAGTACCGCATCGTCGCCGAGCTGCCCGGGGTGGATGAGGATCACATCGACGTCTCGGTGGTCGATCACACCCTGGTGCTGAGCGGCGAGAAGCGCGAGGAGAAGAGCGAGACCGACAAGGAAGGCCGGATGATCCGCGCCGAGCGGTTCTATGGCAGCTTCCGTCGGTCCTTCCCGCTGCCCGAGGATGCGGATGTCGACCACATCAAGGCCGAGAGCGCGAACGGCCTGCTGACGATCGTCATCCCGCGTCTGGCGACCGAGCAGGCGCGCGGGCGCAAGATCAAGGTGACCCGCAAGTAACGGGTTCCCGCGGCCGGCGGCCGGCAGGCCGTCGGTCGCGGTTTCCGGCAAGCGGCAGGGCGCCCCGTCGGTCGTGTGCCGGCGGGGCGCCCTTTTGCGCGACGGGGATGGCGCCCGGGGTCGCGACCCGCGCGTGGGCGTGATTCCAAGACATTGAGTTTTCTTGCGTTCCGACGTATCCTCGGGGGCGGACGAGACGGGAAGGAGGGTCGCCATGGCAGGCAGGACGGTTACCCGCGCGGAGCTGACGGAGGCGGTCTATCGCGCGGTCGGCCTCTCGCGCAGCGAGTCCGCCGGGCTGGTGGACCAGGTGCTCGAGACCATCGCCTCGCGTCTCGAGCGCGGCGAGAACGTCAAGCTGTCCTCCTTCGGCAGCTTTCTCGTGCGCAGCAAGGGACGGCGGATGGGCCGCAACCCGAAGACCGGCGTGGAGGTGCCGATCGAGCCGCGCCGGGTGGTGGTCTTCCGTCCCAGCCAGATCCTGCGCCAGCGCATCGTCGAGGCGCTGGACAAGTCGGGCTGACGCGCGGGGGTGGGCGCGCAAGCGGCAGAGGGCCCGGCGCCGCGGCCGGAAGGCGATGCGGGCGATCCGAAGGCGCCGGAGGCCTACCGGACCATCGGCGAGGTCTCCGAGCTCGTCGGCGTGCCGCAGCATGTGCTGCGCTTCTGGGAGACCCGCTTTCCCCAGCTCAAGCCGCTCAAGCGCAGCGGCAACCGCCGCTACTACCGGCCGGATGACGTGGCGCTGCTGCAGGCGATCCGCGTACTGCTGCACGAGCAGGGCATGACGATCCGCGGCGTCCAGAAGCGCCTCAAGGCCGAGGGCAGGCGCCGGCTGGTGGCCGCCGTCCTCGGCGCGGGGCCGGCAGCCGGCGGTCCGGCCAAGGAGGCGGCGGGTGCGCCGCGACCGGCCGCGGAACGGACCGATGCGCCGGCCGAACCCGTCTCGACCCCGCCTGCGGGCGACGGTCGGCCGCCGCCTGCAGCTGCGGACATTCTCGCCCGCCTCAGGCGCATCCGGGCGCTGCTCGACCGGTGATCGGTGACCGGGATTGGTGGGGCGTCACGTGGTGATCGGGCAGGGGGGACGGCCTCGTGCCGCGTGGATGTTTCGCCGGGGGCCGGGTTCGCCGGTCAAGCCGGCGAACGACGATTCAGCGGTCAGTCGTCAGTCATCAGTGATCGGTGACCCGCATGGCGAGCATCACCCGCTGTCGCCATCACCTCGTCACCCGCCGACATGACCGGCGGGTCCAGCCCCTTTTCACGTCACCCGCCGGCTTGACCGGCGGGTCCAGCGGGACGCGGGGCAACCGCAGACGTTGGATCCGTCATCCATGGCGGCTGGATTCGCCGCATTCGCGGCGAATGACGAGAAAAAGGTGCCACCCGCCGGTGGCGTGCCCGGCGGGTCCATGCTGGCTTTCTTCGTCATCCGCCGACTTGATCGGCGGATCCAGCAGGAAGCCGGGGCAATCACCGGTGCCGGAGATGCGGTCGCCGCCGGCTGGGTTCGCCGGTCAAGCCGGCGAACGACGCGAGAAAGGGAGTGCCACCCACCGGCCCCTCTCTTCGTCACCCGCCGGCGTGACCGGCGGGTCCGGCGGGACGCGGTGCAACCGCAGACGTTGGATCCGTCATCCATGGCGGCTGGATTCGCCGCATTCGCGGCGAATGACGAGAAAAAGGTGCCACCCGCCGGTGGCGTGCCCGGCGGGTCCATGCTGGCTTTCTTCGTCATCCGCCGACTTGATCGGCGGATCCAGCAGGAAGCGGGGGCAATCACGGGTGCCGGAGATGCGGTCGCCGCCCGATGGGTTCGCCGGTCAAGCCGGCGAACGACGCGTCTGGGAGGGCGTCACCCGCCATGCGTCCGTCCCCAAGATGAAACTGATCACTGATGACCGATGACCGACGACTGGAAGGGTTCGCCGGTCAAGCCGGCGAACGACGCGTCTGGGAGGGCGTCACCCGCCATGCGTCCGTCCCCAAGATGAAACTGATCACTGATGACCGATGACCGACGACTGGAAGGGTTCGCCGGTCAAGCCGGCGAACGACGATTCAGGGATGAGTCGGCAGTCAGTCGTCAGTAGTCGGCGTGGGCAATCGCGGCGGTCAGGCCGACAGCCGTGCGATCTTCGCGGCCAGCCGAGAGATCTTGCGCGAGGCGGCGTTCCTGTGCAGCACGCCCTTGGCCACGCCGCGGCGGATCTCCGGCTCCGCGACCTTGAAGGCCGCCAGCGCCGCCGCCGCATCGCCGGCCGCGATCGCCTGCTCCACCTTCTTGATGAAGGTGCGGATGCGGCTCTTGCGCGCGTGGTTGATCAGCCGCCGGCGTTCGTTGCGGCGGATCCGCTTCCTTGCCTGAGGCGTGTTGGCCATCGCTTCGCGATCCCGTCCTTCTTCGCAGATCCTCTCGCGCCGACCCGCCGCCCCGCCATCCCGGCCGTCACGAAACCGGCCGCCCGAGGCGGTGCATGCGGTGGTCCGCGTTCCGCGCGCCTCTTAGGCGGGCGCAAACGGCCTGTCAAGCGGGCGCCGCAGGGGGGCGCGTCAGCGGTTCTTGAACTGGGGCCGGCGCTTCTCGATGAAGGCGTGCATGCCCTCCTTCTGGTCCTCGAAGGCGAACAGCGAATGGAAGAGCCGCCGCTCGAACCGGAGACCCTCGGCCAGCGTCGTCTCGAAGGCGCGGTTGACGGCCTCCTTGGCCATCATCACCGCCGGGCGCGAGAAGGAGGCGATCTTCTCGGCCATCCGCACCGCCTCATCCAGCAGGTCGTCCACCGGCACGACGCGGCTGACCAGCCCGAACTGCAGCGCCTCCTCGGCGGTGAGCTGGCGCCCGGTGAGCACCATCTCCATCGCCAGCGACTTGCCGACGGCCCGCGTCAGCCGCTGCGTGCCGCCGGCGGCCGGAATGACGCCGATGGTGATCTCCGGCTGACCGAACTTCGCGTTGTCGGCCGCGATCACGATGTCGCACATCATCGCGACCTCGCAGCCGCCGCCGAGCGCATAGCCGGCCACCGCCGCGATCGTGGGCTTGCGCACGCTGGTGAGCTCTTCCCAGTTGCGGGTGATGTAGTCCTCCATGAAGACGTCGTGGAAGGACTTGTCCGCCATCTCCTTGATGTCGGCCCCCGCGGCGAAGGCCTTCTTCGAGCCGGTGAGCACGATGGCGCCGATCTCGTCATCGGCATCCAGGGTCTTCAGCGCATCCGTCAGCTCGTCCATGAGCTGGTTGCACAGCGCGTTCAGCGCCTCGGGCCGGTCGAGGGTGACGATCGCCACCGGCGGGCGCCTGTCGACCTTGATCATCTCGTAGCTCATCGCGGTTTCCCCGTTCGTCCTTCTTGTTCCGGCGGTCCGGCACATGCGCCGCGCCGGAGCGCGGCGGCCGGCTCTTATAGACCCTCGATCATCCGCCGCCAAGCCTCGCGCAGGCGTGCCGGACCGCGGGCCTAGCGCTGGCAGGCCGGACAGTAGTAGCTCGCGCGTCCGCCCTGGACGATGCGCCGGATGGTCCCGCGGCAGCCCGGGCGGGTGCAGGGGCGGCCCGCACGGTCGTAGACCCGGAAGCGGTGCTGAAAATAGCCCAGCGAACCGTCGGCGAGACGGTAGTCCTTGAGCGTCGAGCCGCCGGCGGCGATCGCCTCCGCGAGCACGCGGCGCACCGCCGCGACGAGCCCGGCGGCGGCCGCCCGCGAGATCCGGCCGGCCCGGCGCGTCGGCCGGATGCCGGCCAGGTGCAGCGCCTCCAGCACATAGATGTTGCCGAGCCCCGCGACGACGGCCTGGTCCATGAGGCGCGCCTTGATGCTGGCGCGCCCGCCCTTGAGCTTTTCGTGCAGGTAGGCGGGCGAGAAGGCCTCCTCCAGGGGCTCGGGGCCGAGGGACGCCAGCATCGGCGAGGCGAGGGCGGCCGCGCGCGAGGGGAACAGAGCCAGCCGGCCGAAGCGGCGCGGATCGCGGAACGCGACGAGGGTGCCGTCGTCAAGGACGAGCGCCAGATGGACATGGCGGTCCGCCTTCAGCGCCGCCGCCGGATCGCGCGCACCCGCGGCACCGGGCGGCTCCACGAGAACGCGCCCGGACATGCCGAGGTGCATGACGAGCGCCGGGCCCGCATCCGTCAGCCACAGCAGATACTTGCCCCGGCGCACGAGCGTCTCGATCCGCGCCCCGGCAAGGGGTGCGGGCGCGGGAATGGGCGCCCCGTGCAGCAGCACGGGCCGGGCGGCCGCCGCGGCGATGCGCCGGCCGCCGGCGACCGGCAGCAGGCCGCGGCGGATGGTCTCGACCTCTGGCAGCTCCGGCATGGCGGACCGTCCCTCTTTCCGTGAGACTTCGGCGGCGACCGGCGGGGTCTGTCCCCGCGCGCGCAAAGCCGCTATGACAGCCGGCACGAGGATCGGACAAGAGGCGAGGACGCAAGCCATGTCGAGGCCAGCAGAGGGCGAGGGTGCGCCGGTCCATTTCGGCCACGAGCCGGTTCCACCCGAGGAGAAGCGGCGGCGGGTGGCCGGCGTCTTCCGCTCGGTCGCGCGGCGCTACGACCTCATGAACGATCTCATGAGCGCCGGCATTCACCGGCTGTGGAAGGCGAGCTTCATCCACACGCTGAATCCGCGGCCCGGCATGCGCATGCTGGATGTCGCCGGCGGCACGGGCGACATCGCCTTCCGGGCGCTCAAGGCCTCCGGCGGGCGGGCGCGGGTCGTGGTGGCCGATCTGTCCGAGGAGATGGTGGGCGAAGGGCGCCGCCGCGCGGCCGAGCGGGGGTTCGTCCTCGACTGGGTCGTTGCGGCGGCCGAGCAGATGCCCTTCGCGGACCGGCGGTTCGACAGCTATTCCATCGCCTTCGGCATCCGCAACGTCGCCGGCCGCGCCGAGGCGCTGGCCGAGGCCCGGCGCGTGCTGCGCTTCGGCGGGCATTTCGCCTGCCTCGAATTCTCGAAGGTGGCCGTGCCGCTCCTCGACCGCCTCTACGCCCTCTATGCCCACCGGGTGATCCCCCGGCTCGGCGAGCTCGTCGTCCATGACCGCGACTCCTACCAGTATCTCGTGGACAGCATCGACCGCTTCCCGGACCCGGAGACCTTCGCGGACGAGATCCGCGCCGCCGGCTTCGGCCGCGTCCGCTATCGCCCGCTTTCCGGCGGGATCTGCGCGATTCACGAAGGCTGGCGGATCGACTGAGCGCGGGCGCCGGCGGGAGCGGGAGAGGCGAGGCGGCGATGGCTGTGATGCGGGATGTCAGGGCGGCGCTGAGACTGATCGGCGTGCTGCGCACGCTCGCCCGCCACCGCGCCCTCGACTGGCTGCTCGCCCCGGGCCGGCTGTCTGGCCCGCGCCGGCTGGCGCTGAAGCTGGCGCTTCTCGCCTCCGGGCGCAGGCGCGACCTCGACCCGGATCCGGACGCGCGCCTCGTCGCCGCGCTGCAGGAGCTGGGGCCGGCCTATGTGAAGCTCGGGCAGATGCTGGCCACCCGGCCCGACATCATCGGCGCGCGGCTCGCCGAACGCCTGAGCCAGCTTCAGGACCGCATGCCGCCGTTCGCGGGGGCGGCGGCCGTGGTGGCCGAAGAGCTCGGCCGGCCCATCGACGAGCTGTTCGCGGAGTTCGACGACGAGCCGGTCGCCGCCGCCTCCATCGCCCAGGTCCACCGGGCAAGGGATGCCGATGGCCGGGTCTGGGCCGTGAAGGTGCTGCGGCCGGGAATCGAGGAGGCCTTCCGCCGCGATCTGGAGGCCTTCCGCGTGGCCGCCCGCCATCTCGAACGCCATGTGCCGATGAGCCGGCGGCTGCGCCCGCGCGAGGTGGTGGAGACGGTGGCCCGCACCGTGGCCGACGAGCTCGATCTGACGATGGAGGCGGCGGCCGCGGACGAGCTGAGGGAGAACATGGCCGGGCTTCGCGGCTACGCGGTGCCGGCCGTGGACTGGCGGCGCACCGGCCGCCGGGTGCTGACCATGGAATGGGTGGAGGGCGTGCCGCTCACCGATCGCGCGACGCTCGCGGCCGCCGGCCACGACGGCGGCAGGCTCGCCGCCACGCTGGTCGGCGCCTTCCTTCTGCAGGCGCTGCGTGACGGCTTCTTCCACGCCGATCTCCATCAGGGCAACTTCCTCGTGCGCGCGGATGGCACGGTGGTGGCGCTCGATTTCGGCATCATGGGCCGGCTCGATGCGAAGAGCCGGCGGTATCTCGCCGAGATCCTGTACGGCTTCCAGCAGCGGGACTGGATGCGCATCGCCCGCTGGCACTTCTCGGCCGGCTACGTGCCGAAGGGCCAGGACGTCCGCCGCTTCGCCCAGGCCATGCGCGCCATCGCCGAGCCCATCTTCGACCGGCCGGTGCGCGAGATCTCGGCCGGGCGGCTGCTCGCGCGGCTGTTCGCCACCACCGAGCGCTTCGGCATGCCGACGCAGCCGCAGCTTCTGCTGCTGCAGCGCTCCATGGTCATGGTGGAGGGACTCGCGCTGCATCTCGACCCGGAGGCCAACATGTGGGCGCTCTCGCGTCCCGTGATCGAGGCCTTCGTGCGCGAGGAGCTTGCGCCCGAGGTGGAGCTTGCGGACAGGCTGCGCGCCGCGTTCGATGCGCTGCTCGCTCTGCCGCGGCTGCTCGCCCGGCTGGAGGAGCGGCTCGATACGCCGGAGGCCGCCCCGCCTGCGTCCGCGCCGGACGGCGCGCCGGGGGTGTGAGCGGCGCTAGCCGTCCGCTCCGGCGGGCGAGAGCGCGCCGATCAGGCGCTCCAGCGCGAAGCGCACCGCGTTCTCGCGGATCTTCTCGCGGCTGTCGGGAGCGAAGCGCGCGCGCCAATGCCGCACCATTGCGCCCTTGCGGGCGAGCCCGAAGCAGACGGTGCCGACGGGCTTGTCCGGCGTGCCGCCGCCGGGGCCCGCGATCCCGGTGACCGAGACGGCGAGGTCCGCGCGCGCATGGGCGAGCGCGCCGGTGGCCATGGCCGCCGCGACCTCTTCGCTCACGGCGCCGAATTCCAGGATCAGCGGCGCGGGCACGCCGAGCAGCTCGGTCTTCGCCGCATTCGAATAGGTGACGAAGCCGCGCTCGAAGACGTCGGAGGCGCCGGGCACCTCGGTGATCACGGCGGCGAGCAGTCCGCCGGTGCAGGATTCGGCGGTGGCGATCTTGACGTTCCGTGTGCGCGCCAGCGCCAGCATCTCGGCCGCCAGCGCAACCAGACGGGCATCGCAGGGCATGGCGGTTCTCCTCCGGACCGATCTGCGCTCAGGCGAGGACGAGGCGCGCGAGATGCGCCAGCACGCCGACCGCGAGCCCGGCCAGCGCGCCCGCCAGCATGTCGTCCAGCAGCGTGAACACGGCTCCCTTGCGCCGCTCGAGCAGGGAGACGGGCCAGGGCTTCGCGATGTCGAACAGGCGGAAGGAGACGAAGGCCGCGATCGCCCCATTGATGGCATCAAGCCCCGCAAAGCCGCCGCGCTCGGCGATCCACAGCACGATCCAGTAGGCGAGCCACTGGCCGCAGAACTCGTCGACCACGACATGGGGCGGGTCGTGAGCCTCCTCATGCGCCTCCACGATCCGGACGGCCGGCAGGCCGATGAGGAACCCCGCGGCCACCGCCGCCAGCAGACCGGCCGGGCCGATCACCGGCAGCGCGACGACGGCGATCAGCAGGGCCGCCGCCGAACCCCAGCTGCCCGGAGCCGGCCGCATGTAGCCGCTGCCCAGCCCCGTCGCGACGAGGTAGCCGAAGAACAGACGCGCCGGCAGCCGGCTTTCATCCTGCGACATGTGATGCGCTCCCTGTCAGGCCCTTCACCGCATCTCATGCGGCCTCGCGCGCCCGGGCGCAAGGCTTGGCCGCGCGCTTGCGCCGGGCCCCGCGCGGGCGGTCGCCAAAAAAGAAGGCCGGGCAACCTTGCGGGCGCCCGGCCGAGTTCGGGATCCTTGGGGAGGATGGCCTCCATCGGAGGCGCCGCCATTATGCACCGCATCACCGCCTAATGCAATGCACAATTCATGGCTGACGCCAAAAAATTTTCATTTGTGACGGACGATCCTTCCTTCACGCACAGAATATTGCCGCACGTCCGGGAATCGGGTGAAATCTCTGTGGCCCGCGGCCTGCGCAGCCCGACCGGCTGTTGTGCATTGCACAAAGACCCGAGCGGCCGGCGCGGCGCGATCCGCGCGCAGGGGCAGGGTGCAAAATTGATCCAGATCAAGGCCGGCGGGGCAGGGCCGGTGTCCTCCTTGCGCCGAGGCCGGGGGGTGCGCGGTGCGCGCTTGCGCCGGCCCGGAGGAGGCGCAAGGGGTCACCTGGCGGCACGTCCGATGGCGGATTCCGGATCGCGATTTCTGATCGCCGCGGCGGCGGGCATGCTGGCCCGGCCGGCGCTGGCACTGCTTGCGCGCCGGCTGACGCGGCTGATGAGCGCCGCGACGGACCGCCTCGGACCCTGCGAGCACCGCCGACTGCTGCTCGAGGTGCGCGAGCTTCCCTGGGCGATTCTCTTCGGCCTGAGCGACGGCGCGTGCCGCCTGCGTCTGGGCGCGGCCGCCGTTCTTGCGGGCGAGGCGGACGCCGTCGTGCGCGGCGGGCTGGCCGATCTGCTCGAGATCGCGGCCGGCCGCAGCGACGGCGATGCGCTGTTCTTCTCGCGCAGCATCGAGGTGGAGGGCGATGTCGCCTTCAGCGTCGCCTTGCGCAATGCGCTGGAGGAGCTTCAGCTCGAACCTCTCTCGGTCTTCGGCGTTCCGGAATTCCTGCGTCCCTGGCTGCGCAGACGGTGCGCCGCCGTGGCTGCGGGCGCGCAGGAGGTGTCCCGCCTCGCGCGGGTGTTCGCCGGGCCGGGTATGCCGGACCGCGGCGGGGCGGGGTTGCCCCCGCCTCATGGCAGGAGGCATGGTGCATGACGGAGCGGAGACGCGGCCGGGATGGCCGGCGGATCGAGATCGTCTGTCCCGCAGGCACGCCGGCTGCCCTCGATACGGCCCTCGCGGCCGGTGCCGATGCGGTCTATGTCGGGTTTCGTGACGAGACGAATGCCCGCAACTTCCCCGGACTCAATTTCGATCGCACGGAGATGGCCGCGGCGGTGGCGCGGGCGCATGCGGCCGGGCGCAAGCTGTTCATCGCCATCAACACCTATCCGCGCGGCGCCGATGAGGGACCGTGGCGGCGGGCCGTCGATCTGGCGGCCGAGCTGGGTGCGGATGCGGTGATCCTGGCCGATCCCGGCATTGCGGCCTATGCCGCCCGGAACCATCCGGGCCTGAGGCTGCACCTGTCCGTCCAGGCGAGCGCCGCGCATGCGGGCGCCATCCGGCTGATGAAGGATTCCTTCGGCATCCGGCGGGTGGTGCTGCCGCGGGTGCTGACCGTCGCCCAGATCGCGGCGCTCAACCGTTCGGTCGAGATCGAAACGGAGGTCTTCGCCTTCGGCGGCATGTGCGTGATGGCCGAGGGTCGCTGCCTGTTGTCGGGCTATATTGCCGGGCGCTCGCCCAACACCGAGGGCGTCTGCTCGCCCGCCGAGGCGGTCCGGTTCACGAGACGGCCGGACGGATCGGTCACCACGACGCTGGCGGGGCTGACGATCGACCGGTTCGCGCCCCGCGCGCCGGCGGCCTATCCGACCCTGTGCAAGGGCTCCTTCCTTGCGCGTGGAAGGCGGATTCACCTGTTCGAGGATCCGGTGAGCCTCGACGCGCGGCCGATTCTCGACGCGCTGGCGAAGGCCGGCGTCACGGCGATCAAGATCGAGGGACGCCAGCGCGGGCGCGCCTATGTGGAGCGCGTCGTGCGCGCCTTCCGCGAGGCGGTGGACGCGCTCGCCGCCGGCGCGCCGCTGCCGGCCGCCGCCCTGACGGACCTGAGCGAGGGCGCGGCAGGGACGGCAGGGGCCTATCGCAAGGAGTGGCGATGATGGATGACGTGCACCCCTCAGGCGCGAGCGGGCGTCCGGAGCTGACGCTCGGGCCCGTGCTCTACAACTGGTCGGCGCAGCGGCTGCGCGATTTCTACGCCCGTATCGCCGACGAGGCGCCGGTCGACCGGGTCGTGATCGGCGAGGTGATCTGCCCCAAGCGCGAGCCGCTTGCGGCGGATGCGCTCGCCTGGGCGGCCGAGCGGCTGGCGGCGGCGGGCAAGAGGGTGGTGCTGGCGAGCCTCGCTCTCGTGATGGACGATCGCGACTGGGAGGCGACCCTTGCGCTCGGCCGCGACGCCGAGGCCTTCGAGGCGAACGATCTGTCGGCCGTCGAGGTCCGCAAGGGTCGGCCGTTCGCGGTCGGTCCATTCGTCAATGTCTACGGCCTGTCCACGCTGCGCTGGCTGAAGGAGCTGGGGGCCGAGCGCATCTGCTTCGGCGCGGAGCTGGATCGTGAGAAGATGGCGGCGCTGGCCCGCGAACCGGGCATGGAGAAGGAAGCCATCGTCTTCGGCCGGCTGCCGCTGGCGCTGTCGGCGCGCTGCTATCATGCCCGCGCCCACGGTCTGCGCAAGGACGAATGCCGGTTCGTCTGCGGCGAGGATCCCGACGGCCTTCCGGTCACGACTCTGGACGGCCAGGCCTTCGTGGCGGTGAACGGCATCGCGACGATGTCGGCGAGCTATGTGGATCTCACACGCGAATGGGAAGAGCTTGCGGACATGGGCGTTTCCGGCTTCCGCCTGCTGCCGCAGGCCGTCGACATGGTGGCGGTGGCGCGGGTCTGGCGCGACCTTCTGGACGGGCGGATCGCGGGCGAGGAGGCCCATGCCCGCATCCGTGCCATCGCCGGCGGGGTGCCGCTCGCCAACGGCTTCTTTCATGGCGGGATCGGGCGCGCGGAGGTGGCACGGCCCGCGGGTGCGTGAGGCGGCCTCGGTCCGGATCCGCTGCACGGCGGCCCGTCATCGGTGGCCCGCCTCCTCGCGCCAGAAGAACCAGGCCAGCGCCGCGAGCGTCTTCAGGTCGCGGATGCCGCCCGAGGCGAGCAGCCGGGCCGCCTCGCTGCGCGGGACGAGCCGGCGGCGGGTGTGCTCGCCGACATCCGCGCCCCCGCCGGCGTCCACCAGCTCTTCGCAAACGGCGAAGAAGAGATGCAGCCGCTCGTCGCTGTAGCCGGGCGAGGCGAAGGCAAGGCCGATGGGTTCGAGCGCGCCGATGGCCGCCCCCGCCTCCTCGCGCACCTCGCGCAGCGCCGTCTCTTCGGGGCTTTCGCCATCCTCGATGCAGCCGGCCGGGATCTCGAGGAGCACCGGTTCGCCCTTCGCGGCCGCGGGGTAGCGAAACTGCTCGACCAGAACGAAGGCGTCGCGGCCGCGGTCATGAATCAGCACGCCGACGGCATCGCGCCGCAGCACGCGGTAATGGACGTGACGGACGGTCCCGCCCGCTTCCGCCGCCGCTTGGCGTGCCGGCCAAGCGAGCTCGGCCGCATCGACCTCGAGATGGGGGCTGTGGAAGAGCGTGCCGAGCGGCCGGACGGCCAGCGGCCTCAAGGACACGCCGGCAGCACCATCAGGCGTCGCAAATGTTGTGGGCACGGCACGTTTCGATTTATCGTTCATCGCAATCGGTCCGTTTTCTGCCGGCTTGCCCTTCGGTCGGCCGGCCGGCAATTCGGCGAGCGACGGCGCAGCGCTTTTCTGCTAGCATGGCCCCGGCGACGGGAACAATGACGGGACAGAGGACGGACGGCGAGGTGTCGGGACGGCGACGGGCGGTGCGTGTTGCGGGCCTGCTCGCGGCGGTGCTGTTTCTTCTGCTGCCCGGAGATCCCGCGCGCGCCCAGCGTCAGGATCCCTTCCTCTTCGACCGCGCCAAGCAGGTGGGTGATGCGTGGCTGGATCGCGGCGTCCTCTGGAGCGCGGCATCCCTCGCCGCCCTCGAGCGGGCGGCGGATGCGGACGCGGATCCCGCCCAGCGTCGCCGTCGCCTGATCCTGGCGGCGCGCATGGCCATGTGGCTCGGGGATTACGAGCAGGTCGAGGCGCTGCTTGCGCGGGTGGAAGCCGAGGCGCGCGACGAGGTCGTCTGGCAATTCGCGGTGGCCGTCGAACGCGCGCTCATGCCGAGCTTCGAGGGGCGGGGAGAGGAGGCCGAGCGGCGGCTCGCGCAGCTCGATACGCGCTTCGATCTCGCGGCGCTGTCCGGCCCGGCCCGCATCTGGTTCGATCTGGCGAAGGCGCATGCCGCCGCGGGTGCGAACCGGCCGCAGGTGGCGATCCGGGCGATGGCCGAGGCGGCCGGTCTGATCGCCGAGGCGCCGCCGCACCTGCATCGCGGCCTGACCGCGGTGGTTCTGCTGGGCTACGGCGAGGTGGCGGCGAGCTTCCTGGATCTCGGCGGCGTGGTCCAGAGCTATGACGGCGCGCTGCAGCTCGCCGACGCGCTTCCGGGACCGCCGAACGCGGCGGAGGTCGTCTACCACATCGCCAATCTTCTCAACCGGTCCGGCCAGCACGAGGCCGCGCGGCTGCTGTTCAGCCGGCTGGTCGCGCTGGGGCGCGAGCAGGATTCGCCGCGCAGCGTCTTCCTCGGCGAATACGGTCTCATGAAGGTCTGGCACAATCTGGGCGACCCCGTGCGATCGGACGAACATGCCGAGGCGGCGCTCGCCGCCTGGAAGCCGCGCCCGCTCTTCATGGCCGCGATCGCCCAGCACCGGGCGCTCAATGCGCTCTCGCGCGGCGATCTCGAGGCGGCGAAGCGCTGGCATGCGCAGGGCGAGAGCCTGATGCGCAGTCTTGCCGGCAGCTTTGCCGAATCCGAATACGCAAGCTTTCAGGCCCTGATCGCGGCCGAGCTCGCCAGCGCAGAGGGCCGCGGTGCCGAGGCCGTGCAGATGATGCGGCGCTATGCGCGCGTGCGCAGCGAGGCCATCCGCGAGATCTTTCAGCGCGAGGCGGCCTTCGTGCTGTCCAATCTGCTCGGAGAGCTGGAAAAGGCGCAGGCCGAGGCCGCGCGCGAGCGGATCGATGCGCAGCGCGAGACCGAACGGCTGCAGCTCGCCCGCCGGATCATGTTCGCCGTGATCGCCGGTGCGGGGCTCCTGCTCGCGCTCTTCTGGTACCAGCGCCGCACGGCGAAAGCGCTGGCGAGAGTGCGCCGCGAGGCCGAGGAGGCGAACCGCCGCAAGGACGCCTTTCTCGCCTCCATGAGCCATGAGTTGCGCACGCCCCTGAACGCCATCATCGGCTTTGCGGAATGGGCCGGCCGGGAGCCCCACGGGCCGTTCGGGGATCCGCGCTACCGCGAGCACTTTCACTCCATCGCGCGCTCCGGCCGGCATCTGCTCGACGTGATCAGCGATCTCATCGAGGCGACCGAGCGGGGCGAGAGACTTCCGCGGCTGGAGGAAAGCGCCGGCTCGCTGGCGGACGACATCGCCGCCGCGATCGCGATCGTCGACCCGCAGGCGACCGCGCGCCGGAAGCGGATCCGGGTGGAGCTGCCCGAGAACCTTCCGGACCTCAACGCCGATCACCGGATGCTGCGCCAGATCCTGATCAACCTGCTGTCGAACGCCATCAAATACGCCGCCGACGGCACCGCCATCCATGTCACGGCCTCGCCCGCCGAGGACGGCGGGATTGCCATCGCGATCCGCGACGAGGGGCCGGGCATGGATCCGCGCGAGCTCGCCGAGGCCCGCGAACGCTTCGGTCGCCCGGTGGCGCGGCGCGGGCGGGCGGCGGGCGAGGAAGAGGGCTACGGCCTCGGGCTTGCGATCGTCGACGAGCTCGTGCGCGCCCATGGCGGCAGCTGGGACATCGAATCCACCCCCGGGCGCGGCACCACGGTCACGGTGCGCCTGCCGCCCACCCGGCTGCTCGCCGCCTGAGCCCGGCGGGCGCACTTTCGAGAGGACGGAACGGACGGATGCGGCGCCCCGTGAGGACGTCGGGACGCCGCATCCGCCGCGCGCGCCGCAGGGGCGCTCAGTTGCCGCGGCTGCGTGCGGCCGAGAGCCGCTCCAGACGCTCCGCGGCTTCCAGCATCGCGGGATCGCGGAAGGGCCGGTTGTGGAAGTCCGTCACGAGATAGGGCCTCGTCACATGGACATTCTCCACCATCGGCCCCAGCGCGTTCGGAATGCTGCCGGTCGTCGTCAGACTCAGCGAATCGACCCAGTAGGGGCCGCTCACGCCCGAGGCGCGCAGCGCCGCGCCGTAGAACCGCAGCCGGATCCAGTGGGTGCCGGGGGCGAGCTCCTCGGCGGTCTGGGCGATGGCGAGCGGCCGGCCGCGCGCGTCATGGACGCTGCCCGAGAGATGGAAGCGGCCGGCCTTCAGCACCCGCGCCTCGGCGGCGATCACCAGATCCCCATCCTCCAGATAATCGCGGTAGCGCCCCGTCAGACGGGCCGCCGGGTTGGAGAACAGGAAGCCGCCCAGCCCCTTGATCGTGCGGCCCCGGCCCCGGCGCGCCGTCACCAGCACCATGTAGTTCTCGGCGGTGCCGAGTGCCGGTGCGGCCCCGCGCGGCAGCCGGAAGCCGCCGGAATAGATGCCGTCGCCGCGCTTCTCGTCGACGCCGACGCCGTCGTCATGCAGCTTGAAGCGCAGCATGGTGCCGCGATCGGGATGCGTCACCTCGGCCGTAACCTGCCAGCCGCGCCGCTCGAGCCGCTGAGGCGGCACGGCGGGCGCGTCCTCGTCGGCAGTCTCCACGGCATCGAGGCGGGCGTAGAAGACCGCGGTATCGCCCGCTTCGTAGCGGATGTCCGATGCCCAGACCGCAAGGCTGCTCCCGTCTTCGGCCGACAGCGCCACCGGCTGCGGCTGCCGCTTGGCCTTGAGCGGATCGGGCTGGCCGGGCGCCACCGGCACGCACCAGTCCGGAAACTGGGCGCGCATGCGGTAGTCCGCCGCGGTCTCGGCCGCGATGTCGGGCAGATGCTGCGCCGGATCCCAGATCTTCTGGGCTGCGGCGGGACGTGCGACGGCGGCTCCCAGCAGGGCCAGCGCCGCAAGTTGAGCAAGCTTCTTCATCTCTCGTTCTCCCCGATGCGCGCGGCCTAGTAGAGCAGCGCGATGAAGGCCGCGGTCGTCATGGAGGTGGTGACCAGCGTATTCGGCGGGCAGGGCGCGCCGTTGCACTGCCAGATGCCGTCCGGGATCTGCCGGCGGTCGTCCGAATCGCTGTCATCACGCTCGTCGGAGTGATTTTCGTGGGCGGCGTCCAGATTGCGGAAGCCGAAGGCCTCCTGCTTGAAGCCGTTGCCGCAGACGTTCGAGTTGTCGTAGCCGGTCGTCGCGCTGCCGCCGCAGGCGAAGATCGAGGCGTATTGCACGATCCCGTCGTCCTCGCCGGCCAGGCAGGCGCTCGCCCCGAAAATCGCCTCGAAACCCCCGGTCAGATAGATGTTGCGGGCCGGGGCGGCGGAGAAGGTCCGCACCTGGACGTCGTCGGAGCTGCGCAGCCAGAAGGTCGCATCGTCGCAGCTCTGGATGAAGCTCGCGATGAAATTGCACAGGAAGCTGGAATCCCCGCACACCGCATCCGCACCCTGCGAGCCGCGATGCGCGCCGCCCAGCGTGATGACGAGCGAGATGCGCTGTGCGACCACGTCGAAGGGCCCGGAGAAGTTGAAGTTGGGATCGGACGGGCTGTCGTTGCCGAGGATGAAGTCCATGACGGTGCCGCCCATCGAATGGGCGATCACCCAGAAGGTGCCGCCCTGCGCCCAGGTCTGGGCGCAGCGGTGGCCGCCGCCGTCCGCGCCGCCGTTCGTGGCGTTGACGATCTCGTTGGCGACCTCGCCGGCGGCCTGGGCGTCCCAGTAGGGCCGCGTGCCGTTGTAGCCGACGACATAGTAGGAGGCCGCGAAATTCTTGGTCGCGGTGCGGATGAAGTCGTGGCTGCCGTTGACCCAGTAGTTGCGGGCGGTGTTCCAGTTCGTGAAGGTGCCGGTATCCGTCTGCTTGCCATGGACGAAGATCAGGCACGGCGCCGCGGACGCCGCGCCGCCGAGAGTCAGCAGACAGAACAGAAGCAGACCCGCCGCGCCGGCCAGCACGCGGGCGGGCGGACGTGAAGATCGGAACATGGTGGTCCCTCCCTCGCCAGTTGGCCCAGTCCAATCCCCCTGCAGCCAACCGACCCGGAAACAGTCTATCTCTTGTGTGGACCATGATAAAGACACGCAAAACGTGTCACCAGCTTCCCGAAGCGAAAAAGACATCCCGAGGTCGCTTTTCTGGCGCGCCGCGATCCGCCATATCCGGCAGGAGGACGGATTGCCGCAGGCACGGCCTTCGCCGGCCTCGTTGACGCGCCGGGGAGATGTTAAGATCCCGGTAACGCTTTCCGGGCGATCATGGGCGCGATCCGCGGAACGGGATCAGGCCCTGCGTTCCGGCGGATCGAAGAGGCGGGCATGACCGGGCGAACGGCGGGCGGAACGGGATGGTAACGGCACGCCCAGGATCCGCGACGATGGCGGCCGTCTTGGCGGCCGTCTTGGGCCTCGTGGCCGCGATGCCCGGCGCGGGTGCCGCGCAGACGCCGCCGGACGTCGAACCGGGCCAGGCCGCGACGGCTGCGCCGGCGCGTGCCGGGACGCCGCAGCTCACCGCCCGTGCGCTGGCGCTGGCCGAGCGGATCAAGGCCCGTGACCTCGTGCTGCGGGAAACGCTGTTCGCGGATCTCGCAGCACGCGCCCGCACGGCCGAGGGACATGAACGCCTCGTGCTTCTCTACCGCCTTGCGGCGCTCAACGGCGATCTCGAGCGCTGGGACCGGGCGGCCCGCTGGGCGGACGAACTCGCCGAGGAGGCGGCCCGGCAGCAGGACGCGACCTACGCGCGGATCGCCGCGCTCTACCGGACGATGGCCCGGGCGCTTGAGACCGGCTACGAAGACGCGCTGGCGCAGCTCGAGAAACAGCGCGACGAGGCGGTCGCCGCGGGCGATCGGGTGGCGGAAATCCTTGCCGAGGAGATGATCGCGCTCACCGCGCCCGCGGTAGGCCAGGTCAATCGCGCCCTCGTGGCCATCCGCCGCGCGCTGGAGGCGCTGCAGGGATACGACGGCGAGCTCGCGGCCCGGCTCGGTGTCGAGCTCGGCATGTCGCTGGGCTACGTGTATGCGGGGCTGCGGGACCTCGACCTCATGCTCGCGCGCTACGAGGCGGTGGTCGAGGACGCCGCAGCCGGCGGCGAGCCCGTGGACGGCGAGACCATCATCTACAATGTCGCGCGCGTGCTGGTCGAGCGGCACCGGTACGAGGCCGCACGGCAGCTCTACCAGATTCTCTACGATCTTGCGGCGACCAACGGGCGGCCGGACAGCACCTTCTATCCCCTCTACGGCCTCGCGCTGACGGCCTTCGAGCTCGAGGACTTCAGCGCCGCGGTAGAATACGCGCGCAAGGCCCGCGGCGTCTGGGATCCGGATCCGCGCTTTGGGGCCCGCCTCGATCTCATGGAGGCCATCTCCTACGCCCGCCTCGGCGCGCTGGCGCTGGCGGAAGAGAAGGCCAAGGCATTCCGCAGCTTTCTCGAACGGCATCCCGAGCTCGATCGCGGCGAGCTCGGGGCGCTGAAATTGCGGGTGGAGGCGGAGATGGCCGCGGCCCGCGGAGACACGCGCGCGGCGCTGGCACTCATGCGGCGCTACGTGAAGGCGCGGGTCGAGGCCGTGCGCGAGTCCTTCAGCCAGGACGTGCAGGCGATCCGCGCGCGCCTCGAAACCGAGATCGGTCGCGAACGCTCCGAGCGGGCGCTGGCCGAGCAGCGCCAGCTTCTCGCGGCCCAGGAGCTGCGCGAGCAGCGGCTGTGGATGGCGCTGTTCGGGGCGCTGGCGCTGTTCGCCCTCGTCGGCTACCTCTATCAGCGGCGCATGGCGCACGCGCTGGAGGAGGCGCGCCGGCGCGCGGAGTCCGCAAGCCAGGCGAAATCGGCGTTTCTCGCCAACATCTCGCACGAGCTGCGCACGCCCTTGAACGCCATCATCGGTTTCTCCGAGCTGGTCGCAAAGGAGATGTTCGGCCCCCTCGGGCACGAGCGCTACCGGGAATACGGCGAGGCGATCCTGCGCTCCGGGCGCCATCTGCTCGACATCATCAACAATGTGCTGGATCTGTCCCGCGTCGAGGCCGGGCGCATGGAGCTGAACGAGGAGACGGTGCCGCTCGGCGAGCTGGTGGCGCCCGTCACCACCATGCTTCAGCCGGTCTTCGACAAGCGCGGCCATGAATTCGTGGCGCGCATCGGCGAACCCGAACTCGGGGTGCGCGTGGACTGCCGGCTGATGCGGCAGGCGCTCATCAACCTGCTGTCGAACGCGGCCAAGTTCACGCCGGAGGGCGGCCGCATCCGCTTCGAGGCCGTGCGGCTGCCGAACGGCGACCTTTCCCTTGCCGTCATCGACAACGGCATCGGCATGAACGAGCACGAGATGCGGATCGCGCTGGAGCCGTTCGGGCAGGTGCAGTCGGTGATGAGCCGCACCCACGAGGGATCGGGCCTCGGGCTGACCCTGGTCAAGACCTTCGTCGAGCTGCACGGCGGGCGCTTTACCCTGCGTTCGGTCAAGGGCGAGGGCACGCGCGCCGAGATCCGCCTTCCCGCCCGCCGCATCCTGGGGGCCGGCAGGGAGCCCCGCGACCGGTCCCTGCGCGCCGCCTCGGGCTGAGGCCCGGAGCGGTCCCGTTTCTTCTCCTGCGGGCGAGATCTTTGCTCCGGCGGCAGCCGGCGCTATCCTGCCTGCGGACCGCAAGGGGGTGGCCGACGGACATCGGCTGGAGCCGGCCAGGGGAGGGGCTCATGCCGGAACGGTGGGGTGTGTCATTCACCGCTGGGGCGCTTGCGGGATTGGGCCGTGTGCTGCTTGGCGCCACGCGCGATGAGCGCAGCTTCAGGCTTCTGACGCTGGCGCTGATCTTCGCGGCCGGCGGGGTGACGGCCATGCTCCTGCGCCCGCCGTCGGATCTGGCGCGGGAATTGCGCCTGTGCCGCGCGGCGGCGCGGCTGTCCGCGGGAGAGGGCGCTGGACGGAGTGTCTGGACGCTTGCAGCCATCGACGAACGGGCGCTGACCCCGGGCCAGGCGATCCGGCTGCTGTATCCCGGCTATGACGAGCGCCTGCCGCCGGCGCTGCGCTTCCGGCCGCCGCCCGCGCCCCGGAACATCGACGCGATCCGCGCGGCCGAACTTCGCAGTCTGCGCCGCATCACGCTCGCGCGGCACACGGCGGACGGCGCCGGTGCGACGTTCACCTGCTCCTTCATCCGGCTGGACGGGCGCACCCAGTGGCTCGATCCCGCGGACCGCTCACAGCTCCTGCTCGCCGCGGCATTCCCCGATCCACAGGCCGGCCGCGGGACGTGCTGCATCGCACGCGACGAACGCGTTCGCTGAAAAAAGAGGCGGCGGCGCGCGGCGCTATGCCTCGTCCGGGACCAGCACGGTCGCGACCGCCTGGGCGGCGAGCCCCTCGCCCCGGCCCACGAAGCCGAGTTTTTCCGTGGTGGTCGCCTTCAGCGAGACGGCCGCCGTCGGCAGGCCGAGAAGCGCGGCCAGATGCGCAAGCAGCCGGCCGCGGTGGGGGGCGATCCGCGGCTTCTCGCCGATGATCGTGACGTCGCAGTGCACCAGCCGGCCCCCGCGGGCTGCGACCAGCTCCAGCGCGTGGCGCAGAAAGCGCGCGGACGGCGCCCCCTTCCAGCGCGGATCGCCGGGCGGGAAGTGGCGACCGATGTCGCCCATCGCAATGGCGCCGAGGATCGCATCGGTCACGGCATGCAGCGCGACATCGGCATCCGAATGGCCGATCAGCCCCTGATCGCAGGGGACCGCGAGCCCGCACAGCATCACATGGTCGCCGGGGCCGAAGCGGTGGACGTCGAATCCCTGACCGACACGCGGCAGCATCGCGGGCGGCCCGTCGCCGTCGCGCGCCCGGAGCCGCGCCAGCAGGCGTTCGGCGCGCGCGAAGTCCTCCGCCGTCGTGATCTTGAAGTTGTCCTCCTCGCCCGCGATGATCCGCACCGCAAGCCCCGCCGCCTCGGCCACGGCCGCGTCATCGGTCAGCTCCGCGCCGGCGGCTTTCCCGTGGGCGGCGAGGATCGCGCGGAAGGGAAAGCCCTGCGGGGTCTGGACCCGCCAGAGCCCGGTGCGGTCCACCGTTCCGGCGACCATGCCCTCCGCATCCGCGCGCTTGACGGTGTCGACGAGCGGCAGGCCGGGAACCGCGCCGGTCTGCGGTCCGATCGCCGCGAGAATGCGCCCGATCAGCGCGCGCGAGACGAAGGGCCGGGCGGCGTCGTGGATGAGGACGGCGTCGGGCGGCGGGTCGAGCCGGGCCAGCGCCTCGAGCCCGCGCAGCACCGACTCCTGCCGGCTCGCGCCGCCGTGAACCGGGTCGAACAGGCGGGAATCCGATGCGAGCGGACCCATCGCGGCCTCGTACCAGCTCTCCGCCCCCTGCGCGATCACGACCTGCACGCCCGCGATGGCGGGATGTGCGAGCAGCGCCTCGACGCTGCGCCGCAGAACCGCGCGGCCCACGAGCGGCCGGTACTGCTTGGGCAGACCGCCGCCCGCGCGCGTGCCCGAGCCGGCCGCGACCACGAGGGCGATGCTGCGCTGCAACAAAGGCTTTTCCTGTCGCTCGTCTTCTGGCATAAGGGATGCCCAAATTTTGTGCATGTTCCCGCGCCGGCGGCCGGGCATAGATGCGCGAAGGCGCGCGCCGAGGCAAGAGGCCGGCCGGGGTGCGGGCGAGGGATCAGGAGGTGCGGGTGAGCATGGCCGAGGACAAGCCGGTGACCGGGCTGCTCAAGGAGGAGATCGCGGTCGGCGACGTCGTGATCCGGCATCCGGTGATCCTTGCGCCGATGTCGGGTGTCACCGACCAGCCCTTCCGGCGGCTCGTGAAAAGCTTCGGCTCGGCGCTGATCGTCACGGAGATGATCGCCTCCGAGGCGATGATCCGGCGCACCCGCGAGTCCTTCCTCAAGGCGAAGGCCGATCTCGTGGAGCGCCCGGTCTCGGTGCAGCTTGCGGGCTGCCGGCCGGAGGCGATGGCCGAGGCCGCCCGGCTCAACGAGGAGCTCGGCGCCGACATCATCGACATCAACATGGGCTGCCCCGTCAAGAAGGTGGTGAACGGCTGGGCGGGCTCCGCGCTCATGCGCGATCTCAAGCATGCCGCGCGCATCATCGAGGCGACGGTGAAGGCCGTCTCGCGGCCCGTGACGCTGAAGATGCGGCTCGGCTGGGACGACCGCAGCCGCAACGCCCCGGAGCTTGCGCGCATCGCCGAGGATCTCGGCGTCAGGATGATCACGGTGCACGGCCGCACCCGCTGCCAGATGTTCGCCGGCCGCGCCGACTGGGCGGCGGTGCGCGCGGTCAGGGAGGCGGTGCGTGTGCCCGTCATCGTCAATGGCGACATCGTGAGCGAGGAGGATGCGGCCGCGGCGCTGAAGGCCTCGGGTGCGGACGGGGTGATGATCGGGCGCGGAACCTACGGCCGGCCGTGGTTCATCGAGCAGGTGCGCCAGTATCTCGTCACCGGCCGCAAGCTGCCGGCGCCGTCGCTTGCCGAGCAGCGGGAGATCGTGCTCGCGCATTTCGATGCGATGATCGCGCACTACGGGCCGGTGACCGGCGTGCGGATGGCGCGCAAGCACATCGGCTGGTACACGAAGGGCCTCTACGGCTCGGCGGAATTCCGGAACCGCTACAACCAGATCGAGGACCCGAAGGCCGCGCGGGCGGCGATCGAGGCATTCTATGATCCCCTTGTCGAGCGCGCCGCCGCCTGACGTTCCCCCCGCCGACGCGCCGGCCGGTGCGATGCCGCGCGCCGACCGGGAGCCGGACGCGCCTTTCTCCTGGCTCGAGGACCTGCCGGTCGCGGCCGCCGTCATCGACGGCGAGGGGCGCGTGCGGGCCCTCAATGCGCGCGCGGGCGAGGACTTCGGCCTCAGGGCCGGCCGGAGCCTGCTCGACCGGCTCGCGCCGGCCGCGTGCCGGCGGGTGAGCGACCTGCTCGCCGGGGCGGAGGGCCGCGCGCTCGTCCTGCGCGACGAGCCGGTCGCCGGGCTCGCGCAATCCGGCGTGGACATCTGGATCCGGCGGCTCGACGGCGCCGCCGCCGCCGTGGTGCTGCTCGACGCCTCCCCGGCGCGCCAGACGGCCCGCGCGGAGAGCATGCTGGCGGCAGCCGACCGCACGGCGGAAGGGCTGGTAGCCGCGCTGGCGCACGAGCTGCGCCATCCGCTGGCGAGTCTCAAGGGCGCCGCCCAGCTCCTGGCCGGCCGCGCCGAGGGCGAGCGCGACCGCAGGCTCGCCGCCGTGATCGAGGAGGAGGTGGCGCGCCTCGACCGGCTGATCGCCGAGGTCGCGCGCTTCGAGGCCGAGGAGGCGGCGCCCGCGGCCGTCAATCTTCATGAGATCATCGACCACGCCGTCGCGCTGACCGAGCTGCGGGCGCGCAACGAAGGGCCGCCGGGGCTCTCCATTCTGCGCGACTATGATCCCTCGCTCCCCGAAATCCCGGGCGAGCGGGACGCGCTGATCCGGCTCTTCCTCAATCTGATCGAGAATGCGCGCGAGGCGCTGGCGGCGACGGCCTGCCCGCGCATCCGGGTGAGCACGCGCTACCGGCTGGGGCCGCGCCGCCAGATCGGCCCCGGCGGCCCTGCCGAGCTGCCGGCGGTGGAGGTGGTGGTCGCCGACAACGGACCGGGTGTGGCCGAGGATGCGGGCGGCGACATCTTCGAGGCCTATGTCAGCGACCGCGGCCGCCGGCGCGGGCTCGGCCTTGCGATCGCCGCGCGGATCGTCCGCCGCCACCGCGGCCTCATCCGCTATGCGCGCGCGGACATGGGCGGGGCGGCCTTCATCGTCGCCCTGCCGCTGGCAGGAGAGATGCGTCATGAGTGAGGAGGCGGGCGCGGAAGGCGCCCTCGTGCTGCTGGCCGAAGACGACCGCAGCCTGCGCCTCGTCCTCGCCACGGCGCTGGAAGAGGCGGGATTCGCGGTCGAGGCGGTCTCCAGCCGCCGCGCGCTCGAGGAGCGGATCGAGCAGGGGCTGGGCGACGTGCTGGTTACCGACGTGCTGATGCCCGACGGCAGCGGGCTCGACCTGCTGCCGGTCGTCGCCGCGCGCAGGCCGGATCTCAAGACGATCGTGATCAGCGCCCACAGCACGCTGTCGACCGCGATGGCGGCCACCCGCGGCGGGGCCTTCGACTATCTCGCAAAGCCCTTCGACATGCATGTCCTCGTCGAGACCGTGCGCCGGGCGCTGGCGGACCGGCGCCCGCAAGGCCCGCAGCGGGCGGCGGCCGGGCTCGGGACGGCGGGCGGGCTGCCGCTCGTCGGCCGCTCACCGGCGATGCAGACGCTCTTCCGGAATCTCGCGCGGGTGGTGGAAACGGAACTGACCGTGCTCATCCTCGGCGAATCCGGCACCGGCAAGGATCTCATCGCCCGCCTCATCCACGATCTCGGACCGCGCCGGGGCCGGCCCTATGTCGCCATCAACATGGCGGCGATACCGCCGACGCTCATCGAATCGGAACTGTTCGGCCACGAGAAGGGGGCGTTCACCGGCGCCGACCGCCGCAAGATCGGCCGCTTCGAGCAGGCCGAGGACGGCACCCTGTTCCTCGACGAGATCGGCGACATGCCGCTCGAGGCCCAGACCCGGCTGCTCCGGGTGCTGGAGGAGGGCCGGTTCACGCGCCTCGGCGGGCGCGAACCGATCGACGCGCGCGCACGCATCATCGCCGCCACCCACCAGCCGCTCGACCGACTGATCGCCGAAGGACGCTTCCGCTCGGACCTCTACTTCCGGCTCAATGTCGTGCCGCTCGTGGTCCCGCCGCTCAGAGCCCGGCGCGAGGACATCCCGGAGCTCGCACGCCACTTTCTCGCCGAGGCGATCCGCGAGGGGCTGCCCGAGCGCGTGCTCGACGAGGCCGCGCTTGCGCGTCTGAAGGCCCACGACTGGCCGGGCAATGTGCGCGAGCTGCGCAACCTGATGCGCCGGCTCGCCCTGTTCGCCCGCGGCCGCCGGATCGTGGAGGCGGATGTGGAAGCCGCGCTCGGCGCCGACCGGCAGGTCGTGCGCGGGATCGAGACGCCCGCCGCTCCCGCGTCCGCGAGCCGCCGGCAGGCGGACGGCGGCGACGCCCGGGGGCCGGAGCGGAGCCTGGAGGCGGCCGTGAGATGGCATCTCGAACGCTATTTCGCCCAGCATCGCGACGCGCTGCCGCCGCCGGGCCTCTACGAGCGCGTCCTGCGCGAGGTGGAGCGCCCGCTTCTCGCGCTCAGCCTCGATCTCGTCGGCCACAATCAGCTCCGGGCGGCCGAGCTCCTGGGGCTCAACCGCAACACCCTGCGCAAGAAGCTCAAAGAGCACGGCCTGTGGAAGCCGCGGCGCCGGCCGCTCGCGCCGTCCTGATCAGGTTTTCGCACTTCGTTCTCTCCGCGCGGCCATTGCTGTTGCATCTTTGCCACAGTCTTGCCTAAAACCGTGGCAATTCTGCCGCAATCGCAAGGGCAGGCGCGGAGGGAGCATGCGGCCGGACAGGCGGCGAGGGAAAAGGCGATCGGGCTTCGCGCGCGCGCGGCTGGCCCTGCGGCTGGGGACCCGGCGGCTGCGCGCCAGGCTTGCGCGCTCGGGGCTGGGACCGCGGCTTGCCGCGGGATTCGAGTGGTCGGTGTGGGCCGCCGCGCTCGCCTTCGGCGTTCTGACCTATGTGGCCCTCGTCCAGCCGCCGCATTGGCCGCGGTTCGCCTCCGGGCCGGGGATCGGTGCGCTGCTCGTCATCGACCTCGGCATTCTCCTCCTGCTGCTGCTGCTCACGGCGCGCCGGATCGTGCGGCTGTGGCTCAAACCGCGCACGAGGGGCCAGCCGCGGGCGCTGCAGATGCGGCTCGTTGCCGCGTTCGCGCTGTTCGCGGGGCTGCCGGCGATCGCGACCGCCCTGATGTCGGCGCTGTTTCTGCAGTACGGCCTGCAGAACTGGTTTTCGGACACCGTGCGTCAGGCGCTCACCAGCTCGCTCGAGGTGGCCGAGGCCTACATCCGCGAGCATCAGGACAACATCACCTATGATCTGCTCGCGATGGCGAAGGATCTCGACAATGCGGCCGCCGAGCTCGCCTCGGACCCGCAGCTGCTGCGCCGCTTCGTGGAGGAGCAGGGGCTGCTGCGGTCGCTGAAGGAGGCGATCGTCTTCGATTCCTCGGGCCTCATTCTCGCCAAGTATTCGCTGAGCCTCGATCTCGCGACGACGCGGGTCCCGCGCGATCTGCTGGAGCGGGCGGCCGCCGGTGAGGCGGTCGTGATGACGGATCCGGACAGCCGCCAGGTCCAGGCGCTCGTCAAGCTGAAGAACTTCTACAACACCTATCTCTTCGTCTCCCACGGCATCGATCCCAAGGTGATCAGCTAT
Source organism: Rhodothalassiaceae bacterium (assembly GCA_026004935.1). Classification (NCBI taxonomy): domain Bacteria; kingdom Pseudomonadati; phylum Pseudomonadota; class Alphaproteobacteria; order Rhodothalassiales; family Rhodothalassiaceae; species Rhodothalassiaceae bacterium. The sequence goes on from BPKC01000001.1 coordinate 1,693,124, forward strand.
GTCGAGGCGGCACGCTCGGCGGTGCGGAACTACAGCGGGCTCGAGGAGCAGCGCGCGAAGCTGCAGCTGCGGGCCAATGCCGTCTTCATCCTGTTCTCGCTGCTGCTGATCGTGCTCGCGATCTGGGTGGGCCTGAGCTTCGCCAACCGCCTGGTGCGCCCCGTCGACCGGCTGGTGGAGGCGGCCGGACGGGTGGCGCGCGGGCATTATGACGTGCGGGTGGAGGGCGCCCAGCGGGCCGACGAGGTGGGCCTGCTCGTGCGCGCCTTCAACCGCATGACCCGTCAGATCGCCGAACAGAGGCGCGAGCTGGTGGCCGCCAACCGCACGCTCGAGGAGCGTCGCCGCTTCCTCGAGGCGCTTCTTGCCGGCGTGTCCGCGGGCGTCATCGGCACCGACGAGCGCGGTCTGATCCATGTCGTCAACAGCTCGGCACTCGAGATCCTCCGGCTCGCGGAGGACGCGGTGATCGGCCGTCATGTCGCGGATGTCCTGCCGCCGGCGCGCGGACTGCTGGCGCGGCTCGGCGGGGCGGACGCCCAGGCGGCGCAGGACCAGGTCGCCCACCGCATCGGCCGCGAGAACCGCACGCTGCTGCTGAGGGTCACCGCCCAGCGGCTGGGCGAGCGCGTGATCGGCCATGTCGTGACCTTCGACGACGTCACCGATCAGATCCGTGATCAGCGCGCCGCGGCCTGGGCCGACGTCGCCCGCCGCATCGCCCACGAGATCAAGAATCCGCTCACCCCCATCCAGCTGTCCGCCGAGCGGCTGCGGCGCCGGTATCTGAAGGAAATCGCGAGCGACCCCGAGGTGTTCGAGCGCTGCATCGAGACCATCGTGCGTCAGGTCGAGGATCTCAGGCGCATGGTCGACGAGTTCTCCGCCTTCGCGCGCATGCCCGCGGCACGGCTGCGCGAGGAGGATCTGGCCGCCATCGTGCGCCAGGCCGTCTTCCTGCAGCAGATGGGGACGGGGGACGGGCGCATCGCGCTCGAGCTGCCCGAGCGGCCGGTGATGCTGTCCTGCGATGCGCGGCTCGTCGGCCAGGCGGTGACAAATCTCGTGAAGAACGCGCTCGAAGCCATTGATGAACAGAAGAATTCTGAAGACTCCGATGGGCCGCCCGTCACGGTGAGCCTGCGCGATGACGGCCGCGAGGTGCGTATCGCCGTGCGCGATCGCGGCCCCGGCCTGCCGGACGATCCGCACCGGCTGGTCGAGCCCTATGTGACGACGCGGCGCAAGGGCACGGGTCTCGGGCTCGCGATCGTGAAAAGGATCATGGAGGAGCATGGCGGCCGGCTCGAGCTCGCCAACCGGCCCGAAGGCGGGGCCGAGGCGCTGCTGGTGTTCGTCCGTCGCGCGCCCGCGGCGGCCCGGCGCGGGGCCGATGGTGGAAAGGCGGCGGGGAAGGCGGCCGGAGACGATCGGCGGCTCGAGAAGCTGACGGCGAAGTAGCGCGAAGGCGTGGATCGCGCGGGATCGGAGGAGAGTGATGGCGCTGGACATTCTGGTCGTCGACGACGAGGCCGACATCCGCGAGCTCATCGCGGGCATCCTGGAGGACGAGGGCTTCGAGGCCCGCACCGCCGCCGATGCCGACGAGACGCTCGCCGAACTCGAGGCCCGTTGCCCGGCGCTCGTCATCCTCGACATCTGGCTGCAGGACAGCCGCCTCGACGGCCTGCAGCTCCTCGAGCTCATCAAGCGGCGCTATCCGGACCTGCCCGTCGTCGTGATCTCGGGCCACGGCAATGTCGAGACCGCCGTGACCGCGATCAAGCGCGGGGCGACGGACTTCATAGAGAAGCCCTTCAAGGCCGATCACCTGCTGCACACCATCCGCCGCGCCACAGAATCCGAGCGCTTGAAGCGCGAGAACGCCGAGCTCAAGGCGCGGGCCGGGCTGGTGGTGGAGCTGACGGGCACCTCCGCCGCCGTCACCGCGCTCAGGCACGCGATCCAGCGGATCGCGCCGACCAATGCGCGCGTGCTGATCTTCGGCCCGCCGGGTTCCGGCAAGGAACTCGTCGCCCGCCTCATCCACGCCCAGTCGCGCCGGCACGCCGGCCCCTTCGTCGTCGTGCCGGCGGCGAGCATCGAGCCCGACCGGATGGAAGAGGAGCTCTTCGGCGTCGAGGGCCCCGACGGCGTGCAGCGCATCGGCTATCTCGAGCGCGCCCATGGCGGCACCCTGTTCTTCGACGAGGTGGCGGACATGCCGCTTCACACCCAGGCGAAGATCCTGCGGGTGCTGACCGAGCAGCGCTTCGCCCGCGTGGGCGGCAGCCAGCAGGTGAGCGTGGACGTGCGCATCATCTCGGCAACCTCCCGCAACCTCGAGCAGGCGATCCGCGACGGGCATTTCCGCGAGGATCTCTACCACCGGCTTGCCGTGGTGCCCGTGGTGGTGCCGGGGCTCGCCGAGCGCCGCGAGGACATCGCGCCGTTGGCCAGGCATTTCCTCGAGGTCTTCGCGCGCGCGAGCGGCCGGCCGAGCATGCGGTTCACCGATGCGGCGCTGGCGGCGCTGCAGGCCTACGACTGGCCGGGCAACGTGCGCCAGCTCAAGAACGTCATCGAGCGGGTGCTGATCTTCTGCGATCCGCGCGATCCGGAAATCGATGTCGACATGCTGCCGCCCGAGGTCACCACGCGCACCGCAAGCCTGTTCGATCCCGACAGCGATCTCGCGCTCATGGGCCTGCCGCTCAAGGAGGCGCGCGAGGCCTTCGAGCGGGAGTATCTCAAGCTCCAGATCACGCGGTTTTCCGGCAACATCTCGAAGACCGCCCAGTTCGTGGGCATGGAGCGCTCGGCGCTGCACCGCAAGCTGAAGGCGCTCGGGCTGCTGCCCGGACGCGGCGCCCGCGCCCGGCGGCCGGTGCATCAGGCGCCGACGGACGGCGACGCGCGCCGGCCGGCCGCGGCCCCGCTCGCCGAGCCCTCGCTGTGAGCGCCCGCAAGCTGACACTTTTCCTCGCCGCGCCGACGCGCTAGAGCCTTGGGGCCGTTCGCGCCGCAGACCGGCCGGCGCGCGCGGGCAGGGATCCGGGACCGGCGGGAGAGCAGGGCGGTGCGGGTGCTCGTGTGCGGAGCGGGAGAGGTCGGCTACCACGTCGCGGATCATCTCGCGCGGCTCGGTCACGACGTCACCGTGATCGACCGCTCGCCGCGGCTCGTGCGCCGGATCTCCGATCTCATGGAGGTGCGGGCGATCGAGGGGCACGCATCCGACCCGGCCGTGCTCGAGCGCGCGCAGGCGGCGGACGCCGATCTGCTCATCGCGGTGACCGCGCTCGACGAGGTCAATCTCGTCGCCTGCCAGGTGGCGCGCACGCTCTTCGACGTCTCCGAGGTGATCGCGCGGGTGCGCAATCCCTCCTATCTTCAGCCGCGCTGGCAGCGGCTGTTCGGCGCGGATCCGGGTTTCGCGCTCAGCCCCGACCGCATCATCTCGCCCGAGGCGGAGGTCGCATCCGCGATCTTCGCGTCGCTCGAGGTGCCCGGCGCGACCTTGAGCCTGCGATTCGCCGAGGGACGGGTGCGGGTGCTCGGCCTGCATCTGGGCGAGGACTGCCCCGTCGTCGAAACCCCCCTGCGCCAGCTCACCGAGCTCTTTCCCGATCTTGCCGTGCGCGTGATGGCGGTGGAGCGGGAAGGCCGGCTGCGGGCCGTGACGAGCGACGACCAGCTTCTTGTCGGCGACTCGATCTACATCGCCGTGCGCGACGGCCAGGTGGACCGTGCGCTTGCCGCCTTCGGCATCGAGGCGAAGCCCGCGCGGGACCTCATCATCGTCGGCGGCGGCGAGGTCGGCGTCGGACTTGCGCGGCTCATGGAGCGGCACCGCCGCGACGTCCATGTGAAGATCATCGAAAAGGACGAGGACCGCGCGGCGTTTGCGGCCGACCAGGTCTCGCGCAGCGTGGTCCTGAACGGCGACGCGCTGCAGATCGACGTCCTGCAGGAGGCGGGGATCGAGAACGCCGACACGCTGGTCGCCGTGACCAATCTCGACCAGGCCAACATTCTCGCATCCCTGCTCGCCCGCCACTTGGGCGAGGACATCCGCACGCTCGCCCTGATCTCGCGCGAGGCCTTCGCGCCGCTCGTCCACGAGATCGGCATCGACGTGCGCATCGATCCCAGGGCGATCACGATCTCGAGCATCCTGCGGCACATCCGCCGCGGCGGCATCCGCCAGGTGCGGACCATCGCCGACGGGCGCGGCGAGATCCTGGAGGTGCGGCTGCTCGAGCATGCGCGCATCGTCCACAAGCGCATCCGCGAGGCGGGGCTGCCGCAGGGCGTCGTGGTGGGCGCCATCGTGCGCGGGGACGAGACCATCATCGCGCGCCCCGACACGCCGCTGGAAGCCGGCGACAGCGTCATCGTCTTCGCCGAACGCGACGCCGTGCGCGAGCTCGAAAACCTGCTCATGGTGGACGCCATCTTCTATTGAGCGCGGCCGCTCGTCGCTGCTCCCCGCCTCGTCCGGCATCGCCCGGCGGCCATCGCTGCTCAGGGGTGCCGGCAGGCCGGCGGTGACCCTCCCGCATCGCATCATGCGCAACCCGGCCGGCGGTGGCGCCACTCCCGACGCCGGCGCTTGGCCCTGGTGGCGGCTGGATCCGCCGATCAAGTCGGCGGATGACGAAGGGAGGGGGAGCGGCGGATGGCGCGGAACGGCCCGGCGGCGCGTGCGCCCATCTGTCGGAACTCCGAGTGGCCTTCTGATGCTCGATGACCGATGACTGATCACTGAATCGTCGTTCGCCGGCTTGACCGGCGAACCCTTCCAGTCATCGGTCATCGGTCATCAGTGATCAGTTTCATCTTGGGGACGGACGCATGGCGGGTGACGCCCTTCCAGACGCGTCGTTCGCCCGCTTGACCGGCGAACCCATCGGGCGGCGACCGCATCTCCGGCACCGGTGATTGCCCCCGCTTCCCGCTGGACCCGCCGGTCAAGCCGGCGGGTGACGAGGAGATAGTGCCGGCGGGTGCCCCTCTCCGTTCTCGTGATTCGCCGCGAAAGCGGCGAATCCAGCCGCCGCACGTGACGGCCTCGGCGCCGGAAATTGGTCCAGCTTGCCGCTGGAACCGGCGGTCCAGCCGGCGGTGACGGGAACCGGGGGGCCGGCCCGCCGCATGGGCGGGAGGATGGCGCGAACCGCGGGCAAGGTGCCGGCAAAGCTTGACCTGCCGGTGCCGGCGGCGGATGGATCGGGGCGGAAGCCAGCCGCATCCGCGCGCTGCGGCAGTCGGCAGGCGGGAAAAGGCGGGCCATGCAACAGAACGCGCCGAGGGAAGAACGGGCACCGGCCGCGGACCTCGCCTATGTGCTGGGGCGCCTGCGCGAGGCGGATCCCGAGCGCGCGCTCGCCGTCGCCTTCGCGCCGCGGGCCCTGCGCGCGCGTCTTGCGCTGATCGCCGCGCTCGATCTTGAAGCCGGCGCGATAATTTCGCGCGCGGGCGAGCCGGCCGCGGCCCTGCTGCGCATCGCCTGGTGGAAGGAGGCGATTGCGGAGGCGGCCGCCGGCCGGCCTGAGGCCCAGCCTCTGCTGCGCCTGGTTGCGGCAGAGCGGGGCAGGCCGGGGGTCGAGCCCGCGGCGCTTGCGGAATTGTTCGCGGCGCGCGAGGGCTTTCTCGGCGAGGACGGGGCGCTTTCGCTGGCCGAGGCGCGCGCGCGGGCACGGGCGACCGGCGGCCGGGTCAACCGGCTGTGGGCGGCGGCGCTGCTCGCCGGCAGCCGCCTGCCGCGGGAGACCGCCGAGGCCGTCGCAGCCGCCGCCGAGCATCTCGGCACCGCGCTTCAGCTTACGCGCTATCTCCACGCCGTGCGACGCGAGGCCGAGAGGGGCCGGCTGTGGCTGCCGGGGCTCGAACCCGCGCTGCGCGACCGGGTGCCGGGCCGGCGCGTCAGCCAGGGCCCCTGGCCCGAGGAGCTGCGCCGGCTCGTGGCTGGGCTTGCGGATGCGGCGCGCGCCGAGCTTGATGCGGGCGAGGCTCTGCGTCCCCCCCGGCTGCCGCGACGGCTCATCGCCCCCTTTCTCTTGAGCGTCTTCGTGGCGCGTGATATCGCCGCGCTCGCATCCGCTGGGCATGACGTGCTGGCGGCCGATCTCGGCCGTCTCGGCCCGCGCGAGCTCGCCGCGCTGTGGCGACGGCGGATCCTGGGGCTGCCGCGGCGGCCCTGATCCAGCGGGAACAGGGGATCCGGAGGATGGATTTTGCGCTCAGCGAGGATCAACGCCTGATCCAGGAGACGGCCCGCGCCTTCGCCGAGGAGGAGATGGCCCCGCATGCGGCGGAATGGGATGAGCGCAAGATCTTCCCGAAGGAGACGCTGCGCAAGGCCGCCGCTCTCGGCTTTGCCGCGATCTACGTGCCCGAGGAGCTGGGCGGGGCCGGGCTCGGCCGGCTGGATGCGGCGCTCGTGATCGAGCAGCTCGCGCGCGCCTGCCCGTCCACGGCGGCCTACATCTCCATCCACAACATGGCGACCTGGATGATCGCGCGCTTCGGCCCCGCGGATCTGGCGCGGCGCCTCGTGCCGGATCTCGCCGCCATGGAGCTGTTCGCCAGCTACTGCCTGACCGAGCCCAACGCCGGCTCGGACGCGGCGTCCCTCAGGACGAGGGCGGAGCGCGACGGCGACCATTACGTGCTGAACGGCACGAAGGCCTTCATCTCGGGTGCGGGCGAGCACGGCTCGGACGTCTATGTCGTGATGGCGCGCACAGGCGGCGAGGGTGCGCACGGGATCACCGCCTTCGTCGTCGAGAAGGGGACGCCGGGCCTGAGCTTCGGCGCCCAGGAGCGCAAGCTCGGCTGGCACTCGCAGCCAACCGCCATGGTCCATCTCGACAACTGCCGGGTCCCCGCCGGCAACCGCCTCGGCGCGGAGGGCGAAGGTTTCAAGATCGCCATGCAGGGGCTCGACGGCGGGCGCATCAACATCGGCGCCTGTTCGCTGGGCGGCGCGCAGTTCGCGCTGGAGCAGGCGCTCGCCCATGTGCGGGAACGCCGCCAGTTCGGCCGCGCGATCGCGGACTTCCAGGCCACCCAGTTCAAGCTCGCCGACATGGCGACCGAGCTCGAGGCGGCGCGTCTGATGATCTATCGCGCCGCCTGGAAGCTCGACCATGAGGCGCCCGACAGGACGGCGGCGGCCGCCCAGGCCAAGCGCTTTGCGACCGATGTCGGATTCCGGGTCGCGAACGAGGCGGTGCAGCTGTTCGGCGGCTACGGCTATCTCATGGACTATCCGGTGGAGCGCATCCTGCGGGATCTCAGAGTCCACCAGATTCTCGAAGGCACGAACGAGATCATGCGGGTGATCATCGCCCGCCATCTCCTCGGCCGCCGGTAGCCCGGCGGACGGGGCGCATCGGGAGAGGAAGCGGATGCGGCGCGGAATTGCCATCGCGGGCTATGAGGAGCGCTTTCCTTCACTTGGCTTTGCCGATCTGGGTGAAGGCATCCTCGAAATTACGCTGGCCAGGCCCGGGCGGCTCAACGCCGCGGATGCGGACATGCACCGGGATCTGAGCCGCGTCTTCCGCGCGGCGGGCGAGGACGAGGCGGTCTCGGTGGTGCTCGTGCGCGGCGAGGGCGGCCAGTTCTCCGCCGGCGGCGATTTCTCCCTGATCGAGGAGATGATCGCGGACGACGACACCTGGATCCGCGTCTTCGACGAGGCGCGCGAGCTGGTCTACGGGATCATCGACTGCCGCGCGCCGGTCGTGGCCGCGATCGAGGGGGTCGCGGTCGGCGCGGGGCTCGCGGTCGCGCTGCTCGCCGACATTTCGGTCGCCGGCGAGAGCGCGCGGCTGCTCGACGGCCATGTGAAGCTCGGGGTCGCGGCGGGCGATCATGCGGTGATCATCTGGCCGCTCTTGATCGGCATGGCGCGCGCCAAGTACCATCTGCTCACCAACACCCCCGTCCGCGGGCGCGAGGCGGCCGAGATGGGGCTTGTCAGCCTTGCGGTGCCCGATGAGGAGGTCGCCGCGAAGGCCGAGGAGATCGCCTTCCAGCTCGCCCGCGGCAGCCGCACCGCCGTGCGTTTCACCAAGCAGGCGCTCAACAACTGGATCCGGCTCGCCGGGCCGGCCTTCGACGCCTCGCTTGCGATGGAGTTCATGGGCTTCAGGCTCGCGGACATCCGCGAGGGGCTTGCGGCGCTCAAGGACAAGCGGCCGCCGCGCTTTCCCTCCGCCGGCCGGTGAGCGACGCCCCGGCGCAACCGCCCCGCGCGCCGCCGCTCTCCCTTCCTCATCCGCGGGCGTCGTCGCTGGCGGGCTTCGTCACCCGCCGCTACTCTCTCTTCGTCGCACGCCGCCTTCAGCGGCGGGTCCGTTCCCTTTCCCTCGTCTCCCGCCGGCTTGACCGGCGGGTCTGCTCCTTTCCTCGTCACCCGCCGGCTTGACCGGCGGGTCCAGCCGGCGGCGGAGCCACCCACAAACCTCGGAGCTGCGTTCACCGTCGGCTGGGTTCGCCGGTCGAGCCGGCGACCGACGCAAGAGGAGAGCGTCGCCCGCCGGTGCGCACTCCCCGGCATCGGACGCCAACTTGACCGCCAGGTCCGTCTTCCCCGCGCCACCCGCCTGATCGACCGGCGGGTCTGCCCCTTTCCTCGTCACCCGCCGGCTTGACCGGCGGGTCCAGCCGGCGGCGGAGCCACCCACAAACCTCGGAGCTGCGTTCACCGTCGGCTGGGTTCGCCGGTCAAGCCGGCGAACGACGCATGGGGAAGGCGTCACCGCGCGCGCGCACCCCTTCTCGCCACCCGGCGGCTCGACCGGCGGGTCTGCTCCTTTCCTCGTCACCCGCCGGCTTGACCGGCGGGTCTGCCCCTTTCCTCGTCACCCGCCGGCTTGACCGGCGGGTCCAGCCGGCGGCGGAGCCACCCACAAACCTCGGAGCTGCGTTCGCCGCCTGATGGGTTCGCCGGTCAAGCCGGCGAACGACGCATGGGGAAGGCGTCACCCCGCGCGCGCACCCTTTCTCGCCACCCGGCGGCTCGACCGGCGGGTCCTACCCTTTGCCCCGTCACCCGCCGGCTTGACCGGCGGGTCCAGCCGGCGGCGGAGCCACCCACAAACCTCGGAGCTGCGTTCACCGTCGGCTGGGTTCGCCGGTCAAGCCGGCGAACGACGCATGGGGAAGGCGTCACCGCGCGCGCGCACCCTTTCTCGCCACCCGGCGGCTCGACCGGCGGGTCTGCCCCTTTCCTCGTCACCCGCCGGCTTGACCGGCGGGTCTGCCCCTTTCCTCGTCACCCGCCGGCTTGACCGGCGGGTCCAGCCGGCGGCGGAGCCACCCACAAACCTCGGAGCTGCGTTCACCGTCGGCTGGGTTCGCCGGTCAAGCCGGCGAACGACGATTCAGGGATCAGTCAACAGTCATCAGTCATCGGTCATCAGTCATCAGTCATCAGTCATCAGACATCAGCGACCAGCGACCGGCGTGGTGAACGCCACCCGCCGCCGGGTATCCCCGATCGTCTCGGGCGCCGGCGTCGGGCGCGGTCAGGCGGCGGCGGGTTCCTCGGCGCAGGGGTGGAGGAGGGCGACGAGGTCGCCGAGTCTGAGATCGAACTCGAGCAGCAGGACCGCGAGTTCCGCCACGAAGGCCTCATAGCTCGGCGGCCGGGGCACCCGCGTGCGGCTTTCGATGCGCCAGCGGCCGCGCGGATCCATGGCGATCCGCCAGCCCGGCACCTCGCGCGCCGCCGCCAGCAGGGCGAGCGCCCGCCGCCGCAGCTCCGGCCCCTCCACCGAAAACGGCACCGTGCCGAGGCAGCACTGCAGCACCAGGATCGCCTCCCTGTCCGAGTCGGGGTGCAGCGCGCCGACGATCTCTCGCGCGCGCCAGTGGAGGCGGAAGCGGCGCGGCGCCTGGCGGCTTTCGAGATCGCCGAGCCGCGCCTCGAGCGTCTCGAGCGCCTGCTCGAATGCCGGTCGCGCAAGGCCGCTGGTGCCCGCCATCGATCACCCCGCGTCGATTCGTGTTCTACTTCAGACAATTGCGCCAATTGCGCGGAACGACTTTGCCGCGACCGGATTTAATGTTCGGTAAAGGAAAGCGGCGGAATGTCACACGCCCCCGGTGTCGATGTCCGTCGTCGGCGTCGTCCACAGCCAGGGGGCCTCTTCGCGCTGGCGCGCCTCGAAGGCGCGGATGGTCTCGGCATGGTCCTGCAGGGTGAGCCCGATCTCGTCCAGCCCTTCAAGCAGGCAGCGCCGGCGGAAGGGATCGAGCGTGAAGGCGAAGACCGTGCCGTCGGCAAGCGCCACCTTCTGCGCCTCGAGATCGACGGTCACGGGCCGGCCCGCCTCGCCCTCGGCGGCGATGCGCTCCAGCGCCGGGCGCGCGAGGGCGACCGTCAGCAGCCCGTTCTTGAAGGCGTTGGAGGCGAAGATGTCGGCGAAGCTTTCGGCGATCACCGCCCGGATGCCGAGGTCCACGAGGCCCCAGACCGCATGCTCGCGGCTCGATCCGCAGCCGAAGTTGCGCCCGGCCACCAGGATGCGCGCGCCTTCGTAGCGCGACTGGTTCAGGGGGAAGTCCGGATCCGGCGTGCCGTCCGGCTTCAGCCGCCAGTTCTCGAAGGCGCCCTTGCCCAGCCCCTTGCGCGTGACGGCCTTGAGATAGCGCGCGGGCATGATGATGTCGGTGTCGATGTTGTCGCGCAGCAGCGGGATCGGGATGGAGGTAAGCTTGCGGAAGGGTTCCATGGGGCATGCTCTCCGGCTGACGGCCGCGTTCAGGACGCAAGCAGGCGGCGCACGTCGGTGATGCGGCCGGTGACGGCGGCCGCCGCAGCCATCGCCGGCGACATCAGATGCGTGCGCGCGCCGGGACCCTGGCGGCCAACGAAGTTGCGGTTGGAGGTGGAGGCGCAGCGTTCGCCGGGCGGCACCCTGTCCGGGTTCATGCCGAGGCAGGCCGAACATCCCGGCTCGCGCCAGCTGCAGCCGGCGGCGATGAAGATGCGGTCGAGCCCTTCCGATTCCGCCTGCCGCTTGACGAGGCCGGAGCCCGGGACCACCAGCACCTCCTTCACATTGGCCGCGACCTTGCGGCCCTTGAGCACGGCAGCTGCCGCGCGCAGGTCCTCGATGCGGGCGTTGGTGCAGGAGCCGATGAAGACGCGGTCGATCGCGATCTCCTCCATCGGCGTGCCGGGTTCGAGGTCCATGTAGGCGAGCGCCGCCTCGGCGGCCCTGCGCCGGGCGGGATCGGCGAAGTCGGCGGGATCGGGGACGCGGCCCGTCACCGGCACCACCTGCTCGGGCGAGGTGCCCCAGGTGACCTGCGGGGCGATGGCGGCGGCGTCGATCTCCACCTCGCGGTCGAAGACGGCCTCCGCGTCGCTGTGAAGCCTGCGCCAGGCGGCGACCGCCCGGTCCCACAGCTCGCCCTTCGGCGCGAGCGGGCGGCCCTCGAGATACGCGAAGGTGACGTCATCCGGCGCGATGAGCCCGGCCCGCGCGCCCGCCTCGATGGCCATGTTGCAGAGCGTCATGCGCGCTTCCATGCCGAGCGCGCGCACGGCCTCGCCCGCGAACTCGATGACATGCCCGGTGCCGCCGGCCGCGCCGATGACGCCGATCAGATGCAGCACCATGTCCTTGGCCGTCACCCCGGGGGCGGTGCGCCCGGAGAAGGTGACGCGCATGTTCCGGGCCTTCTTCAGAATCAGCGTCTGGGTGGCCAGCACATGGGCGATCTCGCTCGTGCCGATGCCGAATGCGAGCGCCCCGAAGGCGCCGTGGGTAGCGGTGTGGCTGTCGCCGCACACCAGCGTCATGCCCGGCTGGGTCAGCCCCTGCTCCGGGCCGATGACATGGACGATGCCCTGGCGCGGATCGGTGATCGGGATGTAGGGAATGCCGAAGTCGCGGCAGTTGCGGGCAAGAAGCTCGAGCTGCGTGCGCGAGAGCGGATCGGCGATCCGCACCCGGTCCGGCGTCGTCGGGACGTTGTGGTCGGGCACGGCAAGCTGCGCGTCGACCCGCCAGGGCCGCCGCCCGGCGAGCCGCAGATCCTCGAAGGCCTGTGGGCTCGTCACCTCGTGGATGAGCTGGCGGTCGATGTAGATGAGGGCCGTGTCCGCGCCGAGATCGGCGACGCGGTGCGCCGCCCAGATCTTGTCGTACATGGTCATGGGGCGCGGGGCGGGGCTGGTCGTGGCGGTCATGTCTCGCTCGTCGTCTTCGCGGGGCCGGGCGCGCAAACGGGGCGCAGAGGCCGGGCTCGAACTGTCAGGCTGAATGGCGGGGGCGGACGAAGCGTCCCCGCGCGCCGGTGCGGAAAACAATCTTGCGTAATCCTTGCCGCAATGCAACATGAAACTGCGACATGCCGCAAGGATCTTTGCCGCATCGCGCGGACGGCCGGCGCGGCAGGGCGGGACGGGAGCCGGGAAGGCGGACGAACGTGGCGGTCTTCACCCATGTGGACGCGCAGGACGTGGAGGCGTTTCTCGCCGGCTATGCGCTGGGCCGGCTCGTTTCCTGCACCGGGATCGTCGAGGGCACGGAGAACACCAACTACCGTCTGGTCACCACCGCCGGCCGCTTCATCCTCACGCTCATCGAGCGGCGCACGGAGGAGAGCGCGCTGCCCTTCGTCTTCGGGCTGATGCGCCATCTGGCCGAGGCCGGCGCGCCCGTGGCCGAGCCGGTTGCCGATGTCGGCGGGCGGGTGATCCGGCGGCTCGCGGGCCGGCCGGCGGTGATCGTGCGGGCGCTCGAGGGCGTCGCCGTCGCGGACCCCGATCCCGGGGCCTGCGCGGCCGCCGGTGCGGCGCTGGCGCGGCTGCACCGGGCCGGAGCCTCCTTCCGGCAGCATCGCGACAATCCCTATGGTCCGGCGGCCTGGGACGATCTGCTGGCCGCCTGCGGCCGGCGTGCGGGCGGGTCGAGGGACGGCGAGGCCGCAACCCTTCTCGCCCGGTGCCGGGATGCGCGCGACGAGCTCATGGCGGGCTGGCCCGGGGCGGGGGATCTGCCGGCCGGCCCGATCCACGCGGATCTCTTTCCCGACAACATGTTCTTCCGCGACGGCGCGGTGAGCGGCATTTTCGACTTCTATTTCGCCTGCGTCGATCCGTGGGCCTATGATCTCGCGATCATGCTCGCCTCCTGGTGCTTCGATGCGGCGAACCGCTGGGACGAGGCCCGGGCCCGGGCGCTCCTTCGCGGCTATGACGGCGAGCGCAGGCTGGCGGATGCGGAGCGCCGGGCGCTGGGCCGGCTTGCGGCGGGGGCCGCCCTGCGCTTCACGCTCACCCGCCTCTACGACCGCCTGCATCCGGTGCCGGGCGCGGTGATCACGCCGAAGGACCCGGCCGCCTTCGCCGCGCGGCTCGCCCATTTTCTCGCCGCGCCGGATCTCGGCGATCTTGTCGCGACGCAGCACTAGGACGCGGCCGATGCGCTACGTCAGCACCCGCTCCGCAACCGAGGCCGCCGCCCGCGACGTGCTGCTGGGGGCGCTGGCACCCGATGGCGGTCTCTTTCTTCCCGCCCGCTGGCCGCGGCTGAGCGAGACCGAGGCGCGGGCGATCGCGAACGGGTCCTATGCGGATGCGCTGGCAACCGTCGTGCCGCATTTCCTCGACCGCGAGGCGGCGGCGCGGCTCAAGGCGGACGCGGGCTTTGCGGCGCGCGCGCTCGCCGGCTTCCGGCATCCGGCCGTCGCACCGCTCTCGGAGCTCGCGCCGGACCTGTGGCTGCTCGAGCTCTTCCACGGCCCCACCTTCTCCTTCAAGGACTACGGCCTGCAGCCGCTCGCGCGGCTCGCCGCCGACATCCTGGGGCTGGGCGGCGACGGCGCGCGGCGGCTGATCATCGGCGCGACCAGCGGGGATACCGGATCGGCGGCGCTCGCCGCCTTCGCCGGCGTGCCGGGGGTGGAGGCCGTGATCCTGTTTCCCGACGGCCGCATCTCCGAGGTCCAGCGCCGGCAGATGACGACCATCGCCGCCGGCAATGTCCATTGCGTCGCGGTATCCGGCAGCTTCGACGACGCGCAAAGGCTGGCCAAGCGGGCGCTCGCGCGGCTCGCGGGCGCGGGCGTGCCGGTGCTCGCCGTCAATTCCATCAACTGGGGGCGGATCCTGTTCCAGAGCGTCTACTACCAGTGGACGGCGCAGCGGCTTGCCGCCCGCACGGGCCGCCCGGTGCGCTTCGTGATCCCCAGCGGCAACTTCGGCAATGCGTTTGCGGCCATCCTCGCCTGGCGGATGGGCGCGCCGGTGGCCGGCCTGCTGCTTGCGACCAACAGCAACGACGCTCTGGTGCGGGCGGTGCGCGAGGGCCGGCTCGCCCGCGGGCGCGTGCGCGCGACGCTGAGCCCGGCCATGGACATCCAGGTGCCGAGCAATCTCGAGCGGCTGATCGCGCTCGAGCTGGCCGATGCGGGGCGCATGAGGGAACTCATGCGCGCGTTCGAGGAAAGGGGGACCGTCACCCTGCCGCGGCCGGCGGGCGCGGGCCTCGGCCTCGTGCTGGCGGCGCGCGCGGTGGACGACGAGACGACGCTTGCGACGATCCGGTCCGTGCATGCGGCGACCGACCGCATCCTCTGTCCCCACACCGCCGTCGGCTTCGCGGCGCGGGAGGCGGCCGGGCCGGCCGGCGATGCGGTGGACGTGCTGGTGGCCACCGCGCATCCCGCGAAGTTTCCGGATGCCGTGCGGCGGGCGATCGGGGTGCCGCCCGTCGTGCCGCCCGGGCTTGCCGGGGCGCTCGCAGGCAAGGAACGCGTCCACCGCCTGCCGGCGGAGGAGGCGGCTCTTGCCGGCTTCCTCGAGCGTTTGATCGCGGCGTAAGAGACGGTATCTCCGGCGACGGCGCGTCCGCCCGCGCCACGCCCGCCCGATGGCCCATGTCTTCCCGCCCGCCCGCCGGCACCCTCTCTTCGTCGCCCGCCGGCACTCTCTTGCCGTCACCCGCCGACTTGACCGGCGGGTCCATCTCCTTCTCACGTCACCCGCCGGCTTGACCGGCGGGTCCAACCGGCGGTGGAGCCACCCACAAACCTCGGAGCTGCGTTCACCGTCGGCTGGGTTCGCCGGTCAAGCCGGCGAACGACGTGAAAGAGCGGTGGCACCGCCGGTGCGAACTTCCCAGCTTCGGACGTCAGGCTGACCGGCGCGTCCGTTCCCTTCCCTCGTCACCCGCCGGTTTGACCGGCGGGTCCAGCCGGCGGTGGAGCCACCCACAAACCTCGGAGCTGCGTTCACCGTCGGCTGGGTTCGCCGGTCAAGCCGGCGAACGACGCCAAGGGGAAGGGGCATCCGCCGGTGCGCGCTTCCAGTCACCACGCCTGATGGGGGGGCATCGTCACCCGCCGGCACCCCCTCTCTGCGTCACCCGCCAACTTGATCGGCGGGTCCATCTCCTTCTCACGTCACCCGCCGGTTTGACCGGCGGGTCCAACCGGCGGTGGAGCCACCCACAAACCTCGGAGCTGCGTTCACCGTCGGCTGGGTTCGCCGGTCAAGCCGGCGAACGACGCCAAGGGGAAGGGGCATCCGCCGGTGCGCGCTTCCAGTCACCACGCCTGATGGGGGGCATCGTCACCCGCCGGGACCCCTTTCTGCGTCACCCGCCGGCGCTTTCCTCTCAAGCGTCACCCGCCGGCGCATTCCTTTCAAGCGTCACCCGCCGGTATGCGCGCCCCTGTTCGTGCGCATGTTCCCGCCGGCATCGTCAGCGGTGTTCCCGCCGGCGCCGGCGTCGAGGCGGGCGAGGTTGCGCCGCGCGGCCTGCGCCTCGGGGCTGTCGGGCCAGCGTGCGGCAAGCTTCACCCACAGGGCGCGGGCGGCCGCCGCGTCGCCCTCCATCGCCTTCAGATTGGCCCGCTCGAGCCACAGCAGGGGCCACTCGGGCCTGAGCGCCGCGGCGCGGGCGAGATCGTCCTCGGCCTTCCCGAACTGTCCCAGCGCGCGCCGGGCGCTTGCGCGCAGGACGTAGATCTCCGGCACCTCGGGATCGATGGCCTCGGCGCGGTCGAGATCGGTGATCGCATCGGGAAAGCGGCCGAGGATCCCGGCGGCGCGCGCGCGGTCGATGTAGAGCTGCTGCTCGAGATCCAGCCGGCCCGCCGGCAGCAGCGAAAGCGCGCGCGTGAAGGCGTCGATCGCACGCTCGGGGTCGTCGGCCATCAGCCGCGCGTTGCCGAGCTGGGCGTAGATCGCGGCGGCCAGCGCATCGATGCTGGCCGGCCCGCCGAGCGGATCCCAGGGCAGCCCCTCGCCGCGGCGCAGCTTCGCCAGCATGTCCTCGAAGCGTTCGGCCGCGACATCCGGGTGGCCCATGGTAATCAGCGCGACGGCGATGCAATGCTCGGCCGGAAGCCCGCCGCCGTCGGTGCTCCAGCGGAAGGCCAGATCGAGCGCATGATCGGGGTCGTCGGCGGCGCGGGCGAGGCAGTCGCGGTAGCGCTGCTCCTCCTTGACCGGGTCGCCGCCCGTGTCCGGCAAGCGCGAGACCGCCGGGTCGTCGCGGTAGGAGGGGAAGAAGAGGCCGGGGAAGGGGTCCTGCGCCCCGTCGGCCGCGGGGGCCTTCTCCTGCGGCTCCCCGGGGGCGCCGCGGGCGGCTTCCGGGATGGCGGGCAGGGGTGTTCCGGGCGGCGGGGCCTCCTGCGCCGGGGCGGGAGGAGCCGCAAGCAGGGCGGACAGCGCCACACAGGCGAGTGCAAGATCGCGCATCGACACCGGCACCGTCGTCCTCTCCCGGCTCGGGGTGCATGGGAACGGGCCGCATGCTAGATGGGATCCATGGCCAAACCAAGGCTCTTCATCTTCGGCTTCGGATACACCGCCGGCCGCCTCGCCCGGCGGCTCGTGGAGCGCGGCTGGGCGGTGGCGGGGACCAGGCGGCCGGGCCATGTCGCCGCCGACGAGGTCGCAGGCGTGCGGCTGTTCGCCTTCGACCGCGCGACGGGGCTCTGTGATGCGGCGCGGGAGGCGCTCGCGGCGGCGAGCCACGTGCTCGTCACCATTCCCCCCGATGAGGAGGGGGATCCGGCGGCCGCGCTGCTCGCCGCCGAGCCGGCGCTGGTCGCGAACGACCTGCACTTTCTGGGCTATCTTTCGACGACCGGCGTCTATGGTGATGCGGGCGGCGGATGGGTGCGCGAATCGAGCCCGCCGCGACCCGGCAGCGCCCGCGCGCGCCGGCGGCTTGCGGCCGAGCGGCAGTGGCAGGAGCTCGCGACGCGCCACGACTGGCCGCTCATGATCTTCCGCCTGCCGGGGATCTACGGCCCCGGCCGCTCGCCCTTCGAGCGGCTTCTGGCCGGCACCGCGCAGCGCATCGACGCAGGCGCCGAACACGTGTTCTCGCGCATCCATGTGGACGACATCGCCCGCGCGCTGATCGCCGCCATGGCCGATCCCGAGCCCGGGGCCGTCTTCAACCTCGCCGACGACGAGCCGGCCGCAAGCCACGAGGTCGTGGCCCATGCCGCCCGCCTGCTCGGGATCGCGCCGCCGCCGCTCGTGCCCCTTCACCAGGCCGAGCTGCCCGAGATGGCGCGCAGCTTCTACGCGGAATGCCGGCGGGTCGATGCCGGCGCCATCAAGGCGCGCTACGGGCTTTCGTGGCGGTATCCGAGCTATCGCGAGGGTCTTCGCGCCATTCTGGCGGAATCGGGGTTTGCGTCTGACGCGCCATGTGCGCCCAGTGGGCCGCGATCAGCCGGCGCGTGAGCGGACCGGGCCGGCCGTCGCCGACCACCTGCCCGCCGACCGCGACGACCGGGGTGACGCCGCTCGTCGTCGAGCACAGGAAGGCCTCGCGGGCGGCCGCGACATCCGCCGCGCTGAAGGCCTCCTCGCGCACGGGGATCTGCCGCGCGCGCGCAAGCGCCAGCACCACGTCGCGGGTGATGCTGGGCAGGATCGCGGAAGTCAGCGGGCGGGTGACGAGGGCGCCCGTCCGGTCGACGATGAAGGCGGTCGACGACGACCCTTCGGTGATCCGGCCGTCCGCGTCCACCATCCAGGCCTCGAAGGCGTCCGCGCGGTGGGCCTGCTCCTTGGCCAGCACATTGGCGAGCAGCGAAACCGACTTGATGTCGCAGCGCTTCCAGCGCTCGTCCGCGACCAGCGCCACGCGCACGCCGCGCATCTGGCGCGCCACCAGCGCCGGCACCGAAAACGGCCGCACGAACATGACGAGCGAGGGCCTGGGACGCGGGCGGGGAAACTTGTGGTCGCGCGGGGCGACGCCGCGGCTCACCTGCAGATAAAGCGTCGAGGCGGGCAGCCGCGCCGCGCGCACGAGCCGCAACATGATCTGTTCCATTGCGCGCCGGCTCGCCGGCCAGGGGATGTCGAGGGCCATGAGGGAGCGGCCCAGGCGATCGAGATGCGCCTTGAGGTCCACGAGGCGGGCCCCCAGCGCGAGGATCACTTCGTAGACCCCGTCCGCGAACAGGAAGGCGCGGTCCTCCACGGAAACCGCGGCGTCCTTGAGCGGCAGGTAGCGGCCGTTCACATGGGCGAGTCGCGGCACGGCACTGTTCCTCGTCACGAGCCCGATCCAATGACGGCGCAGGCGCCCAGAGTTAGAGCCCGCCGCACGCCCGCCGGTCAAGCCGGCGAACGACGATTCAGTGATCGGTCATCGGTCATCGGTCATCGGTCATCAGACGAGCCTTTCCCTTGTCACCCGCCGGCTTGACCGGCGGGTCCAGTGGAACGTGGAGACGGCCGCAAGAGCAGGGATCGTCCCGGCCAGCGGCTGGATTCGCCGCTTTCGCGGCGAATGACGAAAGAGAAGAGCGTCACCCGCCGGCGTCCTTTCTTCGTCACCCGCCGGCTCGACCGGCGGGTCCAGCCATCACTTGGGCCAACGACCAGCGCCGGTGCTGTCACCGCCGGCTCATGGGTTCGCCGGTCAAGCCGGCGAACGACGATTCAGTGATCGGTCATCGGTCATCGGTCATCGGTCATCAGGCGAGCCTTTCCCTTGTCACCCGCCGGCTTGACCGGCGGGTCCAGTGGAACGTGGAGACGGCCGCAAGAGCAGGGATCGTCCCGGCCAGCGGCTGGATTCGCCGCTTTCGCGGCGAATGACGAAAGAGAAGAGCGTCACCCGCCGGCGTCCTTTCTTCGTCACCCGCCGGCTTGACCGGCGGGTCCAGCCATCACTTGGGCCAACGACCAGCGCCGGTGCTGTCACCGCCGGCCCATGGGTTCGCCGGTCAAGCCGGCGAACGACGATTCAGTGATCGGTCATCGGTCATCGGTCGTCAGACGAGCCTCTCCCTCGTCATCCGCCGACTTGATCGGCGGATCCAGCGGAAAGCGAGGGCGGTCGCAGGCGCCGGGATTGTCGTCATGGGCGGCTGGATTCGCCGCTTTCGCGGCGAATGACGAAAGAGAAGAGCGTCACCCGCCGGCGTCCTTTCTTCGTCACCCGCCGGCTCGACCGGCGGGTCCAGCGGGAAGCCGAGCCAGGCGCCGGCCGTTGAGGAATGCCCGACGACCGGGCCGGCGGCGGCGATCTTGCGCCGGCCGGCGCATGGCGGCTAATCCTTGCCTTGTTGCAGCGCGAAAGGCGAAGGGCCGGCGCGTCGGGCGGCCCGATGCGAGGTGGCATGGACGAAACGCGTGACATTCCGCTGATGGAGGGTTTTGCCGCGCCGGAGCGCGAGGCCTGGCGCGAGGCGGCCGAGCAGGCGGCGCGGCGGCCGCTGGAGCGTCTTGTCGCGCGCACCGACGACGGCATCCCGATCGCGCCTCTCTACACCCGCACGGACCTGCCGGACGCACCGGATTTCGCCGGTTTTCCCGGTTTCGCCCCCGAGCTGCGCGGCCGGCGCGCGGACGATCGGCCCTGCCGCAACCTCGTGCGGGTGACCTCGCCCGATCCCGTCGCCGCCCGCGCGGATGTGCGCGAGGCGCTGGAAGGCGGCGCCGACGGGCTCGTCCTCGTCCTCGACGACGGCCGCCCGGAGGACGAGGGGGTGGAGGGCGTCGTGCTGGCTCTCGGCGCCGAGCCGCAGGCGGCCGCGGATGCGCTGGACGAGCTGCTGGCCGATGTCCGGCTCGACCGCACGCCCGTCGTGCTGGAGGCGGGGCTGCGCCAGCGTCCGGCGGCCGAGGCTCTGCTCGCCTTCTTCGACCGGCGCCGTCAGCAGTCGGCTGCCGGGACGAATCTGGGCTTCGATCCGCTGGCATGGGCCGCGCGCACGGGTGCGGACGGCAGGGCGGCGCTGGATGAGACGCTCGCCTGGTTGCAGGAGCGCGCTCTTGTTGCCGGCAGCGATCCGGCCGTCCTGCGCCTTTCGGGGCGCGTGTGGCACGATGCGGGCGCAAGCGAGGTCGAGGAGCTGGCCATCCTTGCCGCCTCGCTTGTGGAGGCGCTGCGCCGGGGCGAGGCGGCGGGCATCGCGCCCGCGCATCTGGCCGCGCGCACCGACATGCATCTGATGGCGGATGCGGACGTGCTGCTGAGCGTGGCGAAGCTGCGGGCGGCGCGGGCGATCATGCGCCGGATCGCGGACGCGGCCGGTCTGCCCGCGGGCCTGCGCCAGCTTACCGCGGAGACCGCGCCGCGCATGTTCACGCGCTGCGATCCCTGGACGAACATCCTGCGCGCGACGCTCGCCACCCAGGCGGCGCTGATCGCGGGTGCCGCGGGGGTGAGCGTGCGCCCCTACACCGATGCCCTCGGCTTCGCCGACGCCCATGCCCGGCGCATCGCCCGCAACGTTCCGCTCATCCTGATGGAGGAGTCGGCGATCCGGCAGGTGATCGATGCGGCGGGCGGCAGCTGGGCGATCGAGGCGTTGACGCGCGCGCTCGCCGAACGCGCCTGGCGCCTGTTCCAGGAGATCGAGGGAGGGGGAGGCCTTGCCGCCGCCATCGCGGCGGGCCGGATCGCGGAGATGATCGAGGAGACGGCCGCGCGCCGGCGCAAGGAGATCGCGACCCGCCGGCGGCCCATCACCGGGGTGTCCGAATACCCGAACCTGGACGAGCGGCTGCCGCAACCGCCGGCGGGGCCGACGCGCGCGGCGCTTCGCAGGCAAGCGGGGCTTCAGGATCCCGCACCCGGAGCCCGCTGGGCGTTCCGTCCGATGCGGCTGGCGGCGGAATTCGAGGCGTATCGCGCGCTCTCCGACCGGCTGCTCGCCGAAAAGGGTGCGCGGCCCGCGATCTTTCTCGCCAACATCGGCCCCATCGCCCGGCACAATGCGCGCGCGACATTCGCGGCCAACGCCTTTGCG
Organism: Rhodothalassiaceae bacterium; assembly: GCA_026004935.1. Classification (NCBI taxonomy): domain Bacteria; kingdom Pseudomonadati; phylum Pseudomonadota; class Alphaproteobacteria; order Rhodothalassiales; family Rhodothalassiaceae; species Rhodothalassiaceae bacterium. Next base: position 1,714,394 of record BPKC01000001.1, read on the forward strand.
GCCGGCGGCATCCGGCCGATCACGAACGACGGGTTCACCGATGCCGGGCCCATGGCCGAGGCGTTTCGTGCGAGCGGCGCGCGGCTGGCCGTCATCTGCGGCCATGACGAGGACCAGGCGGCCGAAGCGGCGGCCTTCGCGGCGGCTCTGAAGGCGGCCGGTGCCGCGCTCGTCTGGCTGGCGGGCCGGCCGGAGGCGGAACGGGCCGAGGCCTGGCGCAGGGCCGGCGTCGATCGCTTCATCGGTCTCGGCTCGGACATGCCGGCGGAATACGACGCGGCGCTCGAAGCGCTCGGGATCGCGCCGCCGCGCGGCCGGGCGGGAAGGGATTGAGGATGTCACGGCTTCCCGATTTCACGAAGCTTGCGCTCGACTGGCGCAAGGAGGGCGACCGCGCGGCCTGGGAGCAGGCCTTCGCCGCCGAGGCCGGCATGCCGCCCGCGGCGGCGGCGCGCAGGACGGCGGCCGGGCTCGCGCTCAAGCCGCTTTACGCGGAGGACGAGCGCGCGGGCCTCGACTTCCTCGATGCGCTGCCGGGCTTTCCGCCCTATCTGCGCGGGCCGTATCCGACCATGCATGTGACCCGGCCGTGGACCATCCGCCAGTATGCGGGGTTCTCCACGGCCCGCGAGTCCAACGCCTTCTACCGCCGCAATCTCGCCGCCGGCCAGAAGGGGCTGTCGATCGCCTTCGATCTGCCGACCCACCGCGGCTACGACAGCGACGACCCGCGGGTGGCCGCCGATGTCGGCATGGCGGGGGTCGCGATCGACTCCATCCTCGACATGCGCGAGCTCTTCGCCGGCATTCCGCTCGATCAGATGTCGGTGTCGATGACCATGAACGGCGCGGTGCTGCCGATCATGGCGCTCTACATCGTCGCGGCCGAAGAGCAGGGGGTGAAGCCGGAGCAGCTATCCGGGACCATCCAGAACGACATCCTGAAAGAGTTCATGGTCCGCAACACCTACATCTACCCGCCCGAGCCCTCGATGCGGATCGTCGCCGACATCTTCGCCTACACGGCGCGGCACATGCCGAAATTCAACTCCATCTCGATCTCCGGCTACCACATGCAGGAGGCGGGCGCGACGGTGGATCTGGAGCTCGCCTATACGCTCGCCGACGGCCTCGAATATGTCCGCACGGGGCTGAAGGCGGGTCTCGAGGTGGACGATTTCGCACCGCGGCTGTCCTTCTTCTTCGCCATCGGCATGAACTTCTGGGAGGAGGTGGCGAAGCTCAGGGCCGCGCGGGCGCTGTGGGCGAAGCTCATGCGCCGCTTTAAGCCGCGCAACCCCCGCTCGCTGATGCTGCGCACCCATTGCCAGACCTCGGGGTGGTCGCTCACCGCCCAGGACGTCTACAACAATGTCACGCGCACGATGATCGAGGCGCTGGCGGCCGCACTCGGCGGCACGCAGTCGCTGCACACCAACAGCTTCGACGAGGCGCTGGCGCTGCCCACCGACTTTTCCGCGCGCATCGCCCGCAACACCCAGATCCTGCTGCAGCAGGAGTCCGGCATCTGCCGCACCGTGGATCCGATGGGCGGATCCTACGCGCTGGAGCGGCTCACCCATGATCTGGCCGCCCGCGCGCTCGCCCATATCGAGGAGGTGGAGGCGGCCGGCGGCATGACGAAGGCGATCGTCGCGGGCCTTCCCAAGATGCGCATCGAGGAGGCGGCGGCGCGCACCCAGGCGCGCATCGATTCGGGCGAGCAGGTCATCATCGGGGTCAACAAGTTCGTGCCGGAGGACGAGCCGCCGGTCGAGGTGCTCAAGATCGACAACCGCGCCGTGCGCGCCGAGCAGATCGAAAAACTGAAGCGGCTCAGGGCCGAGCGCGACGAGGATGCGGTGCGCAGGGCTCTCGAGGCCTTGACGAAGGCGGCTGCGACCGGCGAGGGCAATCTTCTGGCGCTCGCGGTCGAGGCGGCGCGCGCGAAGGCCACCGTCGGCGAGATCTCGGCGTCGCTGGAGAAGGTCTTCGGCCGCTATGCCGCCGAGCCGCGCACCATCGGCGGCGTCTATGCCGGGACGGTGAGGGATGCGCGGATGATCGAGGAGCTGAGGCAGCGCACGGCCGCCTTTCTCGACGCCCACGGGCGCCGGCCGCGGATCCTCGTCGCCAAGCTCGGCCAGGATGGCCATGACCGCGGCCAGAAGGTCATCGCCTCGGCGTTTGCGGATCTCGGCTTCGATGTCGATGTCGGCCCGCTGTTCCAGACGCCCGAGGAGGTCGCGCGCCAGGCGGTGGAAAACGACGTCCACATCATCGGCGTGTCCACGCTGGCCGGCGGCCATCTTGCGCTCGTGCCGGCGCTCAAAGACGCGCTCGGGCGCCTCGGCCGGCCGGACATCCTGATCGTGGTCGGCGGCGTCATCCCGCCCCAGGACGTGCCCGAGCTGAAGGAGGCGGGCGCGGCGGCCGTCTTCCTGCCGGGCACGCCGATCCCGAAAGCCGCCGCCGCGCTGCTCGACATTCTCGAAGGCCGCACCGGCTCCGGCGACGAGGTCGCGGCGCGGAAGGCGGCTTCATGAGCGCGGACGCCCCGGCGCTTGTCGAGGCCCCGCCCGGCTTTCCGCCGCTGGAGGAGCTGCGCGCCGGGGTGCTCGCCGGCGACCGCATCATGCTTGCGCGCGCCATCACGCTGGTCGAAAGCCGCCACCCGGCGCACAGGCGCGCGGCCGAGGCGCTGCTCGAGTCCCTGCTGGCGCATGCGGGCACCGCCCACCGCATCGGCATCTCGGGCGTGCCGGGCGTCGGCAAGTCCACATTGATCGAGGCGCTGGGGCTCAAACTGCTCGATGCCGGCCACCGGGTGATGGTGCTGGCGATCGACCCGTCTTCCGAGCTTTCCGGCGGCGCGATCCTGGGCGACAAGACGCGCATGACGCGGCTGGCCGCCGCAGACGGCGCCTTCGTGCGGCCGACGGCGTCCGCCGGGCGGCTCGGCGGCGTGGCGGCGGCGACGCGCGACGTGATCCTGCTGGGCGAGGCGGCGGGCTTCGACCGCATCATCGTCGAGACCGTCGGCACCGGCCAGTCCGAGACCGAGGTCGCCGATCTCGTCGACAGCTTTCTGCTCCTGCTGCTGCCGAGCGCCGGCGACGAGCTCCAGGGCATCAAGAAGGGCGTCATGGAGCGGGCGGACATCTTCGTCATCAACAAGGCCGACCGCCATCCCGAGGCGGCGAAGACGGCAGCCCGCGACGTCCGGGCGGCCCTGCGCATCCTGCGCGCGGGTGCGCGCGACGGCTGGATGCCGCCGGTGCTCACCTGCTCGGCGCTCACCGGCGAGGGACTGGATGACGTGATCGCGGCGCTCGCGCGTCACCGCGCCTGGCTCGATCAAAGCGGGGAGGGCGAGGCCCGGCGCCGCGCCCAGCGCCGGCGCTGGCTGAAGGAGGCGATCGCGGAAGCTCTGGCCGAGCTGTGGGACCGCGATCCTGATCTCGCAGCCGAGCGCGCGCGGCTCGAGCAGGAGGTGCTGGCGGGCCGGCTGCTGCCGCGCCGGGCCGCGCGCGAACTGGTCGAGCGGCGGCTCGGCAGTCCCGGAGAAAAAGCGCGCGACGGCTGACGGGGCAGGTCGTGCCGATTGCGGGCAGACGGATCGGGGAGGGTGAGGACATGCGCATGAAGAATCGGAGGTCACGGCCGTTCGCGTCGGTGATTCTGCTTCTCCTGACGGCTTTCGGGGCCCTGCCGCGCACGACCGATGCGGCCGGGTCGGGCGAAAAGCTGACCGTCGAGCGGCTGGAATCCAGCCCTTCACTCAACGGCCCCTCGCTCGCCGCGGTCCGCTTTTCGCCGGACGGGAAGTTCGTCAGCTATCTCAAGGGCAAGTCGGAGGATTTTCGTGTCCAGGACCTGTGGGTCTATGACATCGCGAAGGGCACACACCGCCTGCTCGTCGATTCCCGGGCGCTGCTGGGCGGCGCATCCGAGCAGCTCTCGGAGGTCGAGAAGGCCCGGCGCGAGCGCCAGCGCATCGCCGCCTCCGGCATCGTCGAATACCAGTGGGCGCCGGACGCCTCGGCGCTCCTGTTCCCGCTGAACGGCGACCTCTATCTCTACGAGCTGGGAGACGGAAAGCTCCGCCGGCTGACGGAGACGGAAGCCTTCGAGACCGACCCGAAATTCTCGCCGGACGGCCGCTACGTCGCCTTCGTGCGCGAACGCAACCTCTTCGTCATCGATCTTGCGGACGGGCGCGAGACCGCCGTCACCACCGACGGCGGCGGGCCGATCATGAACGGCATGGCCGAGTTCGTGGCCGACGAGGAGATGGACCGCCACACCGGCTACTGGTGGTCGCCGGATTCGCGGCGCATCGCCTATGCCCGCGTCGACGAGAGCCCGGTGCCGCTCGTCCAGCGCTTCGAGGTGGCCGCCGACGGCTCGGTGACCACGGTGCCCCAGCGCTATCCCTTCGCCGGCGGGCCGAACGTGCGCATCCAGCTCTTCGTGCACGACCTCGAAGCGGGCACGCGGCGCGAGATCCCGCTCGGGGACGACCCCGACATCTATCTCGCCCGCGTCGACTGGCTGCCGGGCGGACGCGCCCTCGGCTTCCAGCTGGAATCGCGCGACCAGAAGCGGCTCGATTTGCGGCGGGTGGATGTGACGCGCCCCGATGCGGTGCCCGAGACCGTGCTGGTCGAGACCGATCCCTTCTGGATCAATCTCCACGACGACCTCGTGTTCCTGAAGAAGGGACGGCGGATCCTCTGGTCATCCGAGCGGAGCGGCTTCCGGCATCTCTATCTCTTCGATGCCCGTGGCCGGCTCCTCCGCCGGCTCACAGACGGCGCATGGGTGACCGACGGCGTGAGAGGCGTCGATGAGGCAGCCGGCCGGGTCTTCTTCGAGGGCTACCGCGACACCGTGCTCGAACGGCATCTCTATGTCGTGCCGCTCAAGGGCGGCGCGATCCGGCGCCTGACGCCGGATGCGGGCACCCACCGCACGGTGCTCTCGCCCGACCGCAAGCATTTCCTGGACTTCTGGTCGTCGGTGGACCAGCCGCCGCGCGTCGACCTGAGGCGCAGCCGCGACGGCAGGCTGGTCGCCTCCCTCGTCGAGAACCGGCTGGACGAGAGCCATCCCTACCACCCCTATCTTGCGGTGGCGGCGACACGGCGCTTCGGCACCATCACCGCCGCCGACGGCAAGACCACGCTGCACTACGAGCTGCGCCTGCCGCCGGGCTTCGACCCGGGCAGACGGTATCCCGCCATCGTCTCGGTCTACGGCGGGCCGGGGGCGCAGCGGGTGCTGAACGCCTGGTCCATCGGCTTCGACGAGATCCTCGCCCGGCGCGGTTTCGTGGTGATGAAGCTCGACAACCGGGGCTCGACCCATCGCGGCAAGGCCTTCGAGAGCGTGCTCTACCGCCGCATGGGGGATGCGGAGGTGGCCGACCAGCTGGCCGGCGTCGCCTTCCTGAAGGCCCAGCCCTGGATCGATCCCGCGCGCATCGGGGTATGGGGCTGGTCCTACGGCGGCTACATGACATTGGAGCTTCTGGCCAAGGCGCCGGAGACCTTCGCCGCCGGGATGGCGGTGGCCCCCGTCACCGACTGGCGGCTCTACGACACCCACTACACCGAGCGCTACCTCGGCCGGCCCGGCGAGACGGACGTCTACGAGACCTCCAGCGTATTCGCGGCCATCGACGGGTTCCGTCCCGACCGCCTGCTGCTGGTGCACGGCATGGCCGACGACAACGTCTTCTTCGACCACTCGGTCAGGCTGATGAAGGCGCTCCAGGACAGGAGCGTCCCCTTCGCGCTCATGACCTATCCGGGCAAGCGCCACGGCATCCGCGGCGAGGCGACGCGCGTCCACCTCTGGCGTACGGCGCTCGGCTTCTTCGAGGCGCGGCTGGGTGACGGGGGGCGGTGACCGGCCGTCATCGGTCGTCGGTCATCGGCGACGGCTCTTCGGCGACGGCTCTTCTCTCCTCAGGCGCGCGCAACGGGCCGGCCCGTACCAGCAGGAAGCGCGCACCGGCGGGTGACGCTCGCCATGCCGATCACTGATCACTGATGACCGATGACCGAATCGTCGTTCGCCGGCTTGACCGGCGAACCCATGAGGCGGTCGTCGCATCCCCGACGCAAGAGGCCGTCTTCGCCTTCGGCTGGACCCGCCGGTCAAGCCGGCGGGTGACGAGGAGAGGGGGCTGGCGGGTGACGAGGGATTTGTGCCGGCAAAAAATGTGAGCCGGCGGGTGCTCCTTTCTTTCATCGTCATTCGCCGCGAAAGCGGCGAATCCAGCCGCCGGGCGTCACAATCGCCGCCGCCAGGAATTGGCCCCGCCGTCTGATGGATCCGCCGATCAAGTCGGCGGATGACGAGGAGAGGGAATGGACCCGCCGATCAAGCCGGCGGATGACGAGGAGAGGGAATGGACCCGCCGGTCAAGCCGGCGGGTGACGATTGAGGGGGGGCGCTCCGGCGAGTGGCGCGGGAAGAACCGGGCCCGCATGCTCCATCACCGGGCAGGGGACCTTGATGCAGCATCCCCGGGCCCGGACCTTGATGTCCGCCGGCAGGCGGCCGGGGCCGGACCGGCCGGGTTCAGTGCGCCTCGTCCCAGTTGCGGCCGGTGCCGACGTCGACGACAAGGGGAACGGACAGCTTCACGCGCGGGACGGGCGCATTTGCCATCACCTCCCGCACGAGGCGCCCCGTTTCATCGACCGCATCCTCGTCCACCTCGAAGACGAGCTCGTCATGGACCTGCAGCAGCATCCGCGCCTTGCCCCGCAGACCGGCGGCCTCCAGCGCCTTCGGCATGCGCACCATCGCGCGCTTGATGATGTCGGCGGCCGTGCCCTGGATCGGCGCGTTGATCGCCGCCCGCTCCGCGAACCCCCGCAAGGTGGGGTTCTTGGCGTTGATGTCCGGCGTGTGCACGCGCCGGCCGAAGAGCGTCGTGACATGGCCCTGATGGCGGGCCAGCCGCTTCTGCTCCTCCATGTAGGTGCGGATGCCGGGAAAGCGCCGGAAATAGGTTTCGATGATCTCCCCGGCCTCCTCGCGGCCGATGCCGAGCTGGCGCGCGAGCCCGAAGGCCGAAATCCCGTAGATGATCCCGAAATTGATGGCCTTGGCGCGCCGGCGCGTCTCGCGGTCGATCTCATCGAGCGGCACGCCGAAGATCTCGCTCGCCGTCATCGCATGGATGTCGAGACCGTCCGCGAAGGCCTGCTTCAAGGCCGGGATGTCGGCAAGATGGGCCAGGATCCTGAGCTCGATCTGGCTGTAGTCGGCCGAAAGCAGCCGGCAGCCTTCCGGTGCGATGAAGGCCGCGCGGATGCGCCGGCCGAGCTCCGTGCGCACGGGGATGTTCTGCAGATTGGGGTCGGACGAGGCGAGCCGGCCGGTGGAGGTGGCGGCCAGCGAAAAGGAGGTGTGGACGCGGCCCGTCTCGGGATTGACGGCCTCGGCCAGCGCATCCGTGTAGGTGCCCTTCAGCTTCTGGAGCTGGCGCCAGTCGAGCACCCTGGCCGGCAGCTCGTGCCCCTCGCCGGCCAGCCGCTCCAGCACCTCCGCGCTGGTGGACCAGCCGCCGCCCTTGAGCTTCTTGCCGCCCTGGAGCCCCATCTCGGTGAACAGCACCTCGCCGAGCTGCCTGGGGCTTGCGATGTTGAAGGGATGGCCGGCGAGCTCGTGGATCTCCTCCTCCAGCCGGGCCATCTCGCGGGCGAATTCCTGCGACAGGCGCCGCAGGGCCTCGGCATCCACCAGCACGCCGTGCCGCTCCATCTCCGCCACCACGGGCACGAGCGGCCGCTCGATCGTCTCGTAGAGTGCCAGCAGACGCTCGCCCACGAGGCGCGGGCGCAGCAGATGGTGCAGGCGCAAGGTGAGATCCGCGTCCTCCGCGGCATAGGCCGTCGCCTCGGCGATCCCCACCTCGGAGAAGGTTTTCTGCTTCTTGCCGCGGCCGGCCACGTCCTTGTAGGCGACCGGCGTGATCCCGAGATGCCGCCGCGCCAGCTCGTCCAGCCCGTGGCCGTGCAGCCCGGAATCGAGCACGTAGGAGACGAGCATCGTGTCGTCGATGGGCCGGGGCTCGGAAAACCCTGCGCGCACAAGGACATTGATGTCGTATTTGATGTTCTGCCCGATCTTGAGGATGGCCGGGTCCGCGAGGATCGGGTCGAGCGCCGCGCGCACCTTCTCGACATCGAGCTGGACCGGCAGCTCGCCCGCCTGCTCAAGCGCGAGCTCGCCTTCCCCGCCGCCGTCATGGGCGAGCGGGATGTAGCAGGCATGCCCCGGCTCGACGCTCAAGGCGATGCCGACAAGCCGCGCGCGCATGGCATCGAGCGATGTGGTCTCGGTGTCGATGGCGACGAGGCCCTTCGCGCGGATCCTTGCCACCCATCCGGCAAGCTGCTCTTCGGTCGTCACCGCCTCGTAGCGGGAATCGGAAACCGTGATGGCATCTTTGAGCCGCTCCTGCGCCGGCCGTCCGGCATCGAGATAGCTCATCACCCGCGCGCGGATCGAGCGGAACTCGTTTTCGTCGAGGAAGGGCAGCAGGCGCTCCGGGTCGATATCCTTCACCTTGAGAGAATCAAGGGGCCAGTCGTCGAGCGGCACGTCGGCGTGCAGCGTCACCAGCTCCTTCGACAGCCGCGCCTTGTCCGCATTCTCGATCAGGGTCTGGCGGCGCTTGGGCTGCGGAATCTCCTCGGCATGGGCGAGGAGATTTTCGAGATCGCCGTACTGGCGGATGAGCTCGGCCGCGGTCTTGGGGCCGATGCCGGGCACGCCGGGCACATTGTCCGAGGCATCGCCCATCAGCGCCAGCACGTCCGCCACCTTCTCCGGCGGCACGCCGAAGCGCTCCGCCACCTCCTTCGGCCCGATGATGCGGTTCTTGATCGGGTCCATCATCCGCACATGGGGACCGACGAGCTGCATCAGGTCCTTGTCGGAGGAGACGATGGTGACGTCGAAGCCGCGTTCCAGCGCCTGGCGCACGTATGTCGCGATGATGTCGTCGGCCTCGAAGCCCTCCTTCTCGATGGCGGGAACCGAGAAGGCCTCGACCGCCTTGCGGATCAGCGGAAACTGGGGAACGAGGTCTTCGGGCGCCTCGGGCCGCTGGGCCTTGTACTGCTCGTAGAGGTCCTGGCGGAAGGTGATGCGCGAGTAGTCGAAGACGACGGCCAGATGCGTCGGCCGCTCTTCCTCCTTGAGATCCTTGAGCAGCTTGAAGAGCATGCCGGTGAAGCCGAAGACGGCGTTGACCGGCGTGCCGTCGGAGCGCGTCATCGGCGGCAGGGCGTGGTAGGCGCGGAAGATGTAGCCGGAGCCGTCGATGAGATAGAGATGCGGCCGGCGCCCGCCGTCCGCCGTGTCGCCGTCCGCCCTGGTGGTGGATGCCGTCCTGCTCATGGCCCCGTCTCTAGCAGGCGCGCGCCGGAGCGGACAACGATTCAGTCGCGGGTCGTCAGTCGTCGGTCGTCGGTCACCAGTGGCCGGCATGGCGAGCCTCGCCGCTCATGCGCGTCCTTTCGTCACCCGCCGGCTTGACCGGCGGGTCCAGCAGGCGGCGGAGCCAATCCCGGCGGCGGGGGATGCGTTCACCGCCTCATGGGTTCGCCGGTCAAGCCGGCGAACGACGCGAGAGGGGAGCGTCACCCGCGGTCGCGCACCTTACCTCGTCACCCGCCGGCTCGACCGGCGGGTCCAGCGGGAAGCGGGGGCAATTCCCGGCGCCGGAGCCCTCACGCCAGGCAGCTGGATTCGCCGCTTTCGCGGCGAATGACGAGGAGGGAGAGCGACATGCGCCGCCCCTCTCTATCGTCACCCGCCGACTTGACCGAAGGGTCTTCCTTTTTTTCGTCACCCGCCGGCTCGACCGGCGGGTCCAGCAGGCGGCGGAGCCAATCCCGGCGGCGGGGGATGCGTTCGCCGCCTCATGGGTTCGCCGGTCAAGCCGGCGAACGACGCGAGAGGGGAGCGTCACCCGCGGTTGCGCACCTTACCTCGTCACCCGCCGGCTCGACCGGCGGGTCCAGCGGGCGGCGGAGCCAATCCCGGCGGCGGGGGATGCGTTCGCCGCCTCATGGGTTCGCCGGTCAAGCCGGCGAACGACGCGAGAGGGGAGCGTCACCCGCGGTCGCGCACCTTACCTCGTCACCCGCCGGCTCGACCGGCGGGTCCAGCGGGAAGCGGGATCAATTCCCGGCGCCGGAGCCCTCACGCCAGGCAGCTGGATTCGCCGCTTTCGCGGCGAATGACGTGAAGGGAGAGCGACATGCGCCGGCACTCTTTGCGTCACCCGCCGGCTCGACCGGCGGGTCGCGCGGGAAACGGGTTGCACGCGCGGGCGGGGCGGATGAACTACAAACGGTTGCAAAGAAAACTTGCGCGGACCGCCTTTTCATGGCAAGGGCGATGCGCTAGTATTTCAATACATTTCACAAACGGTGTCCGGAAATGGAACGCCGGCGCGACGCACGGGCGGGCGGACACGGGCGGGAGAGCACAAGGTGGCACGAGGCGCGACTGCGATCGACGCGTATGTGGGCGAGCGGCTGCGGCTGAGGCGCACGCTGCTCGGCATCAGCCAGACGGAGCTGGCGGAGGTGCTGGGGGTGACGTTCCAGCAGATCCAGAAATACGAGCGGGGCAGCAACCGGATCGGGGCCGGCAATCTCTACAAGATCGCCCGGGCGCTGCGCGTGCCCGTGTCGTATTTCTTCGAGGATCTGCCCGACGACCTCGACGAGGACAATCCGCCACCCGCCACCGCCCGGTTCGACCAGCTCCTCGGCGGGCGCCAGCTCAACCGCCGCGAGACGCTGACCCTGATCCGGCATTTCCACGCCATCAGGGACCCGCAGGTGCGCGCCGAGATCCTGGATCTCATCAAGCGCCTCGGGGACGACGGGGGCGAGGTCTGAGGCGCCGGCTCCCGGGGCCCGTGTCCCGCGCCGGGCGCGGACGGCCGGGCGCGGAGACGCGTGTCGCGAATCGGCCCTCCTGCGCCGAATTCCGGCTTGGAATTTCCGCGCCAATGCTGCTATAGCGCCCCCGACCCCGGCGCGGGCGGCATCACGGGGCGCAGCGGGCTTCTTGCGCCGCCGCGCCCGCCGGGCGGCCGGCGGGCGGCGCGTCGAAAACATCCTGGCGTGAGGTGGCGCGATGGTCTCCGAACTGCTTCACGAATATCTGCCGGTGCTGATCTTTCTCGCGGTGGCCGCGGCGCTGTCCGCGGTGATGGTGGCGATCCCCCTGATCATCGCGCCGAGCCGGCCCGATGCCGAGAAGCTTTCGGCCTACGAGTCGGGCTTCGACGCCTTCATGCACACCCGCGCGCGCTTCGACGTGCGCTTCTATCTGGTCTCGATCCTGTTCATCATCTTCGATCTCGAGGCCGCCTTCCTGTTTCCCTGGGCGGTCGCCTTCGATTCCATCGGCTGGTTCGGCTTCTGGTCGATGATGCTGTTCCTGTTCGTCCTGACGGTGGGCTTCGTCTACGAGTGGCGCAAGGGAGCGCTGGAATGGGAGTAGAACTGGAGCGGCCCGCGGCGGCGACCGCCATGCCGCCGGCCGCCGGCCTGGACGAGAGCTTCTTCGCGGGCGTGCGCGACGAGCTGGCCGACAAGGGCTTTCTCGTCACCAGTGCCGAGGAGCTCATCCGCTGGGCGCGCACCGGCTCGCTGTGGTGGATGACCTTCGGGCTGGCCTGCTGCGCGGTGGAGATGATGCACACCAACATGCCGCGCTATGACCTCGAGCGCTTCGGCGTCGCCCCGCGCGCGAGCCCGCGCCAGTCGGACGTGATGATCGTCGCGGGCACGCTGTGCAACAAGATGGCGCCGGCGCTGCGCAAGGTCTACGACCAGATGGCGGAGCCGCGCTACGTCATCTCGATGGGGTCGTGTGCCAACGGCGGCGGCTACTACCACTACAGCTACTCGGTGGTGCGCGGCTGCGACCGGATCGTGCCGGTCGACATCTACGTGCCCGGGTGCCCGCCGACGGCGGAGGCGCTGCTCTATGGCATCCTGCTGCTGCAGCGCAAGATCCGGCGGGAGGGCGCGCTCGTGCGCTAGCGGCCGCGGATGCGCCCCGGCGCGGGGTGCGGTGCCGGCAATGGACGGAACGGAAGAATGGCGGACAGGGACCAGGAACTCAGCGACCTCGGCCGGCGCATCGAGGAGGCGCTGTCCTTCGAGGTGACCGGCTGGCATGTCGCCCTCGGCGAGCTGACGGTCGAGGCGCGCGCCGAGAGCATCGTCAAGGTCTTGACCTTCCTGCGCGACGAGCCGGACTGCCGCTTCCGCACGCTTGTCGACATCTGCGGGGTGGACTGGCCGCGGCGCGAGCAGCGTTTCGACGTCGTCTACCACCTGCTGTCCATGGAGCTGAACCAGCGCATCCGCGTGAAGATCCAGACCGACGAGGATACGCCGATCCCCTCGGTCACCGATGTCTTCCCCTGCGCCAACTGGTTCGAGCGCGAGCTGTGGGACATGTACGGCGTGAAGGTCGCCGGCCACCCGGATCTGCGGCGCATTCTCACCGACTACGGCTTCGAGGGGCATCCGTTGCGCAAGGACTTCCCGCTCACGGGCCATGTGGAGCTGCGCTACGACGAAGAGCTCAAGCGCGTCGTCTACGAGCCGGTGAAGCTGACTCAGGAGTTCCGCCACTTCGACTTCCTGAGCCCGTGGGAGGGCGCCAAATACATCCTGCCCGGCGACGAGAAGGCCTCGGGAGAGGCCGCCGGCGAGGAGGGAAAGGCCTGACGCCATGCCCCGCGACGGTGACGCATACGAGCGGCAGATCAAGAACTACAATCTGAACTTCGGGCCGCAACATCCCGCGGCGCATGGGGTTCTCCGGCTCATTCTCGAGCTGGACGGCGAGGTCGTCGAGCGCGCCGACCCCCACATCGGCCTGCTGCACCGCGGCACCGAGAAGCTGATCGAGCACAAGACCTATCTGCAGGCGATCGGCTATTTCGACCGGCTGGACTATGCCGCGCCGATGAACCAGGAGCACGCCTTCGTGCTCGCCATCGAGAAGCTGCTCGGCATCGAGGTGCCGGAGCGGGCGAAATACATCCGCGTACTCTACGCCGAGCTCACGCGGATCATGAACCACATCCTCAACGTCACGACGCACGCCATGGACGTCGGCGCGCTGACCCCCATCCTGTGGGGCTTCGAGGAGCGCGAGACGCTGTGCACCTTCTATGAGCGGGCCTCGGGCGCGCGCATGCACGCCAAATACTTCCGCCCGGGCGGCGTGCACCAGGACCTGCCGCCGGATCTGATCGAGGACATCTGGAACTGGACCGAGCGCTTCCCGCAGGTGCTCGACGACATCGAGACCCTGCTCACCGACAACCGCATCTTCAAGCAGCGCAATGTCGACATCGGCGTGCTGACGAAGGAGCAGGCCTTCGAGCTGGGGTTGTCGGGGCCCATGCTGCGCTCGACGGGGCTGGCCTGGGACCTGCGCAAGGCCCAGCCCTACGAGGTCTATGACCGGATGGAATTCAAGGTGCCGGTCGGCCGCCACGGCGACTGCTACGACCGGTATCTGATCCGCATGGCGGAGATGCGCGAGTCGCTGAAGATCATGCGCCAGTGCATCAACGACATGCCGGCCGGCCCCGTGCTGTCCGACGACCGCAAGGTCGTGCCGCCGCCGCGCGCGGAGATGAAGCGCTCGATGGAGGCGCTGATCCACCACTTCAAGCTCTACACCGAGGGCTTCAAGGTGCCGCCCGGGGAGGTCTATGCCGCCGTCGAGGCGCCGAAGGGCGAGTTCGGCGTCTATCTCGTCTCCGACGGCACCAACCGGCCCTACCGCTGCAAGATCCGCGCGCCCGGCTTCGTGCATCTGCAGGCGATGGACACCATGCTCAGAGGCCACATGCTCGCGGACGTGCCGGCGGTGCTGGGCTCGATCGACATCGTCTTCGGCGAGGTCGACCGCTAGGACGCGCAGCAGAGGCGACAGGAAGGCTTGAGCAAGCGATGTCGGTTCACCTGAAGGTCATCGAGGACGGCGAGCCCTTCGCCTTTTCGGAAGAGAACAGGGCGGAGGTCGAGCGGATCCTCGCCAAGTACCCGCCCGAGCGCAAGCGCTCCGCGATCCTGCCCCTGCTGCATCTGGCGCAGAAGCAGAACGGCGGCTGGGTGTCGCGCCAGGTGGTGGAGCATGTGGCGGAGCTCTTGGAGATCCCGAAGATCCAGGCGCTGGAGGTCGCCACCTTCTACACGATGTTCAATCTGAAGCCCATCGGCCGGCATCATGTGCAGGTCTGCGGCACGACGCCCTGCTGGCTGAGAGGATCCGACGAGATCTTCCGCGCCTGCCGCGACATGGGGCTCGAGAAGGGCCGGACCACCGAAGACGGGCTGTTTCATCTGAGCGAGGTCGAGTGTCTGGGCGCCTGCGTCAACGCGCCGGTCGTGCAGATCGACGACGACTATTACGAAGACCTCGACTATGAGAAGATGAAGGCGATCCTCGAGGCGTTCCGCCGCGGCGAAAGGCCGAAGCCGGGCCCGCAGGTGGACCGCCAGTTCGCCGCGCCCGAAGGCGGGCCGACGACGCTCAAGGATCGCGTGCCCGCGAACGTGACGCCGGGCGGGCGGCTCAAGGAGGATGCCTGATCATGCTCAAGGATTCCGATCGCATCTTCCAGAACCTCTACGGCTATGAACCCTGGCGTCTCGACGCCGCGCGCCGACGCGGCGACTGGGACGGCACGAAGAACCTCATGGCCAAGGGGCCGGACTGGATCATCAGCGAGGTCAAGGAATCGGGCCTTCGCGGACGGGGCGGGGCCGGTTTTCCGACGGGACTCAAATGGTCCTTCATGCCCAAGGAGCGCCCGGCCGGCCAGCCGGCCTATCTCGTCGTCAACGCCGACGAGTCCGAGCCCGGCACCTGCAAGGACCGCGAGATCCTGCGCCACGAGCCCCACAAGCTGATCGAGGGCGCGCTGCTGGCCGGTTTCGCGATGCGCGCGACGGCCGCCTACATCTATGTGCGCGGCGAGTTCGTGCGCGAGGCCGAGCGCCTGCAGGCGGCCATCGACGAGGCCTATGAGGCCGGGCTCATCGGGCGGAACGCCTGCGGCTCGGGCTACGACTTCGACATTTACGTCCACCGGGGCGCCGGCGCCTACATCTGCGGCGAGGAGACGGCGCTCATCGAAAGTCTCGAGGGCAAGAAGGGCCAGCCGCGCTTGAAGCCGCCGTTCCCGGCCAATGTCGGCCTCTACGGCTGCCCGACGACGGTCAACAACGTCGAATCGATCGCCGTCGTGCCGACGATCCTGCGCCGCGGGGCGAGCTGGTTCGCCAGCTTCGGGCGGCCCAACAACACGGGCACCAAGCTCTTCTGCATCTCGGGCCATGTGAACCGGCCGTGCACCGTGGAAGAGGAGATGAGCATCCCGCTGCGCGAGCTCATCGAGCGCCATGCGGGCGGCGTGCGCGGCGGCTGGGACAATCTGCTCGCCGTCATCCCGGGCGGATCCTCCGTGCCGCTGATCCCCAAGGCGATCTGCGACGAGGTGCTGATGGACTACGACGCGCTGCGCGAGGTGCAGTCGGGGCTTGGTACGGCCGCCGTGATCGTGATGGACAGGTCCACCGACATCGTGAAGGCGATCGCGCGGATCAGCTACTTCTACAAGCACGAGTCCTGCGGCCAGTGCACGCCCTGCCGCGAGGGCACGGGCTGGATGTGGCGGGTGATGGAGCGGCTCGTGGAAGGCCGCGCCCGGCGCGAGGAGATCGATCTGCTCTACGAGGTGACCAAGCAGGTCGAAGGCCACACCATCTGCGCGCTGGGCGATGCGGCGGCCTGGCCGATCCAGGGCCTCATCCGCCATTTCCGGGACGAGATCGAGCGCCGGATCGACGACCATCAGCGCCGCACCAGCGCGGTCGCGGCGGAGTAGGAGGCGGTGATGGGACTGCTGCGGCCAGCCGGTTCGTTCTCGAGGCACGCGATCCGAGCGCATTCAGGGGAGGGGCTGAATGCCGACCGTCCTGAAAGATGGGCCATACCGGATCTTCTTCTATTCGAACGAGGCGGGCGAGCTGCCGCACGTCCATGTGCAGCGCGATCGCGCACTGGCAAAGTTCTGGCTCGAGCCGGTCGCCGTGGCACGCAGCCACGGGTTTTCCCCGCGCGAGCTTGGCCGGATCGTGAGGCTCGTGGAAGCGCACCGGGAACGGCTGCTGGAGCGCTGGCATGACTTCTTTGGCAAGGCAACATGACGCGCGGGCGGCGCGCGTGAGCACGACGGAGGACGAACTGGTCGTGGATCTGGTGGACGGGCGGCGTCTTTCCGTCCCGCTCGCCTGGTTTCCGCGGCTGCTTCACGCCACGCCGGATCAACGGGCGCGCTATGAGCTTCTGGGCGATGGCGAAGGCATTCACTGGCCCGACGTGGACGAGGATGTCAGTGTCGCGGGTCTGCTGGAAGGCCTGCCGTCCCTAGAGGCGGGAGCCGCCCGGCCGCGACGGGCGCGAACCGGGTCGACGCGAGCGATGGGAAGCAGGCGATGCCGAAGCTGACGGTCAATGGCAGGGAAGTGGAGGTGCCCGCGGGCGCCACGGTGCTGCAGGCCTGCGAGGCGGCGGGCGAGGAGATCCCCCGCTTCTGCTATCACGAGCGCCTGTCGATCGCGGGCAACTGCCGCATGTGCCTCGTCGAGATGGAAAAGAGCCCAAAGCCCATCGCCTCCTGCGCGATGCCGGCGGCCGACGGCATGGTGATCCGCACCAACACCCCGGCGGTGAAGAAGGCGCGCGAGGGGGTGCTGGAGTTCCTGCTCATCAACCACCCGCTGGACTGCCCGATCTGCGACCAGGGCGGCGAGTGCGACCTGCAGGACGAGACCATGGGCTACGGCCGCGGGATCTCGCGGTTCGCCGAGAACAAGCGGGCGGTCACCGAGAAATACATCGGCCCGCTCATCAAGACGGTGATGACCCGCTGCATCCACTGCACGCGCTGCATCCGCTTCCTCGAGGACGTGGCGGGCGTGCCGGAGCTCGGCGCGATCTACCGCGGCGAGAACATGCAGATCACGAGCTATCTGGAGACCGCGCTCACCTCCGAGCTGCAGGGCAACGTCATAGACCTGTGTCCCGTCGGCGCGCTGACCTCGGCGCCCTATGCCTTCCACGGCCGGCCCTGGGAGCTGAAGAAGGTCGAGACCGTGGACGTGATGGACGCGATGGGCTGCAACATCCGCGTCGATGCGCGCGGGATGGAGGTCATGCGCGTGCTGCCGCGGCTCAATGAGGAGATCAATGAGGAGTGGATCTCCGACAAGACGCGGTTCGCCTATGACGGGCTCAAATACCGGCGGCTCGACCGGCCGTGGGTGCGCAACGGCGGCCGCCTCGGCGAGGCCACCTGGGTGGACGCCTTCCGGGCGGTGGAGCAGGCGCTGGCCGCCGTCAAGCCGGCGGAGATCGCGGCCGTCGTCGGCGATCTCAACGACATGGAGGGCATGTACGCCTTCCGCGAATGGCTGAAGTCGCTGGATGTCACCCGCATCGAGGGCCGGCAGGACGGCACGGCGCTCGAGCCGGGCGTGCGGGCGGGCTATCTCTTCAACAGCGGGCTCGCCGGCATCGAGGAGGCCGATGCGGTGCTGCTGATCGGCAGCAATCCGCGCAAGGAGGCGGCCGTCTTCAACACCCGGCTGCTGCGCATGGCGCGGCGCGGGGTGCCGATCGCGCGCATCGGCGCGGCCGAGGATCTGACCTATCCGGTGACCGAGCTCGGCGCGGATCCGCGGGTGCTGGAGGCGCTGATCGCCGGCGACCATCCCTTCGCCGAGGTGCTCGGGAAGGCGGAGCGTCCGGCGCTGATCCTGGGCCAGGGCGCGCTCTGCCGGCCGGACGGCGCGGCGATCTGGCATGCGGCGCGCCGGCTGGCGGAGGAGGCCGGCATGGTCCGGCCCGATGCGGGCTGGAACGGCTTCAACGTTCTGCATACGGCCGCCGCGCGGGTCGGCGCGCTCGACCTCGGGCTTGCGACGGACGGGGGAATCGCGCGCATCTGCGCGGACGCGGCGGAAGGCCGGGTGAAGCTCGTCTTCCTGCTGGGCGCCGACGAGTTCGATCCGGCACCGCTCAAGGATGCGACCGTCGTCTACATCGGCACCCATGGCGACCGGGGCGTGACGGTGGCGGACATCATCCTGCCCGCGGCCGCCTGGACCGAAAAGCACGGCGTCTACGTCAACACGGAAGGCCGCGTGCAGTGGGCGGAGCCGGCGGTGCCGCCGCCGGGCGAGGCGCGCGAGGACTGGAAGATCTTCCGGGCGCTCTCGGAGGTCACCGGCCGGCCGCTGCCCTTCGACAACCGCGCGGAGCTGCTGCGTCACCTCGGCGCCGAGGCGCCGCACATCGCGCGCCTCGACGAACGGCCGGCGGAAGCCTGGGGCGCCTTCGGCAGCGACGGCGCGATCGCGGCGGATCCGCTGGCGAGCGCCGTCCAGCGCTTCCATCTGACCAATCCGATCGCGCGGGCCTCGCGCACCATGGCCGCGTGCGACGAGCTCCTTTCCGGCAACCAGGAACGGGCGACGGGAACCCATGGTTGAACCTCTTGCACGGCTTCTGGGCGGCGGCGCGCTGGCGGAAGCCGCGGCGATCCTGATCTGGGTGGTGGCGATCACGCTGGGGCTGCTGCTGGTGGTGGCGTTCGGCGTCTATGCCGAGCGCAAGATCTGGGCGGCAATGCAGCTGCGCAAGGGCCCGAACGTGGTGGGCCCCTTCGGCCTGCTGCAGTCGTTTGCGGACGGCCTGAAGCTCTTTTTCAAGGAGACGATCATCCCCGCCGGCGCCAACAAGGTGATCTTCCTGATTGCGCCGATGATCACCTTCACGCTCGCGCTGGTGGCCTGGGCGGTGATTCCGTGGGGCGACGGCTGGGTGCTCGCGGACCTCAACGTCGGCATCCTCTACGTGCTCGCGATCTCCTCGCTCGGCGTCTACGGCATCATCATGTCGGGCTGGGCGTCGAACTCGCGCTACGCCTTCCTCGGCGGCCTGCGCTCGGCGGCGCAGATGGTCTCCTACGAGGTCTCGATCGGCTTCGTGCTGGTGGCGATGCTCGTGGTCATCGGCTCGCTCAATCTCTCGGAGATCGTGCGCTATCAGGCGGGCGGGATCCTCAACTGGAACATCTGGCCCTTCTTCCCGCTGTTCGTGATCTTCCTGATCTCAGCGCTGGCCGAGACGAACCGGCCGCCCTTCGACCTGCCGGAGGCGGAGGCGGAACTGGTGGCGGGATACCAGGTGGAATACTCCTCGCTGGCGTTTGCGCTGTTCTGGCTCGGCGAATACGCCAACATTTTCCTCATGTGCGCGATGATGAGCGTGCTGTTCTTCGGCGGCTGGTACGCGCCCTTCGCCTTTCTCGACTTCATCCCGCCGCCGCTGTGGCTGTTTCTGAAGATCTGCGCGCTGTTCTTCGTCTTCGCCTGGGTGAAGGCGACGGTGCCGCGCTACCGCTACGACCAGCTGATGCGGCTCGGGTGGAAGGTGTTTCTGCCCTTGTCCCTGTTCTTCATCGTGTTCTATGCGGGGGCCGCGAAGCTGCTGGCCGGGTGATGGACGCGGGACCGAGGGGTCGAAAGGTGAGACGGTGATGGTGCAGGCGGTCAGACATTTCGTGCGCACCTTCCTCCTCCTCGAGTTCGTGGAGGCGATGGCGCTCACCTTCCGCTACATGTTCCGCCCGAAGGCGACGCTGAACTATCCTTACGAGAAGGGACGGCTGTCGCCGCGGTTCCGGGGCGAGCACGCGCTCAGGCGCTATCCGAACGGCGAGGAGCGCTGCATCGCCTGCAAGCTGTGCGAGGCGATCTGCCCGGCGCTCGCGATCACGATCGAGGCCGAACCCCGGCCCGACGGCTCGCGGCGCACGACGCGCTACGACATCGACATGGTCAAATGCATCTACTGCGGGCTGTGCCAGGAGGCCTGCCCGGTGGACGCGATCGTCGAGGGGCCGAACTTCGAGTTCGCCGCCGAGACCCGCGAGGAGCTGCTCTACGACAAGCAGAAGCTGCTGGACAACGGCGAGCGCTGGGAGCGCGAGATCGCGGCCAACATCGCCGCCGATGCCCCCTACCGCTGACGCGGGGCGCGCCGGCGCAGGCGACAAGAGAAAGAGAATGATCGGGGAGGACGCATGACGCGGATCGGGCATGGAGGCGACGCACGCACGGGGCCTGCGGCCATGGCGAGGGGGCCGGCCGCCGGGGCCGTCGCGCGGCTGCCCGCAGCCCTCCCGCTTTCCATCCATCCCCCTGCAAGCGAGGATCTGGACGCATGAGCTGGACCGCCTCTGCGTTCTATCTGTTCGGGTTTTTCACGGTTCTCGGCGCCGCCGCCGTGGTGCTGGCGCGCAACCCCGTGCATTCGGTGCTGTTCCTGATCTTCGCCTTCTTCAACGCCGCCGCGCTCTTCCTGCTGGCGGGCGCCGAGTTCCTGGCGCTGCTGTTGGTCGTCGTCTATGTCGGCGCGGTCGCGGTGCTGTTCCTGTTCGTGGTGATGATGCTGGACATCGACTTCGTGCGCCTGCGCGAAGGCTTTGCGCGCTACCTTCCGATCGGCCTGCTGGTCGGGCTCGCGTTTCTCGCCGAGCTCGTCACCGTCGCGACCTCGGCCGCCGTGCTGCCCGGCGCGCCGGAGCGGCTGGCGCTGCCGCTTGCGCGCTTTGCGGGGCTGGACAACACCACGGCGCTCGGCACCGTGCTCTATACGGACTACGTCTATCCCTTCCAGATGGCGGGCGTGATCCTGCTGGTGGCCATGATCGGCGCGATCGTGCTGACACTCCGGCACCGGCCGGACGCGCGGCGCCAGAAGATTTCCGAGCAGGTCCGGCGCGATCCGCGCGCGGCCGTGCGACTCGTGGATCTCAAGCCCGGCGCGGGCCTGCAGGAGGTCGATACCCTGCCGGCCGAGGAGGAACGGGCCTGAGCCGGGCCGGCGGACGGCTGCAGAAAGGACGGACGAGGCGATGTTCGAGATCGGCGTCACCCACTATCTGGTGCTGTCCGCGATCGTGTTCTCGATCGGGGTGTTCGGCGTGTTCCTGAACCGGAAGAACGTCATCATCATCCTGATGTCGGTCGAGCTGATGCTGCTCGCCGTCAACATCAACTTCGTCGCCTTTTCCGCCGCGCTCCGGGATCTGCTCGGCCAGGTGTTCGCGATGTTCGTGCTGACCGTGGCGGCCGCCGAGGCGGCCATCGGGCTTGCGATCCTGGTGGTCTACTTCCGCAACCGCGGCAGCATCGAGGTCGACGACATCAACCAGATGCGGGGATGAAACATTCATGACCCAGCTGCACGTCATCGTTTTCGGTCCCCTCGTCGGCTTTCTGATCGCGGGCCTGTTCGGCCGCATCATCGGCGAGAAGGCCTCGATGCTCGTCACCTCGCTGCTGGTAACGCTTTCGGCCGCATTTGCGGTGCCCGTGTTCATCGACGTGGTGCGCGACGGCGCGGTGCTGCACCAGCCGGTGCTGGAGTGGGTCAGCGTCGGCGGGCTCCACTTCACCTGGTCGCTCTATGTCGACTCGCTCACCGCCGTGATGCTGGTGGTGGTGACCGTGGTCTCGGCCCTCGTGCACTGGTACTCGATCGGCTACATGGACGAGGATCCCGACAAGCCCCGCTTCTTCGCCTATCTGTCGCTGTTCACCTTCGCGATGCTGATGCTGGTCTCGGCCGACAATCTGGTCCAGACCTTCTTCGGCTGGGAGGGCGTGGGGCTCGCCTCCTATCTGCTGATCGGCTTCTGGTTCAAGAAGCCGGAGGCGAACGCCGCCGCGATCAAGGCCTTCGTCGTGAACCGCGTCGGCGACTTCGGCTTCTCGCTCGGCCTGTTCGCGCTCTTCATGGTGACGGGCTCGCTCACCTTCGCCGAGATCTTTCCCGCGCTCGGGAGTCTTGCCGGCGCGCGGATGACCTTCATCGGCATCGACGCCGACGTGCTGACGGTGATCGGCGTGCTGCTGTTCATCGGCGCGATGGGCAAGTCCGCCCAGATCATCCTCCACACATGGTTGCCGGATGCGATGGAGGGCCCGACCCCGGTCTCCGCGCTGATCCACGCCGCCACGATGGTCACCGCCGGCGTCTTCCTCGTCGCGCGCATGTCGCCCCTTTATGAGCTCGCCCCCGATGCCGCGGCCCTGGTGGCGGTGATCGGCGCGACCACGGCCTTCTTCGCCGCGACGGTGGGCCTCGTGCAGAACGACATCAAGCGCGTGATCGCCTATTCCACCTGCTCGCAGCTCGGCTACATGTTCGTCGCCGCCGGGCTGTCGGCCTACGGGGCCGCCATCTTCCATCTCTTCACCCACGCCTTCTTCAAGGCGCTGCTGTTCCTCGGGGCGGGCTCCGTGATCCACGCGATCGACCACGAGCAGGACATGCGCCACATGGGCGGGCTGCGCACGATGCTGCCGCTCACCTATCTCATGATGCTGGTCGGCACGCTGGCGCTGACGGGCTTTCCGGGCACGGCCGGGTATTTTTCGAAGGACGCGATCATCGAGTCCGCCTTCGCCCATGGCGGCGCGGTAGGCCAGTACGCCTTCTGGGCGACGGTGATCGCCGCGGCGCTGACCTCCTTCTACTCCTGGCGGCTGATGTTCATGACCTTCCACGGCCGCCTCAAGGTCAAGGAAGAGGTGGTGCGCCACGTCCACGAGAGCCCGGCGGTGATGATGATCCCGCTTCTCGTGCTCGCGGCGGGCGCGTTGGCTGCGGGCTTCCTGTTCGCGGACGACTTCATCGGCGAGGGGCGCGCGGAGTTCTGGCACGCGGCGCTGGCCGCGGCCGGCGGCGAGACGCTAGAGGCCATCCACCACGTGCCGGCCTGGGTGAAGTATTCGCCGACGGTGATGATGGTGGCGGGCTTTCTCGTCGCCTGGGCCTTCTACATCGCCGATCCCGCGCTGCCGCAGCGCTGGGCGGAGCGGCTGCCCGGCGTCTACCGCTTCCTGCTCAACAAGTGGTATTTCGACGAGCTCTACGATTTCCTCTTCGTGCGGCCGGCGATGCGGCTGGGGTGGATCCTGTGGAAGGTCGGCGACGGGCGGATCATCGACGGCCTCGGCCCCGACGGCGTGGCCCGCACCGTGATGCGCGCCGGCGCGCGGGTGCGCCTGGTTCAGACGGGCTACATCTACACCTACGCCTTTGCGATCCTCATCGGGATCGTCGTGCTGACCGCCATGCTGTTCATCGGCGCGAAGGGAGTGTGAGGACGCCATGATCCCGAGCTGGCCGATCCTGAGCACGCTGCTGCTCGTGCCGCTCTTCGGAGCGCTGCTGATCCTGCTCGTGCGGGGCGAACCCGAGCAGGTGGATCGCAATGTGCGCCATGTCGCGCTCTATGCGACGATCGTGAACTTCGCGCTCGCGGTCATGCTGTGGATCCAGTTCGATCCGGCGAACCCGGGCTTCCAGTTCGTCGAGGACTATCCCTGGATCGGCGAGACGATCCGTTTCAAGCTCGGCGTCGACGGGATCTCGCTCTTCTTCGTCGTGCTCACGGCCTTTCTGATGCCGATCTGCATTCTCGCGAGCTGGGAGTCGATCACCACCCGCGTGCGCGAATACATGATCGCCTTCCTCGTGATGGAGACGCTGATGATCGGCGTCTTCTCGGCGCTCGATCTGTTCGTCTTCTACATCTTCTTCGAGGGCGGTCTCATCCCGATGTTCCTCATCATCGGGGTGTGGGGCGGCGAGCGGCGGATCTATGCGGCCTTCAAGTTCTTCCTCTACACGCTGCTCGGCTCCGTGCTGATGCTGGTCGCCGTGCTCTACATGTATTTCACCGCCGGCACGGCGGACATCCCGACCCTGATGCAGCATCCCTTCGCGCCGCATGTGCAACCCTGGCTGTGGCTCGCCTTTTTCGCCTCCTTCGCGGTCAAGACGCCGATGTGGCCGGTGCACACCTGGCTGCCGGATGCGCATGTCGAGGCGCCGACGGCCGGCTCGGTGATCCTGGCCGGCGTGCTGCTGAAGATGGGCGGATACGGATTTCTGCGGTTCTCCCTGCCGATGTTCCCGCTGGCGAGCGTGGAATACGGCTGGCTCATCTTCGGGCTCTCGATGGTGGCGGTGGTCTACACCTCGCTCGTCGCGCTCGCCCAGGAGGACATGAAGAAGCTGATCGCCTATTCCTCCGTCGCCCACATGGGCTTCGTGACGATCGGCATCTTCGTGCTGAACCCGCAGGGGATCGCCGGCGGCATCTATCAGATGCTCTCCCACGGCGTCGTCTCGGCGGCGCTGTTCCTGTGCGTCGGCGTGGTCTACGACCGGCTGCACACCCGGCTCATCGAGCGCTACGGCGGGCTCGCTCACAACATGCCCAAATACGCCGTCGCCTTCATGATCTTCGCGCTGGCCTCCATCGGCCTGCCGGGAACCAGCGGTTTCGTGGGCGAATTCCTCTCTCTTACGGGCGCCTTCCTGCGCGACAGCTGGATCGCCTTCGTCGCGGCCACCGGCGTCATCCTGGGGGCCGCCTACATGCTCTGGCTCTACCGCCGGGTCTTCTTCGGCGAGCTCATCAAGGACGAGCTCAAGCGCATGAAGGATCTCGGCGCGCGCGAGGTGGCGATCTTCGCGCCGCTCGTGGCCGCCGTCTTCTGGCTCGGGATCTATCCGAAGAGCTTCCTCGACGTGATCAATCCCGCGGTAGACAGGCTGCTCGATCTCCACCGCTCCGCGGTCGCCGAGGCATGCGGCGCGGCGGCGGACGGCGCGCCTGCGGCCTGCGCGCGGCTTGCGGATGCCGGGCGGACCGGGCGGGGCGCGGCGGGGACCGCGCAGCCGGTGCGCACACTGGTCCAGATTCATCCGGGAAGGTAGGCAGCGATGCAGCTTGCAGGCGTGTATCCCGAGATTCTGCTGCTGGCGGGCGCGATGCTGGGGCTGATGTGGGGCGTGTTCGCGCGCGCGAACGCCTACCGGCCGGTGCGCAGTCTCGCGCTCGTGCTGCTGCTGGCCGCCGGCGTGCTGGTGGTGCTCGGCCCGAGCGAGGCGAGCCCGCTCGGGGGCATGCTGGTGGTCGACCGCTTCGCTGTCTTCGTGAAGATCGTGGTGCTGGGGGGAGCGGCGCTGGCGCTGATGGTGGCGGATGACTACCTCGCCTTCCGCGGCATCGACCGCTTCGAATATCCGGTGCTGATCCTGCTCGCGACCGCCGGCATGATGCTGATGGTCTCGGCCGCCAATCTGCTGGCGCTCTATGTCGGTCTCGAGCTGCAGTCGCTGGCGCTCTACGTGCTCGCCGCCTTCAACCGCGACCGGCTGCGCTCGAGCGAGGCGGGGCTGAAGTATTTCGTGTTGGGCGCGCTGTCTTCGGGCGTGCTGCTCTACGGGATCACGCTTACCTACGGCTTTCTCGGCACCATCGATTTCGCCGGCATCGCGGCCCATGTGACGGGTGGCGAGCGGCTGGGGCTGGGCGCGCTCACCGGCCTCGTCTTCGTGCTCGCGGGACTGGCCTTCAAGATCTCGGCCGTGCCCTTCCACATGTGGACGCCGGACGTCTACGAGGGCGCGCCGACACCGGTCGTCACGCTTTTCGCCGGGGCGCCGAAGGCGGCGGCCTTCGCGCTGCTCGTGCGGGTGCTGATCGAGGCCTTCCCCGGTGCCGCGGCCGAATGGCGGCAGATCGTGATCCTGCTCGCGGTCGCCAGCATGGCGCTCGGATCCTTCGCGGCTCTGGTGCAGACCAACATCAAGCGGCTGATGGCCTATTCCTCCATCGCCCACATGG
The DNA here is from genome assembly GCA_026004935.1 of Rhodothalassiaceae bacterium. NCBI lineage: Bacteria > Pseudomonadati > Pseudomonadota > Alphaproteobacteria > Rhodothalassiales > Rhodothalassiaceae > Rhodothalassiaceae bacterium. The sequence continues at coordinate 1,740,255 of BPKC01000001.1, forward strand.
GCTTCGCCCTGACGGGGCTGGCCGCCGGCACGGCCGACGGCGTCAAGGGGCTGCTCGTCTATCTTGCGATCTATGTGCTGATGTCGGTCGGCACCTTCGCGCTCATTCTCGCCATGCGCGAGGAGGACGGCTGGACCGAGGAGATCGCCGATCTGGCCGGGCTCGCGACGACGCGCCCGGCGACGGCGGCGGCGATGGCGATCTTCATGTTCTCGATGGCCGGCATTCCGCTGCTCGCCGGCTTCTTCGCCAAGCTCTACGTCTTCATGGCGGTGGTCGAGGCGGGCTACGCCTGGCTTGCGGTGGTCGGCTTCGTGCTGTCGGTGGTGAGCGCGGTGTACTATCTGCGCATCGTCAAGATCATGTACATGGATCCGCCGCGGGTGACCTTCCTTGCTCCCGGCCGCGGCATCCCCTTCGTCGCGACGGTCACCGCCGCGCTCAATTCGCCGCTGCATCTGTTGCTGATCTGGCCGCTGGTGCTGGCCGCATCCGCCGCCGCGGCGAGCCTGTTCTCCTGATCGCGCCGGCGCGCCCGACGGCGATGACGATCCCCGGAGGACGCCGGGCGTGAGCGAGCCCATCATGAGCCTCGGCACCGTCACCAGCACGATGGACGAGGCGCGCAGGCGGCTGCTCGATGGCACCGGCCGGCCGCCCTTCTGGGTCCTTGCCGAGCGCCAGACCGCCGGGCGCGGCCGCCAGGGGAGGGCGTGGCAGTCGCCGCCCGGCAATCTTTACGCGACCGGCGTGTTCGCGACCCGCCGGCCGCTCGCGGAGCTGCCGTCGCTGGCGCTCGTCGCCGGGCTTGCGGTCGCGGAGACCGCGGGCGCGATGCTCTGCCGCCCCGAGCGCCTCGCGCTCAAATGGCCGAACGACGTGCTGGTGGCCGACCGCAAGCTCGCCGGCATTCTCTGCGAGAGCGAGCGCACCGGCGCCGGGACCCTGGTGCTCGTCGGCATCGGCGTGAATCTGGCCGAGGCCCCCGCCGGCGTGGAGCTGCCCGCGACCTCGCTGGCCGGGGAGGGGATCGCGCCCCCGAGCCCGGCGGATTTCCTCGACTCTCTCGCCGCGCGCTTCGCCAGCTTGCGCGCCGTCTGGGAAGAGGAGGGCTTCGCGGCGCTGAAGCCCCGCTATGAGCGGATGATGTGGGCGCGGAGCCGCACGGTCGCCGTCGTTGATGAGACGGCGGACGGCGCGCGGCTTGCGGGCCGCCTTGCCGGGATCGACGCGGACGGGGCGCTGCTGCTAGAGACGGAAGACGGGCTGCGGCGCGTCGTCTCCGGCCGGCTGCGGCCGGTCGAGGACGCGCCCGCGGCCGGGGCGCCCGATGAGGGGTGAGGCCGATGCTGCTTGCGATCGACCAGGGCAACACGAACACCGTCTTCGCGCTGATCGACGCGGACGGGACGATCCACCGCAAATGGCGCATCGCCACCGACGACCGCCGCACGGCCGACGAGTATCTCGTGTGGATCCATGCGCTGTTCGCGCTGGAGGGCTGGGGCCAGGAGCAGGTGGAGGATGCGATCATCGCGACCGTCGTGCCCCAGGGCCGCTTTGCGCTCTGGCAGCTGTGCCGGCGCTATTTCGCCTGCGAGCCGATGATCGTCGGCACGCCGGCTGTCGAGCTGCCCATCCCCGTGCGGGTGAAGAATCCGGAGGAAGTCGGCGCGGACCGCCTCGTGAACGCGGTCGCGGCGCGCGAGATCTGCGCGGGTGCCAGAATCGTCATCGACTTCGGCACCGCGACCACCTTCGACGTGGTCGCGGCCGACGGCGGCTACGAGGGCGGCGTGATCGCGCCCGGCATCAACCTGTCGCTCAAGGCGCTGCACGAGGCGGCCGCCAAGCTGCCCCGCATCGCGGTCGAGGCGCCGAGGAACGGGAGCGTCGTGGGCCGCAGCACGCTCGAGGCGATGCAGTCCGGCGTCTTCTGGGGCTATGTCGCGCTCATCGAGGGACTCGTCGCCCGCATCCGGGCCGAGCGCGACGAGCCGATGACGGTGATCGCCACCGGCGGGCTGGCCGCGATCTTCGAACCGCACACGAAGGCGATCGAGATCGTGGACCATGACCTGACCATCCGCGGGCTTGCCCGCATCTATCAGCACAACCGCGCGCGCGGTTGAGGCGGGCGCGGACCGCGCGCCGCCGCGCGGGGCCGGCCTGCGCGCAAGATCTTTTCACGCGGGCCCCCGCCGGCTAAAGGGGGCCGAGGCGGTGGTCGGGACCGGGTGCGCGCAATGACGGATCACGGGACATGGCGGGTCGCGGTGCTGGGCGCCTCGGGCTACACCGGGGCCGATCTCGTGCGCCTGCTGGCCCCGCGCCCGGACGTGGAGCTGGTGGCGCTGACCGCCGAGCGCCACGCCGGCGCGGCGATGGAGGCGGTCTTCCCCCATCTCGCCGGGCGGGGGCTGCCGCCGCTTCAGACCATCGAGGACGTGGACTGGAAGGCGCTGCGGCCCGACGTCGTCTTCTGCGCGCTGCCCCATGCCGCGAGCGCGGAAGCCGTGCGGGCGATCATCGAGGCGCTCGGGCATCCGCTGTCGGGCGGCGCGGGCCCGCGCGTGCGCATCATCGATCTTTCGGCGGACTTCCGGCTCACGGACCCCGCCGTATATGCCGAGTGGTACGGCCGCGCGCATCCCGCGCCAGAGCTGCTTCCGCATGCCGTCTACGGCCTCAGCGAATGGAACCGCGAGATGATCCGCGACGCGCTGCTGGTGGCCTGTCCCGGCTGCTATCCGACTGCGAGCCTGCTCGCGCTGCTGCCGCTTCTCGGCGCGCCGCAGGGCCCGCTCATCGATCCGGACTCCATCATCATCGACGCGCTTTCCGGCGTCTCGGGGGCGGGCCGGGGCCTGAAGCCGGAGATGCTGTTCTGCGAGGTGGCCGAATCCGCGCGCCCCTACGGCGTCGGCCGGCACCGCCACATGCCCGAGATCGAGCAGGAGTTCGCGCGGGCGGCCGGTGCAGGCGTCACGGTCTCGTTCACCCCGCATCTCGTGCCGATGAACCGCGGCGAGCTCGTCACCGCCCATGTGCGCTGCCGGCAGGGCGTGAGTGCGGCGGATCTGAAGCGCGCGCTCGCCGACCGCTATGCGGGCGAGCCCTTCGTGCTGGTGCCGGCGGACGCGCGGGTGCCGAAGACCGGGGACGTGCGCGGCTCCAACATGGCCGTGATCAACGTCTTCGCCGACCGCCGGCCGGGCCATGCCATCGTCATTGCGGCGATCGACAATCTGGTGAAGGGCTCCTCGGGTCAGGCGGTGCAGAACATGAACATCATGCTCGGGATCGAGGAGACGAAAGGGCTCGAGGCATGTCCGATCTTCCCGTAACCCCGCCGCCGCCCGCGCCGCTCGCGGCCCGGCGCGCGCGAGGCGAGGGTGTCCATCCCTTCCTCGACACCTGGCCGCGCATCGCCGAGGACGTCTTCATCGCGCCCGGCGCGCAGGTGATCGGCGATGTCGAGATCGGGGCCGGCTCGTCGCTGTGGTACAATGTCGTCGTGCGCGGCGACGTCTGCCACATCCGCATCGGCCGCGGCACCAACATCCAGGACGGCAGCGTCGTGCACGTCACCCGCAAGACGCATGCGACCATCATCGGCGATCACGTGCTGATCGGCCACATGGCGATGATCCACGGCTGCGAGATCCACGACCACGCCTTCGTAGGGCTTTCCACCGTCGTCATGGACGGCTGCGTGATCGAGGAGGACGGCATGCTGGCCGCCGGCTCGCTGCTGCCGCCGGGCAAGGTGATCCGCAAGGGCGAGCTGTGGATCGGCCGGCCGGCGAAGTTCCTGCGGCGCTTGAGCGAGGAGGAGATCGCCGCCCATCGCACCGCACCGCCGGGCTATGCGGAGCTGGCGAAGCTGCATGCGGCGTCCCTTGCCGCCGCGCGGGGCGGGGAGCCGGCCTAGAGGAAGTTGAGCAGCGTCACCCGCGAGAGCGTGCCGATCGCGCGGAAGGAGGCCTCGAGCGCGATCTGGTTCTGGTTGAGGCGGCTGATGGCTTCCGCCATGTCCACGTCCTCGACGTCGGAGACGAGGCCCTCCAGGAAGACCTTCGCCTCGCCCTGCTGCGCCTCCATGTCCTTCAGGCGGTTGCCGTTGAGACCGTTCGTCACCTGAAAGTTGCGCGCCGTCCGGATGGCGGAATCGAGAGCCGTGAGCTGCGACTCGAGGAAGGCGCGCTGGGCGGCGTCGATGGGTCCATCGAGCGGCCCCCCCACGCCGGCGTCGAAGTCGGCGATCGCCTTGATCACGGCCATGATGGGCCCGGCGACCTCGTCGGCGACGAGCCCGAACTGGAGCGTGATCCCCTCCGCGATCGCGGCCTCGCGCTTGTCGCCGTTGTTCGCGAAGGCATCCGAGGAGCCGGCGAGCGCGACGACGTCCGACAGGTTCTGGACCGTCACGGGCGGCTGGTCCGTGCGGCTGCCGCCGAACAGGAAGACGCCGTTGATCCGGCTGTTGAGCGCGCTGACGATGGAGGACAGCGACTGCGAGAGCTGCGAGATCAGCCCGCGGGCATCCTCCTGCGCGATGGCGGTGCGGATGGCATCCTGGAGGTCTTCGGCCGCCCCGGTCACCGCCGTCATCTGGACGTCGTAGAAGTCCACGATCTGCTGCACCGACTTGATCGTCTTCAGGAAGGTGTCGGTGGCGGCCAGCGACCGGCGGGCGCTGAGCGCCGCCTGGACGTCGGGCGACAGCTCGGCGAAATTGTCGGCGCGCTTGCCGGTGGTGACCTGCTGCTGCGCCTGGAACAGCCGTTCCTGGTTGCGCAGCGTGTTCTGGATGAGCAGGCTCTGCTGGCCGAAGCTGGCGATCCGCGTCATGGCCGCACTCCCGTCAGGTCCTGCGCTCCTCAGATCACCGAGAGCAGCGCGTCATAGAGCTGCTGCACGGTGGACAGCGCCCGCGCAGCCGCGTTGTAGCTGTTCTGAAAGATCACGAGATTGGCGAGCTCCTCGTCGAGATTGACGCCGGAGATGCTGTTGCGCCGCTGGTCGATCTCCGTCTTCTGGTTCCGGGTGTCGTCGCGCGCGAGCTTGGCGCGGTCGGCGAGCTGGGCGAAGTTGCCGATCACCGCGCCGTTGAAGGAGGAGAGCGTGCGCGCCTGGGCGGCGAGCTCGCCCGCGTCCGAAAAGTTGATCACCTTCGTCTCGAGCGCCTGAAGCGCCAGTGCCCCGGCCTGGTCGCCCTTGAACAGCGCGACCTCGCCCGGCAGCGCCGTGAGCTTGAGGCGCGCGGTGGCGAGCAGCCCCGCGTCGGCCGGCACCTCCTCGACGATGCGCATGTCGGCCGCCGCCTCGGCCCGGAAGGGATCGCCGATGCCGAAGAAGCGCGAGATCGACACCCCGGTGCCGGCGAGATCCGTGGTGTCATTGACGACCGCAAGCCGCGCACCCGACGGCGCATTGCTCGTCGGCGTGATCACCAGGCGGCCGGCGGAATCGAGGCTGAACTGGAAGAGATTGCCGAGCCCCGCCGTCGGATCGTTCAGCGCCGTCACGATGTCGCCGAAGGTCGAGGTGCCGCCGAGCGGGATCGCGACGTCCGCGATCGTCCGGCCGAAGGCGTCCTTGACCGCCAGCTCGATCTGGCCGCCGGGCTGCAGATTGTGGGCGTCACCCGCCGCCACGCCGGTCTCGTAGAGGCCGGGCGCGCGGGCGGTGAGCAGGTCGTTCATGCCGAAGAAATGCGCAAAGCCGCGGCCGGCGCGGTCGCTGGGGCGCGCCTCGTCCTGGGCGATGACGACGCCGTTGGCCGGATTGGCCGCCTGAAACTGCATCACGCCGTTGGTGAAGCTCAAGGTGCCGGCGCCGCCCAGTCCCGCGTTCACCGTGGCGATCACGCTGGCGAGCGAGGCGGTGGGATTGGCGTCGAAGTCGTAGCTCGCGGATGCGATGAGGGTGCCGTTCTGGTCCACCACCGCGAAATGCGCGACGCCGGTGAAATGGTGCGGCGCGCTCGCATCGAGCCCCACGACGTCGCCGGTGAGCGTATTGGGCGGCGGTACCGCGGTGTTGGCGTTGTGCACCGCGTTCACCTCGTCGGCCACCCGCGCGGCGAGTTCGCCGAGCGCGAGCGAGAGGTTCACGAGGTCCTTGTCGCGCATGTCGAGCAGGCCGCGCAGCGCGCCCGAGCGGATGTCGCCGTCAAGCGCGCGCACCGTGCCCGTGGGCTGGTTCGTGAACGGGTTGATGCGCGAGATGGTGATCGGCGGGAACTGGGTGCCGGCGGTGACATTGCCGGGGCTCTTGTACGCCAGCTCCGCGAAGCTCGCCTTGGTGACGAGGGCGACACCGCTCGTTGTCACCACGTCGACCGAGCCGTCGCCGTTCTCGATGATGCGGATGTCGATCTGTTCGGCGAGCCGCGCAAGCGCCGCATCGCGCTGGTTCTCGGCGGGGCCCGGCTCGCCCGAGAGCACCGTCTGCTGCACGACGTCGCGGTTGAGCTCGAAGATCTCCTTGATCGTCGCATTGATCGCGGGCAGGCGCGCCTCGATCTCGGCGCTCGCATCCCCGCGCAGCTCCTGGAGGGCCGAGGCGATGCGCGAGACCTCGGCCGTGTAAGCGCCGAGATCGCCCAGAAACTGCTGGCGCGTCACGGCGTCGGCGGGGTCGAGCGCCAGGGCCGCAAGCGACTCGAAGAGCTTGTTCATGCGGGCGGAAAGATTGGTCTCGGCGTCCGGCCGCCCGAGCGCGGCCTGCAGGCGGTCGTGGAGCAGCGCCATGGTGTCGTTGCGCTCGGCCTCCGATGTCGCGGCCAGCGACGCGCGTTCGAGAAAGCGGTCGATGACGCGCTCGACGGCCTGGATGTCGACGCCGTTGGACTTGCCGCCGGCCAGCACCGCCTCCTGACGCACCGCCTGGCGCGCGTAGTTCGGGGTGTTCACGTTCGCGATGTTGTCGGAGGTGACCCGCAGGGCCTCCTGCGAGACCTGAAGTCCCGTCAGCGACGTGAACAGGATGCCATTGAGCGCCATGCTCGCCCGCCTTCCTTGTCCGTGCCCGCAACGCGCCGCATGGGCAGGATCTGCCGGCCGGTGGCGGCAGACCGCAGCGACGGCCGCCGGGCAGCCCTGCCATGCATGCTCCGTGCCAGAAGGAAGGGGTGGGGCGCCGACAAGGGCCGGATCAGGGGCGTGCGCCGGGCTCGCCGTTCTTCTGCCCATCGGCGCCGGGCACCTTGAACACCTGGCCCGGATAGATGAGGTCGGGATCGGCGATCTGCTCGGCGTTCTCCTGGAAGATCAGGGTGTAGCGCACGCCGCGGCCGTAGAGCTTGCGGGCGATCCCCCACAGCGTGTTGCCCGGGCGCACGACCACGGCCTGCTTCGCCCGGCTCGGGTCGGGTGCGGCACCGGTCGAGAACGGCTGGAGCACCCGGAGCTCGACATTGTCGCTGCCGGGAAGAAGCTGGTCCAGTCTGAGCACGTGCTCGCCGTCGGCCAGCGGTTCCAAGGCCTTCAGCTCCCAGCGGCCGTCGTCGCCGACGCGGACGTCGCCCAGATACACGTTGTCGAGATAGATCCGCAGCAGCGCCCGCGGCACGCCACGGCCGGCGAAGACGGGCACGCGGTCGTCGCCGTAGTCCACGCTGTCCACGGCGAGCTGGTCGCCGAGCTCGCCGGGCGCCGTGGCGCCCGGGCGCTGGAGCACCCGGCTCGCGCCCTCGCCGCTCTTGGGGGTGAGCACGGCGAGCACGCCGTTCTTGCGGTCGGCGGCGAAACGCTCCGGCTCGGCGCGCTCGGGGATCGACACCACGACGACATCGTCCGACTCGACTGTCTTTTCCGCGGCCTGCGCTCCGCCGCCGGGATGGTCGGCATCCGCCACGCGCTCCGGCAGCACGGCCTTGAGCGAGAGCTCGGCCGTACCGGGCAGCAGCGGCTCCTCCAGGATGAAGACCCATTCCCCGCGTTCGTCCGCCGTGACCTCGCCGACCTGCCGGCCGTTGACGAGGATCGCGACCTTCGCGCCCGGGGCGGCGCGGCCGGCGATCACACCGGTTCCGCCGCGCGAGATCCGCACGACATCGAAGCTCGGAAGCGCCGGGGCGGCGCCTTCGGCCGCCGGCCTGTCGGCCTGTGCGCCCGTGCCGCCGCCATCGCGGGTGGCGAGCCGCCACGTCGCAAGCGCCACGATCGCGAGCGCCGCCATGCCCAGCGCCACCCAGAAGCGCCAGCGGTCCCAGGGCGTGGGTTCCCTTCGCGGATCCGCAACCGGCAACGGCCGATCCATTGTCACCATGTGTCCGTCTTCATGCGCGGATGCGCATATGCCGCGCTGATCCGCCCGCTTATGCGCCCGCCCGCGCGCCGCTGGCAAGAGCCTTCGCGGCCCTTGCGCGCCGGACGAGCCGGGTCGTGCGCGGGCGATCGCCCGCCGGAGCCGCCGCCCGCCGGCACTCTCGCGCAGGCGAGGTGAACGGCCGCTGAATGCGGCAGCGCACCGGAAACGAATCCTTCATGGAACGGGCGCAATGCGGTATCGCTAACCCGGCGGGTACAGGTTGCAGTCACGGGCATCACAGGCTGCGGATGGGAAGTCATGACGACCAAACGGGAGGACGGTGCAGGGGGCAAGCTGCGCATCGGCAGCGTCTGCGTCTTCTGCGGTTCGCACGAGGGCCGCGATCCCGCGTATCGCAAGGCGGCGGCCCGGCTCGGCCGGGAAGCGGCGCGCCGCCGGGTGACCGTGGTCTACGGCGGCGGCTCCATCGGGCTGATGGGGGTCGTCGCCCGCGCGGCGCTGGAGGAGGGCGGCCATGTGGTGGGCATCATCCCCGAGCTTCTCGACCGCCTCGAGGTGGGCCTCAAGGAGGTGAGCGAATTCGTCCTCGTGCCCGACATGCACAGCCGCAAGGCCGAGATGTTCCGCCGCGCGGACGCCTTCGTGGTGCTGCCCGGAGGGCTCGGCACGCTGGACGAGTTCGTGGAGATAACCACCTGGGCGCAGCTCGGACTGCACAGCAAGCCCATCCTGCTCGTCAATCTCGCGGACTTCTTTGCGCCGCTCGTGGCATACCTCAGGCACGCGAGTGCCGAGGGCTTCATCGCACCCCGCCATCTCGAGCTTTTCACCGTCGTGCCCGACGTGGACGCCCTCTGGGCGGCCCTTGCCGCAGACGGGGCGTAACCGGCGCCGCCGGCTCTCTTTACACCGCCCAAGTCTTTGTGCTGAAAGTCGCGGCGACCCGGAGGGGCCGGCGGCCCGGGGAAGGCTTCAGGCAACAGGTAAAGAGGATCCCATGGCAAAGATCAAGGTCAAGAATCCGATCGTCGAGCTCGACGGCGACGAGATGACGCGGATCATCTGGCACTGGATCAAGGAGCGGCTGATCCTCCCGTATCTCGACATCGACATCAAGTATTACGACCTGTCCATCCAGAACCGCGACGCGACCGACGACCGGGTGACCGTCGAGGCCGCCGCGGCGATCAGGAAATACGGCGTCGGCGTCAAATGCGCCACCATCACGCCCGACGAGGCGCGGGTGAAGGAGTTCGGCCTGAAGAAGATGTGGCGCTCTCCGAACGGCACGATCCGCAACATCCTCGGCGGGACCGTCTTCCGCGAGCCGATCATCATCAGGAACGTCCCGCGGCTCGTGCCGCACTGGACGAAGCCCATCATCGTCGGCCGCCACGCCTTCGGCGACCAGTACAAGGCCACCGACTTCAAGGTGCCGGGCAAGGGCCGGCTGACCCTGCGCTTCGAGCCGGAGGACGGCGGCGAGGCGATCGAATACGAGGTCTACGAGTTCCCGGGCCCGGGGGTCGCGATGGGCATGTACAATCTCGACAGCTCGATCCGCGATTTCGCCCGCGCCTGTTTCAACTATGGTCTCGAACGCGGCTATCCGGTCTATTTCTCGACCAAGAACACGATTCTCAAGGCCTACGACGGCCGCTTCAAGGACATCTTCCAGGAGGTGTTCGACAGCGAGTTCAAGGACAAATTCGCGGAAAAAGGGCTCACTTACGAGCACCGGCTGATCGACGACATGGTGGCCTGCGCGCTCAAGTGGTCGGGCGGCTTCGTGTGGGCCTGCAAGAACTATGACGGCGACGTGCAGTCGGATGTCGTCGCCCAGGGCTTCGGCTCGCTGGGGCTGATGACCTCGGTGCTGATGACGCCGGACGGCAAGACCATCGAGGCGGAGGCCGCCCACGGCACCGTCACGCGCCACTACCGTCAGCACCAGAAGGGCGAGCCGACCTCGACCAACCCCATCGCCTCCATCTTTGCCTGGACGCGGGGGCTGAAATACCGCGGCAAGATGGACGGCACGCCGGAGGTCGAACGCTTCGCCGAAACCCTCGAGCAGGTGGTGATCGAGACGGTGGAGGCCGGCTTCATGACCAAGGATCTGGCGCTGCTCATCGGCCCGGACCAGCCGTGGCTGACCACCGAGCAGTTCTTCGCCAGGATCGAGGAGCGCCTGAAGCAGCGCCTCGGCACGGCCTGAGCGGCCGGCCGGCGGGCATCGCCCATCGGTCGTCGGCGGGGAACATGGGGTGTTGCCGCTCTCCTTGTCGCGTCGTCCGCCGGCGGATGACGAGGAAAAGGGGCGGGACCCGCCCGTCAGGTCGGCGGATGACGATGGACCCGCCCATCAGGCGTGGTGACTGGAAGAGCGCACCGGCGGTGACGACCTCCCCACCACGTCGTTCGCCGGCTCGACCGGCGAACCCAGCCGGCGGCGGCGCCAGCCCCGGCGCCGGGAATTGGCCCCGCTTTTGGCTGGATCCGCCGGTCAAGCCGGCGGATGACGAGAAGAGGGCGGCGGATGACGGGGAAGGGAGCTGGCCTCGCCCGTCACGTCGGCGGATGACGAAGAGAGAGGGTGCCGGCGGGTGACGCGGAAGGAGGATGGCCGCGCCGGTCGAGCCGGCGGTTGACGAGGAGAGAGTGCGCACCGGCGGTGACGACCTCCCCACCACGTCGTTCGCCGGCTCGACCGGCGAACCCAGCCGGCGGCGGCGCCAGCCCCGGCGCCGGGAATTGGCCCCGCTTTTGGCTGGATCCGCCGATCAAGTCGGCGGATGACGAAAAAAGGAAGGTGGATCCGCCGATCAAGTCGGCGGATGACGAGGAAGGGGGCGGCGGATGACGAGGAAGGGGGCTGTGCCCGCCGGTCAAGCCGGCGGGTGACGAGGGAAAGGGGCGGGCCCGGCCGTCACGTCGGCGGGTTGCGGGCGGGGATGCGCGGCGGCGGTTGCGCCGGCCCGGGGGTTGCCGTCATGATGGCGCGCCCCATCTCGAGGGGCGGTGGATGGACGCGGATTCCGCTGGACACATGGCAGAAGACCGGACGGCAGACGGACCCGCCGGCCCGGCCGCGCCGGAGCGGGGTGCGGGCGGCGAGCGGATCGCGAAGCTGCTCGCGCGCGCGGGCGTCGGCTCGCGGCGCGAGGTGGAGCGCATGATCGCCGCCGGCCGCGTCGCGCTCGCGGGCGAGCGGGTGACGAGCCCGGCGCTCAAGCTGGCGGACCTCTCGGCGGTCACGGTCGACGGCCGGCCCGTGCCCCGGCCCGACCCGCCGCGGTTGTGGCGGCTGCACAAGCCGCGCGGCGTGCTCGTGACGCGGCGCGACCCGGAGGGCCGGCGCACGCTGGCCGACCTGCTTCCCGCCGAGCTTCGGGCTCTCAAGCCCGTCGGCCGTCTCGACATCAACAGCGAGGGGCTGCTGCTGCTCACCAACGACGGGGAGCTCAAACGCCTGCTCGAGCATCCGGAAAGCGCCATCGCCCGCTCCTACCGCGTGCGCGTGCACGGCCCCCTCGACGAGGCGCGCCTGAAGCCGCTTCGAGAGGGCGTCGTCATCGCCGGCGAGCGGTTCCGGCCCATGGAGATCGCGCTCGAGCGGTCCGGGCGCAGCAACCACTGGCTGCTTGTCACCCTGCGCGAAGGGCGCAACCGCGAGATCCGCCGGGCGTTCGCCGCCGCAGGGCTTCAGGTCGACCGCCTGATCCGCACGCGTTATGGCCCCCTGACCCTCGGATCGCTCGCCCCGGGCGCGATCGCGGAGGTGCCGCAGAAGACGCTTCTCGCCCTGCTCGAGGCGCTGCCGGGCGGGGAGGACCTGCGCGCGGCCCTGCTCGCCGCCCGGAGCTGGTCGCCCGAACGCTGGGCGCGGCCGAAGAGACCCGCCGGCCCGCGCCGCACCCGCCGGCAGCGGGCGAAGGGGAGGGCGCGGTGATGCGGGTGATCGCCGGGCGCTGGCGCGGGCTGAAGCTCAAGGCCCCGCCCGGGGACGGCCTGCGCCCCTCGAGCGACCGCCTGCGCGAGACGCTCTTCAACATCCTCGCCCACAATCCGGCCTTCCCGCCGCTTGCCGGCGGACGCGTCGCCGACATCTTCGCCGGCACCGGCGCCGTCGGCATCGAGGCGCTTTCGCGCGGGGCCGCCCATGTCGCCTTCCTCGAGCGCGATCCCCGCCACCTTGCCGTGCTGCGGGAGAACCTCGCGCGCCTGCGGCTGCCGGATCCCACGCGCATGGCCCGGGTCCTCAAGGCCGACGCGCGGCATCCGCCACCCGCGGACCGACCGTTCACCATCGTCTATCTCGACCCGCCCTATGGCGAGGGGCTGATCCGGCCGGCCCTGGAAGGCCTCGGGCGGGCCGGCTGGATCGCAGCGGACAGCCTGGTGATCGCGGAGACCGATGCGCGCGAGGAGATCGCCCTGCCGGCCGCCTGGTCGGTGATGGACAGGCGCGTGACGGGTCGCGCGGCGCTCCATTTCCTGCGCCCGCCGGCCGGCGGCTAGCCGGCGATGCGCGCGATGTTGCGGTTGCCGGTCCGCGACACGGCGACCGGCAGGCCCACCGGCCGCGGGCCCATGAGCGCCTCGATGCTTTCCTCATCCTCGCCCGGCACGACGGCGATGAAGCGGCCGCCGCGGCCGTCGCGCCCCAGCCGGCCGTAGAGCAGGCCGTGGGCCGGCCCGCCGCTGCGGTCGAAGACGACCGTCGCCGCCTCCACCACGCCCGCGCCTTCCGGCGCGTCCACCCAGGGCGGGGAGGCCATCGCCTCGATCCGGGCCTGGAGGTCGTCGGCCGGCAGATGGCGCCAGCCGTCGCGGTGCGGACGGTTCGCATACAGCCCCAGGGCGTGCTTCGTCAGATACCAGCCGTTGGCCCAGACGAGCCCGGTCGCCGGCTCTACGGCCGCGCGCAGGCGCTCGACGAGAGTTGCGATCGCGAACAGGCTGTAGCCGTTGCCCGGCCCGCCGAAGAACGGCAGCCCGCCGGTGAGCGTGAGCCCGCGCCCGCCATGCGGATCGAGACCCAGCGCCTCCGCACCCAGCTCCACCGCGCTCGGAAAGCAGCTGTAGAGGTCGATGAAGGTGATCTCCTCGATGCCGAGACCGGCCGCGGCCAGCAGCGCCGAGCCCGCCATGCGCACCGCCGGCGCCTCGGACAGGTCCGGCCGCTCGGCGAGCGTCCATTTCTCCGCCAGCTCCACCGATGCCCAGGGGAAGATCCAGCGGTCCGGCGCGATGCCGAGCCGGCGCGCCTCGCCGACGGTGGTCAGAACCACGGCGGCCGCCTGATCCACGTACATCTGCGCGCACAGGCGCTTCGTGTAGGGCCAGGCGATGAGGCGATTGTCCGGACCCGGCGTGATGAGCTCTTCGGCGCGCCAGGGCGTGCGGTCCCAGGCGGCGGGATGCGTCGCGGCGACGGCGGCGAAGCGGGCGAAAAGCGCGCCGATGCGCTCGCGCTGTACCGGCATGGCGCGGCCGTGGCGCTGGGCCGCGGCGGATTCGAAGAGGGGATAGACATGCGCCGGCTCCGCGACACCGTGGACGAGCTCCTGCGGCGACATGCCCGGACGCAGCACGCCGGGTTCGGCAAGCGGCGGGGCGTCGGGGCCGGAATCCTCCCTCCAGGAGAGCTTCAGGCCCGCCTTCGCCGCAAGCCGGGCACCGGCCATCGCCTCGCCGGCCACCAGCAGCGCGGCCCGCGCCTCGCCGCGCGCGAGCCGGTCGGCCAGCAAGGCCAGCGTCGCCTGCGGCGTATCGCCGCCGAGCTGGGGATAGAAGGCCGCGCGGGGTTTCAGTCCCAGCCGGCGCGCCACGGCATCGGGATAATGGCGCGGGCCGCCGAAGGGGCTTGCGAACTGCGGCGCCGAATCCGCGAAGGTGCGGATGACGGCGACATCCTCGATCGCCGGGGCGATCGCGGCGCCCGCATCGGCGAGCGCGCGCCTGGCCGCCTCGGCCATGAGCTCCTGGGGGGCGAGCACCGCGTCGGCGCCGTGTGCGCGGTGCGTGATCATCCCGGCCCCGATGATGACGGGCGTGGCGTCCGCCAGCGGCTCGGCCATGACGACGATCCTCGGCTTCGTGCCTGCGCTTGAGCGTCCCTATAGCGCGCCGGCGCGCCCGCGCCCACCTGCCGCTTGTCAGGGACGCGCCCCCGCGCCCGCAGCAGGCGGCAGGTTGACCGGCTGGCTCGCATCCCCCGCGTCACCCGCCGGCTTGACCGGCGGGTCCGTTCCCTTTCCCTCGTCACCCGCCGGCTCGACCGGCGGGTCCAGCCGGAAGCGGGGCCAACCGCCGGCGTCGAAGCCGTCACGCATGGCGGCTGGATTCGCCGCTTTTGCGGCGAATGACGAGGAAAAAAGGTGTCACCCGCCGGTGCCCACTCCCTCTCGCCACCCGCCGGCTCGACCGGCGGGTCCAGCCGCCAGCGGGGCCGATCTCCTGAGCCGGGTGTCGTCTCCACTGTGGGCTGGGTTCGCCGGTCAAGCCGGCGAACGACGCAAGAGGAGAGCGTCGCCCGCCGGTGCGCACTCCCCGGCATCGGACGCCAACTTGACCGCCAGGTCCGTCTTCCCCGCGCCACCCGCCTGATCGACCGGCGGGTCCGCCCCTTTCCTCGTCACCCGCCGGCTCGACCGGCGGGTCCAGCCGCCAGCGGGGCCGATCTCCTGAGCCGGGTGTCGTCTCCACTGTGGGCTGGGTTCGCCGGTCAAGCCGGCGAACGACGCAAGAGGAAAGCGTCGCCCGCCGGTGCGCACTCCCCGGCATCGGACGCCAACTTGACCGCCAGGTCCGTCTTCCCCGCGCCACCCGCCTGATCGACCGGCGGGTCCGCCCCTTTCCTCGTCACCCGCCGGCTTGACCGGCGGGTCCAGCCGCCAGCGGGGCCGATCTCCTGAGCCGGGTGTCGTCTCAACTGTGGGCTGGGTTCGCCGGTCAAGCCGGCGAACGACGCAAGAGGAGAGCGTCGCCCGCCGGTGCGCACTCCCCGGCATCGGACGCCAACTTGACCGCCAGGTCCGTCTTCCCCGCGCCACCCGCCTGATCGACCGGCGGGTCCGCCCCTTTCCTCGGCACCCGCCGGCTTGACCGGCGGGTCCAGCGGAAAGCGGGGACGGCCGCCAGTGCCGGGATCCTGCTCGGCGGCGCGTCTCCTCCTTCTGATGCCTGGTGGCCGACGACGGAAGACCGATGACCGACGACCGGGGCGGGCCTTGCATTCGCGCGCGTTCTCGCCCATGTGCGCATGCGCGCCGGCCGACCGCCGCACGGGTCGCGCCGGCCGTCCGATCGCAGGAGGAACGGTCCGCCATGACGGCGAAAGTCGCCATCATCGGCCGCACGAACGTCGGCAAGTCCACCCTGTTCAACAGGCTCGTGGGCCGGCGCATCGCGCTCGTCGATCCCGCACCCGGCGTCACCCGCGACTGGCGGGCCGAAGAGGCGCGCCTCGGTGATCTCGTCTTCACCCTCATCGACACCGCGGGGCTCGCCGATGCCGGCTCCGGAGATCTCGCCCGGCGCCTCGCGGAGATGACGCGGCGGGCCGCGGCCGAGGCCGACGTCCTGATCTTCATGGTCGATGCGCGCGAAGGCCTGCACCCCTGGGACACGGAGATCGCGGACTGGCTGCGCCGGGTGGACCGGCCGGTCATCCTCGTCGCCAACAAGGCCGAGGGCCGGCTCGCCGCCTTCGGGGCCGCCGTGATGCATGCGCTCGGCCTCGGCGATCCCATCCCCATCTCCGCCACCCATGGCGAGGGATTGCAGCTGCTCTACGAGGCCCTCGCCCCGCATCTGTCCGCGCCCGGGCAGGCTCAGGAAGACGAGGCCCGCGCCGGCGAGGACGCGGAGCCGAGGCAGGAAGGCGGGGCCGGGGAGGCGGACGATGCGCTGCCGGCGGCCGCCGCGGCGCTCAGCGAGGGCGATCTCGCCTTCGACTTTGCGGCCGAGGCCGGGGCCGAAGGCGTCGAGGAGCGGCCGCTCAGGCTTGCGGTCATCGGCCGCCCGAATGTCGGCAAGTCCACGCTCGTCAACCGCCTGCTCGGCGAGGAGCGGATGTTGACCGGCCCAGAACCCGGGCTTACCCGCGAGCCGATCGCCCATGACCTCGACTGGGACGGCCGGCCGTTCACGCTCGTCGACACCGCCGGCCTGCGCCGGCCGGCGCGGGTCGATCCCGGGCTCGAGCGGGCCTCGGCGGGCGCGACGCTGGATGCGCTCAGACAGGCGGATGTCGCGCTGCTGCTGATCGATGCGACGGAAGGCGTGACCCATCAGGACCTGCGGCTCGCCGAGCGCATCGTCGAGGCCGGGCGCGCGGCGGTGATCGGGCTCAACAAGTGGGACCTCGTCAGCGACCGCCTTGCCCGCGAGCGGGAGCTGAGAGCGCGGCTCGAGGCGCGGCTGCCGGATCTCAGGGGTGTCGCGATCCTGCCGCTCTCGGGCCTTCAGGGGCGCGGCGTCTCCCGCGTGATGGAAGCCGCCGAGGAGGCGTTCCAGCGCTGGAGCGCGCGGATCCCGACGCCGGTCCTCAACCGCTTCCTCGAGACCGTCGTCGGCGACCACCCTCCGCCGGCCTGGCACGGCCGGCCGACGAAGATCCGCTTCGCCGCCCAGGTGCGCGCGCGCCCGCCGGGCTTCGCCCTCTTCGTCAACCATCCCAAAGCGGTGGGCGAGGGCTATCAGCGCTACCTCGCGAACGCCCTGCGCCGGCAGTTCGGACTCGGCGGCGTGCCGATCCGCTTCTACCTGCGCAAGTCCGCCAATCCCTATGCGACGGGCCGGCGCACGAAGCGCCAGCGTCTGGAAGCGGCCGGCAAGATCGACCCGCGGCGCAAGTCCCACCGCCGCGTCCGGCGCCGCAGATAGGCGGCTCAGCCCTCCGCCGCACGGCGGGCGAGCCGCCGGGCGCGGGCGAAGGCCTCGTCGGAGATCCGGCCCCAGGCCATCGCCCGCTCGCGCGCGGCCAGGAAGCTCTCGTAGACGCGGCGCGTGAAGGGATCGCGGGAGGCGACCTCTTCCAGGACCTCGGCCGAAATCCGCGCCATGGCCGCCTGGACGTCGTCCGGAAACGGCGCGATGGTGATGCGCGGGATGCGCAGCAGACGCTGGAGCGCCAGCGCGTTCTCATGCTCGAACTCGGCATGCATCACGGCGGTCTCGGCGGCGGCGGCGTTCGCGATCACCGCACGCTCGGCTTCGTCCAGCGCGTTCCAGACCCCGAGATTGATGCCGCAGGACAGGCCCGTACCCGGTTCGTGGAAACCCGGATAGTAGTAGTAGTCCGCGATCGTGTGCAGCGCGAAGGCCATGTCGTTCCAGGGGCCGACCCATTCGGTGGCGTCGATGTTGCCCTGGTCCAGCGCCTGGAACAGCTCGCCGCCGGCCTTGGTGACCGGCGTGCCGCCCATGCGCTTGATCACCTCGCCGCCGAGGCCGGGTATGCGCATGCGCAGGCCCTGGAAGTCGGCGAGCGAGCGGATCGGCCGCTTGAACCAGCCGCCCATCTGCGGGCCCGTGTTGCCGGCCAGCATCGGCTTGATGGAAAAGCGCGCGGCCAGCTCGTCCCACAGCTCCTGCCCGCCGCCGAAACGGACCCAGGCCTCCAGCTCGCGCGCGAGCAGCCCCATCGGCACGGCGGCGAAGAAGTTGAAGGCGAGGGAGCGGCCCTGCCAGTAGTACTCCGCGCCGTGATACATGTCGGCCTTGCCCTGGGAGACGGCATCGAAGGCCTGCAGCGCCGGCACGAGCTCGCCCGCCGCATAGACGGTGACGGCGATGGCGCCGCCGCTCATCTCCTCGATCCGGCGCGCGAACCGCACCGCGCCGGTGCCGAGCCCGGGAAAGTTCTTCGGCCAGGTCGTGACCATCTTCAGTCTGCGCGGCGCGTTGCGCCCGCCGATCACCGCCGGCGCACGCGGGCGGTCCGCCGCCCGCCGGTCCGCGCGCGCGGAGGCGATGAGGCTGGCGGCGACGCCGAGGCCCGCCGCACCCGCCCCCAGCGCGAAGCTCGTGATGACCGCGCGGCGGCTGCGGCCCGGGGCCCGGGCCGCGCGTGCGCCGTCGTCCTGATCCCGGTCAGCAGGCATCGGCTGCGTTCCTCCCCTCGGCGATGTCGTCCATGCGCTTCCAGTCCTGCCCGATCAGCACCTCGAGCGGCCGGAACTCGGCCTTGTAGGCCATCTTCGGGCTGTTCTCGACCCAGTAGCCGAGATAGACGTGAGAAAGCCCCGCGGCGCGGGCGCGGCGGATGTGCTCCAGGATCATGAAGCGCCCGAGCGACCGGCGCCCGGCCGTCGGCTCGTAGAAGCTGTAGACCATGGACAGGCCGTCATCCATCACGTCCGTGATGCTGACGGCCATGAGCGGGCGCTCGGTCCCGCCGCGCGGCCGCCAGGTGATCACCTCGGTGACGATCGGCGTGTTCTCGACCATCTCCCGGTATTCGGGATAGCGCATCCGCACCATGTCGCCGTCGGCATGCCGGGCGGCGAGATAGCGCTTGAGCAGGGCGAACTGCTCGCCGCTCGCCACCGGCGGCGCGACAGCGGCCTCGAGGTCCGCGTTGCGTCTGAGGATGCGACGGTCGCGCCGGGTGAAGACGTAGTCGGCCACCGGGATGCGCACCGACAGGCAGGCCGAGCAGGAATCGCAGGCCGGGCGGTAGGCGATCCGCTGACTGCGGCGAAAGCCGACATGGGCCAGAGTGTCGTGGAGCAGCCGGGCGTCCTCGCCGGCCAGCTCCGTGAACAGCTTGCGCTCGTAGCGGCCCGGCAGATAGGGGCAGGGGCTTGCCACCGTCACGAAGAATTTCGGAAACCGGAAGCCCTCGCTGGTCACCGCGCACCTCTCGCCGCCCGCGGCAGCGCCCGCGCGGGCGTCACCATCCGTCTCGCCCCCCGTCCGGTCAGGGAACATACAGCGCCGCGGCGACCAGCGTAAAGGTGATCCACACGATCGCCGCCAGCGGCAGCCCCGCGCGCACGAAATCCGTGAAGCGGTAATGGCCGGGCGCCATGACCAGCAGATTCGTCTGATAGCCGAAGGGAGTCGCGAAGGCCGCTTTGGAGGCGAAGATCACGGCAAAGGCGAACGGGCGCGGGTCGGCCCCCAGATGCTCGGCGAGCGCCACGGCGATGGGCGTGAACAGCACGGCGGTGGCGTTGTTCGACAGCAGATTGGTGAAGAGCATCACCACGAGAAAGAAGACCGAGAGAATGAGGAGGTGATCGGCGCCCTTCAAGGCGGCGAGCAGGGCGTCCGCCACCACCACCGCGCCGCCCGTCGCCTGCATCGTCTCGCCCATGGCGATGGCGGCCGCGATCACCAGCACGACCGTGCCGTCGACGGCCCGGCCCGCCTGGCGGATGTTGATGCAGCGCCCGGCCAGCATCACGAGTACGCCGAGCATCGCCGCGATGGTGATCGGCAGCGCGCCTGTGGAGGCGAGCAGGATCGTCGCGCCGAAGACGCCGAGCGCCAGCCGGCCGGTCTCGACCATGGGGAAATCCGCGGTCGACCATTCGAGCAGCAGCAGGTCGCGGTTGCCTCTGAGCGCCATGACGTCTTCGCGCCGGCCGAGCAGCAGCAGCACGTCGCCCGGCTCCAGCACGAGCTCGGAGATGTGCGAGCGGATCATCCGCGAGCGCCGCTGGATGCCGAGAACGATGCAGTTGGTGAGCGAGCGGAAGCCCACCTGCTCCAGCGTCCGGCCCTGCAGGCGCGAGGCCGGCGCGATCATGACCTCGGCCAGCATGCGGTCCTCCGGCAGCGGCGATTCGCTGTCGATCTCCTCGCCGGCCACCCCGCCGCGCCGCCAGAGCAGATGCACGAGGCCCGGGTCTTTGGCCAGCATCTCGGTCAGCGCCTCGCGGGTGGCGGCCGCGATGACGATGTCGCCGGCCTGAAGCGCGAGATCGTCGAAGGGCGGCAGCAGCGTCGCGTCGCCGCGGTGGATGGCGCGCACCGTCAGATGCGTGAGCTGCGGGAACAGGCCCGAGACGGCCTTGGCGCCCTCGAGCGAGCCGCCCTTCGGCACCTCGAACTGGATGATGAACTGCTTGGCGACCCGGCTCATGCCGCTGATGAGCGGCACGCGGTCGGGCAGCAGGCGCGGCGCGAGGAAGGCGACATAGGCGAAGCCGACGAGGCCGATGATCAGGCCGGGCAGGGTGATCGAGAAGAAGCCGAGGCGCTCGCCCGTGATGTGCATGTAGACACCGGCCACCAGCAGATTGGCGCTGGAGCCGATGATGGTGAGATTGCCACCGAGAATCGCGGCGTAGGACAGGGGGATCATGAGCCGCGAGGGGTTGATCTCGAGCTTGCGGGAGAGGGCGGAGAGGATCGGGATGAACACCGCCACCACCGGCGTGTTGTTGAGGAAGCCCGAGATCGCGAACACGATCGCCAGGATCCCGCGCATCACCAGACGCGGCGCCCCGCGCGCAACCTCAAGCAGGCGGCGCACCGGCTCGTCCAGCGCGCCCGCATGCACCAGCGCCTGGCCCATGACCAGCAGGCAGATGATCGCGATCAGCGCCGGATCCGAGAAGCCGCTGAGCAGCCGGCGCATGGTGAGCGGGTCCCCGCCCCCGGGATCGGGCGGCAGCGGGAAGATGTGGAAGAACAGCAGCAGCGCGACGATGATCGCGAGCGAGACCATCTCCATCGGCCAGCGCCCCCAGGCGTAGGAGGCGATGCCGAGCAGGATGATCGCAAGCGCGACCCACAGGTGAAAACCGGCCGTCGCCAGAACCGCTTCCATGCGTGCGCGCATCCCTGCTCGCGGGCCCGCTCGCACGCTCCTCGCCCGGCGGGCCTCATGACGTCTGCCGGGCAAGATACTGAGGGCGCGCGGCTTTGGGCAATGGCCTTGCGCCGGCCGGCCGGCGCGCCCGCTACCAGCGCAGCCGTTCCATCACGTAGTCCGGGCACACGCCCGCCTGCGCGAGAAGCGGGCCGACGCCGTTTTCCAGCTGGTCGGCATGCAGGCCGTGGCTGATCCAGACGCTGGCGAGCCCGGCGTCCTGCGCGCCGCGTATGTCGGTCTCCAGCCCGTCGCCGACGACGAGGATGTCGCGTCGCGCTGCGGGCGTTTCGCGCCCCAGGCGCCGGGCGGCCTCCTCGAAGCAGACGGGCGCGGGTTTGCC
This sequence comes from Rhodothalassiaceae bacterium, assembly GCA_026004935.1. Lineage (NCBI taxonomy): Bacteria > Pseudomonadati > Pseudomonadota > Alphaproteobacteria > Rhodothalassiales > Rhodothalassiaceae > Rhodothalassiaceae bacterium. The sequence goes on from BPKC01000001.1 coordinate 1,761,710, forward strand.
CGCCCGGATCACGACGCCTCCCAGCTCCTCGTAGAGATCCGCCAGAAGCCCCGCACAGGGGATGCGCCGCGCGCCCCAGCGCACCCAGCGGTCCGGATTGGCGCAGACCATGGGCACGCCGCGCCGTGCGGGTTCCTCGAGCAGCGGCCGGTGGGCGGCGATGTCCTCGTCAAGGGGGCCGGTCGCCAGCAGCACCTCCGCGCCCGCCGGATCGGAGACGGGACGGGCCGGCAGGCCGTCGACGAGCGGACGGTCGAAGTCGGGCCCCAGATGGAAGAGCGGCCGGCCCGCGAAGCGCGCGGCGATCACCGCCTTCGCGCAGTCGCCGGCGGTGACCACGGCATCGACCAGCGCGGGGTCGAGGCCCAGCTTCACGAGCCGCTTCAGCACCAGCTCGCCGGGGCGCGCGCTGTTGGTGAGCAGCGCGATCGCACCATCGCGTGCGCGAAAGCGCGCGAGCGCGTCGGCGGCATCCGGGAACAGCGTCACGCCGTCGGTCAGCACGCCCCAGACATCGGCGATGAGGGCGCCGTAGCGGTCGGCAAGGGCGCCGAGCCCGGGCACCGGCCGCGGCGGGCGGGGACGCGCGGGCTCGAGGGGGGAGGGGGAATGCGTCATCGCCCGCCCGGCCCTACATCGGCAGCTCGCGCGCGAGCCGCGGCTCGCCGAAGAGAAAGCCCTGGGCGAGGGGGATCTCCTGCTCGATGAGGCCGACCACGTCCGATTCGGACTCGACCCGTTCGGCCACCGGCAGGATGTTCCGGCGCCTGAGCTCATGCGCCCATTCCGCCATCCGGTCCCGAAGCAGCTCGCGCGGGATCTTGACGAAGCCGACGCCGCGCACGGCAAGCCGCTCCGGCTCGAAGGCGGGGCTCGAGACGCCGTCCAGCGAGAAGCGGTAGCCCGAGCGGATCAGCATGTCGAGGTGGCGTTCGGTCTCGCGGTCGATGGCCGCGAAGCTGTCAGCGCGGAACTCGAAGACGAAGCGGTCGGCGAAGTCGCGATTGGCCACCATGTAGTCGACGAACTGCGGGAAGAACTCGCGGTCGCGGATCGAGCCTTCGGCGATGTTGCAGAAGAAGCGCGCCTCCGGCTTGCGCCGGCCGAGCTTGCGCACGAGCTGGATGAGGCGGAAGAGCAGGAGGTTGTCCACCGTGCCGATGAGCCCGGACGAGGTCGCAAGCGGCAGGAAGTCCTTCGGGTAGACGAGCCGGTTCTCCTCGTCGCGCACGCGCGAGAAGCATTCGTAATGCATGTGCCGGCGGCTCGGCAGCGCGACGATGGGCTGCAGGTAGAGATCGACGCGGTTCTCGTTGAGCGCGACCCGGATGATCCTGAGCAGGCTTTCCTCGTCGTATTCCTCGATGGGCAGCGGCTCGGCACGCGCCGGATCCGGCCGGCGCACCGGCTCGCCGCCGTCCTGGCGCGCAGCCCCGCCCGCTTCGGGACGCGCGGGTGCGCCCGCGGTCTCATTCACCTTGCCGGCACCGCGCCGGGCGAGGGCCTGGGCGAGCAGCGTCTGCAGCACCTTGAGTTCATCGACGAGCGCGCGGTTGCGGTCGGCCTCGGACTCGCTGTGGCGCTCGAGCTCGGAGACGGCCGCCGCGACCTTGCCGTGCTGGCGGATGAGCTGCGCCGTGCGCTCCTCCAGCCGGCCGACGCGCGCGGCAAGCAGGAGTGCGGTGGTCAGCGACTGCACGAGCGCGCCCACGAGCGCGATCGCCGCCGCGATCCAGCGCGCCGTCTCCGCGGGGATCGCGAGTTGTGCGGGCGCCAGCCACGCAAACGCCAGCGCAACGGCCAGATATCCCGCCGCAATCACGAGATGGACCAGCCAGATCATGCCGCCGCCCGTCCTTTCTCCGGCCTCTCATGCGCGCCCCGCGCGCCGGCGCCGCGGATCCTGCAAGATTTGGGCCGCCGGCGCAAACCCCTTGCGCGCGTCAACCGGGCGCGCTCTTGAACTCCGCCTGAGGAATGGTATATTCGCTTTGTCGAATATACAGCCCGGACGCCGCGGCCGGGCTGCGGTGCGAGGAACAGGAGGGCGCCATGAACATCGACCGGATGGTGTTTGCGATCGCCGGCAGCTTCATCCTGATCAGCCTGCTGCTGTCGCAGATCCATGATCCGGCGTGGCTGTGGTTCACGGCCTTCGTCGGCGCGAACATGCTTCAGGCGGCGTTTACCGGCTTCTGCCCGCTGGCCAGACTGCTCCGGCGGCTCGGACGCAAGCCGGGGCCGGCCTTCACCTGAGCTGTTGCCCGCTCCGCCGCCCTGCGCCAGTCTGGCCCGCGCACGGGCGAGGGAGCAGGGCGGCGATGCTGGACGAACGTCTGCTGGAGCTCATCGGCGGAAGGGATCGCCTGCGCGATGCGGCGGCGCTCGGCGGCGGCTGCATCGCGCCGGTGCTGCGCCTGACGCTGCGGGACGGCCGCAGGCTCGTCGCCAAGCGCACGCCCCATGCCGCGATCGAGGCCCGGATGCTGCGCGATCTCGCCGCCGACGGCGCGCCGGTGCCCGCGGTGGTCGCAACCGCCGGCGACTGGCTCGTGCTCAGCGACCTGGGTGGTGCGCCGGGGCTGGCGGACGATGCGGCGGCGCGGGCGGCGGGCCGTGCGCTCGCCCGGCTGCACGCGCACACGGGAGACGCCTACGGTCTTGCCTACGACGTCGTCATCGGCCCGCTCGCCCAGGACAACCGCCCGCAGGCCGACTGGTGCACGTTCTACGGCCGCCGCCGGCTCGTCGCGATGGCCGAGGAGGCCGCGGCCGCCGGGCGGCTGCCGCAGGAGGTCCTGACGCGCATCGTCCGGCTCGCCGAGCGGCTCGACCGCCATCTGCCCGCCTCGCCGCCGGCGAGCCTCCTTCACGGCGACTTCTGGCACGGCAACATCCTGACCACGCCCGGGGCTCTGTGCGGCTTCATCGATCCCGCGATCTGGCACGGGGATCCGGGCGTGGATCTGGCGATGCTGGACCTCTTCGGCGCGCTCACCCCCGCCTTTCTCGACGGTTATCGCGAGGGCGGCGGCGAGGCCGCGGCCGCCCGCGACCGGGAGCTGATGGCGCTCTACCGGCTCTGGCCGCTTCTCGTGCACGTGCGGCTTTTCGGCGGCGGCTATCTGTCACAGGTCGTCCGCATCCTCGAGCGCTTCGGCGTCTGACCAGGGCAGGCGCGCGAGCGTCTCGAGGTCCGCGTCTTCGGCCGGAAAGCGCGCGAGCGCCGCGTATTCCGCGCCGGCCGGATGGGTCCGGCTTTCGAACAGCGTGAAATGCTCGACGATCACGGGCTCGGCGCGAAAGGTGGACAGCGCCGACAGCCAGGGCGTGATCGGCGCCGTGCGGCGCGTGCAGCGGGCGAGGGTGACATGGGCGGCGAACTTGCGGGTTTCCTCGGGCACGCCCGCCCGGCGCAACGCCCGGGTGACCTTGCGGGCGAGATGCGCCACCGGGGCCGCGTCCGCCACACCGGCCCACAGCACCCGCGGTTCCGCGAGCGTGCCGAAATAGCCCACCCCCTGCAGCGTCATGGGGAATCGGCGAAAGCGGATGTCGGCGAGCGCGCTCGTCACGTCTTCGAGCTGGTGGCGGTCCAGCTCGCCGATGAAGCGCAGCGTCAGATGGAACTGGTCGAAGCGCTGCCAGCGCGCGCCTTCCACCCCGTCGCACAGGTCCATCAGCCGGTCGCGCAGATCGGCCGGCAGCTCGATTCCGACGAAGACGCGCATGGTTCCGCTCCCCTGTTCCGCATGATCAACGCCGCCCGCCGCCCGCCGGTTCGTCCGCCTTGCCGGCGGGTTCGGCATTGGCGGCCGATGCGCCCTGCCGGCCCGGACAGCCGCCCAGCAGCGCCGCGCGCACGACCGGCGCGATGCGGGCGACGATCTCGCGCACGCCGGCGGCGTTGGGATGGATGCCGTCCGCCTGGTTCAGGGCCGGATCGGCGGCCACGCCGTCGAGAAAGAAGGGATAGAGGCAGACGCCGAAACGGGCCGCAAGCTCGGGATGGATGGCGTCGAAACGGGCGCGGTAGTCGGGGCCGAGGTTGGGCGGCGCGCGCATGCCGATGAGCAGCACCCTGAGGTTTCGCTCGGCGAGAAGCGTCAGCATCGCCTCGAGATTGGCGCGGGTGATAGCCGGATCGATGCCGCGCAGCGCGTCGTTGGCGCCGAGTTCCAGCAGCACGAGGTCCGGCCGGCGGTCCAGCCCGTCCAGCACCCAGGCGAGCCGCGCGCGCCCCGCGCTCGTCGTATCCCCGGAAACCCCGGCGTTGATCACGGTGACGGCAAGCCCCTCTGCGCGCAAGGCCGCCTCGAGCTGCGCCGTGAAGCCGTCCGCCGGATCGAGGCCGTAGCCCGCCATCAGGCTGTCGCCGAAGCCCAGGATCACGTAATCCGCGCCCGGGCCGGCGGCCCGCGCCTCGTCGCGGACCGGCGCCGCCGCCAGCCCCGCCAGAAGCAGCAGGATAAACAAAAGTCCGGTCCGGCCGGCTCTGGCCAGCACGCCCTCCGATCGGTCATCCTTGGACCGGCGCGGCCGTCGGGTGCGGTCGGCCCTGCCCGCTCCGTCGGGTTGTTTGCCGGTTTCACCGACGAACCCGACCAGCGGTGGGGCCGTGCGCTGCGGCCGGGAGTCGCCCGGATTTCTGCCGGGATCGCCGGCGAGACTGGTGGCTGACGGGTTGGGATGCGCACGGGTGATGACGTATTCACCGACACGTCGTTCGCCGGCTTGACCGGCGAACCCGGCCGACGGCGGGGCGAACTCCGTCGTTCGGTGTTGCGGCAGCGATCGGCTGGATCCGCCGGTCGAGCCGGCGGATGACGAGAAAGAGGGCATGTCGGCAGACGATGGAAAGGCGGAAACCCACGCGACCGGCACCCCGATTCGTCGAACGACCGCCGGGGTGATGATCCAGTTGTGTGCTGAAGGGGGTTCTGCGACATGGGGCCGCCGCGCGGCGCCGGTGTGCCGGCACGGTCGGAGGGTCGGCGGAAAGGAGCGTCGAGAGGGCATGGCGGGAAGCGGACGCATGGATGATCCCCTCATCACGCTTGAGGAGGTGACGCTCACCTTGAGCTCCCTTGCGGGGCCCGTGCCGATCCTACGCGGGATCAGCCTCCACATAAAGAGCGGCGAGACGGTGGCGATACTCGGCCCGTCGGGATCGGGCAAATCGTCGCTGATGGCGGTGATGGCCGGGATCGAGAAGGCGAGCGGCGGGCGGGTGCGCGTCGACGGGGCGGAGCTCGTGACCATGGACGAGGATGCGCTCGCCCGCTTCCGCCGCCGGCGCATCGGCATCGTGCTCCAGGCCTTCCACCTCATCGAGACCATGACGGCGCTGCAGAACGTCGAGATCGCCCTGGAGCTTGCGGGATACGTGACGGACGCGGGGGGACGCGCGCGCCGGGCGCTCGAGGCCGTCGGGCTCGGCCACCGCCTCGACCACTACCCCGTGCAGCTGTCCGGGGGCGAGCAGCAGCGGGTGGCGCTGGCCCGGGCGCTGGCGCCGGGGCCGAAGATCCTGTTCGCGGACGAGCCGACCGGCAATCTGGACGGCGAGACGGGCCGCCAGGTCATCGACCTCGTCTTCGCGCTGCATGCCGAGAGGGGCGCGACGCTCGTGCTGATCACCCATGATCCGGCGCTCGCCAACCGCTGCGGGCGCGTGCTCACCATGCGCGACGGCCGCATCGTCGCCGACGAGCGGGGAGGCGCCGCGTGACCGGCGCCGCCGCACCGCCGCGCTGGCGCGCCGCCTGGCGGATCGCGCGCAGCGAATGGCGCGCCGGTTTGAGCCAGCTCAAGACGCTCATCGCCTGCCTTCTCGTCGGCGTGCTGACGATCGGCGGGGTCGACAGCGTCAAGCGCAATCTGGAGGAGGGCATCGCCGACAACGGCCGGCGCCTGCTGGCAGGGGATCTTTCGGTCTCGCGCCTTCAGATCCCCCTGGACGACAAGGTGCGGCGGATGCTCGCGCGCTTCGGCACCGTGCAGGCCGGGGTGCGGCTCGTCACCAACATCCGGCGCGAGGGCGGGGAGGCGCCGGCGCTCGCGCTGCTGCGCGCCGAGGATTCCGGCTATCCGCTCTACGGCGCGGTGCGTCTCGACCCGCCGATGAGCCTCGCCGAGGCGCTGGCGGCGGATGCGGACGGCCCGGGCATCGTGCTCGCGCCCGAGCTTGCGGACCGCCTGGGTGCGCGGCCCGGCGACCGGATCCGCGTCGGCAACGCCGTCTTCGTGCTGCGGGCGCTGCTCCTGGACGAGCCCGACCGGCTCGCCACCGGCATGCGGCTCGGGCCCACGGCGCTGATCTCGCTGGATGAGGTCGAGGCGACGGGGCTGCTCGCCTTCGGAAGTCTGGCGACCCATGTGCTGCGGCTTGCGATCGCGCCCGGGGGACCTGCGCCCCAGAAGGTCCGCGCCGTGCTGCTCGAGGCGTTTCCCGATGCCAATCTGCGCGTGATCACCGCCGATCGCGCCGCGCCGGGGCTCAGACGCTTCCTCGACCGTTTCGGCCATTTCCTGCTGCTGGTGAGCCTGACCGCCCTGCTGCTCGGAGGCGTCGGGGTCGCAAACGGCGTCCATGCGTATCTCGCGCGGCGCGAGGAGGCGATCGCGACCCTGAAACTGATGGGCGCCGACCGCGCGACGGTCGGGGCGGGGTTCGCGCTGGTGCTGGCGGGCATCGTCGGCCTTGCGACGGCGATCGGTCTCGTGCTCGCGGCGGCGGCACCCTTTGCGGTCAAGGCCGTGCTCGCCGACGTCCTGCCGGTGCCCTATGCGCCGCGGATCGCCTGGGACGCCCTCGCATACGCGGCGCTCGCAGGCGTCCTGATCGCGGCGGCCTTCGCACTCGTGCCCCTTGCGCGGGCCGCGGCGCTGCCGGCCGGGCGGCTGTGGCGGCGGCAGGTGAGCAGCGAGCGCTGGCGTGCGCCGCGCGTCGTCCTCGTGAGCGCAGGCATGGTGCTCGCCGTCGCCGCCAGCGCGATCTGGCGCACGCCGCGGCCGGCGTTCGCGGCGATCTTCGTCGCGGGCAGCGCCTTGGCGGTCGTGCTGCTGTGGCTGTTGGCGCGGTTGATGCCGTGGATTCTCGGCGTGCTGATCCGGCGTCCGCGCGGCGGGCTCAAACTCGCGCTCGCCCATCTCACGCGGCCCGGCGCGCGCAGCGCCAGCATCATGCTCTCGCTCGGACTCGGGCTCGTGCTGTTTGCGACGCTGGCGCTGGTGGAGAGCAATCTGCAGACCGGGATCCGCCAGGACCTCGGCGCGCGCGCGCCGAGCTTCTTCTTCCTCGACATCCCGAAGGACGAGGCCGAGCGCTTCGCCCGACTCGCCCGGCGCTTCGCGGAGCGGCCGGAGGATCTGCGGCTCGTCCCCTCGTTGCGCGGGCGGATCGAGAAGCTGAACGGCCGGCCCGCCGATCCCGAGGCGGTGGCGCCCGACGTGCGCTGGGTGCTGCGCGGCGACCGCGGCGTGACCTTCGCCAGGGACGTTCCACCCGGCAACCGCATCGTCAAGGGCGCATGGTGGCCGCCGGACTACGCGGGCCCGCCGCGGGTCTCGGTGTCGGCGGAAGAGGCGGAAGGCCTCGGCCTCGATGTCGGCGACACCATCACGGTCTCGGTGCTCGGGCGCGAGATCACGGCGACCGTCGCCTCGCTGAGGGAGCTGTCCTGGCGCTCCGCCGGCTTCAACTTCGTGCTGGTCTTCGATCCCGCCACATTCGCGCCGGCGCCCTTTACCTGGATGGCGAGTCTGAGGACGCCGGACCTTGCGACCGAGGAGCGGGCCTGGCGCGCCCTCACGGAGGCCTTCCCGGTGGTCACCGCCGTGCGGGTGCGCGACGTGCTGGGCACGGTCGAGGAGCTGCTCGGGCAGATGGCGGCGGCGATCCGGCTGACGGCGGCGCTCACGATGCTGGCCGGGATCATCGTGCTGGTGGGCGCGATCGCCGCCGAGGAGCGGCTGCGCCAGCACGAGGCGGCCGTCTTCAAGCTGCTGGGCGCGACGCGCGCGCAGGTCGTGCGCAGCTTCCTGCTGGAGCTGCTGCTGATCGGGGCGATGGCCGCCCTGCTTGCGCTCGCCGTCTCCGGGCTGGCCGCGCGCTTCGTGGTGGTCGAGGCGCTGGAGCTGCCCTTCGCGTTCGACCTCGCGGTGACGGCCGGCACGCTTGCGGCAAGTCTTGTGGCGACCCTCGTGGTCGGCGGGGCGATCGGCTGGCGGGCGCTCAAGGCGCGCCCGGCCGCGCTGCTGCGCGAGGCCTAGACGGACGGCGGATCGGCTGCGACGAACGGCGGGGATGCGGCATCCGGTTTTACTTGAAGTCCGCGGCGGCCGGCCCGATATTGGGAGGCGGGGACGCGGGGCGATTCCCGCGCCCCGCTACGAGGACCGGACCGCAAGTGAGGAGCAGGACAATCATGGTCGATCCCATTCCGACCCGCACCCGCGTCGACGCCCGCGCGCGCGCCATCGCCCGCGACGAGGGGCTGAGGGCCTACATGCTGCGGGTCTACAACCTGATGGCCTCGGGCGTGCTGCTCACCGGCATCTTCGCCATTCTCGGCTTCAGGGTGGAGGCGATCCGCGATCTGCTCTACCACCCCGTCGTGACCCCGGCCGGGATCGGCTACGGGCTCACGGGGCTCGGCTGGATCGTGACCCTCGCACCCCTCGGGATCGTGCTCGCCATGTCCTTCGGCCGGCGGATGCGGCCCGAGACGGCGGGCACGCTGTTCTGGATCTTCTCCGCGCTGATGGGCCTGTCGCTGTCGTCCGTCTTCTTCGTCTTCACGGGTGTTTCGATCGCGCGCACCTTCTTCATCACGGCGGCCGCCTTCGGTGCGCTGTCGCTATACGGCTACACGACGAAGCGGGATCTGACGGGCTTCGGCACCTTCCTGTTCATGGGGCTCATCGGCATCATCATCGCGGCGCTGGTGAACCTCTTCATCCGGTCGACGATGATGGACTTCATCATCTCCGCGGTCGGCGTGCTCGTGTTCGCGGGGCTGACCGCCTATGACACCCAGCGGCTGAAGGACATCTATTACGAGATCGCCGATGACGGGACGGCGATCCGCCGCGCGGCGATCATGGGCGCGCTGGCGCTCTATCTCGATTTCATCAACCTGTTCCTGATGCTGCTGCGCTTCATCGGCGACCGGCGCTGAGCCGGGCATCGGCCGCACCGGATCAAGGCGGGGGCCGGTCACCGCGACCGGCCCCGTCCTTTTCGCTGCCGGCGATGGCTACCTTCAGCGGTCCTGCGGATGCGCGCCCAGCAGACGGGACAGACGAGCCACCCCACCTGCGGCCTGCGCGAGGAGGGCGTCCAGATCCTCCGGCGGATCACCCCGCTCCAGCATGCGCCGGAACGTCAGATAGGCGTCGTGCCGGCTGCCATAGGCCCTGAGGTTCCTTTCGTCGTTCACCCAGACCAGCACGATCACCCGGCGCTTCGCACTAAACCGGAAGAACAGACGGTATTGCTGGAAGAACTTCGCCCGCCGCCAGTGACCACGCCGCGTCCCCAGACTGCCTCCCAGGCGAAAGGCGGGGGAAGCGGGGTCGGAAGGGATCACCTCCGTCATCAGGCGGAGGATGGCGGCAAGACGTTTGGTGCAGTTCTTGCGGCGCCAGCCGTCGGGATCGCGGCGCCGGCAGGACTCGACTTCGGTGATCAGCTTTTCGATCTGCGAAAGAAAAAGCGGATGGGCGTAGATCGCCCAGCCGTTGACGACGAGTGGCGGGCCGGCGGGACCCGCGCTCATGCCACCCGCCTATTCGTCCGCCGAATCGAGCGGCGTGTCGAGATCGATCCCCACGTCGCCCACGAGCCTGCGCATCCGGTCGGCCAGTTCGGGCGAAACCGGCGCGATGCGGTCCGGCCGCACCGCAACGTCCCGCTCCAGCAGATCGAGGAAGGCGCCAAGGGCCGGGTCCTCCGCCTTGCGTTCGGGCTCGATGTAGACGCGGCCGTCGCTGCCCAGACGGTAGCGGATGCGATCCCCCTTTCGGAGACCGAGAAGGTTACGGACCTCGCGGGGAACGGTGGTCTGGTAGCGGTCGGTGAGCCGGGACACGGCCTCCAGCATGTTGCCAAACTCCTTCGTCCTGATCACGGCGGGTCCGGTCCGCCAGTTTCCCATGCCGCCATGTAATGCAACCGCATTGTCATGATCAAGTCCGGGATTCTGAACGGCCGGCGGATCGCGCCCGGCCAAGGTACCGTCAGCTCACCGCACGGGGTCGGGCAGCGCCTCGCGCTGCCAGAGGCGGATCAGGCGGCGTTCGAAGGGTGCGAGCAGGGTGGTGAGACTCGGGGCGCGGCGCAGGATCCGCCCGTCCGGACCCGTCAGAAGATAGAAAGGGCGGCCGCCGTGCGCGCCGCCCTCGGCATCAGCCGCCTTCACGATGCGGAAGGCCGGCAGGCTCCGGTTGCCCCGAAACACCAGAAAGGCGACGCGCCCGCGCCCCCTTTCCAGCCCGTAGTCGCACCATTCGCCCGCCGCGACCATGCGGCCATAAAGATCGATCAGCCGCGACCATTCGCGGCGGTCGAAGAAGATCTCCGCGGCACCCTCGCGGGAGCCGGAGCGACCGGGGAAGACGACGACCGCAGCCATGACCGCGGCATTCTGTGCCGGCCGCGCGCAAAATGCAATCCGTCGCCGCCGCGCGCCGGCCACCGCCACCTGCCGGCTCGACCGGCGGGTCCGCTTCCTTTCCCTCGTCACCCGCCGGCTTGACCGGCGGGTCCGCTTCCTTTCCCTCGTCACCAGCCGGCCTGACCGGCGGGTCCATTCCCTTCCCTCGTCATCCGCCGACTTGATCGGCGGATCCAGCGGGGAGCGGGGACAACCGCAAGCGCCGATACCGTCGCGCACGGCGGCTGGATTCGCCGCTTTCGCGGCGAATGACGAAAGGGGAGAGGGTCACCCGCCGGCACCCTCTCTTCGTCACCCGCCGGCCTGACCGGCGGGTCCGCTTCCTTTCCCTCGTCACCAGCCGGCCTGACCGGCGGGTCCTGCGCCCTTCTCGTCATCCGCCGACTTGATCGGCGGATCCAGCAGGAAGCGGAGCCAACCTCCAGCGTTAGGGATGCGACAGTAGCGGCTGGGTTCGCCGGTCAAGCCGGCGAACGACGATTCAGGGATCGGTCATCGGTCATCGGTCATCAGACGGCGCTCGGAGGCCGTCACACGGGCGGATGTCCCCCAGCTCGCTACCTCTCCACCCGCCGGCTTGACCGGAGGGTCCATGCCTTTCGGCGTCACCCGCCGGCTTGACCGGAGGGTCCATGCCTTTCGGCGTCACCCGCCGGCTTGACCGGCGGGTCCAACGGGCCCTGAAGACAACCTCCTGCCCCCGGGGTGGCGCGACCATCTCATGGGTTCGCCGGTCAAGCCGGCGAACGACGTATCAGTCATCAGTGATCAGTCATCAGTCGTCAGTGATCGGTATGGCCGGCGGCACCCGGCACCTTTTTCCTCGTCGTCCGCCGACTTGATCGGCGGACCCAGCGGGGGCGGGGACAACCGCAGACGGCGGGGATGCCGTCGCCACCGGCGGGAGTCGCCCGCCGCGCGCTCACGGGGCCGTGATTTCGCAGCTGCCCTGGTCTGTGGTAGAATGTCTTTCGGGGAAGGCCGTGGTGCGTCGAACGGCGGAGACAAGGAGGAGAGAGACCATGGCGATCACCGGGACGGCCGACGGCGCGGCCGGCGCCGCGCGGGCGATCGAGATCCGCAGGATCTCGGCCGCGGACATGAGAGAGGCGCTGCGGCGCGGGGTGGACGACTTCCTCGCCCGGCCCAGCCATCTGATCTTTCTCGCCGCGATCTATCCCGTCATCAGCTTCGCGCTCTTCATCGTCGCCTCCGGGCGCGAGTTCTGGCCGATCCTCTGGCCGCTGGCTGCCGGGTTCACGCTCGTGGGGCCGATTGCCGCGGTCGGCCTGATGGAGATCTCGCGCGAGCGCGAGCGCGGGCGCGAGGTGCACTGGCGCGAGGCGCTCGGCGTCATTGGAGAGGGACGGCTCGGGCCGCTCGTCGTGCTGGCGCTCGTGCTGCTCACCATCTTCATCGGCTGGCTGGTGGCCGCCCAGGCGCTCTACGTCTCGCTGTTCGGCCAGCCCTACGGGGTGACGCTGCCCGAGTTCCTGCACAACCTCTTCTTCACGCCGCAGGGGCACAGTCTCATCATCTGGGGCAATCTGGTGGGCGGCCTGTTCGCGCTGCTCGCCCTCGTCGTGAGCCTCGTGTCCTTTCCGATGGTGGTGGACGGGGAGCGCGACCCGGTGCTCGCGATCATCACCTCGGTGCGCGCCTTCTTCCGCAATCCCGGCCCGGTGCTGCTGTGGGGCGCGGTCGTGGCCGCGGCGGTGTTTCTGTCGGCGATGACGGCCTTCGTGCTGCTCGCGATCGCGCTGCCGATCCTGGGACACGCGACCTGGCATCTCTACCGCCGGATCGTCGTGCGCCGCTGACCGGGCCGTCGCGCTTGGCAGGCCCGCGCCGCCTCGGCTAGCCTTCCCGCGCAAGGCGGGAGGACGGGGCCGTGCGGCGACTTGCGGAAAACGACGGCGAGCGGGAGAGCGCGTGGCGGGCGGGCCGCGCGGCCGGTGCGGCGGTGATCCTTGCGCTGCTCGCGGCGCTGTGGGCCGCGGCCGCGGCCGGGCGCGGGGAGGGGGCCGTGCGCATCGACCTGTCCTCTCCCTGGAACCCGCAGGAATTTCACGTCGCCAACGCCCGCGACTTCGCCGCCGCCGTCGCCGCGGCGACCGGAGGCCGGGTGCGGATCGTGGTCCATCCGGCCGCCGCGCTCGGCATCAAGGGGCCCGATTCGCTGGCCGCGGTGGCGCGCGGGGCGGTGCCGGCGATCGACATGGCCGGCTTCCAGCAGACGGGGCTGGAGCCGCTGTTCGGCATCGAGGCGCTGCCCTTCCTCGTGCGCGACCGGCAGGAGCTTGCGCTCCTCGTCTCGCTGATGCGGCCCGCGATCGCCCGGCGACTCGCCCGTTTCGGGCTCGAGCTGCTCTATCTGGTGCCCTGGCCGCCGCAGAACCTCTTTCTCGCCCGGCCCGTCGCCGGCATCGGCGATCTGCGCGGCCTGCGGGTGCGCACGCTGGATGCCCACACGACGCGGCTCGCCCGCGCGCTCGGCATGCATCCGCGCCAGCTTCCGGCCGCCGACGTCGTGCCGGCGCTCGCCGCCGGCAGCCTCGACGCCGTCATGACCTCCACCACTACCGCAGCCGCCCAGCGCTATCCCGCCTTCCTGTGCTGCATGCTGCCCACCCACCACGGCTGGGTGATCAACTATGTGGTGATCCGCCGCGACGTGCTGGCGCGTCTCGCGCCCCGTGACCGCGAGGCGCTGGTCCGCACCGCCCGCGCGCGCGAGGCGGCCTACTGGGCGGTCTCGGCCGCCGATGACGCCGCGCGCTGGAAGGAACTCGAGGCGGCCGGCATGCGCCGGCTGCCCCTGCCGCCGGAGCTCGCCGCCCGCCTCGAGGCTCTGGCGCGGCCGCTGTGGGAGGAGTATGCGGCCGCCGTGCCCGCCGCGCGGCCCGTCATCTCCGCCTTCCTGATCCGCACGGGCCGGGCGCCGCTTGCGGGAGAGGCGGGGGGATGAGCGCGCGGCTCGTGGCGGCGGCGGACCGGCTGCTCCGGCTGTTCGACCGGCTGGGCGCGCTGCTGCTGGCGGCGCTCTTCGGGCTGACGCTGGCCGAGATCGCGGCCCGTCAGATCGCCGGCGTCAGTCTTTCGATCTCGCTGGAATATCAGGGCTATCTGCTGATCGCGAGCGCGCTTCTGCCCCAGGGGCGGGTGCTGCGCGACGGCCGCGCGCTCGCCTTCCGCCTGCTGCTCGACCGGCTGCCCGCCGGCCCGCGCGCGGCGGCCGAGATCGCGGGACGCCTCGTCGCGGCGGCCGCCGCCGCGGGCATGGCGGCGGCCCTGTGGGATCTCGCCCTGTTCTCGCTGGCGACCGGGGCGCGGTCCTATTTTCCGAGCGCGACCGCGCTGTTCTGGCCGCAGGCGCTGGCGGCGCTGGGTGCGAGCGGGCTCGCGCTCGCCTGCCTCATCGGTCTCGTCGGCCCGCAGCCCGGCACCCGCCGGCAGGAGGATGGCGCATGAGCCCCGAGCTGCTGCTGATCGTTCTGCTTGCGGCCCTCCTGCTGCTCGGCGTGCCGGTGGGGCTGGCGCTGCTGATGGCGAGTCTGGCCGCGATCGCCGCGGGCTCCGAGGTGGACGCGCTGGCGCTCCTCGGCGGCGACGTGTGGCGGAGTCTGACGGCGCCGGAGCTCGTCGCGCTGCCGCTGTTCATCCTCATGGGCGAGCTCGTCTCCCGCGGCGGGCTGGCGGATCAGGTGTTCGGCGCGCTCGCGCGGCCGCTGGCGCGCCTGCCGGGCGGTCTGCTGCAGGTCAATGTCGTGGCGGCGACCATGTTCGCCGCGATCACCGGCTCCTCGGCCGCGACCACCGCGACGGTGGGCCGGATCACCGTGCCGGCGTTGGTGAGAGCCGGATACGACCGGCGGGCGATCGTCGGCTCGCTTGCGGGCGCCGGCACCCTCGGCTTTCTCATTCCACCGTCTCTCGTGCTCATCCTCTACGGCGTCGCCGCACGCCAGTCGATCGTGGACCTGTTTCTGGCCGGCGTCCTGCCCGGCCTCGTCTTCGCGCTCTCCGCCATGGTCTGGCTCGGGGTTGTGACGCGGCGGCCGCCCGCCGACGCGCACGGGGAGGAAGACGAGCGGGCGGAGCCGGGGGCATGGCCGGTCGTCAAGCTCCTCGCCGTGATTGCGGCCGTGGTCGGCGGCATGGCCGCGGGCGTGATCGGCCCGAGCGAGGCGGCCAGTCTGGGCGCGGCGCTGGTGATCGCGATCCAGGCGCGCGACTTCCTCGCCCGTCCCCGCGCGCTGTGGCAGGCGGTGCGCGGCGCGGCCAGGGCCACGGCGGTGCTCGCGCTGCTGCTCGTCGGCGCGCTGTTCTTCGCGAAGGCCGTCGCGCTCTTCGAGATTCCCGCCCGCCTCGGCGACGCGATCGCGGCCGCCGGGCTGTCTCCCTTCGCGCTGTTTCTGCTGCTGATCGCCGTGCATGCGCTGGCGGGCATGCTGCTCGACGGGTTGTCGCTGGTGCTGCTGTCGGTGCCGCTCACGCTGCCGCTCGCCGAGGCCGCGGGCTTTCATCCGGTCTGGTACGGGATCGTGCTCGTGATCACCGTCGAGATGGCCCAGATCACGCCGCCCGTCGGCTTCAACCTTTTCATCGTCCGGGACATCGCCGGCGTGTCGATCGGCGAGGCGGCGCGGGCCGCGCTGCCCTTCTTTTCCCTCTTGTTCGCGCTCGCGCTTTTGCTCTATGTGGTGCCCGCGATCGCGCTCTGGCCCCTGTAAGGGGCGGAGCGGCCGCGGGCCTCCGGGACAGTTCGCGCGGGCGGCATCCGGAACGGCGCAATCCAGATCGACCATCGGGTGAACATGACCAAGAGCATCCGGCCTCCGGTCATCCCCCTTCCAGCACGTCCGGAACGGCAGATGAACAAGCGGCACAAGATCTACGAGGGCAAGGCCAAGATCCTCTACGAGGGGCCCGAGCCCGGCACGCTCATCCAGCACTTCAAGGACGACGCCACCGCCTTCAACGCCCAGAAGCGCGCGGTGCTGCAGGGCAAGGGCGTGCTGAACAACCGCATCAGCGAATACATCTTCACCCAGATGAACGCGGTGCAGATCCCCAACCACTTCATCAAGCGGCTCAACATGCGCGAGCAGCTCGTCTACGCGCTGGAGATCATCCCGCTCGAGGTGGTGGTGCGCAACGTCGCCGCGGGCTCGATCGCCAAGCGCCTGGGGCTGGAGGAGGGAGAGCCGCTGCCGCGCCCGCTCGTCGAGTTCTACTACAAGGACGATGCGCTGGGCGATCCGCTCGTGTCGGAAGAGCACATCCTCGCCTTCGGCTGGTCCTACGAGCAGGAGCTCGACGACATGCGCCATCTCGCGCTCAGGGTGAACGACTTTCTGAGCGGCCTGTTCGCCGGGATCGGCATCCGCCTCGTCGACTTCAAGCTCGAATTCGGCCGCCAGTACCACGACGACCACACCCATCTGCTGGTCGCCGACGAGATCAGCCCGGACACCTGCCGGCTGTGGGACCTGCGCACCAATGAGCGGCTCGACAAGGACCGCTTCCGCCGCGATCTCGGCAATGTCGTGGAGGCCTATCAGGAGGTGGCGCGCCGGCTGGGCGTGCTGCCGTCGGCGGATGTCCGCGAGATCGGGCTGGCCGCGGATCGGGAATGAGCGCGCGCCGCGCGTCAGCGGCTGCCAGGGACAGGGGTGAGACATGGCGATCACGGCCGAGGTGCGGGTATCATTGAAACCCGGGGTGCTCGATCCCCAGGGCAAGGCGATCCAGCACGCGCTGGCGGTGCTGGGCTTTTCGGGCGTGCGCGAGGCGCGGGTCGGCAAGGTCATCACGCTGACCCTCGATGAGACGGATCCCGCGAAGGCCCGCGCGGCCGTCGAGGACATGGCGAAAAAGCTGCTCGCGAACCCCGTGATCGAGAACTGGTCGATCACCATTCGCGACGGGGAGGCCTGAGGGCCGATGCGCGCCGCCGTCATCATCTTCCCCGGCTCCAACTGCGACCGCGACATGATGGAGGCGCTCGCCAGGGTCACGGGGCGTCCGGCCATCCCGGTCTGGCACCGGGATGCGAGCCTGCCCGATGTCGATCTCGTCGCGCTGCCGGGCGGGTTCTCCTACGGCGACTATCTGCGCTGCGGGGCGATCGCGGCGCGCTCGCCGATCATGCGCGCGGTGGTGGAGGCGGCGCGGCGCGGCGTGCGGGTGCTCGGCGTGTGCAACGGCTTCCAGATCCTGACGGAGGTCGGTCTGCTGCCCGGCGCGCTGCTGCGCAACCGGGATCTGCTGTTCATCTGCCGCGACGTGCATCTGAGGGTGGAGACCACGGATTCGCCGTTCACGGCCGCGATGCGCAAGGGCGACGTGCTGCGCATCCCGATCGCCCATCACGACGGCAACTACTTCATCGACGCCGACGGCCTGAAGCGGCTGGAGGACGAGGACCGCATCGTCTTCCGCTACGCCGATGCCGACGGGCGGGTGGACGAGGCCGCCAATCCCAACGGCTCGCGCGCCAATATCGCCGGCGTGCTGAACGAGGGGCGCAACGTCCTCGGCATGATGCCGCATCCCGAGCGCGCGGTCGAACCCGAGCTCGGCGGCACCGACGGCCGGCTGCTCTTCGAAAGCCTGCTCGAAAGTCTGGCCGCGGCCTGACGCCCGTCAGCGCGCGCCGCCGGCGATCCCCGTGCCGCGGGCGATGCGCGGCGCCTCCAAGGTGACGACCGCCGAGATCGGCACATAGGCGAGCCCGTCGCGATCGGCGCGGCCGAGCCGATGCCGCACGGCAGCCAGCGTCAGCCGGTGGGGATGGCCGATCGCGACGACGGGGCCCGTGGCCGCCAGCGCCTCGATGCGCGCGAAGGCCTCCTCCAGCGCGCGCCGGCCGCGCTCGTGATCGAGGAAGACCCGGCGCACCGCATGGGGCACGCCCTGTTCCCGCGCGGCATCGGCGGCGACCGAAGCCGGGGTCGTGCGCGAGTCGAGGAAGATCAGCCCGCGCGCCTTCAGGTCCCGCATCAGCCAGCGCATGGCGGTGCGATCGGCCGTGAGGCGGCTGCCCATGTGGTTGTTGACGCCGACATAGCCGTCGAACCGCGTGAGATTCCAGGACAGCCGCTCGAGGAAGGCGCGGCGGTCGAGCCCGCTCGTCAGCGCCATCGGTCCGGGATCGGCGCCGCCTTCCGGCTCCATGGGCAGGTGCACGAGAATCTCGTGGCCGCGCGCGCGCGCCCGCCCGCACCTGCTCGGCCACGTCCGGCGCATAGGGCAGGAAGGCGAGGGTGACGACGGCCGGCAGCGCGATGGCCCGGGCGGTCGCCCGGCGGTCCATGCCGAGATCGTCGATGACGATCGCGACCATGCCGGGCCCCGGCGCGCGGCGGCCGCACCGCAGTGGCCGGCGGCGGCGCGATGAGGGAACGCGCCGCCCCCTCTTCCGGCGCATGGCCGCGCGGCGCCCGCACCGCCGGCCCCTCCGGAACGATGGGAGCGAAGACCGTCGCGGCGATGAGCAGCACGGCCGCAATCAGGGCGCATGCCAGCGCGCCCTGCAGCAGCCGGGCACGCCGGACGCCGCGCGCGCGCCGGACGAGCCGGCCGAACCGCCGTCTGCCGCCGCGTCGGTGCCCGTCTTGCGATCGGCCCACGCCCGCTTCCTCCTTCCGGTCCGGACGAGCCCTTCCTTCTAGGCCGGCGGGCGCACGCCGGCAATGCCGCCCGCGCGCTCCCGCCTTCTCGATCACACGCGCCCGGGCGCCCGTCCATTCCGGCCCGCGCGGCGGTCGGCGGATGCTGGTCAAGCCCGGGCCGCCCTGATAGAAGGCCGGGGAATCGGGCGCGTGCGGTCCAGGCGTCGGCGCGTCGCCGTGCGGCCGGACGCAGGTTCTCGGGGTGCGGGCATGCTGCTGCTCGTCGACAACTACGACAGCTTCACCTGGAACCTCTTCCACTATCTGGAGGAGCTCGGGGCCGAGGTCGTCGTGCGCCGCAACGATGCCGTGACCGTCGAGGAGGCGCTCGCCTCGCCGGTGCGCGCGATCGTCATCTCCCCCGGCCCGGGGCGACCGGAGGACGCCGGGATCACGCCGGCGCTGGTGGAGGCGGCGGCGCGCGCCCGCCGGCCGCTGCTCGGCGTCTGCCTCGGCCATCAGGCGATCGGCCATGTCTTCGGCGCGCGGATCGTGCGGGCGCGGCGCGTCATGCACGGCAAGACGAGCCCCGTGCGCCACGAGGGGACGGGCGTCTTCGCGGGCCTTCCCTCGCCCTTTGCCGCCACCCGCTACCACAGCCTCGTGATCGCGCGCGACCGCCTGCCGGACGAGCTCGTGATCACCGCCGAAAGCGAGGACGACGGCGAGATCATGGGCATCGCCCACCGCGACCTGCCGCTTCACGGCGTGCAGTTTCATCCCGAATCCATCGCCTCCGAGCACGGCCACCGCCTGCTCGCCAACTTCCTGAAGCTTGCGGGATTCGCGCCGCGCGAGCCGGCGGGTGCGCCGCAGAGGGTCGTGGCATGACGGCGTTCCGCGCCATCATCGCGGCGCTGGCGGAGGGCCGGCGCCTCGCGCGGGAGGAGGCGCGGGCCGCCTTCGACATGATGATGCGCGGGGACGTCGGCGAGATCGAGATGGCCGCCTTCGTCATGGCGCTCAGGGTGCGCGGCGAGACGGTGGACGAGATCACCGGCGGCGTCGAGGCGCTGCGCGCGCGCGGAAGCCGCATTCCCGCCCCGCCGGGCACGATCGACACCTGCGGCACGGGCGGCGACGGGCTGAAGACCCTCAACGTCTCGACCGCCGTCGCGATCGTCGTGGCGGCAGCGGGCGTGCCGGTGGCCAAGCACGGCAATCGCGCGGTCTCGTCCGCCTGCGGCTCGGCGGACGTGCTGGAGGCGCTCGGCGTGCCGCTCGAGCAGGAGGAGGCCGAGGCCGCCCGCACGCTTTCCAGCCTCGGCATCTGCTTCCTGCTCGCCCCGCGCCACCACCGGGCGATGCGGCATGTGGCGCCCGTGCGCAAGGCGCTCGGCATCCGCACGATTTTCAACATCCTGGGGCCGATGGCGAACCCCGCCGGCGCGCGACGCCAGCTGATCGGCGTCTACGACCGCCGCTGGCTTCAACCCATGGCCGAGACCCTGCGCGCACTGGGGACCGAACGCGCCTGGCTGGTGCACGGCTCGGACGGCATGGACGAGCTCACCGTGACGGGTCCGTCCGAGGTCGTCGCGCTGGAGGAGGACGGGCGCATCCATGCGTTCACCGTCGCGCCCGAAGATGCGGGGCTTGCACGGCATCCGGGCGCCGAGCTCGCCGGCGGGGATGCGGCGGCGAACGCCGCGGCGCTGGTCGCGCTGCTGGAGGGCCGGCCGGGCGCCTATCGCGACATCGTGCTGCTCAATGCGGCCGCGGCGCTGCTCATTGCGGGGCGCGTGCCGGATCTCGAGGCGGGCGCGAAGCTTGCGGCCGAGACCATCGATTCGGGTGCGGCCCGGGCGCTGCTTGCGCGCTGGCGTGCGGCCGGAGGGCAAGGGCAGGGATGATGGCGGACCGTCTGGCCGAAATCTGCGCCCGCAAGCGCGAGGAGGTGGCCGCCGGCCGGCGGCGGATTCCGCTGGCGACGCTGGAGGCCGAAGCACGGGCGGCCGGGCCATGCCGCGGGTTCCGCGCGGCGCTCGCGCGGCGGATCGCGGCGGGAGAGGCGGCCGTCATCGCCGAGTTCAAGCGCCGCAGCCCGTCGGCCGGCGCCATCAGGCCGGGTGCCGAGCCGGCCGCCATCGCCCGGGCCTACGAGGCGGCGGGCGCGGCCGCGCTCTCGGTGCTGACGGATGCGCCCTTCTTCGGCGGCGCGCCCGGGGATCTGAAGGCGGCGCGCGCGGCGACGGGCCTGCCCGTGCTGCGCAAGGACTTTCTCGTCGATCCCTGGCAGATCCCGGAATCCCGGGCGATGGGGGCTGACGCCGTGCTCGTCATCATGGCGGCGGTGGACGACGGGCTGGCATGCGAGCTGATCGCGGCGGCGCGCGATCACGGCATGGACGTGCTGGTGGAGGTGCACGACGAGGCCGAGCTCACGCGCGCCTGGCGCTCGACGCCCAGGTCGATCTCATCGGCATCAACAACCGGGACCTTAAGCGCATGGTCGTGGACATCGGGACGGGCATCCGCCTTGCCGCCCGGCTTCCCGAAGGGATCCTGGGCGTCGCCGAGTCGGGGCTGAAGACGCGCGAGGATCTGCTGCGCTGCCGGGCCGCGGGACTCCACGCCTTCCTGATCGGCGAGACGCTGATGCGCGCACCCGATCCCGGCCGGGCGCTCGCCATGCTTGTGGGAGAGGACGGATGAGCGCGGGCGGGCGTGCGGATTTCACCCATCTCGACGAGACGGGTGCGGCGCGGATGGTGGATGTCACGGAAAAGCCCGCAACCGCGCGCGAGGCGGTGGCGGAAGGCCTTCTCGAGATGACGGCGGCCATGCGCGAGCTCTTCCGCAGCCGGGCGCTCGCCAAGGGGGATGCGCTGGCGGTGGCCCGCGTCGCCGGGATCATGGCGGCCAAGGAGACGGCGCGGCTGATCCCGCTTGCGCACCCCATTCCGACCGAGGCGGTGGCGATCGACTTCGCCTTCGTGGACGCCGGAATCCGGATCACCGCGCGGGTGCGCACGCGGGCGCCGACCGGGGTCGAGATGGAGGCGCTCGCGGCCGTCTCGGTGGCTGCGCTCGCGCTCTACGACATGGGCAAGGCGGTGGAGCGGGGCATGCGGATCACGGGCATCCGGCTGCTCGAAAAGCGGGGCGGTCGCAGCGGCCACTGGCGCGCCGAAGACGCCCGCCTGTCGGCGGACGAGGAGAACGAGCGCGATGGCCGGTGATCTCATCGGCGAGGAAGAGGCGCGCCGGCGCCTGCTCGCGCGATCTCGAACCGATCCGCGAAACCGAAGACCTGCCCGCTGGAGGAGGCGGCCGGCCGGGTGCTGGCCGCGATCTCGCCGCCCGGCTCACCCAGCCGCCGGCGGATCTGTCCGCCATGGACGGCTACGCCCTGCGCGCCGCCGACGCCCGCCCGGGCGCGCGGCTGAAGGTGATCGGGGAGTCGGCGGCCGGCCATCCGTTTGCCGGGCGCGTGGGCCCGGGCGAGGCGGTGCGCATCTTCACGGGCGCCGCGGTGCCGGCGGGCGCGGACGCCATCCTCGTGCAGGAGGAGGCGCGGCGCGAGGGCGATGTCGTGATCGTCGGGGGCGACGTCACGGCCGGCCGGCACATCCGCCGCGCGGGCGGGGATTTTCGTGAAGGCGAGGTGGTGCTCGCCGCCGGCACGCAGCTTTGCGTGCGCCATCTGGCGCTTGCGGCCGCGGCCGACCATGCGGAGCTGCCCGTCGTGCGCCGGCCGCGGGTGAAGATCTTCGCCACCGGGGACGAGCTGAGGCCGGCGGGGGGCGCGGCGCAACCGGGCGGCATCGTCGACAGCAACGGGCCGGCGCTCGCGGTGATGCTGCGCGCGGCGGGCGCCGAGATCGTCGAGCGCGCGATCCTGCGGGACGAGGAGCGGGCGATCCGGCGCCTTGCGGCGGCCGCCCGTGACGCCGATCTCGTGGTGACCATCGGCGGCGTGTCCGTCGGCGACCGCGATCTGGTGCGGCGGCTGCTGCCCGACCATGGTTTCGAGACGGCCTTCTGGCGGATCGCGATCAAGCCGGGCAAGCCGCTGCTCTTCGGCCGCGTCGGCACGACGCCGCTGATCGGTCTGCCCGGCAATCCGGTTTCGGCGCTGATCACGGCGCGGCTGTTCGTGGTGCCGGCGCTGCTGCGGCTGCAGGGCGTGCCGCCGGCCGCCGCCGAGCCGGTTTTCACCCTTGCCGTCCTCGCCGCGGACATGCCGGCGAACGGCCCGCGCCAGGCCTATGTGCGCGCGGCGCTCGGCTGCGAGGACGGGCGGGCGCTCGCGCGGCCCCTCGCCGTCCAGGACAGCGCGCATCTGTCCTCGCTTGCGGCCGCCGGGGCGCTCATCCGCCGCCCGCCCCACGCGCCGGCCGCCGCGGCCGGGCAGCCCGTGCCCGTGCTCCCGCTCGTCGCCGCCGAGACGCTTTAGGGGCGCGGGCCGGTTCGGTCGTCGGTCATCAGTCATCGGCGATCGGAACGGGAAGCGTCACCCGCCGGCTTGACCGGCGGGTTCAGTCCCCCCTCGTCATCCGCCGACTTGATCGGCGGATCCAGCGGGAAGCGAACCACCTGCAGACGGCGGGGATGCCGTCGCCACCAGCCGGGTTCGCCGGTCAAGCCGCCACACGACGCGACGGGAAAGGCGCCACCCGCCGCTGTGCCCCCTCACTCGTCACCCGCCGGCTTGACCGGCGGGTCCAGCGGCAACCGGGGACAGCCTCAAGCGCCGGGATCGTCCTCGGCGGCGGCTGGATTCGCCGCTTTCGCAGCGAATGACGAGAAAGGAAGCGTCACCCGCCGCTGCGCACTCCCGACCGTCACTCTCCGATCAGGATCTCGACGCGCCGGTTCTGCGGCTCGCGCACGCCGTCATCCGTCGGCACCAGCGGGTCCTTTTCGCCGCGGCCGACGGTCACCATGGCCTCGGCCGGCACGCCGCGCGCCGCGAGCGCCTTCTTCACCGCTTCCGCCCGGCGCAGAGACAGCCGGTCGTTGTACCAGTCCGGACCGGCGCGGTCCGCGTGCCCGACGAGCTGGATGCGCGTGAAGCCGTACTTCCTGTAGTCGGCCGCCGCGCGGTCGAGGATCGCCTCGGCCTCCGGCTTGATGGCGGCCGAATCGAAGTCGAAGAAGACGAGATAGGGCCCGACCTCGGGAGCCGTCACCTCGACGGTGACGGTGGCCGTGGCCTCGCCGCCATGGCCGTCGCCGACGCGGTAGGTGAAGCTGTCCGTGCCGCGGAAGGAGGCATCCGGCGTGTAGAACAGCGCCCCGCCGGCCCGCCGCAGCGTGCCGTGGGCGGGCGTGCCGAGATCGACGAAGGTGAGGGCGCTGCCCTCCGGATCCCGGTCGTTCGCCAGCGGATCAAGACGGGTTTCCTGGCCCGCCACGGCCGTAAAGCGGTCGTCCTGCGCGATCGGCGCCTGATTGACCGGTGCGGGCGCCGGCGCCGGGGCGGGGGCCGGTGCGGCTGCGGCCGCGGGTTTCGGTGCGGGCTTCGCGCCGCCGAAGCGCCAGGTCAGCCCGAAGAGCAGGCCGTGGTCCTTGGCCTTGCGGCGCAGGAAGCGGTCCTCGCCGAGCGTGAGCTGCGCCTTGTCGGTGACGAGATAGCGGTAGCCGACCTCGGCCGACAGCTGCGGGGTGATCTTCACGGCAAGCCCGGCGAGCACCTGGGCGCCGAGAACCACATCGTCGCCGCCGATCAGGCGATTGCCGCTGCCGGCGAGAATGGCGTCCGAATCGATGTCGACGAAGCCGCCGCCCGCACCGAAGAAGGGCCGGATGCCGCCGGACCGGTTGAGCTCGACGATCGCGTTCGCCATCACGCTGGTCGCGTTCACATGCCCGCGCGAGAGGACGTTCGGCCCGTTCGCGGTCACCAGCCCCAGCTCGCCGGCCAGCCCGCCGTCGTTCGTGACGGTCACGATCTGAAGATCGTTGTTGCGGTGCAGATACTCGATCTCGAAACGCAGGGGATTGAGATCATAGCCGATCGCGCCGCCGACCGCCCAGCCGTTGTGGGTGTCGTCGCGCGCCAGAAAATCGTTGCGCTGGCCGACGAGCCGCCGGCCCTCGTTCCAGTTGAAGCCGCCGCGGGCCGAAACATAGAACCCGCCTTCCTCCCGGTCCTGCGCCCATGCGGTCTGCCCGCCGACCAGCAGCGCCAGCGCCGCCGCACCCGTCAGAAGAATGCATCTCGTCGCCATCGTCCGTCCCTTCCGCACCATCATCCGCCCCGGTGTCGCCGCGGGTTCGTACCCGCCGGTCCGGTCCACGATCCCCGGGCCGCGCAGGCGGCCGACCTGTCTCGCCGCACTTGACAACCGGGAATCATGGACAATCCATGACCGAATTTCGACGCGCGCGCGGCACATTTCCAGAGGCCGGCGAAATTTTTCTGGAAAGTGATGCAAAAATGCATCACCTCCCGCTTGTGCGAGATCGACGAGGCGATCAGGGGCCGGAGGCGATGACCGGGCACGGGGCCGTCATGCCGGATGCGCCGATGGCGCTGGCGCTGGAGGAGGCGCGTGCGGCCGCGGCGGCGGGCGAGGTGCCGGTGGGCGCGGTGCTGCTCGATCCGGCCGGCAGGCTGCTTGCCCGCGCCGGCAACCGCGTGCTGCGCGACCGCGATCCCACCGCCCATGCCGAGATGCTGGTGATCCGCGAGGCGGCGCGCAGGCTCGGCAACGAGCGTCTCGCGGGCTGCGCGCTCCATGTCACGCTCGAGCCCTGCCCCATGTGCGCCCAGGCGATCAGTCTTGCGCGAATCGCGCGGCTCTATTTCGGTGCGGAGGATCCGAAGGGCGGCGGCGTGCTGCACGGCCCGCGGATCTTCGCGCAACCGACCTGTCATCACCGCCCCGAGATCTACCCGGGCATCGGCGAGCGGGAGGCGGCGCGGCTGCTTAGAGACTTTTTCGCCGCGCGCCGCTAGAATCGGCGCCGGCTGCGGAACATGGGCAGGAAAGACCCGATGAATCCCGCTCTTCGCGACTGGCTGGCGAGGCTTGCGGAGGCTCTCCCGCGCGAGCTGGTGGAGCAGCTCTGGAGCCGGGATTCGCTCATCGCGCTGGCGGTGCTCGCGGCCGCGTTCGCGATCGCCCATGTGCTGGCGGGGCTTGCCGAGCGCGGCGTGGGCGAGCTGGCGCGCGACGTGCCGTGGCTGCAGCGGATCCGGATCCTGCGCCGGCCGATCATCTGGTCGACCCTCGTGCTGCTCATCGTCTATCTGGGCGAGCGGCTGTTCGCCGCCTTGGGCCTCAGCACGGCGCTGCTGTCGATCGCGGTCAGCCTGCTCGCGGCCTGGGTGGTGATCCGGATCACCGTCACCTTCATCCGCGCGCGCACCCTTCGCCGCCTCGTCGCCTGGATCGCCTGGAGCATCGCGGCCCTCAACATCCTCGGACTCTGGGAGCCCATCGTCAGGGCCTTCGACGCCGTGCGCATCGAGATCGGGGACTTCCGCCTGTCCTTTCTCTCGCTCGCCCAGGGGCTGATCGCCTTCGCGGTCATGCTGTGGCTCGCGAAGACGGTCTCCGACATCGGCGAAAGCCGGATCCGCCGCCTGCGCGAGCTCGACCCCTCGCTTCGCGAGCTGACGGCGAAGCTGCTCCGGATCGGGCTCTACACGGTTGCCTTCCTGGCCGGCCTCAACGCGATGGGTGTCGACCTGACGGCGCTCGCGGTCTTCTCGGGCGCGCTCGGCGTCGGCATCGGCTTCGGTCTGCAGAAGGTGGTGGCGAACTTCATCTCGGGGCTGATCCTGCTGCTGGACCGTTCGATCAAGCCGGGCGACGTGATCGAAACCCAGGGCACCTACGGCTGGATCAACCATCTCGGCGCCCGCTACACCTCGATCATCACCCGCGACGGCACGGAATATCTCATTCCCAACGAGGACCTCATCACCCAGCCGGTGATCAACTGGTCCTTCTCCGACCGGCGCGTGCGACGCCGGCTCAAGGTCTCGGTGGACTACGCGACGGATCTCGAGAAGGCGATGGCGCTGATGCGCGAGGCGGCGGCCGAGACGGATCGCGTCCTCGCCGATCCGCCGCCCGTCGTGCATCTCGCCAATCTCGGCGACAACGGCGTGGAGCTGGAGCTCAGGTTCTGGATCGAGGATCCCCAGAACGGCATCTCCAACGTCTCAAGCGACGTGTTGCTGAAGATCTGGCACAAGTTCCACGAGGCCGGCATCGTCTTCCCCTTCCCGCAGCGGGTCGTCCACATGGCGACACCGGTGCAGGTCGCGCGCGACGGCGATGGAGGCGGTTCGCCGGCGCGCGCCTGAGGGGCCCCGCGCAGACCGTGAGGCGTTGCTCGAGCCGAGCGGAACCGCCGCGCCCATGGTCTAATTTCGGCCAGATTTCTCGGTTCTCGTGTCCGGGCCGGAAGCGAATCATGCGCCATGGGGCGGCGCATGCCAGGCAGGGAGGGCTTTCCATGACGAACACAGCGACAAACGGGCGTCGGCACATCCGCCGGATTGCGGGGCTTGCGGCCGGGCTGGCTCTTGCGGCGCCGGCGCTGGCCGCGGCGCAGGAGGATCTTCCGCCGCCGCCGAGCTGGCATTTCAGCGGCTATGCCGCGGGTGTCGGCGCGGGGACCTTCGCCCCCAAGCTCGGCGGCAGGGTCGACGGCCAGCCGGTGAAGGCCAGAACGACGGATGGAGAGGCCTGGTTCTTCGCCAACTTCAATCTGCGCCTTGACGATCACTGGCTTGTGGGCATCGAGGGCGAGCTGTCCATCACCGGCGGCCTCGATGCGCCGGAGATCTTCCCGCCGACGTTCCTTGGCGATATTTTCGGGGGGTCCGCCGCACTGGGGCTCCGGCTGCAGCATGCCGTCAACGACCGCTTCGCACCCTATGTGCGGGCGAGCTGGGCGCGCATCGAGATCCGCGACATGGACCTCAACGGCTACCGGCTGGCCGGCGGTTTCGAGCTGCGGATCCTGCGCGGGCTCATGGCGCGCTTCGAGGTGATGCACGACGACTTCAGCCGGCGGACGGTCGCGCCGGGCCGCACCATCTCGCCGTCGATCACCAGCGTGCGGGGTGGTCTGCTGTACCGGTTCTAGGCGGCATCACCCCCGTCTTCGCGCCCGCCGGCGGTTGCGCGCGCGCGCCCGCCTGCCGATAATGCCGCCGCGGCCGGACCGGCGCCGGGTGCCGGTCCATGGCATGAGGGCGAGCGCAGGCGATGGCGGACGCGCAGGCGCAAGACGGAGGACCGCAGGCCGGTTGCGACAGCGACGGCCGGACGGCGGGCGACGCGGCTGCCGGCGGGGGGCGTGCCGCCGCGCCCGGCCGCCACGACCACCACCATCACGCCCACCACCACGAGCGGCTGAGCTGGGCGGCGTTCGCCGTCATCGTCACCTTCATGCTGGTCGAGATCGCGGGCGGCATCTACGCCCGCTCGCTGGCGCTCATCGCCGACGCCGGGCACATGGCGAGCGATGCGCTGGCGCTGCTGCTCGCCGCCTTCGCCTTTCGCCTCGCGCGGCGGCCGCGGGACGAGGCCCGCAGCTACGGCTACGCCCGGGCCGAGGTGCTGGCCGCCTTCGTCAACGGCCTCGGACTCCTCGTCCTCGTCGTCTGGATCGTGGTCGAGGCCGTCGCACGGATCCTCCACCCGCCGGTGGTGAAGGCGGGTCCGATGCTGGCGGTGGCGGCGGCCGGGCTCGTCGCCAATGTCGTCGCCCTTCTGCTGCTCCACCGCGGGGACCATGACAATCTCAACATCCGGGCGGCGATCTGGCACGTCATCGGCGACATCCTGGGCTCGGTCGCGGCGATCGCGGCGGCGCTCGTCATCCTGTCGACCGGCTGGACGCCGATCGATCCGATTCTTTCGCTCGCGATCGCCCTGCTGCTGCTGTGGGCGGCCTGGGGCGTCCTGCGGCCTTCCGTCCACATCCTGATGGAGGGCACGCCCGAGGAGATCGATCCCGCCGAGCTCGAGCGCCATCTTCTCGCCCATGTGCCGCAACTTGCGGGCATCCACCACGTCCACGTCTGGTCGCTGAGCCGGCGCGAGCGGCTGCTGACCGCCCATCTCGAGGTGGCCGACATGGCCCATGGGCCGGAGGTCATGCGCCGGACGAAGGAGGAGCTGGCCAGCCGCTACGGCATCCACCATTCGACGCTTCAGCTCGAGGAGCGCGACTGCGCGGACCGGCCTGCGCCCCCGGACGGGGAGGCAAGCGGGGGCGACGCCGCTCAGCCGCGCCGACAGCGGGCGAGCCGCCGCCACACGGGCAGCAGATCCTCGTCGAGCACGGTGCGCCAGTCCGGATGACGCCGGCGCGCGCGCGCGGCGATCCCGACGCGCTCCCGCGCCCGCGCCTCGGCATCCTGCCGGGCGAGCGCCGCGACCGCCTCGGCCCAGGCGGCGGGTGCGCCCGCGGGCAGGGCGAATCCGTCCCGCCCCGGCTGCTCCACGAGCTCGGCGACGGCCTCGGATCCGGGAACGAGGATCGGCAGCCCGGCGGCCTGCGCCTCGCGAAGGACGTTCGCGGCCGCCTCCGACGGCGAGGGAAAGACGAAGGCGTCCGCCGAGGCCATGATGCGCGCAAGCTCGTCCTGGGCCAGCGCCCCCGGCGCCGTCACGCGCGCGCCGAGGGAGGCCTTCGCGCGCGCGCGCCAGGGCCCGTCGCCGGCGATGAAGAGGTGGAGGCGGGGCACCACCCGCATCGCGGCGCCGACCGCTTCCAGCAGCAGCGGCGCGCCCTTCGATTCGTCGACGCGGCCCGCGAACAGCAGCAGGAACCGGTCCCGCGGCACGCCGTGGGCGGTCTCGAGCCAGGCGCGGTCGCGCCGGTCGGGCGAGAAGCGGGCGAAGTCCACCCCGCGCCGCCACAGGCTCACGCGCGCAGGCGGATGAATCTCGCACAGTCGGGCAAGTTCCGTGCGCGAGGAGGCGAGGATGTGGTCCGCCGTCGCCATCAGATGCGCGATCCGCGTGCCGGTGCGCGCGGCGAACCGTGCCGGCAGCCGGAGGCGCTCATCCAGCACGCGAGCGGCCCGCTCGCCCAGCAGCCGCGCCAGGATCGCCCGCGAATAGATGGCGGCGAAGACGTCGTGGCGGGTCTGCACGGCGTAGACGAGCGCGCGCCCGCGCCGCTTCGCCCAGCGCGCCGCCGTGCGCCCGAAGCCGAACGGGTCGCTGATGACGACGACATCGGGCGCGAGCGCCTCCAGCCGGCGCCGGAGCGCGGGCGAGGGCGAGAAAAGCTCCGTGCCGCCGGCGGCGGTGCGCGCAAAGGGCAGGCGGTCGCTGTCGAGCAGCGGGGGAACGCGGTGGATGCGCACATGCGGCGCGCGCGCCTCCGCGGCCGGTGCGCCGGCCCGGCGCAGGAACAGGAGATCGAGCTGAAGACCGGCTCCCGCTCCGGCCGCGGCGGCCTCGGCCACCCTCAGCCACACCCCCGCATGGCCGCCGACGGGCCGGCGGTCGGCAAGCCCGGTGACGACGGCCACCCGGACCGGCTCCGGCGTCCCGTCAACCATCGTTGGGGGAGATTGCGCCACCCGTGTGCTCCCGCTAGCCTGCCGGCGTGGCATCGCCGGCCGGGCGCGAAGAAGTCAAGCGCGCCGGCCATGGCGGCAGGGACCGGGAGGAGAGCGTGATGACGGCGGGTATCGGTGTGCGCGGCGGCCGTGGCGGCCTGCGGGGGATCGCGGTCATGGTCTGGTCGGCCGTGATCGGCATGGCGGCTCACGGGGCCGCGATCGCGGGCAAGGGGCCGGAGGACGTCTTCCGCCAGCTCGACGAGGAATTCCCGACGCCGACGGACACGCGCACGGCCTCCGGCGCGCCGGGGCCCGCCTACTGGCAGCAGAAGGTGGACTACCGCATCGCCGTCCGCCTCGACGAGCAGGCGAAGCGCATCGAGGGCGAGGAGACCATCACCTACCACAACAATTCGCCCGACACGCTGACCTATCTGTGGGTCCAGCTGGACCAGAACCGCTTCCGCAAGGATTCGAAGGCCGTGCTCTCCGCCACCGTGTCGCCGGACACGCGGAAGATGCCCTTCAACGCCCTGGATGCGATGCTGCAGATCGAGGAGAAGGGCTACGGCGACGTGATCACCGCCGTGACCGACGCCGACGGCCGGCCGCTCTCCCACGAGATCCTGGACAGCTACATGCGCATCGATCTGCCGCGGCCGCTGCCGCCGAAGGGCGCGTTCACCTTCCGCATCGCCTGGCACTACGTCATCCCGGAAGGCCGCGTGGTCGGCGCGCGCGGCGGCTATGAGGAATTCAAGGACGGCAACGCCATCTTCTTCCTCGCGCAGTGGTACCCGCGGCTCGCCGCCTACACGGATTACGGCGGCTGGCGGCTGATGCCGTTTCTCGGCGCCGGCGAGTTCACCGTCGAGTTCGGGGATTTCGACGTGCGCATCACGGTGCCCGCGGATCACGTCGTCGCGGCCACCGGCACGCTGCAGAACCCGGATGAAGTCCTGAGCGCGCGCCAGCGCGAGCGGCTGAAGAAGGCGGCGGACGCGGAGCGCCCCGTCTTCATCGTCACGCCCGAGGAGGCGAAGGACAACGAGAAGAAGAGGGACTCCGGCACGAAGACCTGGCACTTCCGCGCCGAGAATGTGCGTGATTTCGCATGGGCTTCCTCGCGCAAGTTCGTCTGGGACGCGAAGGGCTTCCGCTATCCGTCCGGGCGCTTCGTGCTCGCCCAGTCCTTCTATCCGAACGAGGCGATGCCGCTGTGGCATCTCTATTCCACCGAATCGATCATCCAGGCGCTCGACGTCTATGCGCGGATCACCGGCCTCGAATACCCGTGGCCGCATGCGGATTCGGTGAACGGCCCGCTTTCGGGGGGGATGGAGTATCCCATGATCACCTCGAACGGGCCGCGGCCGAAGGATCCGCCGAGCTATTCGCGGCGCGAGAAATATGCGCTGATCGGCGTCGTCATCCACGAGATCGGGCATGACTGGTTCCCGATGATCCTGAATTCCGACGAGCGCCGCTGGGCCTGGCTGGACGAGGGGCTCAACTCCTTCGTCCAGAACATCGCCGAGCGCCTGTGGGAGAAGGACTATCCGAGCCGGCGCGGGCTGAACGAGGACATCTTCCGCTACATGAAGGGCGCGGAGCAGCGCCCGATCATGACCGCGCCCGACGAGGTGCTCCAGCTCGGCAACAACGCCTATGCCAAGGTCGTCGCCGCGCTGACGGTATTGCGGGACGTGGTGCTGGGGCGGGAGGTGTTCGACCGGGCGTTCCGGGAGTATGTGCGGCGCTGGGCGTTCAGGCGGCCGACGCCCTATGACTTCTTCCGCACGATGGAGGATGCCTCGGGTGTGGATCTGGACTGGTTCTGGCGCGGCTGGTTCTACGGCACGGACCATGTGGATGTCGCGGTCGCGCGCGTCGTGCGCGCGCGCATCGACACGAAGGATCCGCAGCGCGAGATGGCGTGGAAGCGGGCGCGGGACGAGGCGCTGGGCCCCAATCTGCAGGAGAAGCTGGATGCGGGGCTTCAGCGCCGGGTGGACCGGGATCCCCATCTGAAGGACTTCTACAACGAGCACGACGAATACACGGTCTCGCCGAAGGACGTGGCGGACTACGAGAAACTCCTCGAAGGCCTGAGCGAGAAGGAGAAGGCGCTGCTTGCGACCGGCAAGCGGCTCACCTTCGTGACCTTCGAGAACCTGGGCGGGCTGGTGAGCCCGCTGCCGCTGGAGATCCGCTATGCGGACGGCAGCACCACCCGGCTCACCCTGCCGGCGGAGATCTGGCGGCGGGATCCCCGCAAGGCCACCAAACTCTTCGTCACCGACAAGGAGATCACGGGCATCCGCTTCGATCCGGACCGGGGCACGGGCGACGTCGATCTCTGGAACAACGCCTGGCCGCGCGAGCCGGAGGAGATCACCATCGAGCTCACCAAGCCCGAACCCCAACGCAACCTCATGAAGGAGTTCGAGGAGGCGAAGGAGGGCGCTGCGGGCGGCAGCGGCGGCAAGCGGCGTTAGGGGAGGCCGAAGGTGCGGTACAGCGGCCTGCGCCGGCCGCGGAAGCGGCCGGGCAGTCTTGCGCTCCTTGCGGCGGTCCTGCTCGCCGGTGCGGTGAGCGGGCCGGCAGCGCTGCGGGCGGCGGAGCAGGGCGCGCCCGGCGGCGATCCCTTCGCGCAGCTCGACGAGGTTTTCCCGGCCCCGACCGCTGCGCGCACCGCATCAGGCGCGCCGGGGCCCGGCTACTGGCAGCAGCATGTGCGCTACCGGATCGACGTGCGGCTCGACGACGGGCTGGAAAGCATCTTCGGCGACGCGCGGATCATCTACGAGAACCGCTCCCCGCACGCATTGTCCTACCTGTGGTTCCAGCTCGACCACAACCGCTTCCGGCCGCACGCGCTCTCGCAGCTTTCCCGCACCGACGAACCGGGGCCGAGGCTGCCCTTCGCGCGGCTCACCGAGATCCTGACGGTCGAGGAGGCCGGACTCGGAATCTCCATCGAACGCGTGGAGGACGAAGCGGGAAAGGAGCTGGCCCATCACATCGTCGATACCATGATGCGTGTGGACCTGCCCCGCCCGCTGCAGCCGGGGGGCGAGGTGACGCTGAAGATTTCCTGGCATCTCAGGATCCCGCCGGCGAAGGAGGTCTCGAACCGCTCGGCCATGGAGCGCTTTGCGGATGGTGCGCCAAGCTACTTCGTCGCGATGTGGTATCCGCGCCCGGCCGCCTACACGGACTACGGCGGCTGGATCACCAAGGCCTTCCTCTATGGCGAGCCGGCGCTGGAGTTCGGCGATTTCGACGTCCGCATCACCGTGCCCGAGACCTTCACCGTCGCCGCCACCGGCACGCTCCAGAATGCCGACGACGTGCTCACGGAGGAAGAGCGCCGGCGGCTCGATGCGGCGCGCGCGGCGGACCGGCCGGTGTTCGTGGTCACGCCGGAGGAGGCGCGCGCGCGCAGCGCCCGCAAGGCCGCCGGCACGAAGACCTGGCGGTTCCGGGCCGAGAACGTGCGGGACTTCGCCTGGGCCGCGTCTCCGCGCTTCGTCTGGGACGCGAAGGGCTTCCGCTATCCGTCCGGGCGCTTCGTGCTCGCCCAGTCCTTCTATCCGCCGGAAGGCATGCCGATCTGGGACCGGTTTTCGACGGAGGCCGTCATCCAGGCGCTCGACGTCTATGCGCGGATCACCGGCCTCGAATACCCGTGGCCGCACGCGACATCGGTGAACGCGCCCATCCGCTCCGGGATGGAATACCCGATGATCTCGGCCAACGCCCCGCGGCCGAAGGATCCGCCGAGCTATTCGCGGCGCGAGAAATATGCGCTGATCGGCGTCGTCATCCACGAGGTGGGGCACAACTGGTTTCCCATGATCGTCAACTCCGACGAGCGCCACTGGCTGTGGATGGACGAGGGGCTCAACTCCTTCGTTGACGCCATGGCCATGCGGCTGTGGGACCGCGATGCGCCCCCCTCGGGCGGCCTGCCGGAGCGGATCGCGCCCGTCATGACGCGGGCCGCACAGCGGCCGATCATGACCCAATCTGACGCCTATCTGGATCGGGGCGCGACCGGCTACCGCAAGGTGGAAGCCGCCTTGACGGTATTGCGGGACGTGGTGCTGGGGCGCGAGGTGTTCGACCGGGCGTTCCGGGAGTATGTGCGGCGCTGGGCGTTCAGGCGGCCGACGCCCTATGACTTCTTCCGCACGATGGAGGATGCCTCGGGTGTGGATCTGGACTGGTTCTGGCGCGGCTGGTTCTACGGCACGGACCATGTGGATGTCGCGGTCGCGCGCGTCGTGCGCGCGCGCATCGACACGAAGGATCCGCAGCGCGAGATGGCCTGGAAGCGGGCGCGGGACGAGGCGCTCGGTCCCGATCTGCAGGAGAAGCTGGATGCGGGGCTTCAGCGCCGGGTGGACCGGGATCCCCATCTGAAGGACTTCTACAACGAGCATGACGAATACACGGTCTCGCCGAAGGACGTGGCGGACTACGAGAAGCTGCTTGAAGGCCTGAGCGAGAAGGAGAAGGCGCTGCTTGCGACCGGCAAGCGGCTCACCTTCGTGACCTTCGAGAACCTGGGCGGGCTGGTGAGCCCGCTGCCGCTGGAGATCCGCTATGCGGACGGCAGCACCACCCGGCTCACCCTGCCGGCGGAGATCTGGCGGCGGGATCCCCGCAAGGCCACCAAACTCTTCGTCACCGACAAGGAGATCACGGGCATCCGCTTCGATCCGGACCGGGGCACGGGCGACGTCGATCTCTGGAACAACGCCTGGCCGCGCGAGCCGGAGGAGATCACCATCGAGCTCACCAAGCCCGAACCCCAACGCAACCTCATGAAGGAGATGGGCGAGGCGCCGCCCGATGCCGGCCACCGCCGCCGCTAGCGCGCCGGCGGGCCCGCTTGTCCCGGGGGCGCCAAGCGTGTCATGCTCGCGCGTGGAGCGAGAAGGGCGCGAGGGGCCATGACCGGCGGGACCGAGCAGGCTGCGACCGGGGCGCGCGCGCGGGCGCGGGGCATCGCGCTGGTTTCGGTGCTGTGGGCGCTGGCGCTGATCGCTCTCGTGGTCGCCGGCTTCCGCGCCGAGACGGTGGCCGGGCTGACCTCGGTGCGCGCCGGCCAGGAGCAGGCCCGCGCCCGTGCGCTGGCGGATGCGGCCGTGCACACGGCGATCGCGCGCCTGCTCGAGCAGATCTATCTGGGCGGCGGCGAAGGCGGCCGGGCGCTGCCGGTGGACGGCACGCCGCTGTCGCTGCGCTTTCCGGAAGGCGAGGTGGCGCTGTCGGTCACGGATGCGGGCGGGCTCGTCGATCTCAACGCCGCCGAGCCGGCGCTGCTTGCGGGCGTGCTGCGCCGGGTCGGCGCGTCGGAGGCGGAGGCCGCGGCGCTTGCGGCGCGCATCGTGGATTTCCGCGATCTCGACGACCGGCCGCTGCCGGGCGGCGCGGAGGATGCGGATTACGCGGCCGCGGGGCTGCCCTTCGGCGCCAAGGATGCCCCGTTCGAGAGCATCGACGAGCTGCCGCAGGTGCTCGGCATCTCCTATGCGCTGGCGGCGCGGATGAAGCTCTTCGTGACGGTGATGAACGGGCTGCCGCAGATCGACCCGCTCGTCGCCCCCGTCTTCGTGCTCGAGGCCGTGCCCGGCCTGACGCCGGCGGCGCGCAACGTCCTGCTGGGGCTGCGGGCCCGCCTCGGCGGCGTCTTCCGCCGCGCGGAGCGGCCGGTGGACAACCCATTCTTCGGCGCCTCGACGCGCGCGAGCTACCGCATCATCGCCAGCGCGCGGCTGGCGGGCGGGGCGCGGTTCACCCGCGAGGCGGTGGTGCAGATCCGCGGCAGCGGCAGCCCGCCCTTCTTCCTGCGCCGCTGGGCGACGCAGCTCACCCCGCTTGACGCCAGGGGGCGGTGAGCGGATCTCCCCCTCGTCACCCGCCGGCTCGACCGGCGGGTCCAGCCGCCGGCGGGGCCAACTGCCGGCGTCGAAGCCGTCACGCATGGCCGCTGGATTCGCCGCATTCGCGGCGAATGACGAGGAAGGAGAGCGTCACCCGCCGGCTCGACCGGCGGGTCCAGCCGGAAGCGGGGCCAACTGCCGGCGTCGAAGCCGTCACGCATGGCCGCTGGATTCGCCGCATTCGCGGCGAATGACGAGGAAGGAGAGCGTCACCCGCCGGCTCGACCGGCGGGTCCAGCCGCCGGCGGGGCCAACTGCCGGCGTCGAAGCCGTCACGCATGGCCGCTGGATTCGCCGCATTCGCGGCGAATGACGAAAAAGAAATGCGTCACCCGCTGACACTTTCTCTTCGTCACCCGGCGGCTTGACCGGCGGGTCCAGCGGATGGTGAAGCATTCACGGGCGTCAAAGTTGCTCTCACGGTTGCCTGGATTCGCCGGTCAAGCCGGCGAATGACGTGAGAGGGGAACGTCCCTGTCGGCTTGTCGCCCGTTTCTGATGACTGATGACTGATCACTGGTGACCGGCAGGGTTCGCCGGTCGAGCCGGCGAACGACGTATCGGTCATCAGTCATCGGTCATCGGTGATCAGCGCGGCATGGCGCGCCCTACCCGCACGAGGCGGCTGCGGGTGGCCGGTCGTCGTCTTGACAGGCGGCGGCGGCGCCGCCTAACGCTGGTGCGCAGACGCGGGGCACGGCTTGCGAAGGGGAGGGAATCGCTCA
The DNA here is from genome assembly GCA_026004935.1 of Rhodothalassiaceae bacterium. Taxonomy (NCBI): domain Bacteria; kingdom Pseudomonadati; phylum Pseudomonadota; class Alphaproteobacteria; order Rhodothalassiales; family Rhodothalassiaceae; species Rhodothalassiaceae bacterium. Next base: position 1,798,235 of record BPKC01000001.1, read on the forward strand.
TGCCCAAGGGACGCACTACCGGATTCATCGCCCGGACTCTGGCGCGCGCAACCGGCGCGATCTTCGCGGCGGCGCTGATCGCCCGGGTCGCCGTTGCGGCCGCGGCCGCGCCGCCGCCCTTCCCGCACGAGACGAACCCCTATGGCCTGAGGCCCGATCCGGCCTTTCATTTCCTGCGTCTTCAAAACGGTCTCACGGTCGTGCTGGTGCCGAATGCGACACCGCCGAAGGAGGTGGTGGTGTCGATGCGGGTTCTGGCCGGCGCGCTGGACGAGCCGGAGGAGAAGGCGGGCCTCGCCCATCTGCTCGAGCATCTCGCCTTCCAGGGCAGCCGGCGGGCGGACGAGCCCGTTTTCACGCGGCTCGAACGCCTCGGAATCCGTGCGGGCGCGGACGCCAACGGCAGCACGGACATGACGCGGACCGAATACGGCTTCCGCCTGCCGGACAACGCGGAAGACAAGGTCCGCGCGCTGGTCGCCATCATGCGCGACATCGCCGACGGCCTTGCCCTCGATCCCGTGACCATCGAGCAGGAGCGCGCGGTCGTCGAGCAGGAGCGGGTGGACCGCGACAGCGCCCAGCGCCGCTTCGTCTACGGCCTCTACGGCTTCCTCGTGCCCGACGCCGAGGCGGGCCGCCATCCGGTGAGCGGCACGAAGGAGAGCATCGCGGCGATCACCCGCGAGGATCTCGTCAGCTTCTACGAGCGCTTCTACCGGCCGGAGAACATCGTCCTGGTCATGGCCGGCGACCTGCCGCGCGAGACCATGGAGGCGATCGTGCGCGCCGAGTTCGGAGACTTCCGGCGCAGCTCGCCCGCACCCGCGCGCGATCTCGAGCCCGAGGTCGCCGTGCCGCAGGCCTTCCGCGCCGGCCATTTCGTCTCCGCCGACACGACGCCGGCGGTGCTCCTGTTCTCCCACATGCCGCTCGCGGACTGGGCGCTGGCCGATCCCGAATATGCGGGCCGCCACGCGCCGAGGGTTCCGCCCGAGCGGCGCAAAGAGGCCTTTCGCGAGGCGCTCAAGCGCGAGATCGCCTGGCAGGCGGCGCAGTACAGCTTCGCGCTCCGGCTGCAGAAGCTGCAGTTCGGTCAGGATCCCGGTTTCGCCGCCGGCGGCTTCGGCATTCTCAATGTGCCGCGGGCCGCCCAGTTCCTGTCGCTCACCTTCGTACCCCAGGGTGACGACTGGCGGCGGGCGATGGATGTGATGGCGCGCGAGCTCACGCGCCTCATCGCGAAGGGAATCGGAGACGACGAGCTGCGCCGGGCGCTCGACACCTTCGGCGAGCAGTTGAAGCGCGCGGCCGAGCAGGCCGCGACCCGCCCGTCCGCCCGGCTCGCGGCCGCCGCGCTCGACTCGCTGACCGATCGGCGCGTGCTGCGGGCGCCGTCCGACCAGCTCGCCGATTTCGAGGCGGTGCGCGGCGAGGTGACGACGGCGGACGTGCTGGCCGAGATCCGGCGGCGCTTCGCGGGCCGGCCGCAGGCGGTCTTCCTGCGGGCGCGCCAGCCGCTGGAGAGCGGCGAGGGTGCGCCGGACACGGCGGTCCTTCTCGCCTGGCGGAAGGCCGCGCAGGCCGCCGCGGGCGCGCTGGCCCGCGAGGAGCGGGAGCCCGCGGCGGAGTCCGCGGCAACCGCCTCGGCCGACGGTCTGCCCTATGACCGCTTCGGCCCGCCGCAGGAGCCCGCCGCGCGCAGCACCGTGGCCGGCTGGGACTTCGAGACCTGGCGCTATCAGAACAACCTGATCGCCCATGTG